>NZ_JAEMVC010000003.1 GCF_029215985.1 Sulfurimonas sp. SAG-AH-194-C21
AAAAACGATACTATCAATAAAAAATTTAACCATTTTTTTTCCTTTAAAATTTGACCATAATAATATACATTTTCTTAGTTGTATTTTCCTAAAATTCAATAAGTTTCGTATAATTAAGGGGGCAAACCTTTGTTTATATAAAAATGTTTCATCGCTGAAACTTTTTATATAAATATCCTTTAACTTGTCTATTTTCTATTTCTATTACGAGAGTCTCACCTAGTTCAATACTGCTAATGTTCTCATATTCATAAGAATCCACATCTCCAAACTGATCTATGTAGATACTATTTGGAGAATCGCTATATTCTTCTATTACAAGCATTTCTACAGAGTTACTTGAGTTAAAATACTCAAACTCTTCCATCTCATAGATGCAATAACTAGCTTTAAATATTTTCAGTTCTGGTTTTATCTCGCCATTAATTTTTACTGGGACTAAGTTGTCTGCATACAGTATCTCTACATTATCTCCTATGTCTATTCTTCTATGCAGTTCTTCTAGATATGAAACGAATTCATCTAAATCTAAAAGCATTATTTAAATTTAGATAATAAAGTAGGTTTGAAACTTGTATCTCTCTCTATAGGTAAGTTTAATGGTCCTCTTACTTTTTCTAACTCACATAGCTGAAAGTATCCTAGTTCTTTTTCATGTCCATCTACTAAACCGAAACACTCTTCTGTTTTGGGATCAAATTCAAGAATAAACCAAGTCCAATTGCTATCTGGTTTAAACAACTTCACATAGACTAAAGGATCTTTCATACCTTCTGTAGCATACAACTTTGGTATTATGTCCTTTATTTCTTGTGGTATCAGTGCCTTTCTCATGCTACTTTTTCCTCTACATCTTCTATCTCTTTTAACAGTGTTTCCAACTTGCCATCTATCCTATCTATCTCCTCTTGTGTAAGTTGCGCTGTAAAAGAAGTATTGAGTTTAAATTTTCTGCCAAATATCTTAGCTAACAGTTCTGTCCCTTTTTTGTAGTCTCCATTGGAAAGGTTTAATATCTCTTGTGAGACTCGTAACACTTGAGTTCTTTTGTGATTTGTATTTGATGATGGGGTTTCATTTATCTCTAAGAGAGCTTCCTTTTCTGCTTGTGTCAGTATCTCTTTTCTTGTAGTTACACTTACATCAGGAAAAAGGGTGTCTTCATCTTCATAGCCATTTTCTAAGGTTTTTAAGGCACTAGAGAGCTGTACTAGTTTTATTTTGTCCCAACTCTTGGCTTTACCAAATAAATTTTCTACTTTCTCGAGGGATACTTGTAGATTACTTATCTTTTTTAACAGTAGCTCTCTAGCTTTTACTTCTCCCATATTATTGATGGTAGCCATAGCATTGTTTTTTGCTTCTTCTAGTACCTTAGTCGCTAACCATCTTGGTACAGCATTTAATACTACATTTCTAATGGCTTTACTCTGTCCTATCTGGAAGATGATATCTATCCCCCGATCTCCTTCATAAATGTCTTTACCATATTTAGTTTTTGGACTTTGTTTGTTTTGACGGAAGCTTCTCGAGAGGTTAAAGCCTGTCTCCAAATCGCAAAAGTAAGCTGTAAAGATATAAGCTTTCTCTTGCTCCTCCACTTCCACATCTACAAAGCAATTACCAAAATTTCGTACTATCGATAGAGCAGCACCTATGGTTAAACCTTCGATAATACTACCTCCTTGTTTCCAAGAGTAGATAAATTCTTCTCCTGCTATGCTCGCTTCTTCCACACACTTAGAAATTACTCTATTTAGGTTGCGTGGTTTTATTACCTGCATTGCAGTTACATATCTATTTTTAGCTTGAATAGCTCCACCTGTAAAATTATGGTTATTTACTTCTTGTTCTGTAATTACTATATTTGGCTCTGTTGTACTTTTTTTGTCTATCAGCATATAATCTCCTTTATCTGCTATTTAGTTGTTTAAGCATACATATACTCACTATTCTGCAAGTGAAATAGGTTGGCTGGATCTAAGATGGGTTCTCCATTTACAGCTCGATAAAAGTCAGCTATTCTACTAGCTAACAATTCTAAAATCTCATCTGCTTTTTCTTCTTGGAGGTCTACCTTTACTATGCGTGTGCGTGTATCTAGCGTTGATGTAGGTTTCACTATCTCATGGATACTCGCGCCTGCTATACTCATCCCTGCTTTTTTTGCCAAGAGACTATAAACGGAAAGTTGGAGTTCATGTTTTAGTTGGAGTGATTTACTGAGCATTCCTGCTGTTTTTATGTCTACAAGGGTATCATCTTGAGTTATTAAGTCTATAGTCCCTCGCACTCCTGCTATGTAAGGATTATTATCAAACTTCACTTCTACATACTGTTCTGTATACTTAGGTAAGATTGTAGGCATTATCTCTTTGTGGTAGGCACTAGTTAATCTACTTGCAAGATTAGCAAACTCATTCACATCCTCCTCCTCTGTCCACTGTGTAGTAGCACTAAGTTTTAAAAACTCTTCACTTGTAGCTTCTAGTACTAGCTGTTGGTTTGGAAGTGTCCCTGTCTTTATAAACTCTTCGTAGCCTACATTCAGACCATGGTGTACAGCGGTACCTAAAGTTAGATAACTTTTGGGAGCCGTGTACTCTTTTAAAATATGGGTTTGATACCACTCATAGGGATTTTTCAAGAATGTTTTTATGCTACTGGGTCGTATCCATATCTTGTCACTTTGTGGTAACATTACTTCTCCTTAACAACTGGGCATTTGCATTCATCTATCTTATTCCAGTTAAGATCTATATTAAAATTTATCACTATACTTTCCTCCTTTTTAGTCATGGTAGTTACTACTGCAACCACCGATAGAGTTTGTGAACTGGTGTCCTCTTATTCGTTCTAATCTAACTCTTCTAGCAGGTGTCATCCTGTCGAAGTAGGCTTGTTTGGGGTCATACATAATTTTCCTTTGATGTGTTCACTCTACAGGTAGATAAGGGTTGTAGGTAGGGGTGTTGGCTGGGCTAGCACTTATTAGGTCTGGAAAAAAGTTTAATCTTTTGCATACCTCTCTTTCATTTTCATGGTAAGTATTTATCTGTTTGTCCATACTTCTCCTTTCATTGGTATTTACTCTTATCAATAATATATATTTTAAAGGTCATTAGTTTCGGTTTTAAAATTTTTATAAATCCATAAGTGTAAAAAAAAAAGGAGGTACCTAACAAGTAAGTTTGTAGGGGGATAAAGGGAATTTAACTCAGATTTAGCTAAATCTTAGGTTTATGTGATAAATATTCTTTTATTAGCTTTCTAATGAGAGTGCTAACTGCTATGTCTACCTTTGTACACACCAACCGTAAAGCTTCATTATCAGCTTTATCTATGTAGACAGATATTCGTACCTTACTCTTTGAACTGTCAGGGCGACCACCTAAGGAATGTTCTAGGTCTTTCATAGAAGGTAGCATTAGATACCTCCTTTTAAGCTTATTATCTGTTCTGTTAAATCGATAATTTCCTCATAAATTTCATTGTGAAGATTTTTAGTCCTTTGGAGCATATAGTTACCCTTTTCATGATGAATATTTTGGTACCATTTACTTCCATCCCTGGCTATGTGTTTAAAGAGCGTTGTATTTTTCATCATATAGATACTACATTCGTCAATATATGAGCTAAGTTGTGCTGCAACTTCTAAGAACTCCTTTTCGTTAGCGACTCTATTTACTATGATAAAGATATTTTCTATCTCAGCCTGTTGCACAAACTGTATAGTTTCTATAGTTGCACTTATACTTCTTGCATCTGTTAAGGTAGGGATGATTACTCCATCAGCTAGTTTTATAGCATGCATAACTTTAGGGTCTACTAATCCAGTCA
The DNA here is from genome assembly GCF_029215985.1 of Sulfurimonas sp. SAG-AH-194-C21. Classification (GTDB taxonomy): domain Bacteria; phylum Campylobacterota; class Campylobacteria; order Campylobacterales; family Sulfurimonadaceae; genus Sulfurimonas. The sequence continues at coordinate 3,841 of NZ_JAEMVC010000003.1, forward strand.
TAGCACCCATGTCAAAGACTATATCTCTGTCTCCTTTTAAATATCGTGAGGGAATCTTCTTGAGTTTAGAATCTATCAAGTGAGTGTTAATCGTCTGGAGCCGGCTTAAATCTGTCACTACATCATTAGTAACTAAAGTGTAGTTATTGTTGAGGGCTATATTTGTAGCTATGGAGGTTTTTCCAACCCCACCTTTTATGGAAATGACTGTCAAATACATGTTGTATCCTTTTTTAGTTTATTTAAGAAGAAGTTTAAAATTTCTTCTTATTTTTATGTTCTAAAAAATGGACTACAAAAGTACTTTTGTGGTCTACAATATGAGTTAGAGTTTTTAACTAGCTAGTTTTACTCGTTTAATATATTCACCTAAAGATTTAGCTGTACCAAATCCTAAATGCAGCTTAGATATCTTGTTCACAGGGACACCTAACTTTACTAACTCTCTAATTCACTCATAAGGGAAAACATGGTGAGCATAACTTTGTTTTGCATATCGTTGATGTTATTTTTGTTAAGTATCATATTTTGTTTTATGGCTATGAGTTTTATGCTTTTAGCTATTAAAACATTGACTATGTCAAAAAGACCTGATAAAGAACGAGCTAGCCGACTTAATTCGCTAACTATCAAGGTGTCTTCTTCTTTTAAAGTGGATATAAGTTCATCTATTCTTCTATCTTTGGTAGACTTTTTGCTACTCATACTAATCTGGATGAAGCTGACTTTACCAAGATTATGTTTGTTAGCATAGTCTAGTATCTCATGCTTTTGGTTCTCTACAGTCTGTTTTTCTGTACTTACTCTTATGTAACCTAGTGTCATAAGGAACCTCCTCTAAGGTGTTAATTAATCTTAGCAGTTTTCTTATGGAAAAGTTAGAGCAACTTAAAAAAAAACGACACAAGCTTGTACTTAAAGTGGTTAAAATTAAGAACTTTAATGTAAGGAAAACTATATGGGCAATCTAAGTCAAATAGAGGTAGGTAAAATAGAAAAGTTAAATGCGATTTTAGTAAAGCATGAAGAGGATATCTATACTTTAGCTAAACGAGAGCATGATATACTCAAGACTAAAACTGGTTTGGTAGACTACGAGCTAAATGTAGATATATCTTTCTATAAAGAAGAAGGTGAAAATCCTTTAGTGTCTTGGGAAGAGAATATGAAACAGAGATTTACTACAGGTTCTCTATCCCCTATCAGCAATAAAAAAAATCATAATGTTACAAGTACTTGTTGGAAGCAAAACGATTTAAACTCTCAACATCATTGTTGGCTTTTGCATCGTTTGTATGATGACTTTTTTATACCTTGGGCTGAGATATTAGAGATAAAGCATATATGGTACGATATACAAATCACATATCAATACACTTGTGACATAGATTTAGAATCTTAGAAAAAAACGACACAACCATGTGAAGTAGTAGGTTAAAGTACTACTATCTAAAAGGAGAACAGATGATACAAACAACACTTACTCAAGAAGAGACAGACACCTTAGTTAAATATACTGAAAAATTCAATACTATTGTAGCTCAAGCCAAAGAACAGAAGATGAAAGCATTTATCAAAGAGCAGGCTACAAGTGTTAAGCATTTTAAGCTAGCTAAAAAGAGCGAGGATACTTCTGCTTTGGATGCAGTAAAGGTAGAACCTACTCTTACAAGTTTAGTTGAGATCTTTGTAGCTTTTGGGTCTGATATAACCATAGCTGTTAAAGAAGAACTCTTAGAAATAGCTCCGTTTAAAGGTGTAGATGAAGAGACACTAGAAGCCGTCACACAGTTAGCAACTGATTTTGATGAAAATTATTTTCCGTTTTTAACTCTAGACCTACTAGCTTCCATTCGCAAAACTTTAGTAGAGGTAGAGGATAAAAGTCCTTTATCTCTAGCCCTAACATCACTTGATGAACAAATCTCACAACATTACTTAGAGGTAAATTCTGGCAGTAAACTTTATACAAAGATACACACTTTGTCATTAAAGCTTATAACGATAGACATGCTGATTCTTGAAGATGATTTAGTAGGTAGTCAAGTACCTAAAATAAAGAGATTAGAAAAGAAGTATCAAAAAAAATACGAGTCTTTATTAAGTGAAGCTAAGAAGTATGACATTCTCGTACAAAACCTTCAATACATAAAAGCTAGTTAGGGTAAGAGTATGGCAGGACTACAGAACTTAAGTACTCAAGAGTACAACTCTGCTTTGGCTTACATAGAGCAGACTAACACAGCAATTTTAAAAGCTAAGTCTTTAAGCATTTACACGAGAGTAGTAGAGAGTGAAGATATCTGTAGTGCTTTTAGTACACAACTTTTATTCAACTATGAAAATGAACTAGATGAATCTGAGTCTAATAATGCCAATGAAAAAAGTATCTACTTAGATAATGGCTTTGAGTTTTACTACCTCCCGACATTTTTGAGTGATATTTGTACAAATATTTTAGATGAAGTACAAAAAATTCAAGAAGTAAATGTCTATGGAATAATCTTATCTGAGCTACATAGGCAAATAGCAGAAAAAGCTAAATATCTACAAGAACAAGTCAATCTACTAAATTTATTTACCAATCTATATGAAGGTCTAAACTCCCTAGATTTAAGAAATACAACCATAGATGTCGTAGATGCTCAGTATGAAAAGTTTCTTGTAGAAGCACAGAGATATGATAAGCAGGTGATTAGCCTTGAATTACTCTCGTTTGACACCTCTGAATGTTAAACACAAAAAAGGGACACGGCAACATATCAGTCTAAAGAATAAGAAAAAAGTATAAATTTTACAAATTAAGTATAAATATTAAGAATATAAAAGTAAAATAAACACAAGAGGAAATAATTTGGCAGTAGCACATGATAAACTAGCTATGAGATTAGGTCTAATCTTAACTAAACTCAACAACGGTGAAAAACTCTTTACAAAAGAGTTAGCTGAAGAGTTTGGTGTGACAGTTAGAACAGTAGAGCGAGACATATCTGAGAGACTAGCATACCTACCTCTAAAAAAAGAGGGAACAGGTTATACACTAGAAGCTTATTACTTAGGTAAACTAACTTTTAATGATATACAAAACTTTGCAGCTCTGAGCGGTATCAAAGAGCTGTTCCCTACCTTAGAGGAGAGCTTTTTAAAAAATGTACTTGATAGTGTGGTTAACTCAGCCTACCTAATAAAAGGGCATAACTACACAGATACTAGTAAGATGGGTGAAGAGTTTACACTCTATGAGCAAGCTATCAATGACAGGCTATGCTTAGAGTTTAAGTACAAAGCTAAACAGAGACTAGTTAAACCCTACAAACTTTTAAACAACAAAGGTGTCTGGTATCTAGCAGGAGTAGAGGGAGAAAAACTCAAAACATTTTTTCTTGAAAACATAGTAAAACCTACCTTGAGTGATGAGACCTACACTTACGATAGTGAAGTGGTAAACAAACTAAAAACTGAAGATAACATCTGGTTCTCAGATGAACAGTTTGAAGTAGTGTTAAAGGTAGATAAGAGTGTGGCTAGTTACTTCACTCGAAGAAATATCATACCAAACCAAGTAGTCATTAAAAACTTAGAAGACGGAGGAATCATCGTATCAACAAAAGTAGGACATATGAATCAGATACTTCCTATCGTGAGATATTGGATACCAAATGTTAGAGTTGTTTCACCGGAGAGTTTACAGGTGGAGTTGGAAGAAAGTTTAAAAGAATATTTAATATAAGGAATTTTTATGAGTGTAAATGTAATAGATAGGTTGAATGAAAAAAAATTAGCTAAGAAAAGTGAAACAGAAGCTATTTTAGAGGTTATTAAAAGATTTAGTAAAGATAATAGCTTTTGTTTTGATTTAGATTGGACTGAAAAAACATTAAATGGACTATTGCAAAAGTTTTCAAGAGATACAATAAATATATCAGTTGTTGCTGAGGTAAGTAGTGGGAAAAGCACATTTTTAAATGCTTTAGTTTTTGGTAATCAGGTTTTAGAATCAAAAATAGGTGAAACAACAGCAAAAGTATTTCATATAAAATATGGTAAGGATTATAGTGTTGATGGTAAAACAATGAATACTATAGATGATTTAAAAGAGGCTATTTCTAAACAAAATACAACAAATCTTAAAAGTATAAATGCAGAAGAAGATATCAAAGAAATTGAGTCAAATATAACTTTGCCTAATGAAAATTTGGAAAAAGGAATAGAACTATATGACACTCCTGGATTTGGAACTGTTAATGAAAAAGTAATGACCATACTTTTAAAAGATGCCATTAGTAAGTCAGATGGTGTTATTTTATTACTTGATATATCCCAAGGTTTGAAAAAAAACGAAAAGAATTTTGTTAAGGATATGATAAATAAAATACCATCAAATAAAAGATTTATTATTTTAAATAAATACGATAGTGTTATTGATGAAGATGATTTAGCTTTAAAAACAAAAGAAGAAATTGCTTTAGAAATTGAAAGTGTAATTAAAAGTGTAAAAGATAATTTAAGAGACTTGCAAGAAGATAAAAATGAAAATCTTGAAGTATTTTACCTTTCAGCTAAAAAAGCCTTGATAGGTAAGCTTAAAAACACTCCAAAAGTATTAGAAGAAAGTAGGTTTCCACTTTTTGAAAATAAATTTTGGGATAGAATGGTATCAGCTAAAGCAGAAGTATTTGATGATGCAATTCTCACTTTAGAACGAACAAAAGATGCCTTGATTAATAGCCTGAATTATGAAAAGATGTCTATTGAAGATTCTATAAAAGAGACAGAGTCTCTGCTAGATGCGGGTATTGAAGTTGAAAGTAAAATGTCTAGTATTATAAGATTTCAAACAATAATTCAAAATTCAATAGCAGAAATACGATTGGAAACACAAAAAAGTAGCACTAGCAATAGAAGCACACTAGAGGTAGAAATAAAATCTGCTTTAAAATCAAATATCAAGCCACAGCTTGATAACATAGGCTTTTGGGATAAGTTACAATTTTGGAAGTTGAAAGAAAAATATGAAGAAGCTGTAAAGAAAGGTTTATCCAATTCTGAAAAAGATTTTGAGAATATTATACAAAATTTTATGGAAAAAAGCTTTCAACATCTTTCAAGAAAAGAGAAAGCCTCAAATAAAACTATTGTAAGTATTAATGCTTCAATCCAAGAGATAAATAGTATAAATAATAAAATCAACCTAAAATTAATAGAAGAGATAAAATTTGGTTTTGATATAGATAGCAACGGGGAATTAAAACTGACAGATGGTAACTCAGGTTATCATGCAGGAGATTTTTTAAAAGATTTGGGCATAAGTGTAGGTGTTGGAGGTATTGCACTTGTTGGTTTGGAATTTGGGTTGGCAAGACTTTTACCTTTAATAGCTGGTCCTATAGGTTGGGTCGTTTCAGGAATATTAGCTTTATTTACTCTTAGTAAAGCCTCAGATAAAAATAATGAAATTTTAGAAAAAATTGTGGAACAATCTTTGCCTATTATTCTAAAAGAACTACAAAGTATACTCTCATCAATCGATTCTTTTGTACTCCAAAATATTAGTGTACTATCACAAAATTTAAATCTAATCGATGAGAGAATACGTAATATTAAAGAATCTCTTAATAATAAAAACGAGTTAGAAAGTAACAAAAAAGCTTTATCTCAAAAAATAAGTGTTTTAAATAAATTTATAACAGATATCGAAAGATGAAAAAAGAAAAACGATTAGAGGCTAGTCTTGATGAGCTAATATTATTATTTGAGCCATATGATATTGATATTGCAGAGTTAGAAAATCTTAAACTTTGGATGAACTTACCTCTATATATATCAGTAATAGCAGAAGTAAGTAGAGGTAAGAGTACATTTTTAAATGCTTTATTATTCAAAGAATTAATGTTAGAGTGTAGAAATGGAGAAACAACTGCCAATGTCTTTATGATTGGTTATGAGAAACATTTTGATCACAAAGCTCAACGAGAATATATTAAGAAAATAAATTGCAACAGTATTGAAGATATAGACAATTTAGAAGATGTTGGAATTGTCATAAATAGTAATAATTCAAAATATACTAAAGATATTTTTTGTGATACACCGGGTTTTAATACAAGTAATGAAGACCATATGCAGACAATGATAAATGAATTTTTACCTATTTCAAGCTGTGTTATATTTATAATAGATATATCTAAAGGTATTACCAAGGAAGAGTTAAAACAATTAAAGAATGTGAAGGAACAAGGTGTAGAAGATGTAATTATAGTTGCAAATAAATTCGATATGGTTAGAGATGAATTCCAAAACGAAAAAGACATAGATTTCCATCTTAAAAAAATAGAACAAGAAATTTCCAAAGTGATTTCACTTAACAACCCTATCTTTTATGTGGCTTCTAAAGAAGCCTTAGCTGGTTATATTACTAAAAATAAAGAGAAGATAGCAAACAGCAGGTTTCCAATTTTTGAAACTTTTTTCGTACATCAATTAAAAAAAATTAGAGAAAAGAAAGTTGAAGACATTTCAAGGGTAGTTATGCTCTATAATGATGAAAATATGAAGAATAAGTTAGAGATAGATGTTCTGAAAACACATCTGGATTTAGTTAAAAAGCAAGAGTATCTTCCTACTATAGAGTCTTTGGAAAATATTGTTACTACAATGTTGTCTTTCGCTGAAGAACGAGACTATATTTCTTTTGTTAACTTCTTTGGTGGGCTTGATAGTGATGCTAAAGGGTATGTTACTACTTTAAAAAAATATAATAATCAAATATCTGAAGCTTTGGAGAAATGCTTAACATTTTTTTATAGTATCATTCAGTTAGAGATAGAAAGAGATAATCTTCTTAGCAAAGTAGACAATACCAATATAATGGATAAACTTTGTTTAAATGAGGTAGAAGAAATCGCTAGTATACAAGGATATATTACGCTTAAGGATAATTTTTTTACAGCAATAAATGATGTATCTATTGCGTCTATAGATTTAACCTCACCTCTTATATCATTAGGTACAGAATTGTCTATAATAGATGTTAAAGATATTAGTATTTTTGGGGAGACTGAAAACTTACAGAAAGAATATAAATTAGTACACAACAAAATTAAAAAATTGAAATCAAGTATAATTGGGGCAAAACATGTATTTAACTAAAGAAATAATAGAGTTAGAAGAAAGTGTAAAAACATTAGAAAATGAAAACATAGATTTTTTTATAAACTTAGTTAAAAAATTATCTAATAAAAAAAGTGTAGAAGTTGTTTTTACAGGAACATTATCTAATGGAAAAAGTAGTGTCATAAATGCTATTTTACAAGAGAACATATTACAAGTAGGTATTGGTTCTACCACCGCTAAGATAACTTATATAACTGAAGGTAATGATAGTTTAACAGGTTTTAATATAGCAGGAGAAAGTTGTGTAAAAGAACTTAACCAAGCTAATATAAAAGAATTGAATGAAGATTCAAATATTGAATACATTGAAATAGGAACTAAAAACTTTAATCATAAAAATATCACTTTTGTAGATAGCCCAGGCATAAATGATATAGATGAATTAAGGGAAAGTGTAAGTTATTCTTATGTACCACTTGCTGATATAGTTGTATTTGTTATTGATATTTCAAAAGGTTTTACAGCAGATGAAAAAAGATTTTTTGATGATAAAATTATAAAAAGTCATAAAGAAAAAATATTTATTATCTTAAATGGATTAGATAAGGTAGACGGAGAGGATTTGTCCCCTGTTTTAAATCATGTATTACTTGAAGGTTACAAAGTTTTCCCTTTATCTGCAAAAAAATACTTAGTAGGTACTTTAAGTAATGATAATGAAAAAATCGAAAAGAGTAGGTTCCTTGAATTTTTGATTGAATTTAATAAGTATATAGACAGCACAGATCCATATACTATATTATCACATCGAATAATAAACTCCTTAAAAAGTCTTGATAAGCTTACTACTATACAAATTAATACAATGATTGAAAACATAAATAAATCTAAAGTAGATTTAGAAATAGAATTAAAAGAAAATAAGGTATTACTTGAAGTAGAAGAATTAAAAGTTCAAGAGATACAAGATAACCTAAGTTCTGAAATAAGTGCTATAAAAGAGTTTGTTAGTATTAAACTAAACGAACTAGGCTTACAAGTACAAGGGATGGAAGATACAGATGAAATACTAAAGGGTATTGAAAAGGTTGTTGCAGAAATTATTACATATAGTAAAAATAAATTAGGTACACTTGATATTGACATTGGTATGTTAAATACTATGCTAAATACTATATTAAAATATTTTAAAACAATTGTTTTTGCTATTTCATATGCAGTTGAAACTTACGTAACAAAGAATCCGTCTGGAAAAATTTCTAGTGGATTAAAAGTTTTACTAAAAGGACTAAAAAATGCTCCCTTTATTAAAAAAATGCTTTCTAATACTAATAGAATATCATTCGATAGAAGAATAAAAGAAATACTCAAAGAAATTGAAGAACACTTTAATCAGGAACTTACTAGAGTAGAGAAAGAAAAAAAGCAAGAGTTAGAATTTGAAATATTAGGTGAAATTAAATCAATTATTAGTGCTTATGAGAACTCTATACATCAAAAAGAAGATAAAAAGTCTACCATAGAAAACGAAATAAGTTTTTTTGGAGATAATTTAAAAAATATTCAATCTAGGATTATTGCTGTCTCTAAGAATTATGAGTAATGAATAACCTACTAACCTTATCCAATCCCTGCTACTGCAACAGAAATGGAATAGAGCAACACCTAGAAAACCTAAAAGCGAATGGTGTGTAAAGTTGGTTCTGAACTCAGAGACTATGCTTGCTCACATTAAAATATTGGAATATATAGAGATGTTCTACAATTCAAAAAGAAGGCATAGTTATTGAGATTATATTTCACCAAATGAGTTTGAAAAAAGATATAATGAAAAGTCTTTAAAAAAATAGGTTTTTACTGGATTAGTAATTGTCTAGTTTATAGGGGATATTCCAAGTTATAGTATCAACAAAAGTAGGACATATGAATCAGATACTTCCTATCGTGAGATACTGGATACCAAATGTTAGAGTTGTTTCACCTGAGAGTTTACAGGTGGAGTTGGAAGAAAGTTTAAAAGAATATTTAGTATAAAGGTATATTATATGAAAAGTGAATTTAATGATATAGTTGATAAAAGCATAAATACTTTATTATCAGATAATCTAAAAGAAGATTTAGTTAAAACAATAAAAGATAACACAAAATTGGATTTCCAAAAATCTCAACAAATAGTGAATGATATTGTAAATACAATAGAATTGGTTGATAAAAACTATAAAGATTTAAAAAGAGCTAAAGGTAATGGTAAGACAAGGACTCAATGGCTAGAAGATAAAGTAGACGTAGTTGTTAAAGATTTATCAAATGAAGCTAAAAATAAGTTTGTTCAAGAAATAAAAGATAACCTCGATACATCAAATAATGATATGCTCATAAAGGTATTTGATGAAAGTGTTGATATATCAAAAAGATTACCAAATGCTAAGTATGAAGATTTAAATAAAAAAGTTATCATTGATGATTTTAGTAGACAACTTAAAGACAATACTATTTTAGGTGCTATAATCAATGAAGATGGCAAATTTGAAATTGATACAAAACACAAAGAGATAAAAGCAGTAAAAGAGTATTTTGAAGCAAAGCTTGATTCTGATTATGACAAGCAATTTAAAACAGCCGTTTCAGTAGCTACAGAAATAGCTAAAAATAAAGATTTATTACCACCATCTTTAAAAGATAAAACACCAGAAGAGATAAGTATGATTGTCGATAAAGGTGTAACATCTGCTAAAATAGCTTTTAAGTTAGCAAATGGTGAACTAAATGCTATGGATGCAGTAGAATATACAATAGATAGAAATACAGCTATTTTAAATTCTGCCATAGTTACAGCTACTACAAAATATGGTGGAGTAGCAGGTGGAAAAGTTGGTGGATTTATTGGTAGTATATTTGGACCTGCTGGAACAATAGCAGGAACAGCAATTGGTACAGTTGTTGGAAAGTTTGCAGGTAATTTTGTTGGTGGACTAATTAACAAAGGTGTTAAAAAAATAGCAAGTGTTGCAAAGTCTGTTGCTAGTAGTGTTGTAAGTGGTGTTAAATCTGTAGTTAGCAGTGTAGCAAGTGGGGTTAGTTCATTTTGTAGTGGAGTTGCTTCATTCTTCGGATTTTAAAAAAGGATAAAAGAGAATGGCTAAAACAATAAAATTTAATCTTTTATTGGATGATAATCCAGTAAGAGATATAGAAAGTTTACAAAATAATTTTTGTATAGATGATATACTTGAAGTTTATGCAAATGGTTTACTTCAAAAATGGCTTAAAGTGCGTGGGCTTGATGAGTATTTAGAAAAAGTAGAAAATATCAAAAAAGATAGTTCGATTATAGTTGAACTTATAAAAATATTTGACATTAAAAAAGATGATAAAGAGATAAGAGAAAGTATCTATTCTCTTGAATTTCAAGAAAATAGAAAAAAGTCTCTTGAAAACTATAATATTAAAGATGATGATTTAAAAAATAGAATTAAAGAGTATCATAAAGAGTATGAGGAACTCATAGAAGCTATTATCGAGCATAAAGAAAATATGGCATTTTTAAAAGTTGCTTCAAAAGAGATAAGTGATAAATATTTAAAACTATTTGAGCTTGATTATAAAGATAGTTATGAATTATATAAAGAAAAATCACCATTTATGATATATGCTATTTTAATGAATGATAAGCTGAGTTTTATGTTTATGAAAAATAATATTATTGTACAAGATTTATATAAAAACTTTATTTTAAACACTCAACCAAAAGTTGATAATTTCTTTTATGATAATTTTAAAATATTTAAAAAATTAGAGGATAATACAAATGATTAGTTCAGTCTTAGGAAGCATAAATACTAGTAATGAAATTTATGATTTACTAAATGGAATAGCTGAAGAAAAAATAGAAAATAATGATATTAAAGAAAAACAACAAAAAGCCTTAGTATTAGTTAAAGAAAATATTGGACTCATTGAATTTAAAGGTGAAACAGATGCCTATTGGAAAGATTTAGAAACATCAGATGTAAAAGTGATGGTTCTATCAATTCCAGCAAATACATTTATTAGAAGCGCTAATGATTTAAAGCAAGAATTATCAGCAGAAGATGTAAATGGAAATTTTTTAATTTTAGATGGTTTAGCTTATAAAAGCAATATTAACACCAAATCAATAGTATATATGAAAGTATAAATGATGAATGTAGTAGATAAATTATCATCTTATATAGAAGCACTTAGACCCATACTATATATACCAACATTTGATTTTAATTCATTTGATAATATCATAAAAGACATATCATCAAAGAGTAAAATTTATGAATTTAATGAGGGATTAGGATATGTTAATTTTGAAACAAAAAACCAAGAAACAGCATACTCTCTTGAAGAATTTTTAAATCTATTTTTATCAGAACAAACTCAACCAGTTTATTTAGTCTTAAAAGATGTACATAATTTGATAGACAATCATATAATCATATCTCTTTTAAAATCAATAGCACTAAAAACCATATATGAAGATGATTATTATGTAACTATCTTTATTGTTTCTACTAAATTAAATATACCTATTGAATTAGAAAAACTCATAACAATTTATGATACACCACTACCAAATAGAGTAAAAATTATAGATACAATTAACGATTTTTCTCAAAGTATGAATATATCTATTGATACACATCTTATAAATGAATTGGCATTATCTTTAAAAGGTTTTAGTGAATTTGAAATAATTCAGATTTTAAATCTAGCTTATCAAAAAAGTGGAAGTATTGAAACAAAAGATACACAGCTTATACTTGAAGAGAAAGAGCAGATTATCAAAAAATCAGGAATGATAGAGATACTTAATTTTAAAGAGGGTATTAATGACATTGGTGGACTTGATAATTTAAAAGAGTGGTTAAACAATAAATCTAAAATATTCAATAATCTTGAAAGAGCTTTAGAGTTTGGAGTAGAAACACCAAGTGGAATGCTAATAGTAGGAATGCCAGGATGTGGAAAAAGTTTAACTGCAAAAGCTACTGCAAGACTTTTTAATGTACCACTGCTTAGACTTGATATTGGAAAACTTTTAGGTAAATATGTAGGAGAAAGTGAAGAAAATATGCGAAGAGCCATAGGAATGGCAGAAGCCGTTAGTCCTTGTGTTCTTTGGATTGATGAGATAGAAAAAGCATTTGCAGGAGCTGGAGATAGTGGAGGAAATGAAGTAACAACTAGACTTTTTGGATATTTTCTAACTTGGATGCAAGAGAAAAAAAGTTCTGTTTTTGTAGTAGCCACATCCAATGATATTTCAAATTTACCACCAGAGTTTTTAAGAAAAGGTAGATTTGATGAGATATTTTTTGTTGATTTCCCAAATGATGAAGAGAGAAAAAATATCATAGAACTTCATCTTAAAAAAAGAAAAAAATGGAATAAAGATATTGACACTATTAAATTACTAAAAGAAACTGTTGGATATAGTGGTGCAGATATAGAGGCAGTTATAAAAGATACTATTGAAAAAGCTTTTATAAATGGATGGAAAGAGATACGAACTAAAAATATTTTAGATGAGTTGGCAGATACTAAACCGATGTCTGTATCTTTGAAAGATAAAATAGAAACCTTAGGGAAGACTTTAGATAAGCTTAATGTTAAAAATGCGAGTAAAACTTGATAGAAGATAAAACATAATGTCTAACCTACTAACCCTATACAACCCCTATTACAACAAAAATGTAATAGAACAACACCTAGAACTTCTAAAAGAGAATGGTATTGTAGCTTTTGGTAAGGTTCGCTCTAAACTCAGAGACTATGCTCACCCACATCAAGATATCTTGGATGGTATTTATACTGACACCTCTAGAGAGATGCCAACACAGCTATTTTTGACTGATTACAACAGCATCTATGTAGCCAATGTAATATCTATAAATAAAGATATTAAGTTTATCAAAGTACCAAAGTATTATGAAGAGTTAGAAGTAGAGTACTGGTTTGTATTTGATGACTTGAGACTCATAGCTCATAAAGATTTTGAACTCATACGAGATAACATTATCTCTAATTTCAAGGCTACAAACTTCAACAATAGAACCTATGCTATTTATGGTAATGAATATGTCTATCCTATGCAAGTAACTATGAAAGAAGAGATAAACTACTTTGAAAAAGATGATTCCTCATTTAAATTTTACACCAATATATTTAAATCAGAAGAACAGCTAGTGATGAAAAAAAATCTCATAGAGTATAACTTTGGAAAAAACATATTTTATAATCTAGCACCAAACTCCCAAGACAACATCATAAGTGCAGAGATAGAGTATCTGCAGAACAAGAACAATCCTCTGTATGACTTTAGTTCTGTCATAGTGAAGTACTCAAAAGCAGTAGAACTAGAACTCTACCTCTTTATGCGAACTATCTTTGCTGGTTTAATGGAAAAAGAGAAGAGGCTGAGTAAAGTGGCTTATTCTGTACAGGGCAGAGATTATGTCCTCAAAGATATCTTAACAAAAAAAGTAAACTATGGAACTTATGGATACCTACTTAGAAATTATGAGATAAAAGATGCTATCCATAGTAAAGGGTATGAGAGTAACTTAAAATATTTTATACTCACGGAGATACCGCACTTCATCAGAACCATGCAAAATGTGCGAAATGAGTCAGTACATGGAGATACAACAACATTAGAGAAATGTGAAGAGATACGCGATGTAGTCATAGGTATAGGAAGAAGCGGGATACTTGTAGAGTTTGGTAGATATCTAAAGTTTTTGTAAGTGCTAAAGAAGTAGGGAAGAGCCTTAATAGTAAATTAACCAAAACTATATTATCATTAGATGATAACAAAAGGAACTAAGTGGATGATTTAGCAAACTTATTGGATTTACATGGGGAAGTTTTTCCGATGGATAATGGCTATTGGATTAAATTTGAAGCTTACAAAGTTCCATTAAGTAAAGAAGTGCCTCATGGTGTTAGATATTCGCTGACACTACATGATAAGAATAACCATAGAGTCATAGGTTATGACAATGCACATAGTTTCAAGTCATCCAAAAAATATAGTGCTAAAAAAGAGTCCTACGATCATATCCATAAGAAAATGGATATTGTTGCATATGAGTTTGAATCAGCTAGCCAACTACTCGAAGACTTTTGGAAAACTATTGAATACTACATGGAGAATAACTAATGAAAATGAAAACAATAAAAGTTGGCATTATGTCAATGGAACAATACAAACAAAGAACTATGAAGATTGCTAAGGGGCTATACAAGCCTAAAGAGGATGAGCCTAAGGTTTGGTTCGAGTCTGTTAAATCTATGGCTCAGATACTCTCTAATGAGAACCAAGATTTACTTCAAGTCATCCTTGACAATAACCCACAATCACTTAAAGAGCTAGAAGAACTTACAGGTCGTGCAAAGTCAAATCTTTCTCGTACTTTAAAGACACTAGAACGATATGGAATAGTTGAACTGCATAAACAGAATAATGCAATCGTTCCTGAAGTAAAAGCTACTCATTTTCAAGTTGAATTTGGACTTGAAGCTGCATAACTATTGTAGTGAATCTTTTATTTTAAAGAAAAACGACACTACCTTTATAGTTAAGTTGTATAATTCTTGGAACGAATAATATTTTTGTGTCTCTATATTGAGAATTTTATCAGTATCTATATATGGTCCAATTTAAGGTATTACAGTAAAAACAGTAAAGGATTAAGGAGCAGTTACCTCTTAAGGTTTAAACTTGCACAAGAGGTAAGAGAAGAGTAAGTCTTGTATGTACCTATTATCGTAAGAATAAGATACATAAAAACGGTCGTTAAGAGGTAATAAAAAGGTTTTGACAGATAACCCTATATGGGAATAGTGTAACCTGAATTATGAGGCTATGAGTCGTTTAAGTAAATTTTGATTAGGTTTTATTCCTAATTGCTTAAGGGTATTTCGAACCCACATTCTTACATAAGCATTATTTGGTAATTTTGTAGGGATGAAATTCTTTTTTGCTAGTGTTCGGATTGCCTCTTTGTTTATTAAGGGTTTGTGAGAAGAGTATGTAGCAAATTTTTTATCAAAAAATATTTTTTCGATTTGAGTGTAATTGTATTGACAGGTAAAAGGGCGTAACTTATTTTTTACATATGCTTGTATCACATATTTTACAATTTTTAAAAGATTCTTTAGTATAAAAAAAAGTTATATTTTTGGGATTTAAAAATGGTGGCCAATCTCGGAATCGAACCAAGGACACACTGATTTTCAGTCAGTTGCTCTACCGACTGAGCTAATTGGCCGTAATTTTAAAGAGCGAAATTATAGCCCGTAAGTACTGAAAGTTAGCTTATGTTTAGATATTTCACTAAACCTTCCACAATAGCCACTTTTTCAAGCTTTTTTATCTTAAGCTCTAAGGACTCTACCGTTTCATCTTTAGCCAAGTGAAGCTCTTTTTGAAGAATAATCTCTCCACTATCATATTGGGAGTTTACTTCATGTATAGTAACACCACTAACCCTATCATTAGAGTTGATTACAGCTTGATGCACATGTCTTCCATACATGCCCTCTCCTCCATGTTTTGGAAGTAGTGCAGGGTGTGTATTGAGTACTTTAAAATTATCAGTTATGGCGGAGTCTAGTTTCTTCATATAACCGGCTAAAAATATATATTCGCAGTTATTTTCTTTGAGTAGTTCTGTTAGTCTTAGATTTATATCTACACTATTGTTTTGGTTAACTATATAATTTTTAATATTGTTATCTTCAGCTTTTTGTAAAACGGGAGAATTTGTATTGTTAGAAATAACTAAGTTGATGTTTATTGGGAGTTGATTCTCTTTGATAGCTGCTAAAATTGTATCAAAACCGCTTCCATTATGTGAAGCAAATATGGCAATATTTTTCATTTAACGAATTTTAAGGCTAATTAGTGCTAACAAGTTAGAAAGAATAGCTATAATCCAGAAACGAACAATTATTTTGTTCTCTGCCCAGTTTTTCATCTCAAAATGATGATGAATAGGTGCCATAAGAAAGATTCTTTTTTTACGAAGTTTAAAACTACCAACTTGTAAAATTACAGAAAGTGTCTCTATTACAAATATTGAACCAATAAGGATAAGTAGTACTTCACTTTTAGAGATAATAGCAAGATAAGCTAAGAATGCACCAATAGCAAGTGAACCACTATCACCCATAAAGACCTCTGCCGGATGGCAGTTGTGCCAAAGAAAAGCAAAAAGTGAACCGCTAAGGGCACTTGCAATGATGATCACCTCACCAATGTTAAAGTGTGGTAAAAGAAGGTATGCACTGATTTTAATATTTCCAATAGCATAAATGATAATCCCAAGTGTTAAGAGGGCAATAATGGAAGGTACAGTCGCAAGCCCATCTAGGCCATCTGTTAGGTTGACTGCGTTTGAAGTTCCTACAATGACTATAATCCAAAGAAGAAGAGAACCGGCCCCCATATCTATAAGAGGATGTTTAAAAAATGGAACATAAAAGTCTGTATTGAAATCTGCTACAAAACATAAGAATGCAGCGATAACTAGGGCTGAAATAATTTGTAGTAGAAATTTAGTTCTTGCTTTGAGTCCTGCTAAGTTTTGATTTTTTCTTATTTTTGCAAAGTCATCTTGAAAACCGATGAGTGTAAAAAGTACAAGTGTTAAAATAGCACCAACTGCATAAAGATTAGAAAAATTAATACTTAAAAGGGATGCGATAATAGTAGCAGTGATAAACACAATTCCACCCATAGTTGGGGTAGAAGCTTTTTCCTTATGTCGATCTGGTGCCCATTCGTTAATAGGTTGAACACTCGATGTTCTTTGTGCCCATCTTATAAATATTGGTAAAAAAACGAGTGTAAATAAAAGTGCTAAAAAGAAAGAGATTCCTGCACGAATACTGAGATAGCCTAAAATGTTTATATTAAAATATTCGTGTAACCAGTATAGCAATGTACGTCCTGTTATATATCTGTTTGTATTTTTAAAGTGACATTATAGTATAATCCTAAAATAAATTTACAATATAGGAATAAAATTGAGTAAAAAAGCAATTTTAGTTATTACTGATGGTATTGGGTATTCGCACAAGACAGAACATAATGCATTTTATAATGCTACAAAACCAACATATGACAAACTATTTAAAGAAATGCCACACTCACTTATTGACACATTCGGTCTAAGTGTTGGTCTTCCTGAGGGGCAAATGGGAAACTCTGAAGTAGGGCATATGAGTATTGGCTCTGGGCGTGTTTTATACCAAGACTTAGTGAAAATCTCTTTAGCCTTAAGTGAAAAAAACTTAGAGTCAAACGAGGAACTTCAAAAGCTTTTTACTACTTCTGACAGACTACATCTTATTGGGCTTCTGAGTGATGGCGGTGTTCATTCACATATTGACCATTTTATGGGTTTAGCAGATATTGCAGCAAAAAATGGTAAAAAAGTTTTCCTACATCTTATAACAGATGGTCGTGATGTTTCGCCTACATCAGCACAAAAGTATTTAAAACAAGTTCAAGCACACTTAAATGAGAATGTGACTATCGCTACAATTTCAGGACGTTTTTACTCCATGGATAGAGATAATCGTTGGGAGAGAATCAAACGAGGATTTGATGCTATGGTAAACGGAGAACCAAAAACAGGTTTTAATCCTGAAGGGTATGTTGGGCACTCTTACTCACTTGGTGAGACAGATGAGTTTGTTGAGCCTGTTGCATTTGATGGTTACGATGGAATGCTTGATGGGGATAGTGTCCTTACTATAAACTTTAGAAGTGACAGAATGCGAGAAATGGTAACAGCATTGGGTTCAAAAGAATTTAGTGGATTCTCACGAGAGGATTTACACTTAAATATTGCAACGATTACTGAGTATGATAAAAGTTTTCCATATCCAGTACTTTTTCGTAAAGATGTACCTATAAATACACTCGCAGAAGTCATAGCAAATGCAGGGCTTAAACAACTCCATACTGCTGAAACAGAAAAGTATGCTCATGTGACTTTTTTCTTAAATGGTGGCATAGATGAGCCTTATCAAAACGAGACAAGAGTTCTAATACCTTCTCCAGATGTAAAAACGTACGATATGAAACCTGAAATGAGCTGTGATGCCGTGGGTTTAGCTGTTTTAGATGCGATGGATAGTGATTATGACTTTATAGTTGTAAACTTTGCAAATGGTGATATGGTAGGACATACTGGTGATTTTGAAGCAGCTAAAATTGCAGTAAATGCAGTAGATACTCAACTAGGTAAGATCGTTGCCAAAGCAAAAGACTTAGACTATGCGCTTGTTATCACATCTGACCATGGAAACTGTGAAGAGATGCGAGACGATGCGGGAGATATTTTGACAAACCACACAGTTGGTAAAGTTTGGTGTTTTGTCCAAGCTGATGGTGTGAGTAAAGTTGAAGCAGGTGCATTAAATAACATCGCACCAACTGTTTTAACACTTATGGGGCTTGATATCCCATCTGAGATGGATCACAGTTTAATATAAATCAAATCAAGGGCTAAAGCCCAGTGCAACAAACTACTAAATAGTTTGTGTATAAAATAAAGGAATTTATGAATGAAATTTAGTGGAAAAAATGTTTTAGTAACAGGTTCAAGTCGTGGTATTGGTGCAGAGATAGCAAAAACTTTAGCAGGATTTGGTCTTAAAGTATGGATAAACTACAGAAGTGGTGCTGTTGAAGCAGACGCTGTAAAAGAGGCGATAGAAGCTGATGGTGGCACTGCCGCAGTTATCGGTTTTGATGTGAGTGATGAAGCTGCCTATGTTGATGCGATTAAAACTATAGTAAGTAGTGATGGTGAGTTGTCTTACCTTGTGAACAATGCAGGTATCACAAATGACAAACTTGCACTTCGTATGAAAACAGAAGATTTTATGTCCGTAATCAATGCAAACCTCACAGCAACTTTTATCGGAAGTAGAGAATTCTTTAAAGCTGCAAGAAAAAAGAAATTTGGTGCAGTTGTAAACATAGCTTCTATTGTTGGTGAAACAGGAAATGCAGGACAGACTAACTATACTGCAAGTAAGGGTGGAGTTGTCGCAATGACAAAATCTTTTGCACATGAATCTGCAACAAGTGGTATAAGATACAACTCTTTAACGCCAGGTTTTATCTCAACTGAAATGACAGAAGTTTTAAGTGATGAGATAAAAGGTGCAATAAATGCTAAAATCCCTATGAATAGAATGGGTCAAGCAAGAGAAGTAGCCGAAGCTACAGCATTTTTACTTTCAGATCATGCAAGTTATATAACGGGTGAAACACTCAAAGTAAATGGCGGAATGAATATGGCATAAATGGCACTTATTTAAGCTAATTTTGTTATAATTATTCGATTAAATTAAAATACAGGAGCTATAATGGCACTTATCGATGATATTAAAGAAGTAGTAGTAGAACAACTGAGCGTAGATGTAAAAGAAGTAAAAGAAGACGCAAAATTTGTAGAAGATTTAGGCGCAGATAGTCTAGATGTAGTTGAATTAGTTATGGCTCTTGAAGAAAAATTCGATATCGAAATTCCTGATGATGAAGCTGAAAAAATTCAAACTGTTGCAGATGTTGTTGCTTACGTAGAAAGCAAGTAGTCTAAACTAACCTATACTGAGTATTTATACTTGGTTTAGGCCAAATACTTTTAAAAATTCATACTTTCTTAAGTCTGTATCTTTAAAAGTATTTTATTATTTATGTGGAGAGTGTATATATGAGAAGAGTAGTAGTAACTGGGTTAGGAATGATAAATTCTGTTGGAAATGATAAAGAGAGTTCTTTTAAAGCTATCTGTGATGGTGTATGTGGAATTGATACTATTACAATTTTTGATCCAGAAAACTATGCTGTTAAAATAGCTGGGGAAGTAAAGGATTTTGATCCTGCAACTGTTATGGCTCCAAAAGAAGTGAAAAAAGCAGATAGATTTATTCATCTTGGACTAAAAGCGGCACAAGAAGCGATGCTTGATGCAAACTTTTCAGATGATATCGATTATGAAAGATTTGGTATTAGTGCTGGTTCTGGTATTGGTGGCCTTCCTTCAATTGAGAAAAATTCACTTATTATTGAGAGAAAAGGTCCACGTCGTATCTCTCCTTTCTTTATTCCTGGTGCATTAGTAAATATGCTTGGTGGATTTGTTTCAATAGAACATGGAACAAAAGGTCCAAACCTCTCTTCTGTTACAGCTTGTGCAGCAGGAACTCATGCAATTAGTGAGGCTGTTAAAACTATTATGTGTAATGGTGCTGAGAGAATGTTAGTTGTAGCTGCTGAGTCTGCTATTACTGGTGCAGGGATTGGTGGTTTTGCTGCTATGAAAGCACTCTCAACTAACAACGAAAACCCAAAAACAGCTTCTCGTCCTTTTGATGCAAACCGTGATGGTTTTGTTATGGGTGAAGGTGCTGCTTCTTTAGTTTTAGAAGAGTACGAATCAGCAGTAGCACGTGGTGCTAATATTTATGGTGAAATTATTGGTTTTGGTGAAAGTGGTGATGCAAATCATATCACTACACCATCTCTTGATGGCCCCGCTCGTGCTATGAAAGCGGCTTATAAAATGGCGGGTGAGCCTAAGATAGATTATGTAAATGCACATGGTACATCTACACCTATCAATGATAAAAACGAAACAGCAGCAGTGAAAGAACTTCTTGGTGATAAAACTCCTCCGATGTCTTCTATTAAAGGACAATTAGGTCACTGTTTAGGTGCTGCTGGTGGAATCGAAGCTGTAGTATGTTTAATGGCTATGCGTGATGGTATCTTACCTCCGACTATTAACAACACTACAAAAGATGAAAATTGTGATTTAGACTATATTACTGAAGGTGCAAGAAAAGCAGATATAAATATCGCTATGAGCAACTCATTTGGTTTTGGTGGTACAAACGGCGTACTTATCTTCAAAAAAATCTAATTAGAAGGGTTTAATTTGGCTACATACTTAGATTTTGAACATAAAATTAAATTTATTCAAGAAGATATTATCTCTGCACAAGTTCGTCACGATCATGCAGCGATGGACAAACATAAAATTACATTAGATAAAGAAGTAGAAAAAATCTACTCTAATCTAAGTGACTTCCAAAAATTACAATTAGCACGACATTTAGATCGTCCTTATGCACTTGATTATATCAATATGATAATGAAAGATAAGTATGAGATTCATGGAGATAGACATTTCCGTGATGATGCTGCAATAATCTGTTATATGGGCTATATTGGTGATGAGAAAGTGATGGTTATTGGCGAGCAAAAAGGCCGTGGTACTAAAAATAAGCTCAAACGTAACTTTGGTATGCCACATCCAGAAGGTTATAGAAAAGCTCTGCGTGCTGCAAAAATGGCTGAAAAATTTGGTATGCCTATATTGATGTTAGTAGATACTCCGGGTGCATATCCTGGTCTTGGTGCAGAAGAAAGAAATCAATCAGAAGCAATTGCTAGAAACCTAATAGAACTCGCTGAAATAGACACTCCTACTGTATCTATTGTGATTGGTGAGGGTGGCTCTGGTGGTGCACTTGCTATTGGTGTTGCTGATAGATTCGCTATGATGCGTTATTCTGTATTTTCAGTTATCTCTCCTGAAGGCTGTTCTGCTATTTTATGGAATGATCCTAAAAAGAGTGAAGCTGCAACAAACGCGATGAAAATTACACCTACCGATCTTTCTGAGCTTGGTTTAATTGATGATATTATCAATGAACCACTTATTGGTGCACATAGAGAAAAAGAAGCAGCAGCTGATGCTATTGCAGATTACTTTTTAGCACAAGTAAAAGAGCTAAAAGCTATGAGTAAAGATGAAAGAATGGATGCCCGTTATAAAAAACTTACAGCTCCTGGTGCATTTAAAGAGTAGACTCTTTTAGTGTATCATCCTCTTTAAAAAGAGGGTCAAATTTCGGACGCTTCAATCTTGGAGCACTTTTAGAAAACTTTATCAAATCTTCCACATTATTTAAACTCTCCGTACAATTTTTTAAAGACAAAAGAAAAAGCCCATAAGTTGTAAGTACATCACTCATAGCTCGATGATGTGAAGGGTTAGGGTTAAGGGCAAACATATCATTTAAGTATCCAAGACCATACCTATAAGAGACTATAGTTCTCTCCGCGAGTGCTAGTGAGCAAAGGGGACGATTAAGGAGAGATTCTAAGCCTACTTTTTGCATACTAGCAGATATAAAGTTATAGTCAAACTTCACATCATGGGCTACAAAAATAGCATCTCCCAAAAAGAGTTTAAACTCCATAAGTACAGTTTTAAGTTCAGGTGCATCAAGTGTGTCTTCTACTTTTATACCTGTAAGTTCACTTATAACAGGATTGATCTCTTTGGTAAAAACAAGATTATCAAACCTATCAGTAATCTTTCCATTTTTTACTTTTACAGCTGCGAGTTCTATTATCTGGTGCTTATCTACTTTTGAACCATTTGTTTCGATATCGACTATACAAAATTCAGCATCTTTCATCTTTATGTACTTAGTATCGAAGAAAAAATAACCCTGTCTTTTGATGATGTTAATTCCCTGTGCTTTAGAGACTTCTATAAAAACATCTATACTCTCATCTATCTGGGATTTTAAAACTTCTAGGGGCAGACCACGAGTAGCTAAACGCGAGATACTTTTTGCATCAAGAGGAAAAGATTTATTGAGCATTTTTTATAAAGTCTTTTACTTTGGCGGGGTCTTTGATACCGTGAGATATTTCTACTCCACTACTTACATCAAGACCGTAAAAACCATATTTTTTAAGACTTGCTACATTTTCACTATCGAGCCCACCAGCTAAGATGATTTTTGAGCAGTCAATACCTTCAAACCATTCTATATTTATCCGTTTTCCAGCTCCACCAAAAGCTTCGCAGTATGCATCAACAATGCGGTACTCATTTTTAAAATCAATTATATCTTTGGCACTTTTAGCACGAGTTACTTTGATATAGGGAACTTCAAGTGCAGTTATTAAGTCTTGTGTTGTGTCAAAATGAAGTTGAGCAAGTGTAGCCCCACTATCTTTACATTGGGTATTTATAGTTGCAGCTGACTCGTTTACAAAAAGTGCTACTTTCTCTATAAAAGGAGGTAATTGAGAGATGATATTTTTAGCGTCTTTGGGAGAGATATATCGAGGTGATTTTTCATAAAAAACAAAACCAAGAGCATTCGCCCCGGCATTTATTGCAGTAATAGCATCTTTGTAAGATGTTATCCCACAGATTTTTATGCGCATTATATCTGTAAACTCTCTATAGCAGTTTTGCGGTTCTCATTTTTAAAGACATATGACCCAGCAACTACAACATCAACACCAGCTTCTTTAAGGGCCTGAATATTTTTATCATTAACGCCACCATCAACTTCGATAAGACAATTTGGATTTAGTTTATTTCGCATTACATTTAAACGTGACGCTTTTTCTATAACTGAGTCGATAAAACTCTGTCCACCAAACCCAGGATTCACACTCATAAGTAAAACCATGTCTAAGTCTTTAAGAAGAAATTCTATGCTCTCAGGTGGAGTGTGAGGGTTTAAAACAATAGCGGGTTTAATACCAAGGCTACGAATTTTTTGGATGAGACGATGTGGATGTTTTTCTTCTTCTATATGAAAGGAGATATACTCAGGTTTAAGTGGAGCAAAAAGTTCTACAAAAAATGTATTGTTCTCAACCATCAGGTGAATATCTAAGGGTTTTGTAGCGCATGCAGCTACTGCAGAGACAACAACAGGCCCAATGGTAAGGTTTGGTACGAAATGACCATCCATTACATCTACATGAACAAAGTCACAGCCTGCATTACATATCTCTTCTACATCGCGTTGTAAGTTTCCAAAGTCTGCGGATAGAATACTTGGGGCTACTTTCATCATGAAATTCCTTTAGATTAATTAGTGAAATTATACAGATATATTGCTTTTATCTCGTTAAGAAGAAGATAAACTTGTCATTGTTAAAGGATAAATCAACTTGAACACCTTTTTTCTCTTGGACTATTTCTAAAAGAGAGTCTATATCTGGGTAAGTACGAGGTAGAGTAATGTTAACACTTATCTTTTCATCAGCTAAAAGAGTTTTTACTTTTCCTCCTACGATATTTACGAGTTCAGCTAATGTGTCTAAAACTAGTTCCATATCCTCAGTCTCTTCGCCTATGAGAAGTTCACAAGCTTTTTTTGCGATTTCTTTAGGAAATACTAATACTACCATTCCATCCATATCCCCATAAAAACCAATAGAACTAGCTATTTTCCCCTCTTTTGAGTCAATTTGTAGTTTATTAATATTTGCAGACTCTTTTATAGCCTTAGAGTTTGTCATCATCTCAATTGTAGCAACAGTTGCATCTATAAAATTTGGTAGTTCTGTTACTGTTGTCTTGTTGATAGCTCGCTTGTCTTTTACATTTGCAGCACTACTCGCACCAAGTTCTTCAAGTAGTTCTTTATTTTGTAAGATATCGTCCATCTGATTAAAAAACATGATACCAGAGTCTTCAAGTGTCTCTTTAAACTCTTTAGGAGTTTTCTCAAAGCTCATACCAACAAAACAAATAGTAGCATTGTATTCTGCACCTGCAGTAGAGAGTTTAGAAAAAAAGTTGAGTGCATGGACATTCATACTTATAACTTTATAGGTATCAAATATAAAGAGCCTAAAGCCAACATTAAGAGAGTTGTTATGGTAGGCGATATTAAAAGTATTTCCGATTTCTGCATCTAAAAAGGAGCTTACTGTATAGATGATTGCATTTCCAGTTACACGAGTGGCTACTTTTTGTCCCATCTGTCCAAGATAAGTGTCTGTTATGATGATATCATAAGCATTCTCAGCACCTGATTTTTCACTAAACTCATTGTAACTTTGTGCCACGATAGGATTGTGCCCATTATCATGAAGTTCTATGGCCATTGCAGCACGTTGTGACTTGTCTTCATTGTAAAGTAGTATGTTTTTATTTTGATTTTTATAATTTGCTGAAAATAGCATTGCTATGTCTTGTGATTTGAAGAGTGAGAAGTTTATGTCATCTTGAAAAAAATTGATAATGGCATTATACTTTTTTGTATCATAATCACAAAAACCAACCGTACAATGGTTGGCAGAACGAACTTTTTGAAACATTTTAACAAAAGAGTCTAATCCATTTCGATTAAAAAAGATAACTTTTTTCAAAGATACTAAAATCATATCTGCATTTTGAGCGATAGTCGCTTGGATGTCATCGATGCTTAAAAAAGAGTTACCAGAGGAGCCATCTAAAAAACCTTGTGGTGTAAAAACTCCAATACCACTTCTTACAACTGCTCTCATGATATCTCCATTAGTTTTGAGAATTCTTCATAAATGTCATTTGCATATTCAAGCTGAAAGTCAATGAAGTCATTTAACTCTGCTTCTATATATTTTGTTTGTGAGAGTGTATAAAAAAGTAGTAAATGCATCCATTTTCCTAGTTTATCTATTGTTTCATCCCTAGAAGGTTTTACTCCAGAGGCCGCTTGTAAAATATCTGAGACACTTTGTGGCATTTCCCACTTTTGTGCAATTTGTTGGCAAATGTCAAAAAGATCAACTCCGCAGAGTCTTTGTAAAACAGTATTTAAATCTATTTGATTGACACTTCTGAGTAGGTCAACATCTTTTTTCTTTTCACAAAAGAGGGCTTCACTTACAATAATACTCGCAGGAAGTAGAGATATAGATGATAAAATATCACTATCATCAATCTCTAAATGATTTAAAATCTTTTGCCAGTTCATAGAAAGGTCAGCTTGCAAGTTGTAAAAAACTACACGGTTAAGTCTGAAAAGAACCCATTTAGAAGGAGAAAGTAGGGTCATCATATAGTTGTATACAGTTTGGAGTGAGCGTGACACTCCAAGGATGCCAAAAATTTGCGATACTTCCGTGACTTCATTTTTAAAACCATATATAGGTTTATTTACAAGAATTTTAAGATAAGAGCTTAAGGCCTTGTCTTCTTTTGCGGCATTAGCAGCTTTAACTAAGTCTCCAGCATTTAAATGCATAAGAGTCTCTTTGAGTGCTTTTGGGGCTGGAGGTATCTTATCTATGAAACTATCGATGGTATCTTTTGTAATCATAATTGTATACTTTATGTTAATGTACATTATTTTAGCTACAATCATATAAAAGTTATCTAAAACTATCAAATATGTAAAAATGAATATCGGCTTAAGTTGAAGTTTTGCTTTGATTTGGTACAATTCGCAACTTTAAAATATCATTCAAGGACTCTATCATGGCAAGAAGATGTGCTATTAGCGGCAAAGGCCCTATGAGTGGGAACAATGTTTCTCACGCAAAAAACAGAACAAAGCGTCGTTTTTTATTAAACTTAAGAACAGTTCGTATCACTTTAGAAGATGGTACTACAAAAAAGATTAAGATCTCTGCAAGAGAGCTTCGTACACTTAAGAAAAATTCGTAAGTAGTAGGAGAAAGTTATGAATCTTTTAGTAAGGATTCGTAATTTTCTTAATTGGGAGATTACTCCCAAACCTGACCCTAAACTTCTTCCTGAAGTTTATCCCCATCTAAAACCATTTCGTTTACCTCTTATACTCACTGTATTTGTTATGCTTATCGGAACTATTGGTTATGTAATAATCGAAGACTTCCCTATATTCGATGCTATCTATCAAACAGCTATTACTTTTACTACAGTTGGTTTTGGAGAGGTGCATGAACTCTCAAATGTTGGAAAAATCTTTACAATAAACTTGATAATTGCGGGTTTTGCCGTATTTTCTAGTGCAATAGGTATTTTAGTCTCTGAGTTAAACAAGGGTAAAATCGTTGCAATATTAAAGGAAAGAAGAATGTTATACAAAATTGTTAGACTGAAAAAGCACTTTGTTATTTGTCATCATAATGATTATACTATTGAAGTAACGAATCAACTTCGAAAAAATCATATTCCTTTTATTGTAGTGGATCCTCGTCCTGAGATACATGAGTGGGCGATTGAACATAAGTATCCGCACTATTTACAAGCGGAACCTCATGCTGAACTCTCGATGTTAAAAGCACACCTTCCATCTGCAAAAGGGCTTATAGCACTTTCAAGTTCTATATCAGATAACATTGCACTCATCGCGTCTGTGAGACTTTTTGAAAAAGAGCATTTTTTACCTCGACCGTATTATATTATCTCATCTGCTGAGAGTTCGGGTGATGTAGAAAAGCTAAAAAAACTAGGTGCAGATACAGTTGTCAGTCCAACAAAGCTAACAGCACAGCGTGTGAGTGCAATGGCTGCTCGTCCTGATATGGAAAACTTACTAGAAGAATTTTTATATAAAAGTGATAATCCTTTAGATATGCAAGAGATTTTTGTACCTAAGTACTCATGGGCAGTGCTTAAAAAACTAAAAGAGACACATATTCGTGAGATGACAAATACCTCAGTTGTCGGAATCACAAAAAAAGATGGTAAGTTTATAAGTATGCCAAAAGGGGATGTCCTCGTAACAAGTGAGTGTAAACTACTTGTGATTGGTACACAAAAAGGTATAGCAACTACAAAAGGACTAGTGCGACAAAGAATAAAACCTAAGGAACTAAAATTTGTATAAATTGATTGAAGTACAAACTGGAGTTTGTAGTGCGCAAGGTTTTTTCTCAGATGGAATAAGTGCGGGTTTAAAAGCTGACAATGCTAAAGATATGGCGTTTATCTATTCGCAAAAAGAGTGTGAAATCGCTTCAGTTTTTACAACAAACAAGATGACAGCAGCACCGATTAGACACTTTAGAGCAAAGGGTGAGTTTAAGACAAATTTTATTCTTATTAATGCTAAAAATGCGAATGCGATGACTGGTAAAGCGGGTATAAGTGATATAGACACTATACTAGGTACACTTCCAAAAGAGATAATAAATCCTGTTATGAGTTCAACTGGTGTAATAGGTGTTCGCTTACCTCAGGAAAAAATTATTAATGGTGCAAAACTTTTTGACCTCAGTAAAAAAGAGCCCAATGCAGCAGCAAACGCCATAATGACTACAGATAGTTTCTCAAAACAAAAAGCTTTTAAAGTGGAACTTGAAGATGGCAGTAGTTTTAGTATTGGTGCGATGGCTAAGGGTGCAGGTATGATAAATCCTGCTATGGCCACTATGCTTTGTTTTATAACAACTGATGCCAAAGTAAGTAAGTTAGAGATGCAAGAGATTCTTGATGAAGTGACTATAATTACTTTTAATGCAGCGAGTGTAGATGGTGATACTTCTACAAATGATACAGTTATGCTTTTAAGTAATGGTGTTTCAGAAACATATAATAAAGAAGCATTTAAAGAAGCACTGACAAAAATAATGCTCTTTTTAGCCCGTGAAATGGTCAGAGATGGTGAGGGTGCTACGAAACTTGTAACATATAAGGTTACAGGTGCTGCAAATAATGCAGAAGCAGAGATAGTTGCTAAAGCACTCTCAAATTCATTACTTGTAAAAACAGCCCTTTATGGAGAAGATCCAAACTGGGGAAGAATAGCATCAACAGTTGGTGCTAGTGGCGTTGAGGCTGATGAAGAGACACTCAGTATCTCTTTTAACTCTCTTTGTGTTTACGAAAAAGGTACACTACTCTTTGATGATACAATGGAAATAGAAGCTTCAAAGATAATGAAACTTGATTCTTTTAGTATCTCTTGTGATTTAGGTTTAGGCTCGGGTGAGTTCACATCTTTTGGATGTGACTTAGGATATGAGTATGTTAAGATAAACGCGGACTATAGAACTTAAAAGTTTTATATCCGTGCAGGTAAAACTCCATTCCAGTAGAGTGGTTTTGCAGCGTACACATCATATATCCACCAGAGCCAACTAGGTTTACTTGCATCAAGGTAAGAGATGCTTGGGTTAAGACCTGAATAGTTAAACTCTACCATTACAACCTCTCCAAACCCAACTTTAATTGGGCAGACTGAATGTCCATCAAACTTCGCTTGTAACTCTTTTTTATTTATGACAGATTGTAGATTTTTGAGAACTATTTTAGCTTGATGTTGGGCAGATGGAATAGTTTTTCCAAGTGGTGTTCCACAGACATCTCCAATACCAAAGACATTTTCATACTTTATATGTTGGAGTGTCTCTTCATCAACCTCTAACCAGTCCTTAAACATACCCTCTTTTTTACAAAGAGGAGAATTAACTAATGCATCTGGTGCGGACATATGAGGTACAAGATGAAGAAAATCATACTTTACTTCAATGATGTCTCGTTTATCTTCTATACTTTCCCACTCTTTAAAGTCAGGATCCCATCCCTCTTTTATCTGATACTTATACTCATATGTTGCTATTTTATTTTTGACATCTATGGCAATGATATTATGCTTATAGAGATTTTTGATAGTGTCGTATTTTTCTTGTGCTTTTTCAAGTGCTCCAGAGACAACTTTAGAACCAAAAAGTCTACTTGAGGTTGTTGAGTAGATATAGTTAGCTGAAAAACCATTCTTTTTGAGATAATCAGCACTCATATACATGATTTTTTGTGCAGTTGCTCCACACTTTAACATACCACTCGCTTTTACAAAAAGAACAGTCTGTTTTCTCTCTTTACTCGCTTCTTTTATCTCGTTTAACCATTTCCATGTTAGAGGACCACCCTCTGCGGTGCCCTTATCTGTATCGTTGATATACACACTCGCTAGATTATTTGTTCCAATGTCTTCTTGAGTGAGACCTTTGATATACTCATAACGGTACTGTGTACCGGTTGCAACTATAAGATAGTCATAAGAGACTTTTTTATCATTGTCTGTTATTACTGCATTTTGCTCAGGTAAAAACTTTTCTACTTTCTCTTTTATCCAAGTAACACTTTTTGGGATAAAGTCTGCATTGTCTCTAGTTATTTCATCATTGTCAAAAATTCCAGTTGCAACATAGAGTTGTCCGGGTTGATAAAGGTGTATCTCATTTGGGGCGATGATTGTTATATCTGGGTTTTGTATAGATTTGAGTAGAGTAGAGAGGATAATGATAGCACTACTACCCCCTCCAACAATAAGAATTTTTTTCTTTGTTACACTTTTTTTTGGAGCTTCACCCCAATTTGCACTAAGAGCACTAGCTGTAACTATAGAAAGAGATGCTAGTTTTATCGCATTTCTTCGTGAGAGTATATTTTTAGTTTGCATAATCATTCTTAAAACTTACATAACGCAGTGCACCAGCATAAAGTTCAGCTACTTCAGCATCTGTTAATTCTCTTACTACTTTAGCAGGACTTCCCATAATAAGTGAACGAGGAGGGAAAACTTTTCCTTTTGTTACAAGAGAAGATGCACCAACTATAGACTCTTTTCCGATAACTGCATTATCAAGGATAGTCGCACTCATCCCGATAAGACAGGCATCTTCAATTGTACAACCATGAAGCATAACGCGGTGACCGATTGTGACATCACTGCCTATGATAGTAGGACTTCCATCACTTCTATCTGCTTTTTTATGGTGGGTAATGTGTACCATACTTACATCTTGTATACTTGTTCTATCGCCAATAGTAATGTAGTGAACATCGCCACGGACAACTGTTCCAAACCAGATAGAACAATCCTCTCCAATAGTTACATCACCTATAACATCCGCTGAGGGAGCTATCCAAGTGCCTTTTCCTATTTTTGGTGTGAAGTTTTTAAACTTATGTAACATACTTTATTCCTTGATATCTGTAAAAATCTGAGTCGCTAAGTTGGCTGTATAACTAGTAGACTCTTTTTTACTCGCTTTTACTATAGTATTGACATACTCTTCGAGATGTCTATGGTTGTGGATGATATTGTCTTCTTCACTTTTCACTTTAATATACGAGCCATCACTTTGCAGTTCATGTGAGAGTGTATTATCAGCACATTGGAGTTGTAAGATTTGTAGTATTTTATTCTTAGCAGTTTCATCTTTTATGGCAGTTAAAAGCTCTATTCTACGTACTAGGTTTCTAGGCATCCAATCTGCACTTGAAATATACACAGCAGATGCATCGTTTTTAAAGTAAAAAGTTCTAGGGTGTTCAAGATATTTTCCAAGTATAGAGATAACACGAATATTTTCACTTATACCTTCAAGTCCAGGTTTTAAACAGCAGATACCACGAACAATAAGATCTACTTTAACACCTGCTTGACTTGCTTTATACAAGGCACGGATAACATCTTCATCAACTAAAGAGTTGACTTTTGCGATTATCTGACCATTTGTTCCTTGTCTTGTTTCATTATGAATGAGAGATAAAATTTTTGGTTTTATCTGAGAAGGTGCCATATAGAGTTCGTTGAGTTTTCCTTTTTTACTAAAACCAGTTAAAAAGTGAAAAAATCTCGTAAGGTCATTTGTAATTTCATCCTTACTTGTCATATACGACATATCTGTATAAATTTTTGCAGTTGCAGGGTTATAGTTTCCTGTCCCTAGGTGTGCATACTGTTTGAGTTTACCATTTTTTCTTCGCGTTACAAGTGTCGCTTTTGCATGAACCTTAAAACCTTTTATCCCGTAGATAACATGTGCACCAGATTTTTCAAGTGCTTTTGCCCAGATAAGGTTGTTCTCTTCATCAAAACGGGCTTTAAGTTCAACCATTACAGTTACTTGTTTCCCACTCTCACTTGCATTCATAAGTGCTTGAACTATAGGAGAATTTGTACCTGAACGATAGAGTGTCATTTTGATAGAAACAACATCAGGGTCCTTACTCGCCACTTGAATAAACTTCACAACAGGCTCAAAACTCTCATAAGGATGGTACATAAGCACATCTTGTTTCTCTAAAGTTGTAAATATGCTCTCAGTAGTGTCAAATGGTGGTAGGATTTTTGGTTTAAAAGGTGCTGCTAGTAGGTGTGCAAAGTTTTTATTGCTAACTATTTGCCACAGACTAGAAAGGTTTAGATATGTGTGAAATTTATAAATATCATCCTTATAAACATTTGTATGGCGATTAAAAAAATTGATAATTTCATCATCGGCATTTGAGCCCACTTCAAGACGAACCATCTCACCTTTACGGCGAAGTTTTAGTCCCTCTTCAAGAATTTCCATAAAGTCATCAGCTTCTTCTTCTTCAATGGCAATATCTGCGTTTCTAGTAACTCTAAACGCAGCATACTTTAGAAGTGTAAACCCTGGAAAAAGATCTTCGACATGCTGTGCGACAAGCGACTCAATAGGAATATATGTTCCATTTTCAAGTTCCACAAAGCGCTCTAAAACACGAGGTACTCGAATAAGACCAAAACGCTCTATAGACTCATCATCAAGATCTTGGAGTTTAACGATAAGACCAAAACTAAGATTGTTTAGATGTGGAAAGGGATGCGTTGAGTCGATAGCAATAGGAATAATAACAGGATAAATATTTTCATTAAAAAACTGGTTGAGTTTATGCTTCTCTTGTATGTTTACTTCATCATAACTCTTCACACAGACACTCTCATCTTCAAGTTTTTTGAGTATTTCTGTACGACAGTGCTCAACGACTTGCTGTTCTTGGTGTAAATATGAACGAATTTCACGGAGTTGTTGCAGAGGTGTTAGTTTGTCAGCACCAGAAACTATGATTCCAGCAGAAAAAAGTTTTTTTAAACCAGCCACACGAATCATATAAAACTCATCTAAATTTGTTCCATAAATAGCGAGAAATTTTAAACGTTCAAGAAGTGGAAGAGACTCATCTTGTGCTTGTTTTAAAACACGAGTGTTAAATTGTAACCATGATAGCTCACGATTGTTATAAAGATTTGGATTTTTAAGATTTAGCATGAAAAATAGACCTATAAAGTAGTTTGTTTAATGTATTATAGCGAATTTTAACATTAGCATAATATTTTTGATTCAAAGGAGTCGGAAAACCTAATGAATAATACCTGTTCCCTTGTAGTTAGCACTATGAAAAATAGTTACATGATTTTTACGAGCATAGTACTTTAAAAGTAGGTTTTGTAGTGTTGACTCTATAGATGGGGCGAACCAGGCATTGTTACTTGTAGCTATAAGAAATTCAACTTCTCCCTCATATATTTCTTGACATGTTGCCTCATAACAGATGGCGTTACGAAACTTTACTCCTTTAATGAGAAAATCAGTGGGGGCATCTGCTGTAACAAAATCACTAGCACCACTAAAAAAAGTTTTATTTATAATGTCTTGTGCAAATTTTGGAAGGGGAATATACTCTCCAAAAGGAACGAGTACAAGCTTTTTAGCCACTTTATACTCTCCATCTTGAAATAAATATGTTACATTATAGTTATGATTATTCTCTTTTAGTAAAGATCCTACAATAATACTGATTTTTTTAGAATAGACTAAAAGTTTTTGTACAAGTGCTGGATTATGGTTCATATAGAGTGGGAAAACTGATTCTGGAAATACTATGAGTTCATACTTCTCCTCTATGGCAGTATTGATTCTCGAAAAAATCATGTTGAGAGTAGGTTTATAGGCTTCTCTTGTCCATTTGTATTCTTGTTTTATGTCTGTAGAAATTAGTTTTATTTTTAGTGGTGCATCTTTTTGGACTGTTTGAGAGAAATTAAATGCACTAAGTAAAAGTATTAGAGGAAGATATCTATATGTTTTATTTTCTATCAGTGCTGGAAGAGAGAGCGATAATAAAACAAGTGCAAGTTGGTATTTAAAAATACCAATATAAGTCTCTACAAACACTAACTCAATCTGTAACCAGTTCCAGTCAAAAGGTTCAATAAAACTCAGACCAAAAAGTAAAATAGCACGGATGTAGGCTTTCTCTGTAAAGAAAAGAGGAAGAAAAAAAAGTAGATAAATAAAACCAAAGGCGAGGGTGATGATGGGAGTCATATATCCAACACCCTGATACTCAAAACTATATCCAATCCAGTAAAACCATAATATTCCTATACTTCCTCCCGCAACTAAGATAGCTTTTTTTGGAATATAGAGAAAAAGTGCTAAGGAAGAGAGTGCAAAAAGAGTGTTGAGAAGTCTGTTTGTAAGAGAAAAAAAGTCTAAATAGATAAAAGCACTAAAGCATATTGCAGTGAGTAGACCTAAAGAAATAGTTTGTGTTATCTTGTTCATAGTGAAATTGTACTCAATTTAAGAGCCCTTTAGTATAAGTTTTGTATAATCGCTGCAATTTTACTAAACACAAGGAACCACTCACATGGATATAATCTCTCAAATCTTACCTTTCGTCTTTTTAATTGCAGTTATGTATTTTGTAATTATTCGCCCACAACAAAATGAAGCTAAAGCTAAAAAAGCTATGCTTGAAGCACTTAAAAAAGGTGATAAAGTTATCACTACAAGTGGTTTTATCGTTGTTGTTCACAAGGTTGAAGAGAATTTCTTAAGTGTTAAACTTAATGATGACACAATCACTAAAATGACTAAAGACGCAGTAGCGAAGAAGTTCGAGGATGAAGCTTAATTATCGCATAGTCATTTTCGCATTAGCGATAATTTTTGGTATTAGTTTTTCATTGCCGTCTCTTACTCAAAGTGAAGATGGTAAAAAGATAACTTTAGGTCTTGACCTTCAAGGTGGGCTTCATATGCTTCTTGGTGTAAAAACTGAAGAGGCAACAAAGTCTCGCATCAAGTCTATTACTGCAAGTATCAAACACTTCTCAGATAGAAACGACATCTTAATCGATGGTCTTTCATTTAATGAAAATGAGATTAGCTTTGAAGTTTTAGATGAAGATGAACTCTCTAAGTTTGACGAGTTTTTTCAAGATATAGAAGGTATAGAAGTTATTAAAAACAGAACTTCTATTTCACTCTCTTTAACTCCTGAGGAAATTATCAAAACTGAAAAAGAGGCTATAAGTCAGGCTATTGAAACTATACGTAATCGTCTTGATCAATTTGGACTCTCTGAGCCAGTAGTTGCACGTCAAGGCGAGGAAAAAATCCTTGTACAACTTGCAGGTATAAAAACACAAGAAGAAGAACAGCGTGCTCGTGAGCTAATATCTCGTGCTGCAAAGCTTGAACTTATGGCTGTGGATGAAGATAGAAGTGCTCGTGTGTATAATATGAGTGATTCTGACGCCGCTGAGTATGGTGATATCATTTTAACTGATGCAAAAGATGCTTCTATTAAGTATCTTGTTCGTGAGATTCCTATCTTAGATGGTGGAATGTTAACTGACGCAAGTATGGGTTTTGATCAAAACAATCGTCCACTTATTAACTTTAAGTTAAATGCAGAGGGCGCTGAGATATTTGGTGATTTTACTGGTCGTAGTGTTGGTAAGCGTTTAGCTGTTGTTTTAGATGGAAGAGTGTACTCTGCTCCAAACATAAACGAGAGAATCGGTGGTGGTTCTGGACAAATTTCTGGTAACTATACTGTTATGGAAGCAAAAGATTTATCTATTGCTCTTCGTTCAGGTGCACTACTCGCTCCTATATATATGATGGAAAAACGTTCAGTTGGACCAAGTTTAGGAGCTGACAGTATTAAAGCTTCACTTGTAGCACTTATCGGTGGTTTTGTTTTAGTTATCATTTTTATGATGGTGTATTACCGTTTAGCAGGTGTTATAGCAAACATTGCACTTATCGCAAACTTGTTTATCCTTTTAGCTGTTA
The DNA here is from genome assembly GCF_029215985.1 of Sulfurimonas sp. SAG-AH-194-C21. GTDB lineage: Bacteria > Campylobacterota > Campylobacteria > Campylobacterales > Sulfurimonadaceae > Sulfurimonas. The sequence continues at coordinate 39,656 of NZ_JAEMVC010000003.1, forward strand.
TGTCTCTTTTTGGAGCAACTTTAACACTTCCAGGAATGGCGGGAATCGTTTTAACTGTTGGTATGGCAGTTGATGCAAATGTTATCATCTCTGAGCGTATTCGTGAGCTTATTTATGAAGGTAAGTCTATGCATAAAGCTATAGAAGAAGGGTATGCAAATGCGATGCGCGCAATTTTAGATGCGAACATTACAACTCTTATCGCTTCTGTAGTTTTATATGCGTATGGAACTGGTGCTATTAAAGGTTTTGCTATCACTATGAGTATCGGTATTTTAGCTTCAATGCTTACAGCAATACTTGGAACACATGGTGTGTATCAAATGCTAGAGTCAAGAATAACTAAAAGTAAAAATAACAAACTTTGGTTTGGGATTAAGGGGTAGAGATGGAATTTTTTAGATATACAAGAACTTTCAACTTTATGGGTAAGTCAAAGTTAGCAATGATTCTCTCCGTTATAGTCGTGCTAGCTTCGTATGCTATTTTAGTAACGAAAGGTCTTAACTACGGTGTAGACTTTGCTGGTGGAACAGTTGTTCAGGTTAAGTATGAGACAACGGCACCAATAAAAGAGATGCGAGCAGCACTCAAAGGTAATCCACTTTTTGCATCTGCAACTATAAGTGAGTTTGGTAGTCCTGATGAAGTTGTGATTCGTATGAAAACAAGTAGTGGTAACATTACAACTGACATCGGCGATGAGACTAGGTTAGCACTTAAAGGTACAGGAACATTTAAAGTTCGCCGTGTAGATATCGTAGGTCCAACAGTTGGTGCTGAGCTAAAAGAAAAAGGTATAATGTCCTTATTTCTAGCAGTGTTTGGAATCCTCGTATATGTTGCTTTTAGATTTGAGTGGCGTTTCGCTGTTGCTTCTATTGTGGCACTTATACATGATGTGAGTATCGCATTAGGTATGGTGGCACTATTTGGCATAGATGTTAACCTTGATGTTCTTGCGGGTCTTTTAACGATTTTAGGGTATTCATTAAATGATACTATTATCGTTTTTGACCGTATTCGTGAGGGTGTAACTAAGGGGCGTAATACTGAACTTGGTGAGATTATTAACGAGTCAGTAACGAGAACACTCGCTCGTACAACACTTACTTCACTGACAACTTTCTTTGTTGTGTTTACACTCTTTATGTTTGGTGGAGAGATAATCCATCCCTTTGCGTTTACATTACTTGTGGGTGTTGTAGTTGGAACATACTCTTCAGTGTTTGTAGCAAGTCCTATTTTACTATGGTTTGGGTTTGATGTTAAAAACTACCATGTAAAACTAGCAGGTAAAGCAAAACGCGAAGCAGAGAAACAAAAAATGCGTGATCAGTTTGATGGCGGGATAGTTTAAAAATTAAAGGAGATTATCAAGATGGATTGGGGTAAAGTAATATACGTATTTTTTTCATTGATGAGTTTAACATCAATAGCAGGGTTTTTGTATGAAAATACAGCAACATCACTTTTTATAGCGGCAAGTGTAAATCTTATTAGTACGATTTTAAAAATTGGTGTGAGAAACCTTCTCTCAGCAGAACTTTTTGCATCATCTCTTGTAGCAGACCTGCACCTTATACCTGCGTTTATCTTTTTGGTAATCATCGGGGATGACAACTGGGCTATAGCACTCGCAATTGGTGCTTTAATCGCAAATATTTTTTCAATGGGACTTGTTTATATCGAAAGTTCAAAACAAAAAGAAGAGTATTAAATCATTAGAGTTCTTAGTAGTTTTACACTGCTAAGAATTTGTATGAATTAATATATTATAGGACTTATTACATTGGATTACATTTCAGCAGACATAGAAAAAAAATGGCAAAATTATTGGAAAGAAAACGATAGTTTTGAGCCGAGTGAAGATTTTACCTTAGAGAAAAAGTACATTCTTAGTATGTTTCCTTTTCCAAGTGGACGCCTACATATGGGTCATGTTCGTAACTACTCAATCTCAGATGCACTTGCCCGTTACCATAGACAACAGGGAAAAAATGTTCTTCATCCTATCGGTTTTGACTCATTTGGTATGCCTGCTGAAAATGCAGCTATCAAAAATGGAAGTCACCCTAAGGGTTGGACTTACGATAACATCGACTATATGAAAAATGAGTTTTATGCTCTTGGTTTTTCTTTTAGCCGTAAACGCGAGATGGCAACATCGGATGAACTTTACACTAAGTTTGAGCAGTCTTTCATCATAGATATGTATGAAAAAGGTCTGCTTTACCGTGAAAAAGGGATGCTTAACTGGTGTCCAAATGATCAAACAGTTTTAGCAAATGAGCAAGTTGTTGATGGTTGCTGTTGGAGATGTGATACTCCTATAGAGAAAAAAGATATGAATCAGTACTACTTCAAAATCACTCAGTACTCTGATGAACTACTAGATGACCTTAAAGAACTTGAAAAAGGTTGGCCAAAACAAGTTCTTACTATGCAAGAAAACTGGATAGGAAAATCAAATGGACTGGCGTTTGACTTGTTATTTGATGATGAGTCAAAGGCTAAGTTAAACTCTATGTTTGAGAGTTTTGATGTATTTACTACTCGTCCTGATACTATTTATGGAGTCTCTTATACGGCTCTTGCTCCTGAACATGCTATAGTTACTTATATGTGTGAAAACAAACTTTTAGACGAAGCGACAATCGCCCAAATTATAAAGATGAAAAATACTTCTTCAATTGACAGACAAAAAGAAAAAGCGGGACTTCCTTTAGGACTAAATGTTATCCACCCACTTACAGGAAAAATTGTTCCCGTTTGGATAGCTAACTTTGTACTTATGGACTATGGTTCGGGTGCTGTAATGGCAGTTCCTGCTCATGATGATAGAGATTATGACTTTGCTAAGAAATATGACCTGCCTATAAACGCGGTGATAAAAGCAAAAGATGCTGAGTCTGATGTAAGTGAAAAAGCTTTTACTGATGCTGGTGTACTTTTTAACTCTGGTGAATTTGATGGTTTGAACTCTAAAAAATCTCAGTACAACATTATCAAAATGTTTGAAGAGAAAAAGATTGGGGCTAAAACTACTAACTATAAACTCAAAGACTGGGGTGTGAGTCGTCAGCGTTACTGGGGTGCTCCTATTCCTTTTATTCATTGTGAAGATTGTGGTCTTGTTATGGAGAAAAAAGAAAATCTTCCTATTGCTCTTCCAGATGATGTAGAAATTAATGGAGAAGGAAGTCCTCTAGAGAATCATCCTACTTGGAAACATTGTAAATGTTCTGTATGTGGAAAAGACGCCGTTCGTGAGACTGATACTATGGATACTTTTGTTCAGTCTTCTTGGTACTTCTTACGTTTTTGTGCTTCACCTGAGACACTGAAAAATACTGCATTTACAAAAGAAGAGATTAGCTATTGGATGGGAGTTGATCATTATGTTGGTGGAATTGAGCATGCGATACTTCACCTTTTATATGCAAGATTTTTTACTAAAGTTTTCCGTGATTTAGGTTATTTAGACTTTGATGAGCCTTTTGATAAACTCCTTACTCAAGGTATGGTGCTTAAAGATGGGACTAAAATGTCTAAGTCTAAGGGTAACACAGTTGACCCTGATGCAATCATCGCAAAATATGGTGCAGATACAGCACGACTGTTTATCCTTTTTGCAGCACCACCAACACAAGAGTTAGAGTGGAATGATAGTGCTGTTGAGGGTTCTCATAAGTTTATCAAACGTTTCTTTGACCGTGCATCAAATGTGAAAAAGACAGAAACTAAACCAAAGATAGACCATAGCTCTTTAAGTAAAGAAGAAAAAACAGCTCGTAAAAAAGTTTATGAAGCTCTTAAACGCAGCGAAGAAGTATTTAAAGAACGTTATACATTTAACACGATGATTGCTGGAGTTATGGAGGCTGTAAATGCTTTAAACTTACAATCAAACGCAGATGTATGGAGTGAGGGTTATTGGATTTTAGCTTCTATAATGGAGCCTGTTATTCCTCATACTTGTTGGGATATCTCAAACGAGTATTTTTCTTTAAACAATCTCACAAAACAAGAGATACTTGAAGAAGTATTTATCGAAGATAGTATAACTTTAGGTGTAGCGATTAACGGTAAAAACCGTGGAGAGATTGAAGTTGATTTAACTGCTACAAAAGAAGAGATTTTAACATTAGCAAAAGAAAAAGTAAAAAAATATTTAGAAGATAAAACAATTATAAAAGAGATTGTTGTTCCTAAAAAACTTGTTAACTTTGTGGTTAAAGGCTAAAAGTGAAAAAATACTCACAAGTTATAATAGTACTTTTACTGAGTGTTTTTACACTAAGTATAGTCTCTTGTGGGTATAAACCTAGTTCAAAGTATGCGAGAGAGATATTGGGTAATAAGATAAGTACGAGTGTGAGTATCTCGCAAACAGACCCTGAAAATAGTGTAATAATAAAGGATGCTGTAGATAAGGCAATTATAGAAATTTTTCATGCATCATTAGTAGATAAGAGATATGCTACTACACATTTAAACTTAAGTATGACTACTCCATCCTATGCACCACTACAGTATGACAATGATGGTTTTATTATCTCATATCGTGCTACAATAACCTTATTGATTACTAGAGAGAGTAAAAACTTAAAAAAGAACTATAAAACTGTTGGAACATATGACTTTTCAGTCGTTCCAAACTCAGTACTCACAGACCAAGAACGTTTTGACGCTATTAAGTTTAGTTCCTTCAAAGCTATTTCAGCATTTATTGCACAAGTTTCAGCAGAGGGTTCAAAAGTAAAATAAGGGAGATCATATGACAATTCAAGCTATTATAAATAATGCAGTTAAAAGATTAAAGTTAGAGGGAAAACTACTCACTCCAGACTTTTATGCAGAAGCATTCTGTAAAGAAGCTAAAAAGGCGGGAATGAATGTAGAAGATTGTACACATTTAGAAAAATTTACAAAGTCTCTAAACCCTGAATTTCAAAAAGATCTTAAAAATTATCATATCAAAACGCAACATGAATTTGTTCGTTTTATCATCTCCAAACTTAACCGTACAAATCCTACCATATCTACACAAGTTGTTGAATCACATCTACTTTTAGCTAAACGTGTTTTTCAAGTTATTGCAGTACTGCATAACAAAGAAGCGGCTACACTTGCTAAACAAACTATATCTGCTCTTGGTTCAGGTGCGAAACCAGAACAAATCGATGGTTTTAGACAGCTGTGGGTTAATTTTTTAACTACATACGATGATACTTTTTTACAAAAACTCAAAAGTTTAGGAAATGTAGATAGTGATGATTTAAAAAAGAGTATAGAAGGTTTAAACTTAGATGCTGGGGGAGGAATGGTAGACAGCACTCCTGTTCTTGAAAAGGTCTCTAAATTACTTATATCTTCTTTTGTGCCATCAATAGCATCTAGTGTAAATGATACTATTGCAAATATTAGTATTAAAATACAGCAAAATCCTAGTTTACTTGAGAGTGAAAGTATAGAAAAAGAGATTAAATCAGCAATATCTTTAAGAATAGCACTTGATAAAGAGAGTGTAAAAGAGATGGTCGAGTCCATCGATGGCGTTTTAGATAAGTTAAGCCTGCGTTTAATTGATATGATAGAGAAGTCTGATAGCTCAAATGAAGAGATACAGTCTATCAAAAAAGAGTTAGAATCATATGCTGAGAGTCCAGTGACTAACTTTAAAGTAGCTCATAAAAAACTCTATACAATTGCTGTTGCTTTAGAAGAGAATACACAACTACTAAGTAAAGATTTAAAAAATCATAGCGGTGAGGTCAATGCACTTTCTAAAAAAGTAAAAAAGCTAGAAAAAGAGTTAGAGGCTGCAAAACAAGAGTCCAAAGAGGACTTCCTTACAAAACTTTACAACCGTCGTGCACTTGATGATTTTATGGAGATAAAAGAGGCAGAATTTAAACGCTACGAGCGTAATTTTTCTGTGGTTATGTTCGATCTTGATAAGTTTAAAGATGTAAATGATACTTTTGGGCATGATGCCGGAGATGCTGTTTTAGTTGCTTTTGCAAAAATACTTAAAAAAGAGTGCCGTACAGTTGATGTTGTTGGACGTTTTGGTGGAGAAGAATTTTTGGCAATTCTCAGTGAAACAGATACTAAGGGTGGTGTGATATTTGCAGAAAAAGTAAGAAAACATGTGCAAAAAGCTCGTTTTATGTATCAGAGTAACCGAATAAGTGTTACTGTTAGTTCTGGTGTGGCAGAGCGTGCAAAACATATTTCACTCTCCGCCACAGCAAATTCTGCAGACGAGTATCTTTATGTTGCTAAAAAAAATGGTAGAAATAGAGTGGAGTATAAGAAAAAGTAGTGTTAGAGACTTTTTTAAACAATAAACCTCTTTTTTATGATGAAATTGATTACACCCGTATGCCTAGAGTATATGAAAAGATTAAAGATAGGCTGAAAATTCCTAAGATTATTCACCTCATTGGAACAAATGGTAAGGGCACAACGGGTAGATTCTTAGCAACTGCCTTGTATAATCTTTCATATAATGTTGGACACTATACCTCCCCTCATATTTTAGAGTTTAATGAACGCATTTGGCTCAATGGTTCGTGTGCTGATTATGAATTATTAGACACAGCACATATAGAACTACTTACACTTCTTTTAAAAGAAGATGCAGACTCTCTGAGTTATTTTGAATATACAACATTTTTAGCCCTACTTATTTATAAAGATATGGATTATATAGTGCTTGAAGCGGGACTTGGTGGGGAACATGATGCTACCGCCGTATTTACTAAAACACTCACTCTTATTACTCCCATAGATATAGACCACGAAGCTTTTTTAGGTTCTACTATAAAAGCGATTGCTACAACGAAACTAAAAGCAGTTCAAAAGAATGCAATAATGGCTATGCAAAAACACCAAGAGGTGTATGATGTAGCAGAAAAGTTAGCTATAAAAAATGCTTTATGTATTAAGAGTGTTGAAAGATATATTACAGATGAAGATAAAAAAAAGATTGAACAAATTGCAAAAAATAGTAGTCTAGTATCTTACTTAAAAGAGAATCTAACTTTAGCCATCAGTGCATTAAAGTTTTTAAATATCGAGTATAGAGTAGAGGATTTTAATAATGCGAAACTCTATGGGCGTTTAACACAAATAAATGATAATATTTTACTAGATGTTGGGCATAATGTCCTCGCTGCAAAAGCAATTGTAAAGAGTTTAAAAGAGTTTAAATATACTTTAGTCTATAATAGTTATAAAGATAAAAACTATAAAGAAATATTGAGTGTTTTAAAACCAATTATAAATGATGTTGAGATTATAAAAATTACGGATGCTAGAGGCGAAGATATTTGTGTAATGCAAAAAGTATTAGATGATATGAAGATAAAAAATTCTAGGTTTGAGAAAATTGATACAGATAAAAAGTATTTAGTTTTTGGCTCATTTAGTGTAGCCGAAGCTTTTTTAAAGGGGATGAGTGAATAATCATTTTACAGTTACTATTCATGATGATAATGGCGTTAAGCAGTTTAATGTACATCGATTTGTAAAAAAAGCCCTTTTGTATGCTTCTGTATTTGTTCTGAGTATGGTTTTTATTGCTATGGGAACAATTCTGTATTTAAACAATAGTGTTGAAGCTATAGAGCTTAAACGCGATGGGGTGCTTCAAGCATATAAAGAGATTAAAGCGACAAATCTTATATTAGAAAAAAGTATGCAGTTGACGAATGATTCTCTGGATAAAAAGAAGAAAGAATTAATTGAACTCTCAGATTCTCTCTCTGAGATTGAAGTACTGATTGGGCTTAAACCAATGGCTGAATCTTCTATAGAAGAGAGAGTTAGTGCTACAAAGATTGACTCACAACAGCGTGCAGTTTTGATGAAACTGATACCAAATGGCTCACCAATTGAATACCATGGAATTACTAGTCGTTACGGGTATAGAACACATCCAACATTAAATAAGCGTGAGTTTCACAGGGGTAGTGATATGAAAGCGGCTATGAACACAGCTGTCTATGCTCCAGCTGATGCTATCGTTGAGTGGTCTGGATTCCATAAACGGAGTGGATTTGGTCGTTTAATTATCCTCGAGCATTCATATGGTTTTAAAACATACTACGGACATTTAAACAAAACTGTGGTAAAATCGGGTGTATTTGTAAAAAAAGGTACACTCATAGGATATACAGGTAATACAGGAATGAGTAATGGTCCACACCTGCATTATGAGATTAGATTTATACATAGAAATGTAAACCCATTTTGGTTTATTAAATGGACACAAAAAAATTATGACGAAATATTTCAAAAGGAAAAAAAAATACCATGGCAATCTTTACTAATGGCGACAGCCCATCTGAGAATACAAGCAACTCAAACACAACAATTATCACAGCCGGAGCAAAAATCAAAGGAGAAATAAACCTCTCTTGTAATTTATATATTGATGGCGAACTCGAGGGTATGATTAAGTCCTCCAAAGAAGTAAATGTTGGAAAAAATGGACACGTTAAGGGTAGCATTCATACTGAGCATTTGATTGTTCAGGGTTTTGTTGAAGGAACTGTTGATGCAAAAAGTGTTGAGATAAAAGCAGCAGGACACGTAAGTGGAGAGATCGTTGCTGCAGAATTGATCATAGAGTCAAAAGGAATTTTTGAAGGTAACTCTATAGTAAAAGATATGACAGGCACAAAACCTGTACTAGGAAAGATAAAAGATTAATGTCCCAAACAGCACTATTTAACTACTTTAAAACACAAACTGCTAAGTCTCTTGAAGTTCTAATCTGTGAAGATACTAAAGAGGCAGAGACACTAGAGAGTGTTGCTTTATATTTCAAACAAGATACAATTCTTTTTCCAGATTTTCGTGCTACTTTTGGGGATGATCTTCGTTCTTACAAAGAAGAACTTCATGAGCTCTTTTTTGCACTTCAAACTTATCACAAAGCAAAGAAAAAACCATTAATTATCTCACCATTAAAGACACTTCTGTTTGCTCTGCCAAAAGAGGAGTTATTTACTACGACTACTTTAGAGTTTGGTAGTGAAATCAATCTAAAGTCTTTTAAAGAGCAGATGCTTTTTTGGGGATATACCTTTGTGGATATGGTTCAAGTAGCGGGTGAAATAAGTCATCGGGGTGATATCTTAGATATATATATTCCATCAAGTAAAAACCCTTATCGTATCTCATTTTTTGATACAGAGATAGAACAGATAAAAGAGTTTGAACTTGAATCTCAAAGAACACTAGGTGAAGAACTCGATGTCATCGAGATACGAAGTGCTTTTTATTCACTTGATGAGGATTCCTTCAATGCTCTTAGTGCAAAAGTGACAAATAGTGAGTTTGATGCGATGAGTAAGGATGTATCTTCACTTGGATTTTGGCATTTGGGTGATGATGCGGAGAACTTTTTAGAGAACAAAAATGTACAACTGAGCCGAAACCTTGATAATCTTTTAAAAGATGCTTATGGAATCAATAATCCTTCTATTAACCGTGAAGCCTTTAACCTTGAAGTTTTAGCTCAAAATGATGACATAAAAGAGTTAGTAGTCGTCAATGCAGAGCACCTTTTAAATGTACATAGAGATAAAAAGATAACTGTCATAGCAGCAAACGCAGCGACTATCAAACAAGCTGGTATATATGACACCTCAAATATCACTCAAGTAACAGCAGGGTATATTTTAAATATCTTAACACCTGATGAAATGGTGATAAGTCTTAATAAACCTGATAAAAAACGTAGACGAAGAAAAAGTGCAATTTTACTAGATGACTTAAAAAAAGGTGATTATATTGTACATGAGGATTATGGTGTAGGAATCTTTGACTCCATTGAGCAGACAGAAATTCTTGGTGGAATTAAAGATTTTATAGTTATCAAGTATGTGGGTGATGATAAGATTCTTTTACCTGTTGAAAACCTTGATTTTATTGACCGTTATATTGCAGGTGGTGGTTCTACACCAGTACTCGATCGTCTGGGTAAAGGAAACTTTGGAAAACTAAAAGCAAAGGTACGTAAACGCCTTCTTGAGATAGCAGGTCAGATTGTAAACACAGCTGCCGCACGAGCACTTATTAAAGCACCAAAGATAAACCTTGTAAAACAAGAGCTTAAAGACTTTGCTGCACTGGCAGGATTTGAGTATACACAAGACCAAACAAATGCAGTCAAAGACATACTAGGGCAGATGTCTACGGGAAATATCATGGATAGACTCCTTAGTGGTGATGTTGGTTTTGGTAAGACAGAAATAGCTTTAAACACAATCTTTGCAGCCTTTAAGTCTGGTTATCAGTCCGCGTTTATCGTGCCAACAACACTTCTTTCAGCCCAACATTGGCGTTCTTTAGATGAGCGTTTCTCTGAACTCGGCATTCGTTATGCAAAACTCGATAGATTTGTAAGTACAAAAGATAAAAATGCCATTATAAAAGGTCTTGCCTCTGGTGAGATTGATACAGTTGTCGGAACACATGCTCTTTTTGGTCTGGAGTTTAAAAAGCTCGGAGTTGTAATCATAGATGAAGAGCATAAGTTTGGAGTCAAACAAAAAGAGCGTATAAAAGAGTTGTATCATAATGTACACTTGCTCTCAATGTCAGCGACTCCAATACCTCGTTCACTTAACCAAGCAATGAGCTCAATAAAAACAATGTCACAACTCCTTACCGCTCCTAGTGAACGCCAAGGTGTAAGAACCTTTGTAAAAGAGTATGAAGAGAAGCTTATTAAAGAAGTGATTTTAAGAGAACTTCGCCGTGGTGGACAGGTTTTTTATGTGCATAATTCTATTGATCATATGCCTATCAAATTAGGAGAACTCAAAGCTCTTCTTCCAAATCTTAGAATTGTAATGCTTCACTCGAAGATTCCAGCAGTACAGACTGAAAAAGAGTTACTCAAGTTTGAAGCGGGAGAGTATGACCTTATGATAGCAACTTCTATCATTGAGTCTGGTATCCATATGCCAAAAGTTAACACTATTTTAGTTGATGGTGCAGATAGATTTGGTATAGCAGACTTACATCAACTACGAGGTCGCGTTGGTCGTGGTAGTGTTGAGGGTTTCGCTTACTTTATAGTAAAAAACAAAGAAGTTTTAACTGATGAGGCTAAAAAACGCTTACTTGCATTAGAGTCTAACTCCTTTTTAGGAAGTGGTAGTGTTTTAGCACAGCATGACTTAGAAATCCGTGGTGGTGGTAACCTAATAGGTGACGCTCAAAGTGGACATATCAAAAATATCGGATATTCACTTTATCTTAGAATGTTAGAAGATGCCATAAAAGAACTCTCTAACACACAAGAGGGTGAACGTGCTAAAGTAGATATAAAACTTACTATCAGTGCATATATCTCCGATGAGGTAGTTACAGAAGATAGACTGCGTTTAGATATATATAGACGACTCTCTCATTGTGAGAATGCTGTTGAGATATATGAGATAGAAGAGGAAATCATAGATCGTTTTGGTGAATTAGATATGCCGACCAAACAGTTTTTTGAGTTAATGGTCATAAAACTACTTGCACTTGATAAAAAGATAAAAAGTATCAGTAACTATGGACAAAATGTAACAATAACTTATCTCAATAATGCGAAAGAGACTATCAAGTCTAAGAGTAGAGATGATGACGATATTATAAAATGTGCACTATTTTATCTTCGTAATAATAAACCTAAGCTTTTGTAAAAAATAAAAGTGATATACTTAATTTATGATAAAAATTATTTTAATAAATCTTCTACTAACTAGTGTTCTTTTTGGACAAACTTATAGTTTATCTGGTCCTTCAAAGGGCACAACACAAAAGATAGCAAAAAGAATTTTGACAAAAGCTTATAATAAAGCAGGTTTTTCAGTTGAATTTGTAAATAATTCTCTTTCAGTATCTTTGGTTGAAACTAATAAAGGGCTTTATGATGGAGAAACTTTAAGAGTAAAGGGAATTGATAAAAAATACTCGAATCTTATCATGGTTCCTGTTCCAATATTTTCTATTGATGCAGCTGTCTTTAGTAAGGACAAAAACTTGAAAATTCAATCATTCAATGACTTGAAGGGAAAGAAATTTGGAATTGTAAAAGGTGTGAAGTTTATTGAAAAAGCCACACAAAATTATAAAAAAATATATAAGACAAATATGCAAGATGCTATAGAGAGTTTAGCGAGTGGTGAAATAGATATTTTAGTATTTCCAAATTTTGCCGCTACAGCGATAGTGTATAATAAAAAATACAAAGATATATATAGGGTTACAAAAAGTTTAAAGAGTCTAAAGTTATATCATTATGTACATAAGAAAAATGTAGACTTAGTTCCTATTTTAACTTCAGTACTTCAAGAGATGAAAGATAAAAAAGAATTTTTATATATAAAAAATTCAGTATTACAATCTATAGTTAATCATAAGAACAAATAGTAGGAATAGTATATCCTGTGATAGAGTAGATTACCAGGATTTTATTTTCAAAATATCTACTAAAACTGTTTGAATATGAAGCCTAAGACTTGGTATTATTAATTCTAAAGTCTTATAAATTATGAAGGAAAAGATGAAAAACTTAGAAAAATATGAAATCAATGAAGATATTTTTGGTTTTAGCATAGAGATTCCTTTAAAGGATGTCCACTCGATACGGATAGAAAAAAGTGATATTTTTAACCTTCGTTTAGGCTTACTCTTTGAAATGACACAGAGCATGAGTAACTCATCAGACGATAACGAAGTTTTTGATATTGCAATGGACTATGCTTGTCGAGTACTTCAAACGGATAGGGCAAGTATAGCAATAGCCGATGAGAGTGATAGCTATTTTGAGCTCTTTGTAGTCCATGGAGTAAAAGCTAATCAGCCTAAAAAGATTCTATTACCAATTTCTGGAACAGCTATAGGTAATACTTATAAAAAAGAAGTTTTAAGTTATAGACCTGATATTTCTAATGCTGCATGTCCAGCTTTAGAAGGATTATTTAAGAGTGGAATGAATTCAACTATGGTATCTTCAATTGTGAGTAATGGGATACATTACGGAACTTTTAATACTGCGAACAGTGCTAAAGATGGCTACACAACAGATGATATGTTACTCTTTTCTCATGTAACAGTAATCTTAGCGACACATCTACATCGTATAAAATTGAAAAATAAAATTCAAGAACAAAATCTTTTATTAGAGATAAAAAATGAAGAGTTGAGAAATCTAGCTACTATTGATTCCTTAACAGGTTTATACAATAGACGCTATATAATCAGCGAGATAGACAAAGAGATACAAAAAGTTGAGAGAGGTACTGCTCTATTTTCTTTATTAATGTTAGATATTGACAACTTTAAAAGTGTTAATGATTGTTTTGGACATAATTATGGGGATATAGTTTTAAAAAAGGTATCTTCTAAAATAGAAGAATTTTTGAGAAAAAGTGATGTAGTTTCTCGTTGGGGAGGAGAAGAGTTTTTGGTTCTATGCTCTACTACAACAAAAGAAGAAGCATTTGTTATCGCTGAAAAAGTTAGATGTGGTATTGAGCAAGTTGAGTTTAAAAAATCGAATAAAGTGACTGTAAGTATAGGTATAGCAGAGTTTAATGCAAATCTAAGTATAGATGCTTTGATAGAAAAAGCGGATAAGTGTCTTTATGAAGCAAAAACTTCTGGTAAGAATAAATCAGTTATGTAAAGAAAAGTAAAAAAAGATATAATTTTAAAAAATAATACAGAAGATAGATAATGAAAATAGCATTTATAGGAGATATCGTCGGTCGTCCCGGTCGAGATATGCTTCAAAAATATTTACCAAAACTGCGTGAAGATGAAGACTTAGATTTTGTCATAGTAAATTATGAAAATGCTTCACATGGTTTTGGTTTAGGCATGAAAAACTGTAATGAACTTTTCTCTTATGGTATTGATGTGATGAGTGGAGGAAACCACTCTTGGGATAAAAAAGATATTATTCCTCTCTTTGAGACACATGAACTCCTCCGTCCTCATAACTATCCTGAGGAAGTGAGTGGAACTGGTTGTAAAACTTATGAAGTTCAAGGTGAAAAGTTGGCTGTTTTGAATCTTATGGGGCACTATGGTATGCCGTATGCAGACAATGCTTTTCGTTGTGCACTTAAGGAAGTAGAGCGCTTAGAAGAAGAGGGTGTTAAAAATATATTTATAGATTTTCATGCAGAAGCTACAAGTGAAAAACGTGGAATGATGATGCTACTTCAAGGCCGAGTGAGTGGTATTATCGGCACACATACACATGTTAGCACTGATGATTTTCAAATCTCAAAAGGCACTGTATATCTTACAGATATAGGTCTTACAGGATGTAGAGATAATGTTATAGGCATGGATAAAAAAGTACCTCTAAAGCAATTTTTAACAGGGATGAAAGGGCATTTTGATATTCCAAAAAAGTGTAAAAGTATTTTACAAATCGCTATTATGGAACTTAATGATGGAGTATGTACTTCGGCTTATAAGATAAAACAATTTTGTGATGGTAGAGTGTTTAAAAGTGAGGCTTGGTTAGAGAGTTAAGCTGCGGTAACTCTGTAGTAGTTATCATTCGCTGTATAAATATCGACCATTTTAACTTTCATAAAAGATTCTTGACTCTCTTGTGCTTTTGTCGGAAGATTTTTATCTAGTTTTGGTGTTTGGCTGAGAGTAGTTTTTGGTTTTATAAGAAAAGAGAACATTTTAGAATTTTCTTCATACGAAACTTTTGAACTACTCATAGCACTTAGTTTTGAGAACTTCTGCGAGATGACAGTTTGTTTATTTGTCTGTTCATCTAAAAGCTGTCGATTGCTAAGTGCTTTATAGTTTGAGATATAGTTAAGAGGAATTTTTGAGTTCAGTAACACATTTTTTTGTGTAGTTTGTAAAAGCTTTGAAGCAAAAGATTCTGTTTTTTTGAGGGGTACAGCAACTTTGTCATTTTGTAGTTTTTTTGTAACAGAAGTGTCAATATATGTACTGTACGATGAAACAAACATGCTTTTATCCTTTATAATATACTAAATTATAAAGCAATTATGCTTAAACTGTTCTTCTATTTTTGATACAATGAGAAGATATAACAAAGGTAGTAGATGAAAAAACTAAAAAATGATATTTTTTTAAGAATAATTTTGATGTTTATAGGAGTCTTTATCGTTCTGTTCATCATCTCTTATGCACTCTCAAAACATTTTATTCTCTCTTTGCCTTTAGAAGATCCACAGGTCGCCAAGCTGACTTTAGAAGGGTTTAATCTTGTATGGCTCAAAATATCACTTGTATTCTTTAGTCTCATGATAGGTGCTTATTTTATTTTAAAGCATTTGAAAAAAAGGATTTATGAAGATCTAGATGCTTTGTCTGAGTACATGTATGAAGTTTCAGAAAATAAGAACTATGAAAAGACCTTGAAAATACAACACTATTTAGAATTTCTTCAAATTGCGGTGGGTTTAAAAAACCTCACGAAGCGGCTCGTACAAAAAGATAAAAAAAGCACTAAAAAATAGCAATATGCAATACTTTTTAAAAAACTAATCTTTTTTTGTTATATTTTTAAAAATATAATAAAAAGAGTAATTTATGAGAGATTTCAGAGCTATTATTACAAAGTTAAAAGTATATTTATCTAATGATATAAAAAGAAAAGTCTTAGATAAAGATGTCTCAAATGTCCTCAAGATAAATCAGGCTAGATTTGCCACCATGAAAAAAAGAAATGTCACACCCTATGAAGATATATTACTGTTTTGTGAGAGTGAAAAGCTAGCCTGTAATGAAATCTTTTTTGATTAAATCTTTGACTGTACGGTAACTTTTTTTGCTTCAAACATCTCTATCGCACGAGCAACCATAGGCTCTTGAGTAATGTCTACTCCATTTGTCTCATCTAGTGGGGCAGGGTCATCACAATTTGCTACACAAGAGGTGTTTCCACCTACTTCTACATCTTCTATCATCGACGTGCTTTGTGGACCCTTAACAGCAGCTATAGCCTCGTGTTGAGGATTGGATGGAGTCTCTGCTTGTTCAATAACTTTACTACAAGCGATACCCTTTATCTGAGTCTCAAAACTAAAGATTTCACGTACAAGTTGTTTGATGACACCATATCCATGTTTAAGTGCTTTTTTACACTCTTCGTTGGCACAACTCTCCCATGTGAGAATGTTGTTCTCATAGGAGATAAAACTAATGTTTTTTGTAAAACATTCACCTAGTTCTGTATTTCTATCGCTTATTTTTGCAACAAGGGTATTAAATGTTTCTTGGTGAGGATTTATAGTTACAACTTCTTCTGGTATCACTTGAACATGCTCTTCACGTGGAGCTTCAATCGGTACTTCAGTTGTTACTTCTATTGGAAGAGTACTCTCTTCCTCAGCTACAATTGGAGACATCTCAGGTGTAGCTGACTGTATCTTGATACTCGGTGTTGGACTTGTAGTTATCTGTGGACGTTCTACATCTTTTTGAAATGACTCTATCATCTGGTCAATTTCACGAATACGGAGTGCTTCTACCATTTTAAAGAAGATAAGTGAGAGTACAAAACTTCCATCTGCATTTACACTAAAAAGATACTTAGAATCACTTAAAATCCTAAAAAACCTATCAAGAACTAGTGTTGAGAAAAGTGAGCCAGGATTGTACATTTTCTCTTTTAAGTAAGCGATGAGTTCATCAACTACCATTTCAGATTCATAATCTTCAAGTATTTTTGTTTTCTCAACTAAAGCACCGTAGTCTTTAGCAAAAACTGAGTCAAATAACTCATCTATAAACTTAGGATCAACAAGCCCTAACATATCTGTAACTGTTCTTACATCAACATGATTTTTAGAGTAGATGATGGCTTGATCGAGTAATGTTAGCGTGTCTCTTAAACTACCACTACCACTTCGAGCTAAAATTTCTAAAGCATCAGTCTCATACTCTATCTCTTCTAGTTGTAAGATATGTGCGAGATGGTCTACTATTTTGTTAGTAGCGATACTTTTAAATCTAAAGTGTTGTGTACGACTTAAAATTGTAGCTGGAAGTTTAAGCGGGTCTGTTGTCGCTAGAATAAACTTGACATATTCTGGTGGTTCTTCAAGTGTTTTTAAAAGTGCATTAAACGCTTCTTTTGTGAGCATATGTACTTCATCTATGATAAATATTTTGAATCGTGCAAGAGCTGGTTTGTACTTTGTCTGCTCAACAAGGTCACGAATGTCATCTATCTTACGGCTTGATGCACCATCCATTTCAATGATGTCCATGTGACGACCTTCTACAGCCATAACACAGTTTGAACACTTCCCACAAGGATGATGACTCATACCCTCTTCACAGATAAGTGCTTTTGCAAAGATTCGAGCAGTAGAAGTTTTACCGCTTCCTCGAAGTCCTGAAAAAAGGTAAGCATGAGAGAGTCTATTTGAGTCAAGCGCGAGTGAAAGAGTCTGAGTAATAGTCTCTTGACCTATTAACTCATCAAAGTTTGAGGGACGATATTTTCTTGCTAATACTTCAGATGCTGCTTTCAAAAATGACTCCGTATTTAGTTGAAATCATTTTAGCATTTAATGCGTTAAAAGATTATTTAATACTAAATATTTTTGACTGTGTTTTTAAATAAATCACCACGCTGGGCATATGAACTAAATTCATCAAGACTAGATGCAGCAGGAGAGAGTAGGGCAACTTCATCTTTTTGTAAGTTTAGACTGATTTTTTGTATAGCTGAGACAAGGTTTTTACACTTTACAAACGAAAGTGTATAGTCTTGTGCTAGTGTAGAGAGTTTGTCTTTATTTGAGCCAATGTTATAAAGTTTTACTTTTTTGTCTTTTAAAAACTCAAAGAGTTCTTTTAAATCTACACCCTTATCATCACCACCGAGTATTAGGTGGATAAAAGAGTCCTCGTAGCGTTTAAGTGCGGCTATACTTGCATCTATATTTGTAGCTTTTGTGTCATTTACCCAGAGGCGATTTTTTGTATCACGAACTTCTTCTTGTCTATGTGGATCTAAAATAAAAGAGTTCATCTTTTTATAATTTACTCTATCAAAAAGCATTTTATCAACAGCCATAGCAAGTAATGCATCGGCAAGAAATGCACCTTTGAAGTTTACACGACTTGCATCTATATTAAAGATTTTTGCTAAGTCTTTTTCATCTTTGTAAGTTATCAGTTCTGCTCTAGTCTCAACATCTTTAAAAACTTCAGGAACTATCGCTTTGTCAGTACTTTTCATCATACCTAAAGGCTTTAATTTATCCGAAAAGTATGCTTCTTCGCTTCCATGCCAACTGATATGGTCAGGGCTTATTGGAAGTAGGGCATATATATTTGGAGCGGCTTCATTTGTATAGTGCATAGTAAAAGAGCTAGTCTCAAGTATCCAAATAGGAGATTTTTGGTCCAAGTCGGCTAAAGGAACTCCGATATTTCCACCTGCTACACTTCCTTTGTCCTCTAATAAATGTTGCATCATCTGAGTAGTAGTAGTTTTACCATTTGTACCACTTATCCAGATTTTGAGGTTATTTATATCGTTAAAAAAGTCATATTCACTTATGAGGTTTTTTGCTTTTTTGATTAAAGGATTTGATGGTGGGATTCCAGGACTTGTTATTTCTAAGTCTGAAAAATCAGGGTCAAATTCAGAAGAAGGTCGTACAAAAGAACCATTTATACCAGCATAAGGCTCAGTGCATTTATCATCATAAAAGACTGCATTTTTTATGTGTTTCGTGAGTGGTTTTGTAGTAGTACCATAACCAAAAATGGAGATTCTTTTAAACATTTAACCACTTCTTTGCGGTTTGGCGTAGGGCTTCAGGGTTTTCTGAGGCAAAAAACTTAAGTTTTGGATTTGCATATTGTTTATAAAAATCAAACTTATTCTCAAGGTACTCAACTATAGCATCCCCTGAGTGAATAAGTTTAGTATCTGCTCCAAAATGATTACTAAGTTCAGGTGAAAGAAGTGGAAAATGGGTACATCCTAAGATAACTGCGTTTGGAATTTTAGTATTTGAAAAGTAGTGTTTGAGTGTGGCGCCAAGTATCTCTCCAGAGAGAATTTCTTCTTCAACAAGAGGCACAAACAGAGGAGTGGCTTTTGCCTCAAGAGCATTAAACCCAAGATCGTTTAAACCTACCTCGTAAGCTTTTGAGTTGATAGTTGCATGTGTTCCAATGATTAAAACATTTGAGTCTTTGTTTTGCAGTGCATTTGCAGTAGCAAGAACACCTGCTTCTACAACGCCAATAACAGGACAATCAGCAGACTCATTCATCTCAGATAGGGCATAAGCACTCACACTGTTACAAGCGACTATAATCATATCAAGTTCAAAGTTTTTGAAAAACTCTACAGCTTCAATGCCGTAACGAATGATGGTGCTTTTATCCTTACTTCCATAAGGAACACGAGCTGTGTCCCCAAAGTAGATAATCTCTTCAAAGAGTTGGTGTTCTAGTAGAGACTTAACAACCGTTAGTCCACCAATACCAGAGTCAAAAACACCAACTTTCATTTAATTACTTATCCGTATTCATACTATCAAGGAACTCTTGATTTGTAGCTTTTTTACCCATAGTTGTGTAAACAAATTTAAGTGCTTCTATCTCATTGTCTTGTTTATGGATCATCTGTCTAAGAATAAATACTTTTTGTAAATCAGCCTTAGAGATAAGTAAATCATCTTTACGAGTACCTGATTTAAGAATGTCAATTGCAGGGTAGATACGTCTGTCTGCGATTTTTCTATCGAGAACAACTTCCATGTTACCAGTACCTTTGAACTCTTCAAAAATAACTTCGTCCATACGGCTACCAGTGTCAACAAGTGCAGTTGCAATGATAGTTAAACTTCCACCGTTTTCAATGTTACGAGCAGCACCAAAGAAACGCTTAGGTTTATGTAGTGCATTCGCATCAACACCACCTGAGAGTACTTTACCACTTGAAGGCGTTACAGTATTGTAAGCACGAGCAAGTCTAGTGATAGAGTCAAGAAGTATAACTACATCTCTACCCATTTCAACACGGCGTTTGGCTTTTTCAATAACCATTTCAGCCACTTTAACATGGTTTTTTGCAGGCATATCAAAAGTAGAAGAGTAAACCTCACCCTTAACACTTCTTTCCATATCTGTAACTTCTTCTGGTCTCTCATCAACGAGTAAAACTAGTAAGTCTACTTCTGGATGGTTATGCGTTAAACCATGAGCTATCTCTTTAAGAAGTTCTGTTTTACCTGAACGTGGAGGTGCAACGATAAGACCACGTTGTCCTTTACCTATAGGAGAGAAAAGATCAAGCATACGACCTGTTAAACCTTTTTCTCTGTACTCTAACTGAAATCTTTCTTCAGGATAAAGTGGCACAAGGTTTTCAAATAGTGGACGTTTTTTAGACTCTTCTGGAGGAAGATCATTTACCGCTTCTATCTTGATTAACGCATAGTATCTTTCTTGATCTTTTGGAGGACGAACCTGACCCGTTACTACGTCACCATTACGAAGTGCAAAACGTTTAATCTGAGTGTTTGAAACATACGCATCATTTACAGACTCATTAAACGCCTTATCGATAGAGCGGATAAAACCATAACCATCTTGCATAATTTCAAGTATTCCAGAAAATAAAACAAAACCACCCTGTTCAGTTTGGGCTTTTAATATCTCAAAAATAACATCTTGGCGTTTAAGCTCTTGAGGATGTTCTACTTTTAACTCATCAGCAATCGCAATAAGGTCTTCAATACTTTTTGTACGTAATTCATCAATACTAGAACCTTTTGCAGGTGCATGTGTGCGTTTTGAATTGTTGTTACGATTGTTATTGTTTTTTGGATTGGTCGGTTTTGTGTTCTTGCGGGGTTGTTGTGAATTATTTTCACTCATATAAATGTCTGCCTTAATTTTATGATTTTTGTTAAACGGAGAAGAAAGGGTTTAATGCTTTGTGTGAAGTCAATCGAATGTACTTCTTTTTAATTATGTAATTTTACACTAAGTAAAGCCCTAAAGTCAAGCTTTTAGTTTTTGAGAGAGTTTATACTATCTACAAGAGCCGAAATATCGACCTTTGCTTCGTTAAGTGTTTTTTGTGTTCTCTCGGCAAGTTTTCGTACTTCATCAGCAACAACAGCAAAACCACGACCATGCTCACCCGCACGAGCAGCTTCTATAGCTGCGTTTAGTGCTAAAAGGTTCGTCTGTTCTGCTATGTCAGCGATGGTATCTAAAACAGATGATATATCCTGACTCTGGCCTTGTAAAACTGAGAGTCTCTCCTCAAATTCAAAATTATTATTTCCATTAGTCGTTTCATGTTTTGCAAGTTCATTTCTTAAACTCTGTATATATTCCTTAAGTTGTTGGAGCTCAGTTCCATGTGTCTCTAAGAGTTCTGTATGTGAAGATTCTAGTGCCACTTGTTTAAACTCTATATTTTCTTTTTGAGAAAGAAGTTCTCTGTTTTGTGACTCTAGATTTGAGTTTTCAGATTTGAGTTGTTTTTCAATTTTAGCACTTGAAGTTGTCTGAAGTATATTTGTATCTTTTATCTCATGGTTCATATTTGCATTGTCAGTTTCTAACTCATTTATTTTTTGTATCATTTTTTGGTACTGCTTAGACTCTTTTTTTGCAAAGAAAAAATAACCCATACCTAGACCAATTATTAAAAAGAGTAAAGATACGAGTAATAGACTTAGATACGAAGTCTCGGAACTTGTTTCTTCTTTGTGAGTTAGCTCTGAGTTACATATATCAAGATAAAGTAAGCGTAAGTTTTCAATTTCTGCTGCACTAAGTCTATCTTGTGTCTCATGGAGTTGTGAAACAGTACTTAGCATCTTCTCTTTGATATCACTTATATCTTCTTCTAAAAGTAGTCTGTTTTGTGTTGCAAGTGAGAGATAATAGAGTGTGGTTTTAACTTCAGGGCTTAAACGCGAAGCAGTTTTATCAAGTTCATAAGAGAACTTTTCATAAGTTTGGTTAAGCTGGAGTGCTAGTAGTGAGCTTAGTAATACTAAAAGTGTTAAAAATATTTTCATAAAAATATTCTAGCATCTTTTATGCCATTAAGCATATAAGTCTTTGTTAAAATTATCAAACTCTTTAAGTGTTTTTTCTAAAAGTTTTTGTGTATCTTCAAAAATCTTCTTAATAGTATCTTCTATACTTAAGGCCTCTATCGGTTTAAGCTCTTTAATTGCATTATCAAACATCTTTACAATGTTCGTTTTTATGGTGTTTTTACCATCCTCATCGCGTTCTCTATTTGGGTCAAAGAGTCCGGCTATTTCACGAGCAAGTTTTGTCACAGGAGATTTAGGAGCATCTTCACTTAACTCTTGTAAAAATTTATCTATAAAAGGTTGGGCGATTTTCATAAATGCATCAATTTCTTTTTGGTCTTGTGCATCTATTCCATTAGTCTTCATAGAAAAAGAAAAAGACTGCATAGAAGAAAAACTAGCAGATGCTTGTGAGCCATTTTTGTCTCGTGAGTATCTTAGCGATGCTGATTGTTCATTGGCAAAGTCTAGTTTTATAACATCACCACTAGAAGTTCTCATAGCAATGTTTAATTCATTTGAGCGGTAACTGTCAAGTCCATATGAAGTATTCATAATATTTTCCATTAAAGTGAATTTTATTATTATAAATATCGACAAAAAAAGTAAATAGTTTACTACCTCAAAAGACATACTTTATGTACAGGTCTATAAATTTATTTTTAAGTATTCTATAATCTAAAAGGTGTATCATATAGTTATAATATGTTATAAAATTAACAATGGGGCTGACCATGTTAGATTTAAATACACTACAAGATATACCAAACTATATAGAACAAAACATCTCAAATAAAACATTCGTTAACTACCTAAATAATGATGTTTGGGAGAGTGTGAGTTCAAAAGAATTTGTACATTATATATATAAACTCTCACATGCCTTTACTAGGGCAGGGGTGACTAAGGGTACACATGTCGCCATAGTCTCGAACTCATCGCCATTTTGGCTTATGGTTGATTATGCACTCCAAGATATAGGGGCAATTAGTGTTCCTATGTTCGCAAATATATCTTCTAAAAATTTCATATATCAACTAGAAGATGCAGAGATAGAGTTTATCTACATCGCGTCTCAAGAATGTTACGATAAAACTAAAGAACATTTAAGTTCAATGAAGTTAGTTATCACACATAATGTAAAGACACACAATACTCAAAGTATTGATTTTGATACTTTTATAGATGTAGAAGCAAAAAGAAGTACAAACAAAATTGATAAAAATGATTGTGCAACTATAGTTTACACGAGTGGATCAACTGGAATGCCAAAAGGTGTGGAGTTAAGCCATCATAATGTAATCACACAACTTAAAGATACTTCAACACAGTTTCCCCTGACAGCAAGAGATAAAACATTGAGTTTTTTACCCTTAGCACATATTTTTGAGAGAATGGTGATGTCGTACTACCTTGTTTCTGGAATTAGTATCTATTTTGCTGATGATGTAAAAAATGTTGCTCCTTTGATGAAAGATGTAAAGCCGAGCCTTATGACAGTTGTTCCAAGAGTGTTAGAAAAGATTTATGTAAAAATGCATGATAAAATTCTAATCGCACCATTTGTTAAAAAAATGATTGGAACCTTAGCCCTTAAGGAAGCTGACAATAAAGAGATATACAGTTCTACTCTTTTTGGCTCTTTATATGAAAAACTGGTTTACTCAAAACTACTAGAAGCTTTTGGTGGAAACATGAAGTATGTTATCTGTGGAGGAGCACCACTAAGTGAACAGACTGAAAAGTTTTTTACAAACATAGGACTTCAAATCTATCAAGGGTATGGTTTAACTGAAACAGCACCTGTAATCTGTGCGAATTCACCTTTAAATAAAAAAGCTTTTACTTGTGGTAAGGCTTATAAAAACTCAGATGTCAAAATTTCTAGTGATGGTGAGCTTTTAACGAGGGGTGCTTCTATAATGATGGCTTATCATAAACAAGAGGGCAAAACTAAAGAGGCGATAGATGAAAATGGATGGTTTCATACTGGTGACTTAGCAAGTATAGATGCTGAGGGTTACATAAGTATAAAAGGGCGTAAAAAAGAGCTTTTTAAAACTTCAAATGGAAAATATATCGCTGCTGTACACATAGAACAAGAACTGACTCAAAACAGATGGTGTGAATTTGCAGTCGTAGTTGCAGATAACAGACCCTTTGTGGTTGCTTTACTTTTTTTAGACCTTTTGATGATAGAGGAGTATGCAAAGAAAAAACATCTTCATTATACGAGTGTGGATGAGTTATATGATTTAAAAGCTATACAGATACTCATACAAAAACTTGTAGAGAAGGTAAATAAAAACCTCAATCATGAAGAGAAAGTAAGAAACTTCTTTATAGTCAAAGAAGAAGCAAGTATAGAGAGTCATATCTTGACGCCATCTATGAAAGTCTCACGAAGTGGGGCATACAAAAAGTATGAAGATACTATAAACTCATTATATGGAGAATTATCATGAAAGAGAGAATCGCAATTATAGATGGACTGAGAACTCCTATAGCAAAAGCTTCTGGTAAACTCAAAAACTTACAAGCTGAATCGCTCGGCTCCTTTGTTGTCTCTGAGTTGGCATTACGAGTGGGTCTTGATTTAGAGTCTTATGATGAGGTTATCATAGGTAATGTCTCCCAACCAGGCCATGCTGCAAATGTAGCAAGAGTTATCGCTTTAAAAGCGGGTTTTAGTGAAAAAACACCTGCATATACTGTGCATAGAAACTGTGCCTCGGGTATGGAGTCCATCACAAGTGCAAGTGAAAAGATTTTAGCAGGTCGTGGTGAGATATATATGGCAGGTGGCGTCGAGAGTATGAGTAATATTCCTCTCATGTTTAACTCCAAGATGAAGGCACTATTTGAGGCTCTCTTTCGTTCAAAAACACCCTTAGAAAAACTAAAAACACTCAGTAGTTTTACACCCTCACATCTAAAACCCATAATAGGACTTATGCAGGGTTTAACAGATCCACTAAGTGGTTTGATGATGGGCTCAACTGCTG
Organism: Sulfurimonas sp. SAG-AH-194-C21; assembly: GCF_029215985.1. Lineage (GTDB taxonomy): Bacteria > Campylobacterota > Campylobacteria > Campylobacterales > Sulfurimonadaceae > Sulfurimonas. The sequence continues at coordinate 64,776 of NZ_JAEMVC010000003.1, forward strand.
AGGTTTTAGCGCAAGACTTTGGGATAAGTAGGCAAGACCAAGATGAGTATGCTCTTCTTTCACATCAAAAAGCAGAGAAGGCACAAAAAAACCATATATTTAAAGAAGAGATAGCTCCTATTATTTATGATGCGCAAAAAGGTTTAGTGATGAGTGATGATGATGGTATTCGTTATGGACAGAGTATGCAAGCACTCTCAAAACTCAGACCATTTTTTGATAAGCTAAACGGAACGGTAACTGCAGCAAACTCTTCACAAATCTCAGATGCAGCAGCCGCTGTAGTTTTGATGAGTGAAAGTAAAGCTAAAGAGATGGGTTTAACACCTCTTGGGTACTTACGAGAATATACTTATGCAGGTTTAGACCCTATGAGAATGGGTTTAGGCCCAGCATACTCAACAGCGAAACTTTTACAAATGAGCAAGGTGACTATGAATGATTTTGAACTTATAGAACTTAATGAAGCTTTTGCCTCTCAGGTTTTAGCAAACTTAGCTGCATTTGAGTCTAAAAAATATGCAAGTACTCATCTTGGACGAAGTGAAGCTCTTGGTAGTATTGACACAAATATTTTAAATGTAAATGGTGGCTCAATTGCCCTTGGTCATCCTGTGGGAATGAGCGGAACACGTTTAGTTATCCATACCTTAAAAGAGTTACGTCGCCGAGGGAAAAACCTTGGTTTAGCGACACTGTGTATAGGTGGTGGACAAGGTGCATCTATGATACTGGAGGTAGAGTAATGAAAGCTTTTAACTTACATATAAAAAATAAAATAGCGACCTTAATGTTTGATATGCCAAACTCACAAGCAAATATACTCAGTATAGAAGTTATGAAAGAACTTGAAGCTATTTTGGATGAACTCAAATCTTCAAAAGAGATAGATGTACTACTCTTTAAAAGTGCAAAAAAAGGTATATTTATCGCAGGGGCTGATATATCTGAGATAGAAGCCCTTAAAGATGAAGAGACTTCTTATGATGTTGTTAGGCGTGGTCAAATTATTTTACGAAAAATCACACTGCTTCCATTTTTTACAGTTGCTGTCATCGATGGTGCTTGTTTGGGTGGTGGTTTTGAGTTGGCACTTAACTGTAACTACCGAATAGCGACAGAGAATCCAAAAACAAAAATAGGACTGCCCGAAGTAAATTTAGGAGTATTACCTGGTTTTGGTGGGACACAAAATTTAAAATACCTTATAGGAAAACAAAAAGCAATAGAACTCATTTTAGGGGCGAAGTTAATCAATGGTAAAAAAGCACAAAAACTTAAAATAGTTGATGCTTGTGTGCCAGAGGGGTATCTTGATTTTAAAGTAAAAAGTTTTATCAAAGATATTTTAGATGAAAAGATAAGAACAAAAATTGATAATAGACGCCATAAAGATAATCTACTTGAACGCTTTGCTCCTGAGTTAATATATTATTTTGCAAATAAAGAAGTTATGAAAAAGACTAAGGGTAAGTACCCTGCCGCTTTAGAAGTGATAAAACTCTTTAAAGAAACAGATAAACTACCAATAAATGAGGCCTTATCACTTGAAGCTTTTGCATTTGCAAGACTCTGTGTCTCAGATATATCTAAAAACCTTATCTCTTTATATTATGCGTCAGAAAAATTAAAACATGATAGTTTCGTAGATAAAGAGATAAAAGCACTCAGTATCAAACAAACATCAGTAATAGGCTCAGGTGTGATGGGTGGAGGCATCGTTTGGCTCTTTAGTAAGATGGATAAGGCAGTACGACTTAAAGCGAGATCTTATGAGTCCATCGCCGCTTCATTTAAACATATAAGTGCTTCATATAGTGCTATCGTAAAAAGAAGACGTTTGACACAAAGAGAAGTTGAACTTAAAATGGGTCGTATCTCTTATACTGATTCTTATGATGGTTTTAAAAATGTAGATTTTGTTGTGGAGGCTGTTGTTGAAGATAAAGAGACAAAACAAGAGGTTTATAAGGACTTGGAAAACATTGTTAAAGAGAGCTGCATTATAGCTTCAAATACTTCATCTCTCTCTATTACAATGCTTGGGGAAAAGATGAAATACCCTGAGCGTTTTATAGGTATGCACTTTTTTAACCCAGTTCCAAGAATGCCGTTAGTTGAGATAATTGCAGGAGAAAAAACATCGGACGAGACAATAGCAACTGTAGTTAAACTGGCACGTGATGCTGGTAAAACAGCTGTTTTAGTTGGAGACTGTGCAGGATTTTTAGTTAACAGAATTTTACTGCCTTATATCAATGAGTGTGCTAGACTTTTCGAAGAGGGTGGTAGCATTGAGCAGATAGATAAAACCATAGAAGATTTTGGTATGCCTATGGGACCTTTTGTTTTAGCAGATGAGGTTGGTCTAGATGTTGGTTATAAGGTTTCAAAGGTTTTAGAAGAGTCTTATGGGGAGAGAATGCAAGTTGCTCCAATTTTGAAAAAACTCATAGATATGCAACTTTTAGGTAAAAAAAATAAAAAAGGTTTTTATATTCATAGTGGAAAAAATAAAACTGTAAATCCTGACTTAAATGCTTTACAGTTTGCTCATAAAAGTTTTGATAATGATGAAATTATCGATAGGGCGATGTTAATTATGATAAATGAAGCTTCTCGTACTTTAGAAGAGGGCATAGTTAAAAATGCTTCTAACCTTGATATGGCGATGATAATGGGGACGGGTTTCCCACCATTCCGTGGTGGTTTACTAAAATATGCAGATGCTATGGGTATAGAAAAGGTTCATCTGTCACTGCTCCATTTCCAAGAGAAGTATGGAACAAGGTATGAACCCTCAGCACTTATTAAAACTATGGCACACAAAAAAGAAACTTTTTATAAAGGATAAATTATGGATTTTTTAATTCCCACTCTCGTTGGTTTTACTCTTCTTGTTAGCTGGTATCGAGGTATGGCATTTTGGATAAATTCACTGCTTCTTTTTGTGCTTATTCTAGTTACTTTTACACCAAATTCACTTTTTTGGATAGTCTATATCCCTTTAAACCTGATACTTCTTTTACCTACTCTGCGTTTAGTACTTATATCAGGACCGATAGTCTCTTTAATAAAAAAACTTCATCTCATGCCAAGTATCTCTGAGACAGAGAAAATTGCTCTGCGTGCTGGAGATATTTGGATAGATGGAGATTTTTTCTCAGGAACTCCTGATTTTAAAAAGATTTTAAATGAACCATATCCTTCACTTACTAATGAAGAAAATCAATTTTTAAATACAAAAGTAGATGAAGTCTGTGCGATGACAAATGATTTTGAGGTATTTTCTAAACGCGATTTAAGTCCTGAGGTGTGGCAGTACTTAAAAGAAAACATTTTTTTAGGCATGATTATTCCTAAAGAATATGGTGGACTAGGATTCTCAGCACTTGCTCACTCTTGTGTTGTACAAAAACTAGCCTCTCATTCACAAGTATTAGCGATAACTACTATGGTTCCAAACTCTCTTGGGCCTGCTGAACTTATACTTCAGTATGGAACGCAGGAGCAAAAAGAGCATTATTTACCGCGTTTAGCTGATGGTAGAGAGATTCCATGTTTTGCTTTAACAGAACCCTTAGCTGGAAGTGATGCGACTTCTATTAGCTCTCGTGGTGAAGTATTTGAGAAAAATGGAGAAATATTTATACGACTTAATTTTAACAAGCGTTATATTACTTTGGGTTCTATCGCTACTCTTATAGGTTTGGCGTTTGTTCTTTTTGACCCAGATGAGTTACTTGGAAAAGGTAAAGACTTGGGAATCACCTGTGCTTTAGTTGATGCATCTTTAGAAGGAGTACTTCAGGGTCAAAGACATGATCCTCTTGGAGTACCTTTTATAAACTCGCCTATTAGTGGTAAAAATGTTGTTATAAAACTCTCTAATGTGATTGGTACAAAGGAGGGTATCTCTCAGGGTTGGTTGATGTTGATGGAGTCACTCTCAGTTGGACGGGGTATCTCACTTCCTTCTACAAGTACTGGTGGAGTAAAACTCTCAGCGGCAGTTGCAGGTTCATACTCAAGTGTAAGAGAACAGTTTGGTCTCTCCATATCAAAGTTTGAGGGTGTAGAAGAGGTTTTAGCGAGACTAGCAGGAAATGCTTATATGTTAGATGCTGCTCGTATCTTTACCTTAGGGGCTATTGACTCTGGAAAAAAACCAGCAGTTATAAACGCCGTGATGAAGTACCACTCAACTGAAATTTTTAGAAGATGTATCAATGATGCTATGGATATAGTAGGTGGTGCAGGTATATCTTTAGGAGATAAAAATCTGCTCGGTCATGCTTATATGGGAGCACCTATAGCGATTACCGTTGAGGGTGCTAACATTATGACTCGTACACTTATACAGTTTGGTCAAGGAGTTATCCGTTGTCACCCCTATGCATATACAGAGATACAAGCACTAGAATCTGGAGATGTTGAAAATTTTGATAAAGCATTCTTTTCACATATTGGTTTTGCTTTAAAAAATATGCTGAGAATGATACTACTAAGTCTCACTAGGGGTTATTTACATAGTCCTGTCTCAGAGGGAGTTGGTGCATACTATGAAAGAAAATTGGTATGGAGTAGTGCGACCTTTGCGTTTCTTACAGACTTTGTTATGGCACATTATGGTGGTGGTTTAAAACAGCAGGAAAAAATCACAGCTCGTTTTGGAGATATACTTTCTAGCATGTATCTTCTGAGCGCCACACTTAGAAGATACAAGCACGAAAATAATGAAGACGATGATTTTGTAAGATATATAGGAGATGCGCAACTCCGTATAATTGACAATGCTTTTAATGAAATACTCGCTAACCTTTTTAAAAGTGGCGTTATGAAGTATTTATTTGCACCAGTGAGGTTTTATATGAGACTTAATACTATGCGAAGAGAAGTTGACGATGATTTATCAAAGATAATCTCAAACTCGATTAGTGTAAACGGGGAGATGCGAGATAAACTTGTTGATGGGATTTATCATTCTCAAACTTATGTAAATATACAAGACGCACTTAAAGCACATGAAAATGTACTGCCGAGTATGAAAAAAATTAAAACAGCGATACGAAAAAAACAGTTACCTAAACAAAAAATCTATACACTCTTAGAAGAAGCTCTTGACTTAAATATAATCACACTCGAAGAAAAAGAGGCTCTTGCTGAGGCAAAAACTCTTAAAGAGAGTGTGGTGCAGGTAGATGGTTTTGATGTAGAAGTATACTTAAGTAGAAAGGCATAGGAAATATGAAAGATAGACTGTATGATGCGACCCAATTTATTTTTTCTCTTGTGGAAAAAGCTATGGCAAACTCCATCACCTTTAGTGGAGAGGAACATTTAGATAAAAAAGTACCAACACTTTTTGTAGCAAATCATTTTACAAGGCTGGAGACATTTTTATTTCCATATATATTATATAAAAAACTAGATTTTCATGTATCCTCACTGGCAGACCCTTCTGTTTTTCAAGGACTTTTGGGGGAGTACTTAAGTGCTGCTGGAACTGTGTCTACAAAAGATAAGGATAGAAACGAGAAGATATTAGGTGATCTACTTACGGGACGAAATTCTTGGATGATATATCCTGAGGGTTCGATGATAAAAAGTAAAAAAGTTTTACTCGATAAGGATAAGTTTCTAGTTCAAACACAAACAGGATTACATGAAATATTTACAGGTGCAGCCGTTCTCGCTTTAAAAAGTGAAATGCTTAAAATCCAATATTTAGAGTTTCAAAACAACTGTGATATAGAAAATATGCAGAAATTTAAGGAGAAGTATTTTTTAGGTGATGATGAAAAAATCTCTTACTATAATACTCATATAATTCCTGTCAATATCTCTTATACACCTATTGGAAAAGGTAAAAATAGTCTCGTTGATTTTGCCAATAAATATATAGACGATATATCTGATAAGCTTAATGAAGAGATTGACATAGAGAGTAATTTACTACTCAGTTCTCAGTTTCATCTCCATTTTTCTAAAGCTATAGATGTAAAAGACTATTTGTTAAAAAGTAAAAGAGCATTACAAAAACAAGAGATTGATACAGATGATGAAAGTCTCATTCAAAAGATAAAAGTCCCCTTTATAAACCTTATGATGGATGAGGTGTATAAAAATATACTTATAACTTTTGAGCATGTATTTGCACTTTCTTTGGAGTACCTAGAGGAGAGGGAGTTTACACTAGATGAGTTAAAACGACGGATTTATCTTATATCTAGAGAGTTAAAAAAGTCTGCTACTTACTCTGTAAACATGGATTTACATGCAAATATATATACTCTTTTAAATGATGAACCTCATAAAAAGTTTGATGATGTTTTCGCTTTAAGTATAGAAGAAAACATATTAGAAAATATAGAAGGTGATATATATAAAGTAAATACAAAAAACTTTAAAAATGAGTACACCTTTCATACTATAAGAATAAAAAATATACTTAGAGTGCTAATAAATGAGACAATGATACTCGAAGAACTCCACAGCACAATAAAACATCAGATTCATAAAGATTTAGCCGCAGTCAATAAAGAAGTCTTTTACACTATTTATAATCGTGATAAAAAAGAGTTTAAATATGACTATAATAAGTTTTATTCAGTCCTTGAATCCAAACCCAAAGAGGTAGGTGAGCCATTTATACTTTATGATGAAAAGAATACTATTGGCTGCGTTATTTCACATGGGTATAAGTCTGGACCCAAGGAGATAAAACCCCTGGCACAGTATCTTTTTAAGCATGGTATAAATGTTTATGCAGTACGACTAAAGGGTCATGGCACTATGCCTGAAGACTTAAGAGATGTGACTTATAAGGAGTGGTACGACTCTTTTGATGTAGGTTATGCAGCACTTCGTGGGGTTAGCAAAAAGTTATATCTTTGTGGTTTTTCAACAGGCGGACTACTAGCATTACTTAAAGCATCAAATGTTACAGAAAAGGTAGATGGCATTATTTGTATAAATAGTGCAATATCACTACAAGATATTCGTGTCAAGTACCTTGTACCAACTCTTAACATCTTAAATAACTTTTTATCAATGTTTAATGCTGATATGGACACATACGAGAGTGAACCAGAACATCCTGAGATTAATTATAAAAAGCATTATTTGACCTCTATTGGAGAGTTGAAAAAATTGATTGATGTCGTCAATGAAAGACTTCAATTTGTGAGTGAGGCTACTTTTATCATTCAAGGAGATAATGACCCTATCGTTGATCCAAAAAGTGCAGATATGATTTACGAGAGTATAGCTTCGTCTAAAAAAGAGAAGTATGTTTTACATAGTGATAAGCATGTGATAACACTAGCAGAAGATATACGAGAGGATTTCTTTGAGAAGATTATTGAGTTTATACGGGATAAGTCATAATTAGTGTAAAATACACTTATGAATAAACAGTATACAATTTTAGTAACAAATGATGATGGTTATGATGCAAAAGGTCTTTTGTGTTTAGTGCATGCTTTAAAAGAGTTAGAAGATGTTCGTATTATAGTGGTAGCTCCGGCAAATGAGAAGTCTGCTTGTGGACATTCGCTTACACTGACTCGCCCTCTGCGTTTTGTGAGTGTGGATGATGACTTTTATAAACTAGAAGATGGAACTCCTACTGACTGTGTTTACCTCTCTCTTAGTACAATTTTTAATGATGATAAACCTGATTTACTCATTAGTGGAATCAACCGCGGCTCAAATATGGGTGAAGACATTACTTACAGTGGAACAGCTGCTGGTGCTATGGAAGGAGTTCTTCACGGTATTCCCTCAATCGCAATAAGCCAAGTGATGGATTTTACAAATCCTGATGGTGATTTTCTTCTTGCACAAAAAACAATCAAAAAACTTGTTAATAAAATTCGAGCGGGTAAATATCCACTACCAAAGAGAGAATTTTTAAATGTAAATATTCCGGCAGATACACAAAGTGCAGATATGAAAGTTACATATGCAGGGTATAGACACTATGCAAATGACTCACATCTTCATAGAAATCCTAGAGGAGAAGAGTTTTACTGGTTAGGTTTACATCCATTGAACTTTTCTTCGCGTGAGGGAAAAATGGGTATGACTGATTTTGCAGCTATTGAAGCTGGCTATATATCGGTTACTCCTATTATGCTTGATTTAAGTGCTTATAAAAGTATGAAAACTCTGCAAGAGTGGCTCTAGGTTTAGTGATGAGTGAGGTAATGAAGCAAGAAGACCTATATATAAGTATTAAAAATATCCTTCAGACTGCTAGAGATACAACTTATAAACAAGTCAACTTTATTATGGTTGAAGCATATTACAATATTGGTAAACAGATAGTAATTAAAGAACAAAATGGAGAGGATAGGGCTAAGTATGGTGCTTATCTTATTAAAGAACTCTCAGAGAAATTAACTGCTGATTTTGGGAAGGGGTTTTCAAGTCAAAGTTTGTCAAATATGAGACAGTTTTATAAAAGTTTTCCAATTCTCTCCTCGCTGCGGAGAGAATTGAGTTGGACACATTATAAATTGATAATTCGACTCAAAAGTGATAGTGCTAAAGAATGGTATATAAACGAAACGGTTAGTCAAAACTGGAGTGTACGAGCATTAGAACGACAGATAGGTACACATTACTATGAGAGGATACTCTCAAGTCAAGAAAAAAATCCTGTTCTTGAAGAAGCTTACGAAAATACAAAAGAATTACAACTCACACCAAAAGATATTATTAAAGACCCGTATGTTTTAGAGTTTTTAGACTTAAAAGATAACAGGTCATTTCGTGAGAGTGAATTAGAGTCCCAACTTATAGAAAAAATTCAAGAGTTTTTGTTAGAACTTGGGAAGGGTTTTGCTTTTGTCTCACGACAAAAAAGAATAAAAACTGAGTTGAGTGATTTTTACATTGATCTTGTTTTTTACAACTATATTTTAAAGTGTTTTGTCATAGTAGAATTAAAAAGAGGTAAACTTACACATCAAGATATTGGTCAGTTAGATATGTATGTAAGAATGTACGATGACCTAGAAAAAGATGAAAACGACAATCCTACAATCGGTGTTATACTCTGCACAGATAAGGATAATACAGTAGTGAAATACTCTAGTATAAAAGATAGTAAAAACCTTTTTGTTTCAAAGTATCAGATGTATTTACCTACTGAGGATGAGTTAAAGGCTGAGTTAGAGAAAGATATATTTGAGTTAGGATTAAGGGTACAAAATAATGGATGAAAAATATAGTCGTATAGAACTGCTACTTGGAGATGATTTTGTTAAACTTCAAAACGCCAATATCATTTTACTTGGTGTGGGTGGGGTGGGATCATATTGTCTTGATTGTTTGTATAGAAGTGGTGTAAAAAACATTACTATAGTAGATTTTGACACATATGATGCTTCTAATCAAAATAGACAAATGTGGTCGGAGTTACATGAGGGTGAAGTCAAAGTTGAAGCTTTAAAAAAACATTATCCAGAGCTAACTATCATAGAAAAACGCATAGATGAGCAGTGGGTTTGGGACTTTGACTTTGAGCCTTTTGACTTAGTTCTTGACGCGATAGATGATAGAAATGCAAAACTAGCACTTGCTCAAAAGTGTTACAAAAAACTCATCAGCTCTTTTGGTGGTGCTAAACGCATGGACCCTACAAAAATAAAAGTAGATGATATTTGGAAAAGTTACGGTGATAGATTTGGCTCTAAAATTCGATATGAACTTAAAAAACGCGGCTTTAAAAAGAAGTATAAGGTTATATTTTCAAGCGAAGAAGCAAATATAAAAGAAAAAGGCTCATTTATGGGTGTGACGGCTGCATTTGGTCTTACTATGTGTGGTGAAGCTATGAAAAAGATACGAGGGAAGAAGTAGTTGTTTGATTTTATGGATAGTGATTGGTTTGTTATAGGTTTAGAAGTTGTTTTTGTCATACTCATTAGCTATGATATTAAAAAATACTTTGAGACTCGTAAGCGCCAGTATATAGTAAATATTGTACTTACATTAGGTTTTGCTGTCTGGACACTTTATCCTTACTATACCTCTTATGTAGGCTGGGAAGAGGAACAAAAGAAAGTGATGATAAGTCACTGCTCTGAGACAGACAATACGAAGTTATGTAAGTGTGTTGATGAAGCTACTTTTAAAAACTATACACATAATGAGTATGTGAGTATAGATAAAAATAGTACTGAATATAGTGAATGGTTGAGTGAAACTAAAGAGGAGTGTTTAGATGAGTCATGGTTTTGATCTGAACTCGCCTCTTGTTTGCGAGGGAATTATCGGTGATGGTTGTGGTGGTGGTCGCATCTTTTTTGTAGAAGATTCGACTCTTTTTGCTTATGACCCACAGAGTCAAGGAAAAATAGAACTTCTACAGGGGCTAAAAAATATTATGGCGATTAGTAAAAAGGGCTGTATTATTAGTCTAGTTTTTGAAGATGAAGTCCGTTGTTTTGATCTGTCATCTTTACAATCATAGTACTATGGAAAAGATAAGTAAAAGTGCTTCCTTCCCCTAATTCAGATTCTATAACTAAATCTATGTCTTCTTCATCTATGATAGATTTAACTATACACATACCTATACCAAAACCACTTTTATAACTATCTTCACGGTAGTATCTCTCAAGTATCTTTTTCGGGTTTTTGATACCTTGTCCATAATCTTTAAAAGTTAGCTCTATGCCTGTATCCACTTTTTTTAATGATACTTCTACTTGCGTGTTTTTATTTGAGTACTTGATAGCATTTGAGAGTGTATTGTCAATGAGTCGCTGTAGTTTCGTAGTATTAAAATCAATAGTAACATTTACAGTAGATTCTAAGGACAGAGAAATATTTTTGAGCTGTGCTATAAGTTCGAAGTATAAAATTCTATCATGAAGATATGTGTTTAAGTTGATAGTTTCATTTTCATACTCTACTCTATTTTGTTTTATGAGGTAATCCATATCATTATAGATAGTAGCAAGTAATTTTGTTGCAGATTTTATACGGTTAAAGTATTTGTTTTTTCCATGGATCTCATTAAACAGATCCACATTTACATTTATGATAGAGAGGGGTGTGTTTATCTCATGCATAGATTCTTTAATAAAATCATCGAGTTTTTCATTCACTCTTTTAAAAGGTCTTGAAAAACTGTTGAGAATATAAAATGAAAGGAGCAGTATGAGAAGTATAATACCAAATGCAATAAAACTTGCTTCAAGAAAAAGGTGTGTGAAAGATATTTCAGACTCTGTGACAAGGTAATTGGCAAAAAAGTATTTGTTAAAAGGTAGTGCTGTGATTAGGTATCGTTTAGAGTTAGTCTTAAAATAGCCCTTTGTAAATGAAGGAAGTTCGGATATGATTTGTGTATATACAGGTGAAAAATTATGCTTATAGAGACCTGATTTTGTACTTGTAAAAGAAGGGAAATTAAAAGTTTTATCTGGATGGTTACCAAAATTATCCATAGTGTTAATGATATGAGACTGAATAGATTTTAATTCCATCTCTTTTTTTATCTCTTGTAGATTCATTCTGTAATCTACATATAAGTAAAGAGGAGAGAGAAGTATAAAGGAGATGATAAAAGTATAGATAAGGGTATATTTTCTTACAAACTTTTGCTCATCAACTATCAAAACGGTAGCCTAGTCCATATATGTTTGTTATCAAGTCTTTTGGTAGTTTTCTTCGTAGGTTATTGATTTGAACTCTTGCATTTGTAGCTTCAATATTGTTTTCCCAAATGTCTTCATATAGCATATCAAGACTCACGATTTGATTCTTATGTATCACAAAAAGTTGTAAAATTTCTTTTTCAGTTTTACTAAGAGGAACTTCTTTTCCCTTATGTATTAAAGTATAGTTTAAAGTATTGTAAAAGTAGTCTTCACAGAGTTCTATATTGTCATTATCAGTTTTGAAACAGTTTGCTTTTAATGCATGTTGCACACGTAGTAGAAGCTCGACGAGATCAAAAGGTTTTTTAATATAGTCACAACAACCAGTTGCATAACCTCGAAGCATAGCATCAGCACTAGACATAGATGTGACAAAAATAGTAGGAATATTTTTATTTTCATTTGCTAATTCTTTTCTTAGTGCAAAACCATCCCATTCTCCTGGAACATTCACATCAAGAAGTAAGAGATCATAGTTTTTTGAAAAAATAGCATTAAATGCATCATTACTATTATCAAAACTATCAACACTATATCCTTTTGCGATTAAAAACTCTTCTATACTTTCTTGTAGTATTAGTTCGTCTTCTAGTAGTAGTAATTTCACTTGATTTTTCCTCTAGAAATATTATTTGGATTTGTATCTAAAAGGAGAGATATTAACTCATTTTTAGTGTAAGACTGAAGTTCTGTTGAAAGTTTTTCTTCTATATATATTCTATCTTCATTATACGCACAGTTTTTTAAAGTAAGCAACTCTTTATTTGATAGATTGTTGTAAGGACTCAGTTTCTTCTTTGTTGTAACAGAATTATATATATCTTTTCTTGCATAGGTAAAAAAGGTATCAAGTTCGGTTTCAAATGCACTAAAGAGTTTAAGTCTCTCTTCTGAGAGGATTAAGATGAAAGAGCCAATATTTTCATCCTCAGCATTAAAGATAGACTTGTAAAAAAAGACATGTTTATCTTGTTTTACAAATCCATGATTACGGAGTGTTTCTAGGTTGATTTTTTTTAAAATTTTTATATGATTGATATTTGCACCTGAATTTGCTACTATCATATTTGAAATTCTTTGATTTTTCTTCAGTAAAACAGCCTGTTTCTCATACTTAGTATCAAGAAGTACTAAAAGACCTATGCCATAATTTGAAAAGTATTTTTCAAGTTCTCCAAATCTTTGAATCACTTCTAAGAATCCAATAAATTCACCTTCTTTTATAATAGGAATAGATGCGATAAGTACAAGGCGTCTCGCCGCAACAAATGAGAGATGGGGTGTGAGTGTGCGTCTTACTTCTTGTAAGTCTGGACGGTTGGCAGTAAGGTTGACTCCGGCATCAGTATTATCCCAGCTTCTTGCAAACATAACATATTCTTTTGAAACAATTTGTATTCTTACTTGTGAACCACTAAAGGTTTCTATTGTATTCATATAATTTTTTAAAATCATATAACTTTTTTTAGCATTGTTGTTTTTTATAGCTTTTTGGAGTGTTTCATTTTGAGAGAGTGCAAGTGCAAAGTTAAAAGCCTTGGCTTTTTCCCTTGCAACTTTTTCACTAAGGAGATTTATAAGAACAGAATGAACTTTTTCTTCAAACTCTTGTTCGTTTTTAATGTAGAAGTAGCCGGTTGAAGCTACTAATATTACTAAAATAAAAGCAAGGTATTTTTGATAAAGTTTCATTATGTCCCTTGAGCTATCATATGTACAATAGTACTACTTTAATATAAAAATTAAATAAAATTACTTAATTTTTATATATGCATAACCTGCATGTTGTAAGTCAATGATTTTTATAATACCAGCTGTTGTAAGTGTTACATAATCATCAATCTGTTCAGGTTTAACATTTTTCTTTTTCATAGTGTTTTTACAAGCGAAAAATTCAATGTTATCTCCACCTAGTTGCTTGAGGTTAGAAAAACGAGAATCAGTACCCTTACCAGTTGGTCCACCATGCTCACAATAAGGCATAGCAACAAAACCAGTACCTTCAAAACCTTTCATCATGTACTGAAGACATGGACCAAGTGCTACTACTTTAAGGTCATACTGGATTAAGTTCTTATCGTAATGCTTTACAACATTGTTAAGAGTGTTAAGCATTAAATGCACACGTCTTACATCAGCAAAGTCACACTGATATACTATCTTTACTACTTCATCTTCTGCACTTTTTTCATTAGCAAATGATGGTGTTACCATCATTGCTGCAGCAAATAGAACAGATACTATTTTCATTATTTTCATATTATTTTCCTTTTATCGTTTAAAATGCTGCTGTTACTTGAAGTGAAATACGGTTACCCATATTGGCTACAACTTTTTGTGCATTTACATTGTCTGGTGCTTTTGCTTCTCTTATAAGGTAGTTAAGGTCAATTCTTGTTGGACCTCTAAATCTATAAGAAGCTCCAAGTGTAAGTGTTTGAAAGTCACGACGAGCTTTTACATCATTTGTAAGACGGTTAAGGTAGTCATAACGTCCAAATACTTCAACTTTTTTAGCTACTACTTCATACTGAAGATTTAAATAACCACCATCAGCTTTGTTCTCTTTACCTGCAGCAAACTGGAACTGCCAATCTTCTTTGAGTGGATCTAAATTTTTGTCTTTTGCACCAGTAAAAATCATACCTTCAGCAACAGAGTACTCAGCTTCTACACGAAGACCACTTTTGTGGTAAGAAAAACCTAAACCATAACGTGTACGATTGAAATTAAGCTCAGTTGTAAGGCCAGTAGCATCTGTTGAAAGAAGTCGACGATTTCCACTTTGTCCCCAAGCAAACATTTTAAAAGCGTTTGTATAATAACCTCTTCCCTTATGGTCAAAAGTTTTTTGAAATGATAAGTATCCATAGTGAGTTGCATTTGCATTTCCACTATTTTCTGAAATACCAGCACCATTACCGTACATATATGCATACGATACACCCCATGTACCTGTAATAGGAAGTGTGTCAAATACTTGAGCACCTGTATCTCTATATGCACCGATAGGATTTTCTAACGAAGTACTAGTATAGTGAACAGTTTTTGCACCACCAGCTTGTTTACCTTTTTGTGCAGTACCAACATTTTTTACTTGACGCTCTAAAAGTTGTTGGTTTGACATAGATGTAAACTCTATATAAGGAGCAACGAAAACTGCTGCTAGACCCTCTTCACTACCCGGTGTTTTAAACATACCAACACGAACTTTAAGCCCTGGAATATGCTTTAAAGTAACCGATGCATCTGAAAAGTAAGTAGCAACACTTCTATTTCCTACTATGTTGTTGATACCATTGTTTGCAAACTCTGTCATAAAGAAGTAGTTTACAAGGTTGTTATTATCTGCCATACCACGTAAAGCAAGACGAGCACGGAATACACTGAATCCTTCTTGAGCCTTAAGGTCAGGATTAAGTAAAGAAAATGGTGTAAGGTTTACTCCACCTTTATTTACAAGTACATCTCCATAATCTTTTTTATAGTTAGCTTGTATAAAACCCCATAATTTAGGTGTTTTACTTCTGTATGGTACTTTAACACCTTTTGGTGCAACAAACTCAGGTTGATATCCTTGTAAAGCTAACCAGTCAGCTGCGTTTACTTGTGAACATGCCATAAGTAAAGCGAGTGATGATAACTTTGTCTTTAAAGATAGTTTCATATTGTTTCCTCCGTATGAAATATATTTGTACTTTAAGATAAGAGTGAAAAGAAAGTGTAAATTTCTTTTTGTAATCATATTGAAATGTAATTGCAATCTAATTGGATTAAAATGAATCCAAATTATTTTAAGGATGCTCCCATTAAAGAGTTAAGTAATAAAAAGTTACCAACATTAGGTTTTCTCTATTTAGATTACGTTTTACGATTTTTCGATCACTCTAACTTCAAAGGGTGGCCAAATAAGATTGAGACAGTTACATATCATTGGAAAAATGACAAAGAATGCTTTATTAAAGAGGTGAAAAGAAAAAAGATAGATGTACTTGTTGGAAATATCCCCGCAACTGCCTATGAGACATTTCGGGAGATAGCCCTAGCTCTTCCAAATGTTCGTTTTATCCCCGATCTTGATACTCAGTTCTCAAACAAATCAAAAGAGAATGTAACTCGTTTTGCATGGAAGTATGACCTCCCTATTCCTAAAACATATATTTTTTACAATGAAAAAAAATCAGATGAATTTTTAAAAAAATGTGATTATCCAAAAATAATAAAGAAATCTTACGGACCATCTAACTATGGTGGTTATTTTGTGCATAAGGTAGACAGTTATCAAGAAGCAAAAACTTTACTTGATGAAAAACAATACAATCCGCAGTATATACAAGACTTTGTTCCGATGGAAGCAGATATAAGAGTGATGCTTATTGGGCATAAACCTGTATGTGCTTTTTGGAGAAGACCAACTGATGGAGGATGGTTAACAAATACTTCTCAGGGTGGAAGCATGGACTATATGGATGTTCCAAAGTCTGTACTTGATTTAGCAGTTAAAGTATCAAAGGCTGCAAACGCAGAGTACTGGGCGGTAGATGTGGCATACGGGAAAGATGGAGTTCCTCGGATTCTTGAATGTGCCACAGCATTTGCAGCGTTTCCTTATATTAGAGATTGGATTGCAGAGTATATTATGTGGGATTTAAGTAAGGGTCGCTTTAAGAAACCACATATACCGATGTTTAACTGGGAAGAGTTAAGTAAGATGGATAGCTCAATTTTACGTACGATGCGCCATATCACATTTGGAAAATACAGTCCAAGTTCTGATGGAGATTGTTATGGTGCTAAACATAAATATTTTGGCGAGAATGAAGTGTACTTGCATCTACTAGATCAAGAGTATAAAATAAAAAGACTTACTCTAAGAACTAAAGAAGAGTGGCCGAGTGAAAAGTGGAACTATCAAGATAATCTTACTCAAGTCAAAAACAAAAAAAGTAAGCTAATAGTATCTTCTGATGAGGATACGGAGATTGTTGAAACACAAGAAAGTATCTCTAAAAAAGATTTAAAAAAGCTTCTTAAGTCAGTATCTGGCATAGGCGAGAAGAAAATAAAAAAAATATTTGATACTTTTGAGAATAAAGAAAATGTGATTGATGTTTTAGATACAAATCCTCATATACTCACACAAATAAAAGGCATTACTACAAAAACTGTCAAAAGACTAGAAGCTATTTGGCAGATTTTTAAGATGCAATAAGTTCAATGCAGTATTTAAAGGATCTTGAGAAAATCATCAGTATCAATTCATACACAAAAAATAAGAGTGGTGTTGATGCAGTTGGTGCTATCTTTGATGTGTGGCTTAAAGAGATAGGTTTTGATGTAGAGATATACAAAAGAGAAACCATAGGTGACCATAGGTACTATACTTCAAAGCATAAAAAAGGAGCAAAAAAGCTTCTTCTTTTGGGGCATTTAGATACTGTTTTCCCTGAGGGAAAATTTGAAGAGTATAGTGAAGATGATGAGTGGGTTTATGGAGCAGGTGTATGTGATATGAAGGGCGGTAACATAGTGGCACTACAAGCATTACGTGAACTCTATGCACTTCATAAAGAGATTGTAGATATTGATGTGTTACTTGTTAGTGATGAGGAAACAGGGAGTGATGACTCAAAATACCTCACAGCAGAGTTGTCAAAAAAGTATGACTACTGTTTTGTATATGAGGCTGCTGGGAAAGAGATGGAACTTGTAACTGCTCGTAAAGGAGTAGGGACTTTTTTTATAGATTTAAAAGGCAAGGCGGCACATGCGGGAAATCATTATAGCCAAGGGAGTGATGCAAACTTAGAAGCAGCGTTTAAGTTGCAAAACTTAGTTGCATTGACCGACTTAGACAAAGAAACAACTCTTAATGTTGGAAAAATACAAGGGGGCATAGGGGCTAATACTATTAGCCCTGATGCACATCTCACTTTTGAACTGCGTTATAAAACACAAGAAGAACGAGAAAGAGTACTTCTCGAAGTAGACAAAATAGTCTCGACGAGTTATGTAGAGGGTACACAGAGTACTTTGAGTGGTTGTATTCAACGTGATGTTATGCAGACAAGTGAGTCATCCTTAAATCTGATAAACAAAATACAAAATATTGCATCAAAAAAAATAAAATATGAAGAACGCGGTGGTGTAAGTGATGCAAATATTGTAAGTGCACAAGGTGTAATAACCTTAGATGGTTTTGGCCCATTTGGTGATGGTGATCATACAGTCTTAGAACGTGCAAATAAGAAGAGTTTTGAGCAGAGGATAGCATTGAGTCTTGTCCTTTTTAAACATTTTACGCAAAATTTAGATTTTAAATAAAGGAGTCATATTATGGAACAAAGAACTATTGGAATGTGGTTATATACAAATGGTGGTGGCGATAAAATAGCAAAAAAGATTATCAAAAAATTGGCTGAACGCGATATTAAAACAGTATCAGGGATTAATTTACGTCATGCTATTGCAAGAAATAGTAATATTGTCCACAATGGCATAAAACTCAATAAAGAGTTAGATCTTTTCTTTTCATATAATGCAGGAGAACAAACGCAGTACCAAACATATATCTACCAAGCCCTTAACCGTGTGATGCCTATGATAAACTCATATGACTCTTTTTCTCTAACTGAAGATAAGTTTCATACCTCTTTAGTTTTAAAAAATGCTGCAATACAGACGCCTGATTATAAGTTATGCCATAGAGATGATGGGCATGAACTCAAAAAAATAATCAAAAAATGGGATAAAATGGTTTATAAACCAACAGATGGTTGGGGCGGGTTAGGTCTTACAAAAATTGAGAACGAAGCTACTTTAGATATGCTAATGCCATTTTTAAATCAGATGGATTTACGTTACTTTTATGTAGAAAAATTTATAGAGTATGATAATACAGATTTTCGAATAGATATAGTTGATGGTGAGTTCGTATCGTGTTATGGAAGAAAAGCTAATGAAACTGACTGGCGAACAAATATCACAGCAGGTGGTTCTGTCTTCATGCGTGAAGCAAATGATGAGATTGTTGCTATTGCTAAAAAAGCTTGTGAGGTAACCGGTGTTGATATTGGTGGTGTTGATATTATTTACGACAGAGAAAAAGAAGAGTATATTGTACTTGAGGTAAATGGAATTCCAGCATTTGCTACACCGGAACAAGAGAAAATGGGACTAGATTTTAATGATAAAAAAATAAAACTTATTGTAGATTTAATAGATAGAAAATCAAGAAAGAGACCAAACAAGGCTAGCGAATGAGACAACAGTATACATCTTATGTTGATTGTGTAACTTTTTTTACAAATGCTGCTTTAACAAACCCTGAGCTATTTACTGTAGATGTAATCGGTCAAACACATGAGGGTAGAGATATTATTGTAGTTGCTATAACTAATGGTGTTAAAGAGCATCAAAAGAAACCAGCACTTTTTTTTACAGGGACTATTCATGCTAGGGAGTGGGTTGGGATAGAGATTGCACTTGCATTAGGTGAGTACATCTTAGAACATGCAAGTTATGACCCTAAACTCAATGATATACTTAATTCTACAACACTTTATATGGTGCCGTGTGCAAATCCTGATGGTTTTGAATACTCTCGAAATCATTTTGCTTTTTGGAGGAAAAACCGTCGACTCAATGCAGATGGAAGTTATGGTGTAGATCTCAACAGAAATTTCGAAGTTGGTTTCTCACAAAATAATATCATGAGCTCAAATGTCTACTCAGGAGAAAATCCATTTTCCGAACCAGAAACAAGAGCACTGCGTGATTTTTTTCTTTTACATCCAAATATTACTATAGCACTTGATTATCACTCACAAGGAAATGTGTTTTTTCCTGCACATAATTTTTTACATGAGGATGATGAGAGTGCTGTTGACTTAACTCGATTAGCTGCAAATATGGCAGAAGAGATTCGTAAAGAGAGCGGACGAGAGTATGGAAATCATATGGGGAAACCTCCTACAAAACTTATCTCAGGGAGTGGAAGAGAATTTTACTTTTCACAAGGAGCATTAGCCCTTGTAGCTGAGGTTGGGAGTAGAAATATTAGTGATTATCAGGAAAATATGAGTGAGCATATTGATGAGAATATTCCGGCTCTTATATTTGCTCTTGGTGAAGCGAACAATTATAAAAAAGAGGGAAGCTTACCTCGTGTGCATAATTTTCTTAGTCAGGATGTACAATCGCGTGAGGTTATGCTTACATGGGAATATGAGAGTGATGAAGATATATACTTTGAAATTTATCGCTCTAAAAAATATAAAGGCTATGCACAAAGTTCAAATCGCATAGGAAGTACAAGACGTAAAGAGTTTACAGATAGGAACTTAGAGCCTTCAACTAACTATTATTATTTTATCAGAGGTGCACATAAAAAAAGAGGGATAAAATCTGCTTTTGCTCAAGTTCTCTCAATCCGAACAAACCCTGCGAGTAATTCTTTCTCCAAGATTCTCTATCCTACGAAAGATAGAGTAGGATATGTAGGAGAGAAAACACTTAAAAATAGAGATCATTTTGGGCAGAATTCACTTTTTGTAGGGTGTTCTCAGGCAAAAGGGGAGTCGTTTGGTGTGATAGGCTTTTCACTACAAACTTTACCCAAAAATGCGATTATAACATCGGCTAAAATATCTGTGTATCCAATGAATAGAGTGGCTGTACATATTGAAAAATATGGAGAATGGCGTATAGGACAGATGGATGAACGTACTGTTGACTCTTTATATAGCTTTGATGATATTAAAAATGTCAAAATGTTGAGCTATATTGATAGACCAACAGGTTCGGCACAACTCTCTCAAGGTGTTTGGCGTACATATAAGTTTGCACTTAAAGAGATTCAAGTACTACAAAACTCTCTTAAACGTGGGGAGGCATACTTTAGAATGAACGGACCGGATTCTCTTCCTCTTGATAGAGCCTCGCAGATGATGCAGTGGGACATTGGATATGGCGATTTCAGTGGAGGTTTGACATTTCGACCTATGCTTGATATCTCATATACTATTGATAGTGCTAAGGTAGTCTTAGAGTCTGTGAGTGAGATGAGTATATCTGAGAACAAAACAGTAGATAATAGCTTACATGTTGGTTTTGATGAAGAGATTAAAGAAGTGTATGGTTATATGGAATTTGACCTATCTCACCTACCAAAAACTGGTGACACTACAATAACTGAAGCATATATAGATTTAGAAGCTATTAAAATAGATGCCGTACAAAATAATATGAGATTTCATTTAGAGATGGTACGACCATGTGAAGGTGAAAAAAATTATACAAAGATGAAAAATAAGGAAGTGATAGAGCGTATAGGCTATGATGTAAGTATTAGTGACATTAAAGAGCAATCCTCACAGCGTTTTGTATTTGACCGTTTAGCTATTGATGAGTTACTACAAGAGCAAGACACTCTCTCAAATGTTGTTTTTATTCTCTCCGCCTCTGCCGAAGATGGAAATACAAAAAAACAGTATATAGATTTTATCGACTCAAAGCGATTTAGGAGACCTATACTCAATATTCATTACATAAAAAAGCAACAAGTAGCACCTGCAAAAGTAAAAAATTTGAAATATACTTTAGAGTCTGGGATTTTTAAACTTGAGTGGGAGAAGCCGATTGATGATAATTTTTCTGGTGTTATCGTAGTGAAAAATCCTTTTAGAGTTCCGTGTGGACCATATGATGGACAGAAACTTTATGGTGGTAATGACAACTATACATATGATAACTACGGTGATAAAGATATTCATAAGTATTATGCAGTATTTTCTTACGATAATGTGCCAAATTTCTCTGATGCTGTCTTTGTCGAAGTGAATATATCTTAAATCTGCTATAATGCTGAGAAATATTAGGGCTGTAGCTATGTCCAAAAAAAGAGAATATGAATGCAAAATATAGAACCAATGACACTTTTCGGTTACGAAAAATTACAAGCCGAAGTTAAAGACCTTAAAGAAGTGCAACGCCCTCAGTGTGTGAAAGATATAGAAGATGCACTAGAACATGGTGACTTAAAAGAAAACGCAGAGTACCATGCTGCAAAAGAGATGCAAAAAAACATTGACAACCGTTTAGGTGATCTTCAAGAGATTCTTGGAAAAGCTCAGATAGTAGACCCTAGTGAACTTGAACATGCCAAAATTTCTTTTGGTTCTACAGTTGTTATGACAGATATGAATACGGATGAAGAAGTGACTTATACTCTTGTTGGTGGCTGTGAATCAAACCCTGATAATGGACTTATCTCATTTAACTCTCCTCTTGCTAAACAACTTCTTGGAAAAGAAGAGGGTGATGAGGTGAAAGTTCGCCTTCCTGGTGGAGAAAAAGAGTTTGAGATAGAAGAAGTCAAATATGTTGAGACCGTATTTGAGTGTATGACATAATGGAAAAAAAGATAAATGTAGGAATCATCGGAGTAAGTGGTTATACGGGTTTAGAACTTGTTAAAATGCTTATAAACCATCCTACATTTAATCTTTCTTATGTCGCGAACTCTTCTGGTTCAACTAGTTTAGATGAACTTCACCCATCCCTTAGTGGTGTTTGTTCCCTTGAAGTTGAAAAAGCAGATGTTGAGAAATGTGCATCAGAATGCGAACTTGTATTTTTAGCAGTACCTCATAAAACAGCCATGGCGTTTGTCAAACCATTTATGAAATTAGGAATAAAAGTAGTCGACTTTTCTGCTGACTACAGATTAACGCAAGAGACTTATGAAGAGTACTATTGTCCCCATACTGATGTAGAGAACTTATCAAATGTTGTCTATGGTCTTCCTGAGATGTTCCGTGAAGAGATTAAAACAGCCTCTTTAGTTGCAAATCCTGGTTGTTTTCCAACTTCAGCCATTTTAGGTCTGCTTCCTTTTTTGGATAAACGCATAGAGGGTACTCCTGTTATCATAGATGCTAAGACCGGTGTAAGTGGTGCTGGAAAAAAACTTAGCGAGACTACACACTTTGTAAATGTAAATGACAATCTTTTCGCTTATAATCCTTTTTTCCATAGACATGCTCCTGAAATAGCTCAAAAACTAGGCATAGATTTTGATGAGGTGAACTTTGTACCGCATTTAGTACCACTTACTCGTGGTATGATTTCTTCTATCTATATACAAACGCAGGGTGATTTCTGTGCAGAAGAGATATTAAGAGAATACTACAAAGACGAACCTTATGTAAGAGTGAGTAAAAATCCTGTAGACATGAAAAATACAGCGGGAACAAACTTTTGTGACATTTATGTAAAACAAAAAGGAAATCTGCTCTTTATCTCCAGTAGTATTGATAACCTACTTCGTGGTTCATCATCTCAAGCACTAGTAAACGCGAACCTTATGATGGGACTTGATGAAAATACAGGTATACCTAATATAGCATATGTCCCATAATATAGAACTCCAAGAGGGTGCACTGATTATTTCAGATGCACACTACTCAACTGCAAGACCAAAACTTCTCTCTCTTATAAAAGATATACACTCCAAAAAAATCATAACGCCACAACTTATACTTATGGGAGATATCTTTGATGCTCTGTTTATACAAGTTCCAAAAACACAAGAAAATAACCGTGAAATGATAGAACTTTTAAATGAGATAAGTGAGGAGATAGAACTTATTTATCTAGAAGGAAATCATGACTTTAACCTTCAAAACATATTTTTAAATGCAAAGGTTATTAGTTTAAAAGAACAACCTATTATCTGTAGTTTTCAAGATAAGAAAGTGGCTTTAGCACATGGTGATTTTGATATTGGAGTTTCTTATCAGATATATACTGCGTTTATCCGAAATAGTTTGGTACTTAATGTATTAAACATTATAAATAGCTTGACAAACAACTTTATACTTACAAAATTAGATAGTTATTTAGATGAAAAAGATGATTGTAAAGAGTTTATAGGGTTTGAGACTTATACACAAGGCCGTAGACTTGATACATTTGGATGCAAGTATTTTATAGAAGGACACTATCACCAAAACAAGAGCTTTTCATTTAGTAAATTAAACTATATAAATTTAGCGGCTTTTGCTTGCAATCAAAGATATTTTACTGTAAAATCAACAAAAGATAATGAACTAGTGATAGATGAAAACATATATGTGGAGATTTAAAATATGGATGATAATTCCTTAAAAGTTGGTTCTAATGAAATGGAACTTGTTGACTTCCGTATATTGAAACAAGAAGAAGACTCAATATATGAAGGTATCTACGGTATAAATGTCTCTAAAGTAAGAGAAATTATTCGTGTGCCACAATTAACGGACTTACCTGGTACACCAGACTTTATCGAAGGTATTTTTGACCTTCGTGATGTGGTTATACCTGTTGTAAATTTAGCAAAGTGGATGGGTATTACAGAACCTGAATCTGCTAAAAAGAATTCACGAATAATAATTACAGAGTTTAACAATGTACTTATCGGTTTCGTTGTACATGAAGCAAAAAGAATTCGTCGAATTAGTTGGAGTGAGATTGAACCGGCTAGTTTTATGAGTGGTTCTGGTGGGCTTGATTCAAACAAGATTACGGGTGTAACCAAGATAGAAGGCGATAATGTTCTGCTGATACTAGACTTAGAGTCTGTTGTTCAAGACTTAGGACTTTACTCACCTGATGTTGATAATATTCCAGCAGAGTTAGAAACTTTCTCAGGAATAGCACTTGTTTTAGATGATAGTGCAACTGCTAGAAAAATTGTAAAAGAAGCACTTTCTAAAATGGGATTCACTGTTGTTGAAGCGATGGATGGAGAAGAGGGACTGAGTAAACTCGATGAACTTTACAATACTTATGGAGAGAATATCGCAGATACTCTAAAAATAATTATTTCTGATGTTGAGATGCCAAGAATGGATGGTTTTCATTTTGCATCTAATGTAAAAGAGGATGTAAGATTTAAAGACATACCAATAGTTTTTAACTCATCTATCAGTGACCACTTTAGTGAAGGAAGAGGTAAAGAAGCAGGCGGAGAAGCTTACTTAGTTAAGTTTGAAGCAAGCTCATTTTACAATGAAGTTTCACGAGTTATAAACGAAAACAAGAAGGAGGAAGTATAAATATGGATGAATTTCAAGAGATACTACAAGATTTTTTAATTGAGTCATTTGAACTTGTAGAAAAACTGGATGAGGATTTAGTAGAACTAGAAAATACACCAGAAGATTTAGAACTGTTAAATGGTATATTTAGAGTTGCACATACCGTTAAGGGTGCATCTTCATTTTTAAACTTTGATGTATTAACACACCTGACACACCATATGGAAGATGTTCTAAATAAGGCACGTCATGGTGATTTAATTATTACTCCAGATATTATGGATGTTGTTTTAGAGTCTATTGACCTTATGAAAGCACTTTTAGAAACTATTCGAGATACAAGTGCAGATGCTGGAATAGATGTTGCAGCCTGTGTTGCAAGACTTGATAAAATTTCAGGTGGAGATGGTGAAGTTGATACCCCTGCTGTTGTCGAAGTTGCAGAAGTTACTCCTGAACCAATTGTAGAAGAAGCAGCCGCAAGTGCAGCAGATGATGATGTTGATTATGACAATATGACTCCTGATGACCTTGAAGCTGAGATTGAAAAACTACTCCAAGAGCGTCAAGATGAAGACAAGGCAAAACGTCAAGCTAAAATTGAAGCCGGAGAAGAAGTTTTAGCTGCTCCTCCTGAACCAATTGAAGATGAGCCAGCAGCAACACCAACACCTGAACCAACTCCTGCACCTGTACCAGTGGCACCCACTCCTCAAGTAGCAGCTACAAAAGAAGAACCAAAAGCAGCAGCTCCAGCAAAACGTGCTCCTGCCGCGGTTGAGCAGACTATTCGTGTTGATGTAAAACGTCTTGATCACCTTATGAACCTTATTGGTGAGCTTGTTCTTGCTAAAAATAGACTGATAAAGATAAATGATGATGTTGAAGAACGTTATGAGGGTGAAGAATTTCTTGAAGAGTTAAATCAAGTTGTTAGTATAGTCTCTCTTGTTACAACAGATCTTCAAATTGCTGTAATGAAAACTCGTATGCTTCCAATTGGAAAAGTGTTTAATAAGTTTCCTAGAATGATTCGAGATTTATCTCGTGAGCTCAACAAAAAAATAGACTTACAGCTTGATGGTGAAGATACAGAACTTGATAAGTCTATTGTTGAAGAGATAGGTGATCCTCTTGTTCACATTATCCGTAACTCTTGTGATCATGGTATTGAGATTCCAGAGATTCGTTTAGCCCAAGGGAAAAATGAAATGGGTACTATTGGTTTAAAAGCATATAATGAAGGAAACCAAATTGTCATTCAAATAGATGATGATGGAAAAGGTTTAGATGCTCAGATGCTTAAAGACAAGTCAGTAGAAAAAGGTCTTATTACAGAAAAAGAAGCTGATAGTATGAGTGATAAAGAGGCTTTTACTCTTATCTTTAAACCTGGTTTCTCAACTGCAGCTGCTGTTACTAGTGTAAGTGGCCGTGGTGTTGGAATGGATGTTGTAAAAACAAACATTGAAAAACTAAACGGAATGATTGATATTGATTCAGAAATTGGTGTTGGAACTTCTATGAAGCTCAAAATCCCTTTAACTTTAGCAATTATTCAAGCACTTTTAGTTGGAGTCCAAGAAGAATACTATGCTATTCCATTAGCTTCAGTACTTGAAACTGTTAGAATTTCTAAAGAAGAGATTTATACAGTTGAGGGGCGTTCAGTTATGAGACTTCGTGAAGAAGTTCTTTCTCTTGTACATATCGGTGATATTTTTGAAGTTGAACGAATACTAGATGCGAATGAGCATGCCTATGTTGTTGTTTTAGGTCTGGGAACAAGTAAAATTGGTCTTATCGTTGATACTTTAGTTGGACAAGAGGAAATAGTTATTAAATCCCTTGGTGATTATCTTAAAGGTATTGAAGGTGTGGCTGGTGCGACTATCCGTGGTGATGGTGGAGTTACACTCATCGTTGATGTTGTAGCACTTATGTCAATGGCAAGAGATGTAAAATCAACTGCATTAACTGACAGTTCTGATAGTCTTGAAAGTCATGAGAAAACAAAAGCGAGTGACTATACTATTATGATTGTTGATGATTCTAAAACAGATAGAACTATCATGAGAAAAGCACTAGAACCGCTGGGTGTAACTTTGGTTGAAGCATCAGACGGACAAGAAGCACTTAATATTTTAAAATCTGGAGATCATAACTTTGATGGAATGCTTGTAGATATAGAGATGCCTCGTATGGATGGTTATACACTAGCGACAGAGATTAAAAAATATAACAAGTACAAAAACCTACCACTTATAGCTGTAACCTCACGAACTGGTAAATCAGACCGTATGCGGGGTGTTGAATCAGGTATGGTTGAGTATATTACAAAGCCATATTCAGCTGACTACCTTTCTAGTGTAGTGCAAAGAAATGTTAACTTTAAATCGGAGTTTTTATAATGAGCGATCAATTAAAAGAGGTTCTTAACCAACAGAATAAACAGCAAAATTCGGACTTGGATCAATTAGATGATGTTGTGCAACTTGTTGGTTTTGTGATAGGTGACGAAGAGTATGCTATTCCTATTTTAGCAATTCAAGA
This sequence comes from Sulfurimonas sp. SAG-AH-194-C21, assembly GCF_029215985.1. Lineage (GTDB taxonomy): Bacteria > Campylobacterota > Campylobacteria > Campylobacterales > Sulfurimonadaceae > Sulfurimonas. Next base: position 92,086 of record NZ_JAEMVC010000003.1, read on the forward strand.
GATTATTAAACCATTTTCATGGACAAGAGTACCACAAGTGCCTGCTTATGTTCTAGGTGTATTTAATCTTCGTGGAGCAGTAATTCCACTTATTGACCTACGTGCAAAGTTTGGACTACAAACAAAAAAGCAGTCAGATGAAACACGTTTTATAGTAATGAGACATGGTGATGATGTTGCTGGTTTTGTGATAGATAGATTAACAATGGCAATTCGTCTCAAGAAGGGTGATATTGGTCCTGCACCTGATACTGTTAATGGTGATGATACTATTATTGATGGTGTTGGAAAGCAAGCAGATAAAATTATTACTATTTTAAAAGTAAATAAACTCCTAGAGCGTGATTTTTAGAAATATACTGCAATGGCTAGTAATTTAACTAAAAACATACAAGGTGATAAGCTTTTTTTGAATTTTTCAGGAGAGCTTACACTTTATAGTATTACTACACTTCAAAAACTCCTTGATACTATTTCATTTAATGACATTGACACTATAGTTATTGATTTACAAAAGCTAGTTTATTTAGATACTGCTGGTGCAATTTTTATCGTAAAACTTGAAGAAGAATATAATAAAAAGCATACAAAAACTACTATCTCATGTTTTAATGAAAAAACTCTTTCTACTTTAGAACTTGTAAAAATGCAGAGAATTATTACAAATCTAGAGACACAAATCGATAATAATAAAAATTCATTTTTAAAAAGAAGTGCAGTTAAAACACATGAGTACTTTAATGGATTTCTCTTGTTCATGGAGTTTTTTGGGAGACTTTTTCAGACAAAACTACACTATCTAAAATCTTTTCACCATATTCGTTTTAAAGAGATAGCCTATGAATTTAATGAATCTGCTATTAAGGCATTAGCTATTGTAGCCCTCACAAGTTTTCTTATAGGCTTAGTTGTGGCATATCAATCAGCATATCAGTTAAAACTCTATGGAGCAAATATCTTTATCGTTGATATGCTTGGTATCTCGATTTTACGAGAACTTGCACCTCTTATAACTGCTATTGTAATAGCAGGCCGAAGTGGTTCTGCATTTACAGCTCAAATTGGGGCAATGAAGATAACACAAGAGTTAGATGCAATGAAGACTATGGGGTTTGACCCTTTTACTTTTCTTGTGATGCCAAGAATTATAGCCCTTATGATAGCTATGCCTCTATTGATATTTGTAGCAGACATGATGGGAATTTTTGGTGGTATGATAGTTTCATGCATTGACTTAGGTATTAGTTATGATCTTTTTTTAGATAGATTTCGTGAGGTCGTTGACATAAAACACTTTTTCATTGGGATAATTAAAGGTCCTTTTTTCGCATTTTTAATTGCAAGTATCGCTATATATCGTGGTTTGATTGTAAAAGATGATACTTTAAGCATAGGGCTTAATACTACTAAAAGTGTTGTTGAGTCTATTTTTGCAGTTATTGTTTGTGATGCACTTTTCTCAATTGCACTCACAAACTTAGGAATTTAAGATGAGTATAATTAGTATAAGAGATATTCACACTCAGTTTGAAGAGAAGATAGTGCATAATGGTCTTAATCTCGATATAAATGAGGGTGAAATTTATGGTCTTTTAGGTCCAAGTGGCTGTGGTAAAACAACATTACTTCGAGAAATGGTGATGCTTCAAAAATTTAATCAAGGTAATATCATTATCTTAGATAAAAGCTTAAATAATATATCTCAAGTGGATGCACAAAGCTTAAGAAGAGAATGGGGTGTTTTATTTCAGGCTGGGGCATTGTTTTCTTCATTAAGTATAGAAGAAAATATTGCTTTACCTTTAGTAGAATATACAGATTTATCTACAGAAATGATTCATGAAATTGTAAAATTTAAAATTAACTTAGTTGGTCTTAAAAGTGCTGATGCAAAATTATATCCATCACAAATTAGTGGTGGAATGAAAAAGAAAGCTGGTTTAGCCCGTGCACTGGCGATGGATCCTAAACTACTTTTTTTAGATGAGCCTACAAGTGGACTCGATCCTGTTTCAGCACGAGAGTTTGATGAACTTATTTTAAAACTACGAGATATGCTAGGTCTAACAATAGTCATGGTTTCTCATGATTTACGTTCTATATACGATACTTTAGATAGAGTGGCTATAATAGATGAGAAAAAAATAGCTTATGAAGGAACACTTAGTGGTGTCAAGTCATCAAATAGTGACTTTGTACAAACATTTTTTAAATAAGGCAAGAGAAGATAATGAATAATAAAGTAAATTATACAATGGTCGGTATTTTAGTAATTATCGCAATGAGTTTAATGATGGCTTTTACTTACTGGTTGATAAAACCAGAGGCTTCAAGTGATCTTAAAAAATATACTATATATTTTGATGAGTCAGTACTAGGGTTAAATATTGATGCTCCTGTAAAATACAGAGGAATCAGTGTAGGAAAAGTAAAAGTATTAGAAATTAATGCTAAAAATTCTGAGCAGGTACAAGTCACTATAAGTGTTTTAAAATCAACACCTATAAAAACTAACACTGTCGCAAAACTGACAGCACAGGGTATCACTGGTCTTACATATATCAACCTAAGCATGGGTGGACATAATGCAGAGGTACTTGAAGCTAAGGAGAATGAAATATATCCAGTTATTAAAACAGTTCCATCATTTTTTGAGAATTTTGAGAAGTCATTAGGTGATGTATCGAGTCAGTTGTCTTCGACTTTAGGACTTACAGAAGAACTACTAAGTGCTAAGAACCAAAAACAAATGGCACTATTATTACAACATAGTGCAAGCGTAATGCATAAAATGGATATTCTTTTAGATGATAAAACAATTCAACATTTTCACTCAACTACAAAAAATCTTGATGAATTTAGTTATAAACTTAATAAAATGATGCCTGATATTGATAACTTTTTACAAAGTAGTGTGAAGTGGGAAGACGAAATAGCTGTTTCATTTGCCTCTATTACTACGAGTTATGTAGGAATTACAGCTTCAATGGATGAAATAAAAAGAGCTATTGCAAGTGGAGAGTTTAATATACAAGATATGAGTGCAGATATAATTCCTACTATGAACAATACTTTTTTACAGATGCAGGAGTTAATGATAAAGTTTGAAGGTGCACTTGAACAGTATGATAATAGTCCTTCAGATATTTTATATAAAAAAGAGACAATTAAAAAAGCTCCAGGGGAGAAATAAATGAAAATGATATGGATAGTTTTAATAGTATTTATCGGAGGCTGTAGTGTAAGTAAACCTCATGTGTCAGAGTATACATTAGCACCACAAATACAAAGTCAAGAGTATGTATCTCAGTCGTGTAAAGAGAAGTCCTTAAAAATAGGACAAGTCTTTAGCTCAAACTCACTGATGTCACAAAAGATGAAGTATATTGAGTCTGAGTATAAAGAGGCCGCATTTACTCAGTCTGAGTGGGCTAGAACTCCAAATAGAGCAATAAGTGATGTTCTAGTAAAAAGTATAAGAAGTAGTGATATTTTTGGAAACATTAGTAGTTTTAAGTCAAGAACTAAAACAGACCTACTTTTAGAAACAAATATAGAGACATTTATGCAGTATTTTGCAAAAGGTAATGAAGCATCATATGTGCAAGTAGTAGTGACACTCAATCTTTTAAATACAAAAGATTCTAAAAGTGTTTCTCACGCTACGTTTAATGCAAAAGTGGATTCTAAAAGTGTAGATGCTTATGGTGGTGTAGTGGCACTAAATGGTGCACTCTCAAAAGTTCTTTTTGAGACAAATAACTGGTTAGATGGAGTTTGTAGATGATAAAAGAAGATGAGTATGCTAAACGAAGAACTGCTTTAGTAAAAAAACTACAAAAGCATTCGGTCACAGTGTTTTTTAGTGCTAAACCAAAACAGCGCTCAAACGATACAGAATATCCCTATAGACAAAATAGTAACTTTTATTATATGTGTGGATTTAAAGAAGATAATGCAGCACTTGTTATAGTTAAAGGTGAAAAAAAGAGTAAAACATATCTTTTTGTACAAAAAAAAGATGAACTTTTAGAACTCTGGACAGGTAAAAGACTTGGAAAAAAAGAGGCTCAAAAAGTATTTGATATAGATGTTATTTGTACTACGGATACATTTGATAAAAAAATAACAGAGTTATTACAAAGTAAACTACATATTTATTTCGACTTTAGTATGCAAGATGAGAGATTAGATAAACTCAAAAAATTAACTTCGCATCTTGGCTCGCATGAAAATATTGCCCAAAAAGTGGGAGCACAGCGTTTATGTAAATCTAATGGGGAAATTAAACTCATAAAAAAAGCATTGAGTATTACAAAAGAGGCACATCATCTAGCTATGAAAAAGGCTAAAGCCTTACACACGGAAGGTGAGTTACAAGCAGAAATAGAGTATGTTTTTAAAAAAAGAGGTGCTTACAATGATGCCTATACAAGTATAGTTGCTTGTGGGAACAATGCAAATACACTTCACTATATAAAAAATGATGAGTACCTAAAAAATGGTGAACTTATTTTAATAGATGCTGGCTGTGAGTATGATTACTATGCTAGTGACATTACAAGAACAATTCCTGTAAGTGGAAAGTTTACATCTGCTCAAAAAGAGTTGTACTCTATGATACTTAGTGTTGAAAAAGAGATCATAGGTATGGTAAAAGCTGGAGTTATGAGGAGCGATTTACAAAAGAAATCAGAAGAGCTTTTATGTGAGGGTTTAGTTACTTTAGGTGTCTTAAAAGGGGATGTAGCTAAGCTAATAAAGCATAAAAAGCATAAAAAGTACTATCCACATGGAATAGGGCACTGGATGGGAATAGATGTTCATGACGAAGCACCCTACAAAGATAAAAAAGGCAAAGAAATTCCTCTCATGTCAGGTATGGTTATGACCGTTGAACCTGGAATATATATAGGTGAAAGTGATATGAGTGTTCCAAAAAGGTTTCGTGGTATTGGTATACGAATAGAGGATGATATTTTAGTGACAAAAGATTCTTGTGAGAACCTTTCACAGGATATTTTTAAAGAGATTAAAGATATAGAGTCTTTATAAAAAAATAATAGATAAATGGTACAAAAAATGCTTCTAATTTACTAGATTAAGGAGTTGTATGCAGTTTATAGAGGCACTAAAACTTAGAAATAAGTTGTTCTTTCTTTTTATACTTATAACTATGGGTCTAATAAGTGTAGGAATTATAGGAAGTATGCACTTAAACTCGATGAAAAAAAATATAGATAAACTCTATTTTGGCTCATTGGTCCCCGTCACTGAACTCAATGAAATTATACAAATCTATCATAATGGTTTAGCGAGTAGTGTTTACAAAGCCTCTCGTTTAGAAATCAGCCCAAGTCAAAGTAGTTTTGAAATACAGTACTCAATTAAAGAAATAAGAAAAAAATGGAAGGCTTATGAGTCTCACTTTAAACGCGATGATGAACTCGACTATCTTGGGTATGTAGCCTTAGAAATCAAACATGCAAATGAGTACTTTTTAAAAATCTATAAAGTTGCAAAAGAGGGAAAAGATTTAACACGAATCAACCTAAGTCTTTTAGAGAAAAAAGTTTCTTATATTCATAACATCATACAAAAACTTATAAAATATGAGGTTGATGTAGCACATTATGAACGTAGAAAGTTTATTGTGAGTTATGAGACTACAAAAAAACAACTTGGAACTGTTCTGTTTTTTATCACTATGGCTATTTCACTTATATCTATGTACGTATTTAAGAGTATTCAAAATGATCATACTAAGCTCGAACTTACAACAAAAAAACTTAAAATTGTAAATAAAAAACTTGAGAATGTCTCTTATACTGACTCTTTAACATCCCTACATAATAGAAGATACTTTAATCTTGTATATGAGAGGGAAATTAAGCGGGCAAAACGTAAAAATAATTATATAACTTTTATGATGTTAGATGTAGATTTCTTTAAACAGTATAATGATACATATGGGCATATAGAAGGGGATTATGCACTTCAAACAGTCTCTAAGGTACTCAAAGATACACTACAACGTCCAAGTGACTATGTTTTTAGACTTGGTGGTGAAGAGTTTGGTGTTGTATTGACTGATACCGATGAATCAAACTCTGCAAAACTTGCACGTGATATCTGTGATGCAGTAAGAGATAAAAAACTCTTACATGCGAACTCAAGTGTAAATGAATTTGTGACTATTTCTATTGGAGTGGTCTGCTGCATAGCGGATGATGCTCTTGATGAGGATGTTCTTATTTCACGTGCTGATGAGATGCTTTATGAAGCTAAAGAGACAGGACGAGATAGATATATCATCACATCAAATGTAAGTACAGCAAAAGTGAAAACAGCTTAGTGACCATTTTTAAAACGAAAATCTAGTGTGACTAAAAGAGGACGAAGCTTTTCTTTTAACTCACCTTGAAACTCCATAAAACCATCTTTATAAATACCACCACATCCTAATTTCTTTTTTAATAGTTTAAGTGTTGTATTTGCATCTTCTTTTGGTATTTGAAATTCGCCAACGAGTGTGACTGTTTTACCTCTACGTTTCTCTTTTGCAAAGACTAAAAAGTGTTTTTGTGGTGCTAAGTCCTCAGATATAATTGTAGTTTTTCTCTTATTTTGTACTTGGTTCCAGCTATCATCTATATCTGCACCGATGAATAGGTCTAGTTTCTTGCCTCTACTCATCAGCTTTGCCAATATATTTAAAACGCGGGACTTCTATACCATTAACTTCAACAGTCTCATTAAACATTAAAAAAGGTCTCACCCATAAACTTTTTTCACCATACATAGTTCTATAAAGGACTAAAGTCTCTTCTGTTTCACTATGTGTTACTGTGTCGATAACATCATAAAAATTCCCTTTATAATGCTCATAAATACCTGTTTTCAACTAGAGAACCTTTTGATGTAAAATACTTATATCTTTTGTGGGATACTGCTGTGTTTGTAAGGCAGTCTGTAGCTCTTCAAATGAGTAAGTATTATGCTTGTACACAAGAATAAAAACTTCATCCTTTAGTTCTAAAAAGGTCTTTTCGCCATACTCAGTATAACGAGTTGCACCGATGCTAATAATTGCCTTAGATGGATAGTTACAAGCGGTTATATACTCATGTAAAGGCTCTAAGGGACCAAAGTCTTTTTGTGTGTTTATCTGGTTTTTTATCCAAAGTGTGAGCTTTTCATAAAAATAGCTATAACCCGTAAGTTTTACATTTTCGCCATAAGCTTCAATGTTATCATCGCGTTTAAGAAAACTACAGATACTATAGTGGTCTAAAGTTGAGCCTTTTTGAAATGTATCTATTTTAATAAGTGAAGATGCTATACCCTTTGAAGAGAGACCCCAGTTTTTTTTATCACTAATCTTCTGAGCTCCGGCAACTCTAATAGAACAGTCATTATAAGCTCCAAAGTGAGTAGGAATGATGTCTACTACTGCACCACCTTTATACCTAAGTTCACAAACAAGTCCTACTTCTGGCTCCATCTGAACATTTACATCTTGTGCGGGAAGTTTAATAGTGTTTGATGAAAGAGGATAGGTACTTAAAATTTCTTTTGGTATTCTTGTTGTACTTTTGTCATTAGGGGTGTAAGCGGGAAGATAAAAAGGAAAAAGTCCTTTTGGTGCGGCTTCGTCTGCTGTGATAATATCTTTGAACTCTTCGAGCTCACCCGCTTGTGCTAGGTGAAGTGCAAAGTTCCCGGCAATGCCGAGACCAAGAAAGTCTTTATATTTTTCTTGCATGGAGAGTTATATCTTACCAGCAGCTCTCTGCTCTGCAAAATCTTCATAAGAACCTTTAAAGTCGATGATAGAACCATCACTTTGAATCTCAATGATACGCTCCGCAAATGCATCAAGTAACTCTCTGTCATGTGATGAACAGATAACATTTCCCTTAAACTCGTGCATAGCTTCACCTAGTGCAACAATAGCTTCAAGATCAAGGTGATTTGATGGCTCATCAAGAAGTAAAAAGTTACCATTTTCAAGCATCATTTTACTCAGCATCATACGGTGCTTTTCACCACCTGAAATGCTTACAACTGACTTCTCTTGTTGTTCACCATTAAAGAGCATACGTCCAAGACAGTTTCTTATCTCAGCAATGTCGCGTTTAGGATCATAAGCACGTAACCAGTCATAAAGGGTACCATCCCCTTTAATTATATCGGCAGTATCTTGAGGAAAGTATGAAGGCTCAACTGTTGCACCCATATGTACCTCACCCGAACTTGCTTTCATCTCTTCTGTTAGGATCTTTAATAGTGTAGTTTTACCAACACCATTACCACCAATGAGAGCAATCTTTTCGCCTGGAACAACCTTAAAACTAATGTCATTTAGAACTAAGTTATCACCATAAGAATGAGATACATTTATCACATTTAGAGCCTCGTCACCCATAGTTCGTTTTGCTTTGAAAACTATACTTGGATCACGGCGAGAAGATGGTTTAATATCATCAAACTCCATTTTATCAAGTTTTCTTTGACGTGAAGTTGCTTGTTTTGCCTTTGATGCATTAGCTGAGAAACGACGTACAAAAGCTTCTAGTTCTTCTTTCTCTTTTTGCTGTTTAGCAGAGTCAAGTTCAAGCTGTTTTGCCATTACATTTGCTGCGATATACCAGTCATCGTATGTACCAGTAAACTCACGAATCTTTTGATAATCCACATCGAGTATATTTGTACATACAGCATTTAGGAAGTGCCTATCATGAGAGATAACTACTAGTGTTCCCTCGTGGCGTTTGAGTTGGTTTTCTAGCCAAGTAATAGTTTCAATATCTTGATTGTTTGTTGGCTCATCGAGAAAAAGTACATCAGGTTTAGGGTATAAAACCTGTGCAAGTAAAACTTTGAATTTATCAGCACTATCAAGTGTACTCATAAGTTCTTGATGTTTACTTACGGGGATACCTACATTTTCAAGTATTTTACCGATATTTACATCGTACTCATATGTAGGATCTTCTTCAACTGAGATAACTTCAAGCTCTGCTAAGCGGTCGTTTACAGCATCATCTTCAAAGTCGCCATTTGCATAAAGGTCTTCTTTTTCTTTGATAGCATCATAGAGACGTTTGTTACCAAAAAGAACAGCATCAGCTATTGTGAAAGTTTCAAAGGCAAATTGATTTTGACCTAGAACACCAACTTTATTGGCTTTAGGAATAACAACTTCACCATCGTATTCAGTTATTTTTCCACTTAGAATATTGAGAAATGTTGTTTTACCTGCACCATTTGCACCGATAAGGCCATATCGTTTGTGTCGGTCAAGTTTGAGGTTTATGTCTTGAAATAGAACTCTATTTCCATAGCGCATGAGAAGATTTTGTACTGTTACCATTTTATTGCTCACTTAGGTATATTTTAATTTCGCGATTATACCCAAGTGTTGTTTAAAAGATGTTGATTTAAGTTTTGTAACCTTGAAGCAGGTCGTTAAGATTATTTGTCATCTGCATTAAGTTCGATGATGCATCAGAAATCTCTTCTACAGTTTCTTGATTTTCTTGAGAAATTTTCTCTATACTTGAAACCTTATCTATCATGGTCGCAATAGTTTTAGAGTTGTCAATATATCCTGTCACTGTCTCATCAACTTGAGTAATAGACTCTTCAATTGCATGTACACTAGAGTTAATGTCTTTTTCAACTTCACTAGCATTTTGTGAAAGAGCTTCTATAGCTTTAGCATTTGTAGACATATGTTCACTCGCATCATTTACAGACTGAGTAATTACACTAATAGTAGTGTTGATTTCTGAGAGTGATTTTTGTGTACGTTCTGCAAGTTTACGAACTTCATCCGCAACTACGGCAAAACCACGACCATGCTCACCTGCACGAGCGGCTTCAATCGCCGCGTTTAATGCAAGAAGATTTGTTTGGTCTGCAATATCTGAAATCACTTCAAGTACATCTTTAACGGCTGCCGTCTCAGAACTTAAATCAACAAGTTTTTGAGAGAGTTCAAGCTCATCATGACTTCTCTCTTCAATCTCATTAGCAAGATTAATAACCTGCTGATTTACATTTTTAAGTGTATTTCCTGTGCTGTCAATGTTTTCCTTTGTCTCTTTTGCCTGCTCGATTGAGATACTTAATATATTTTGTAACTCTTGACCATCACGAGCTACTTCATGAACAATTCTACTCTCATCTTGAGCCTTAGCTTTCATATCGACTGAGGCACGAGAAAGAGTTGAAGCTATCTGAGTATTACTATTTGAAGTACTTGTCGCTTCGCTTACTGTTACTCGTACTTTTTCTATAAACTCATTTATATTTTGAGCCACTACTGATATTTCATCACCTTTTGTAACTTCAATACGCTTCGTTAAGTCACCTTCCCCTTTTGCTAAGTCATGGGTAGCTTTTTGCAGTGTTTCAAGTTTATTAATGATGATGATTTTAATAATTAAAAGCGAAATAAGTATAATAAAAGCTATAAAAACAGCAGTACCAATGAGAGCCGTAATAAAGTTCTCATTTGCACTTGCAAGTGCTTCATCTTCATCTATCTTAACAATCATAGCCCACTTTTCATTATAAACCTTTACTGGTGCATAAGATAAAATTACAGAATTACCAAGGTAGTCAAGTCCTAGTGAAGTTTTACTGTTCCCATTTAAAGCATCTTTTACTGCAGTTGTAGCTACCTTATAATTTCCTATCGTTGTTTTTGCTTTTTTAGTTGCGATGTCTAGTTCTTTAATTTTATTTAAAAAACGACTATCATTACGCATTGTGAGATCGGTACCTACAAGAAATGCTTCACCACTCTTACCGAGACCAACCTTGTCAACTTGATTGTTAAAGTTCATAATTTGGTTTATCTTCTTTTTTGGTAATTGGAAAATAATTGAACCTTCGTTATCATCCCCAAAGTAAATAGGCATACCTATAAACGCAATCTCTTTGTTATATGAAGGTTCATAAATAGAAAAGTCTTCAAATATCGCTTGTCCTCTTTGTGCCTTTTGAGTCTTTTTAAAAGCACGAGAAAGCCCAGTGTTGGAGTAAACACCCTCTAAAAGGTTTGTTCCGATATCTGCATTTTTGAGTACACTATATACAATATCACCACCAGCATTAACCAAATAGAGGTCATTTCTTCCAAACTCTTTTAAAATTGCGCTCATAATTGGATGCTGTTGTACATGTAACTCGGAGTACTCTGTTTTATGCTCTCTGTCCATTTTATGGAGTTCTTTTTTATTGTAAGGGTTAGGGTTTTTTATGATGTAGAGGTACTGCAGGAGTAAAGCTTTTTCACTTTTAGGTAGATATTGACTTAATTCACGTTTTGATGGAGCACCAATTAAATCATAGTTGTTGTTTGCAAGATATGAATTTTTATAATATGCAAGTAAAGCATTTTTTATCTCATCTCTGTCAATTTCAAGCTCTTCAAGATTTTCTAAAGCCTCATCATAGTTCCATAAAAGTTGTACAGTATTACTATTTGTAGCTTGAGAATTTAAAATATACTTCATCTCTTCAAAATAATCTTCAATATGTTGAATCTTACTCATTTTTATAGAACTCATTTGCTCCATTCGGGTGTTTAGTATCTCGTTTTTTGCACTTTGGCTGACGGCATAAGCCACACCAAAGCCAAGTATCATAGTGGCTGTAATAAAGAAAGTGATTATTCTAAAGTTAATGCTTTTTGTATTCATTGTAATATACCTATAAAGTTTAGTGTCTATATTTTAACATAACTTTCAAATCATTTACCTAAATATAGCTGACGAGGACGGGCGATTTTCATACCTTTTCCTTTTTTAAACTCAATCCATTGTGTAATCCAACCTACAGTACGACCAATCACAAAGATTGGTGTAAACATAGAAGTTGGGATTTTGAGTGCAGTTAAAATGACACCAGAGTAAAAATCTATGTTAGGATAGAGCTTTCTACTTACAAAATATTCATCATTAAGTGCAATTTCTTCAATTCTATTCGCGATTTTCATTAGGTTTGAATCAAGATTGAGCTCATCTTGGAGTTGTACTTGTAGACTTTTTAACACTTTAGCTCTAGGGTCAAAGTTTTTATATACACGGTGTCCAAAACCCATAAGTCTAAACTCATCATCTGGATCTTTCGCTCGGGCAATAAAAGCATCAACATTTTCAACACTACCTATCATCTCGAGTTGTTTTATAACAGACTCATTTGCTCCACCATGCGCTCGTCCCCAAAGTGCAGAAACACCAGCACTTATAGCGACATAAGGGTGGGCACCTGTTGAGGCAACATTTCGAACACTTGTAGTCGAAGCATTTTGTTCATGGTCTGCATGAAGGGTAAAAATCGTGTCAAGTGCTTTTATCTCTATCTCTTTTATAGCTCTTTGACCATCCATATCCATGTGCATTTTTCCACCAGGATAAGCTCTCATCATATAAAGAAAGTTTTCTGTATAACTTTTAGAGATGTCAGGTTGAATAAAACATGCTCCTATAGAGTATCTGTATGCAAATGCGGCGAGAGTAGGCATTTTAGCAATTATTCGTCTTGCCATAGTTTGGTACTCACTCTCATTTGACATATCTAAATGATTAAAATGAAATGTTGAGAGTGCTGCAGTTGCTGCTGAGAGTGTTGCCATAGGATGAGAGCCAGAGGGAAATGCATGAAAAAGGTTTGTGAGTCCTTCTTGTAAAAATGAACGATGGCGGAGTTCAAGATCAAACTCTTTTGTTTGCTCTTTGGTAGGAAGAGTGTCATTAAGTAAGAGGAAACATACTTCTAGGTAACTCTTCTTTTCTGCCAGCTCTTCTATTTCTATTCCACGGTAACGTAGTTCCCCTTTTGCACCATCTATAAAAGTGATAGATGAGTTACAGCTTGCAGTTGATGTGTAACCATTATCATATGTAAACATTCCTGTATCAGTATAAAAACTTGATATGTTTACAACACTAGGTCCTCTAGTACCATCTAAAATATCAAAATCATAACTCTTTCCTGTTCTATTATCTGTTATTGTTACTGTATCATTCATGTTAAACATCCTTTAAAGAAAGCATTTAGTATTTTTAATTGTAACTAAATTTAGTATAATATACAAAACAAAAATCAGGGAAACAGATAGTATGCAAATACGAGAGATGAATTTAAAAGAGTTAGATGTTATTTATGAAGTCTTATCTCAACTAAGAGTAGATTTAACTTTTAAAGAGTTTGATGATTTAATTTATGATATGCGCCATATGGAGTATAAAATGATAGGACTTTTTCAAAGAGAGAAACTTATCACTTATGCTGGAGTGGCAGTACAGACAAACTTTTACCACAAACGCCATCTTTATATATATGACTTAGTAACTGATTCGGCTTTTCGTTCTCAAGGTTTTGCAAATGAGATGATGGAGTACCTTGAAGTCTATGCAAAAACAGCGATGTGTGAAAATATAGTACTTTCGTCTGGGCTTCAAAGAGAAGAAGCTCATAAGTTTTATGAAAAAAATGGTTTTGTCAAAAAAAGTTATGTTTTTCAAAAAAACTTGTAAAGTATTTTTTGTAGTTTTAGGGGGTTAATATTATTTAGCACAACATTTTTTGTATTTTTTTCCACTACCACAAGGACAACTTTCATTTCTTTCAATTTTAGACTTGTATAACTCTCCATCTTTATATTTCCAGGCACCATCTTCTAAAACAAAGTTACTCTTTTCATGAAGTACTTGTATCTGCTCTTTATCTCTATAGTATGCTTTAAACTCAACTGTATCGGCATCAGTATCAACTTTTAAAACATCAAGTTTAAGCCAATCTACTTGAGAAGAAAAATCTTCTATCAATTCGATATCATCTTCGTATTGGTTTTCTTTAACAGTACTGATTAGTAAATAGCGAGCATCTGCATTTACATAAGCAGAATATCGACTTCGCATTAACTCTTCTGGAGTGTTTGCTAGTCTTGAAGCTTGTATAAGCTCACCACAACATTTGTTATACTCTTTATTCAAACCACATATACACATAATAATCCATTTTTTAGATAGAATTATAGTAGGTTAAAACAAAAAAAGAAGTTTAAAAAAAGAGTATTTGAATATTTAAAGAAAGATAAACCCCAGAAGAGGGGTTTAAAGGGGTAGAGATTAAAGTGGTGTTACGTTCTCAGCTTGAGGACCTTTTTGACCTTCGCCTACTTCGTAAGTTACTCTTTGACCTTCTGCAAGTGAAACACGTCCACCTGTTGTATTATTAACTTGACGGAAATGTACGAATACATCAGACCCACCATTTTCTTGTTGAATAAAACCATAACCTTTTTCGTCGTTAAACCATTTAACTGAACCGTTTTCTAATTGTGCCATTGTATTGCCTTGTGTAAAAAAATCACAATGAAATTTAATTCATTTGTGGAGTCAAAAATTGGAGAGTCTTTAGGGGTCTAAATGCACAAGAGCAAAATTTCACACTAAAGATGAACTCGAGCCTCATCTTTCATCGATATTATTATAGCTTAATTAATAAGTAAATTACAAGTTATTTGTTAAATTTATACAAATACTTTTTGAAGTAAGCTATTATTGGTACTTATAGCTGCTAGTTTCTTTAAATTATCACTGTTTAATTGTGTTTTCTTTAAAGATTGTGTTAATTTTATTAGAAATGAGTAAGAAGTAAAGTCTGCTTTTTTTCTAAGTAGTGCTAGTTTACTTAACTCATTAAAAAGAGCTTCTCGTTTAATGTTAGTGTGATGTAAGTAGTTAGATACCATAATGAAAAAAAGCTCTTCATTCTCACTTATAAAATTTTGTGCAATTTGAAGTGCTTTGTCATCATCAATACCGCGTTTAACTAAGGTATATGCGATTTGCGTACTTATTGAGTTTGATTGTTGTTTACTTGTTCTTGTTTGTTCTTTTGGAATGACACTACTAAAGGCAAGTGCTGTTGCTAAAAGAGTAAGTGTTAATATCTTTGTAGTCATTTGTTTTTTCCTATAAATATGTTTTAAAATATGTCGATATCTAGTAGTATAATAGTAAATATTAAACGCAAGGACATATTATGCAAATATCAGCAAACTTACAAAGTACTACAGCTTCAATGAATTCAAATACTATAAAAAGTAACTATACTGAAAAATTGACTAAACAAGAAGCAACAGATATCAGAGCAAAAATTACTGAGAATGCAAATGCTTTTGCTTTAAAATCAGTGAATCTTCAAGGCAATTTGGTTTCTCAAAAAGTCGATATTGCAGAAGAATATGCCAATTTCCAAACATTTTTAAGTGACATAGGTTACGAAGGTAAACCAATAGCCGACCTTTCACAAGAAGAAGCAGGTGCTTTAGTATCAGAAGATGGCTTTTTTGGTATTACTCAAACATCAGAACGTATTGCTAACTTTGTTATAGCTGGTGCCGGTGGTGATGAAGATAGACTTCGTGCAGGCCGAGAAGGTATGCTTCAAGGATTTAAAGATGCAGAGTCTATGTGGGGTGGGGCACTTCCAGATATTTCACAAAAAACAATGCAAGCAGCAGTAGAGTTAGTAGATAAAAAAATGAACAGTTTAGGTTTTTCTATATTAAATCAAGAGGCATAAAGTTTAATAGTGTAGAATTAGACAAATAATCTAAGGATACACTTTAATGAGCATATACAGAGAATACGACATTCTTCTGTAAATAAAATTTAAAACTCCTATAAATAGGGCTTTTAGAGAGTGTATTATAGCTTTTTTTTCTTAAAAGTCCGACAAGAGTCCGATTGATAATAAATTTTGCATATAGCCTATAACTCCTAGTGATAGGCTCTTTTAAGAGTTTTTAATTTTTAAAACACTCTTCCAATAATATTGCTCTCAAATTCAGTATAATCCATCCTCAAATCTCTAGCCATTTTTTCATAATCAAGATAAAATTCTAAACTTTTTGGTATCTCTCCATAAACACCATCATCTACAAACTGCATAGCTAAAAGTTCAAAAGTATCTGTAAATGATGTGTTTGAGCGAAAATCATAAATTGATACATCATAGTTGTCTATACCAGTATCAATAACTTCTCTTTCTTCATATCCCTCATGAGATAAAAGTTTAAGTTTTAAAAAATCTCCTTCACTATATTCTTCTAGTATTTCTGCTATTTCATTTAGTCTATTTATATCATCATACTCTTCGACATTTATAATAGCTTCATAATCTGTAATAAATACTTCCTCATGATAATGTTCGCTTCCACAAGCTTTTTTACCTGCATAACATACATTTTCAATAGACTCAGCAAGTAAATCTTCATTCATTGGTAATTCAACCCATTCTCCAATCAAATTACCGTTGTTGTAAGCCTCTAAATCTGTAATATATATTTTCACAATTGACCTTTTCTCAAATGTTTTTAAAAATGTTTGGCGACTGTAAGTCGAAACTAAGCGAAAGCAAAAAGCTTTCAAGATAAACATGTTTTTTTGGGCTTAAATGCCCTTTTGAACAAGACTGAGAGAATGAATTAAATTTAGAGAAAAATACTACTTGTATTATTTTTGTATAGATTTACATTCATAAAAATTCTCGTGTCTCAAAAGGGTTTTAAGTTCTGTAAAAACAAATAATAAATACTTTACTGTTTAGATGTTAAAGGAGTGGGAACGACTATACTTTGTGAGGTAGAATAAAGACCTTGTCTTTATGTTAGCAATCAGAGATTTTAGCTCTGATTTTATTGAACTTACTTTTTAGCTTTTTTTAATTTTTCATAAGCACTATTAAGGAGCTGTGTAATTTCTGTATATTTCTTTATTTCATTTGGGTGTAAATCGGGATGGTACTCTCTTACTAATTTTCTATATGTTTTTTTTATTGTTTTAAAGTCATCACTTGGATTTACATTTAAAACTACATAGGCACTGCTATCACTAAATCTTCCATACTTTCCGTATTCTTTTTTAGATTCACTTTTTGGAGCTTCTTGCTTTTGAGAGTGATTGTTTTCTTGTTTAGAATATTGACTCTCATCGTAAAACTTTTCGTCTCTCTCCTGATAACTATAATCATGCTGTGAGCTTTGCTCCTGTTCTTGATAATCTTCTTTTTTAAAACTAAAAGTTGTAAAAAAGATCTTTATCATGAGAAATGTAGATTTAATCCAGTTAATAAATCTAATGATTTTATAATAGATGGTTACGAAAAAATAATATGTATTTGCTGTCATCATTTTTATCGTTAAGATAGTGTCTTTTATGAATGCAACTATAAATATTAGCTGAGGAAGTAATAGCCCTAAACCAACAAGCATTTTTAAATCATATATAACTCTAGTATCTTCCATCGTAGCTATCATGTAAATACCGAAAAATGAGTAAAAAACTCTAAAAAAATGACTTTCTGCTTTTTTTGAAAAGTGAAAGGGTACATAAAAAAGAAGTGCCACAAATATAAAGTTTTTTAAATCCATATTTGAGGCTTCTTGTATAAATCTATCTATTAGTCCTAATTCATCCATGTCTTACCACTCCACATTTTCTAAATCAACATATTTGATGTTGTCATAAGTGTTTATTGTCTTGATTTTATATGGCTTCATCTTTGAAAACCCCTTATACATTATATTTTTATAGTAAGGTTTAACACTCATTTTGAGTGGTTTTTTATTAGCATATACAAAAAGTGCTTCATTATCTTTCATCGTCCTAATATCACTCACATTCATAACAGCTTCTTTATCATAGTAGTCTCTACCATCAGCCTGTCGTTTGAGTGTCTCTTTATATCCAAACATCTTTTCTAAATCAGATGATAAATCTAAATCAGCACCACTGTATATAAGCTTACTTGCTATACCACCATCTAGGATGGTTTTAGCTTCATTTATTGAGTATTGTTTTATTAATTGGTTAATATTTTGCAAGATTATAGAGATTGATACATTATACTTTCTGATAGTTGTAATTACCGAAGAAAATCTTGGTATATTCATATTACCAAACTCATCTAATAAGCAGTACAAGTGCAAATCTTTTGCACTGGGTATCTTATCCATCATCTCATTAAATAATTGCGAGTAGAAGAGATTGAGTAAAAAACTATATTGCTCTTGATACTGTTGTTCAATTTTTATGAACACTACTGATTTCTCTTCTCTAAACTTTTTAAAGTCTATTGAGTGGGTATATGTCAATTTTTCTAAATTGTCATTTATCCCTATAGGAGCAAGTGCTGTACTAGCGGTTGCGATAAAACTTTGTATAGTTTTATCATTACCACTTACAAACCCTTTATACTCAGAAAAGGTTTTATCATCTGCATACTTTTTTATAAACTCATCAAGTGCTTCACCATCTTTACCAAAGTTATTAAGCATATATCTTACATTGGCAAGGTTCATATATCTTTTATCACCTGTAGAATTTAAAACTTTTATGAGTATAGATATAAAGTTTTTAGCTCCATCACTCCATATCTTATCTTCTGCTTTTGTGCCTTTAAGACCAGAGGATGAGATTAATATTTCACTCACCATATCTATGCTCATAGAGTCTTTTGCATACTCTAGGGGATTATATCTTATAGATTCATCTAAGTTTTTTGGGTCAAGTACATATATTTTAAAGCCATGGCTATGTAGATAAGCACTTGTTTTATCATATATTTCCCCACTTAAATCAGTTATAACCATAGAGCATTTTTGAGAGGCAAGTTTATAGATGTTGGGGAGTACATAAGAGGTTGTTTTCCCTCCACCAGTTCTGCTAAAAAGTGCGAGGTGATTGAAACTCTCTTTTGAAGAGAGTCTTTTAGATTTTCCATCAACTAAAAGTCCATCATTAAACCTTGAAAAGGTTTTTATCTCATCTTGTTTACTCATCATACCATCGCCTTTAGTCGGCGGTTGTGAAAGAAATGAGAATATCCACGAAAGAGGATTTAAAAATCCTATACCAAATTGTCTAAATTGTTTATTCATAGCTGTAATGATGATAAATGAAATAAATATTAGTGCTAAAAGTTCCATGCTGTATTGTAGCTAAAATCTTTTATGCTTTACTTTGTTGTATCATTCCCTTTCTCTTGGGTTATCTCGACTTTTATTTCTATCATTTTTAGCTTGTTTCCGTCTAAATTCTCTTTTAGATTTTTGTTCAAATATTTTGAACAGTTGTTTATACTCTTTTTCTAGTCCTAAAGTTTTGAGTCTATAGTTTTTATTTTTATAGCTAATACCTTGGGTGTTTCCTCTTGTATATATTTTATATCCCATAGATTTTAGATGATTTTCTAGATACATTTCTGATGTCGCTTTTGTAAAAGTCTCTTTAAGGTTCCTCTTTATCTCATCTTTAATACTTTTAGCACCTCTATTTTTGAGTTCTTGCTCTTGTTTTTTCTCTTTGGAGAGATCTTTTTTATTGTGATACATAAAGGAGTCTTTGAGTTCAGTATATTTTTGATTTTTATAGTTTTCCATTCTTTGCTGAATAGATGAGAATTCTTGTTTAGAGAGTCTAACTCTCTTTTCTCCCTCTATTTCGTTGGCACTTATCATTAAGTGTAGGTGCATATTATTTTTCTCTTCATGCACAACACCAAAAGCTAAATGATCTTCTGCTCTTTGGTAGAGATATTTATCTGCCATATCTAAAAGTATCTCTCGTTGTCTCTCTTGTGAGAGATTATTCTCTTCTAGGGATAAAACCTCATGATACATATAGACTTTACCTCTAGCCTCTCTTAAATACCTTGCATTAGTATAAAACTCATTCACAAACTCTTTTTTATTGTTTGAATTAGCATAAGTGTTTCTTGAAAAGGTAAATGAGGATTTATCACGAGTAAGGTAGTCATAAAGTTGTGAAAAAGATTTACTTTTTCTACTCATAGATTTGATAATCATAATTTATGTCTTAGAAATAAATTTTTTAAACTCTTCTTCGTATTGCCTAAGTGCATTAATGAGAATATTTATGTCAACTTGTTCACTCATATTTGTTTTATGGGCGATTTGATTGATGTTATTTGCAATACCTCTTGATATGCGAATATATTCATTAATAAACTCTTTATGCTCGTAAGAGAGAGTTTTAGGAGTGTTATTATTTAAAAATGTAGTGATTATACTTTTAGCATAAGAGTTGGTTTTTAAATCTAAGTAAAAGGCTCTTCTTTTTAGCTCATCGTGAAAAGCAACACTCAGAGGAAAGGTTACAATTTTATTTTTAGTTTTGTAACTTTTCTTATACTCTTTTTGGTAGTTACTGTTTTTCATAAATCTAGCTTTATCTTATAAAGTTTGTATAGTCTGAGTATAGTACTTAGCTAACTCTAATAAGGGATAAGAAATATCTCCTTGCCCAACTTGCAAATATCCACAACCTTGTCCTGCTCTTCTTAGTCTATCAAGTGTTGATATACTTAAACCAGTTTCTCGTGACATCTCTTTTTTTGAGATGGCTATTTTTTTATGCTTTGCATATAAAACATTAAATGTAATTGTTTCTTCGCTACTCATAATCTACTCCTCAGTTGAATTACACTAATGATAAACTATTAAACCTTATAAAAATATAATAAATACTAAGTATTAATTATAAATACATAGTGAAAAATAGATTTGAGTAGATTTGACTAGTTAATAGTTATTAATAAACTATTAAAACTAAGTATTATATAATATTACATAAGGATTTCCATGAGTACTAATGATAGAAAAAGTAGAAGTGTTGGAAGACCATCACTAGAAGACTCTTCAAAAAAGAGAGATAAAAAAGTAATGCTGTCTTTAACCCAAGATGAATATGATTATTTACAAAAAATGCAGAAGACTTTAAACCGTTCGACTATGACATCAACTATTCTCTATTTTATGGAACGAGGTCAAGAGGCTGTAAGAGAAGATTTTTCTAGGGATAGATAGATTTAGTTTAAATTTTGGAGTATTGTGTTTACAGTATATTCAAATTTGTCAAATTCTTCATCTAATGTATCCCACAAAACCTTATCATCTACACCAAAATAATGATGAGTTAAAACATCTCTCATTTTAGCTATTTCACTCCAAGGAATTTCAGGGTATTGTTCTGTTATTTCTTTAGGAATATTTTTTACAGCTTCACCAATATTTTCAAAAGCTTTTACTACGGCATATACTTTTTCAAGATTATCCGT
>NZ_JAEMVC010000030.1 GCF_029215985.1 Sulfurimonas sp. SAG-AH-194-C21
TTCAGGGATGATTCGGATATATTTAAGACCTGTATAAGATTAATAAATGTACTATCTATGAAATTATCACAAAAGGTGGTAACTAAGTGAGGCTAGACCAATTGAAACCAATTATTATTTTATTGATTCTTCTATTTATAGAAGCATCAGCACAAGATTTAAAAACAAGTGTTGAAGAAATCATCAATACAAATCCTGTGATATTAGAAAGAGCAAAAAATTATAAATCAACACAAAAAGATATAGACATAGCGATTTCAGGGTATTATCCTAAGATAGATCTCTCTTTAGGTCTTGGCTTTGAAAAAACAAATAAAAAGACACCTTCGAGGGGAGATGAGTCTTTTGACTTTAGTGTGTATCAAAATTCTTTGAAATATACACAAAATATATTTGAAGGTTTTAATACATATCATAAAGTACAAGGTCAAGAGTATAGAACTACTGCTGCAGCATATAGCTATGTAGAAAAGGTTAATACAACGACTTTGGATATGGTAAACACGTATCTTGAGCTTGTAAAGAATCAGGAACTTCTTGCTACCGCGCAACGTAATGTTGACATTAATACCGAGATACTGAGAAAGGTAAAGCGACTTTACGAAGCAGGACTTACAACTCTTTCAGAAGTACATAAAATAGAATCTTCTTTAGCTTTGGCATTGTCAAATTTTGTTGTGCAAGAAAATACACTTTTAGATGCTTCTTATAACTTAGGGCGT
The DNA here is from genome assembly GCF_029215985.1 of Sulfurimonas sp. SAG-AH-194-C21. Taxonomy (GTDB): domain Bacteria; phylum Campylobacterota; class Campylobacteria; order Campylobacterales; family Sulfurimonadaceae; genus Sulfurimonas. The sequence continues at coordinate 723 of NZ_JAEMVC010000030.1, forward strand.
GTATTAGGTAGGCAACTCAATCCTCTTAAAATGCAAAGACCAGTCATAAAAACGATATTGCCAACAACAAGAGAAAGGGCCACAGAAATAGCACTACACTATAATCCTTCACTCTTAGTAAGTCAGTACAATGTGAAGTTGGCAGAAGCGACAAGAAAGGAAAAGAAGTCTCCATTTTATCCCAAAATAGATATAGAAGTAGCAGAACTTTTAAACAAAAACTTAAGTGCTATAGAAGGAAATGAAGATAGATTTCGTGCCATGGCATACCTTTCATACAATCTCTTTAATGGTTTTGCCGATAGTGCAGCATTAGAACAAAGTGAACAGAGTTTGTACCAAGAACAAGAAAAGAAAAATAGTATCAAGCGTCAGGTGATTGAGAGTCTAAATCTTGCTTGGAATGCTCACAAAAAACTTGAAGAACAAGTGGTACATCTTATCGCGTATAAAAAGTACTCTAAAAAAACACTAAACTTGTACTCCAAAGAGTTTGATTTAGGTCATCGTTCTTTACTTGATTTACTTGCCGCACAAAATGATTATATAAAATCAGATGTACAAATCATCTCTACTCAATATAGTATGTTATATGCTAACTATAGGCTAATGGATTCGATGGGTACACTAGTCTCGTCGATTTTAGGAGATGATGCATCTAAAATATATGAGAGTGTTTCACTTTCAATAAATAAACAAGACTAAGGACAAATATATGTTTATACAAAATGTTGACAATGTAAGAATGGATGCACTTCTTGATACACTTGTACTCTTTACAAAACTGTATCATAAGCCATATACGGCTGAAGCATTAACAGCAGGTTTACCAATTGAGCCAGGTGTTGAGGCACCTGAACTCTTTTCTATAAACAATGCAAAAGGACTTTTTTCTCGTGCTGCAAGTAGGGCAGGTTTAAAATCAACCATTATTCGAAGACCATTACAACAAATTAGTCCTCTACAACTTCCAGTGATTTTACTTCTCTCCAACCAGAGTGCTTGTATATTAGATTCATTTAGTGAAGATGGAAGTTTAGTAAAAATCATAATGCCAGCAGAAGAAGCTGTTGAACAGTGGGTTGATATAGAAGATCTTAGCGATGAGTATATCGGCTATGGATTTATGGTCAAAAAAGCCTTTGAATATGTAGATGAAAATATAAGAACACTGCATATACAACAAAAGCATTGGTTCTGGAGTACACTTAAACTCTCTACAGGAGTCTATAAAGATGTACTGTATGCTTCACTTCTTATAAACCTTTTTGTATTAGCATCACCACTCTTTACTATGAATGTTTATGACAGAGTAGTACCTAACAATGCCATAGAAACTTTATGGGTTTTTGCCATAGGGGTGATAATTATCTATCTTATAGATACATTTGCTAAGTTTACAAGGACATATCTTTTAGAAGTTGCAGCTAAAAAGAGTGATATCATTATGTCCTCTATCATTTTTGAAAAAGTTCTCTCTTTAAAAATGGCAAATCATCCATCTTCAGTAGGTTCTTTAGCTAGTAATCTCAGGGATTTTGATAATATTCGCTCATTTTTAACAAACGCGACAATGGCTGCAGTTATTGATCTTCCATTTGCAATAATCTTTTTACTGGTTATAGCATATATTGGTGGGAACATTGTGCTCATCCCAATAGCTACAATATCACTCATAATGTTATACGCCTTTATAATAAAAAAACCTCTCCAAAGAAGTATAGAAAGTACACATGAAGCAAGTGCTAAAAAAAGTTCTATTCTCATAGAAGCACTTAGTAATATCGAGACTCTTAAAACTTTGGGAACACTGAGTCAAATTCAATGGAAATGGGAAGAATCAACAGGAGAGATTGCAAATAAAAGTTTAAAGTCAAGATTACTCTCTGCATCTATTCCCACTGTAACGCAGCTATTAATTCAACTAAATACAGTTGTTATTATTATTGTGGGTGTTTATAAGATTCAATCTTTTGACTTATCAATGGGTGCACTTATTGCCATTGTTATACTAACAGGAAGAACTTTAGCTCCGATGGGACAGGTTACAGCCCTTTTAACCAACTATCAAACAAGTAAAACTTCTTATGATGCTATAAACGACATCATCTCACAACCTAGTGAGAGACCAGAGGGAAAGAAGTTTGTTCAAAGTCCAAATTTTACAGGACATATCGAGTTTGTAAATGTAACTTTTAGCTATCCAGGTGCAGAAATACCAGCCATCAAAAATATTTCTTTTGTAGTGCAACCAGGGGAGCATATCGCAATTATTGGGCGTATTGGAAGTGGTAAAAGTACTATAGAAAAGTTACTTTTGGGACTTTATGAACCAGATGAAGGACAAGTCCTTGTAGATGGACTAGATATTCGTCAAATAGACCCTGCCGATTTACGTAAAAACTTCTCATATCTTTCTCAAGATGTTATGTTGTTTCGGGGGACAGTAAAAGACAACATTACATTTAGAGCTTCTCATGCAAGTGATGGAGCGATGGTAAGAGCTGCAAAAATAAGTGGAGCTTCTGAGTTTATCAAAAAGCACCCAAGAGGTTATGAAATGCCAGTTGGAGAGCGTGGTCTTGGTCTTTCTGGAGGACAGCGTCAAAGTATCGGTATAGCACGTGCACTGCTTGTAGATACACCTGTAATTTTACTAGATGAGCCAACAAATGCCATGGATCAAATTACAGAAGCAAGACTTCTAAAAAACCTGGCAATAGAGTTTAAAAATAAAACGACTATTACCGTTACACAAAAAATGACATTACTTCAAATAGCTGATAGGGTGATAGTTATGGATAATGGTAAGATAATCATCGATGCTCCTAAAGAAGAAGCGATACAAAAACTTAAAGGAGGTGCATAGTCATGGCGGATAAAAAAACACAAGAGTTTAACAGTAAAGATTTTGAATTTATGAACTCCTTAAGTGCGGCAATACTAGAGAAGTCTCCAAGTAGAATGAGTCGTGTACTTAAGGTATGGATTTTTACTGTTTTTGCATTTATTTTATGGGGTTCTTTTGCCGAGATAGATGAGATAACACGTGGTGATGGTAAAGTTATCCCTTATGGTGAAAATCAAGTTATTCAAAACTTAGAAGGTGGAATTATAGAGTCTATACTTGTTAAAGAGGGTGCCTTAATCAAAAAAGGTGATGTGATTTTAAAAATCAATAACTCTAAAACTTTTTCAAGTAGTGCTACAAATATAGGAAAACTCAACGAACTCAGAGCAAAAGAGTTGCGTTTATCTGCTGAAGCAAATCGACTTGAGTTTAAGATGATAAAGACACAAGATAAAGAATTCCAAAAGCAAATAAGCTTAGCATTAGCATTGTACAATTCTAATAAGATAGAAAAAACAGCGAAAGATCAGGCGATGGTTCAGCAGATAGAACAACGCAAACAAGCACTCAAAGAGGCTAAAGCTAGAATACATTCGCTAGAAAAATCTTTGGAATATGTCACCGAAGAGATAGATATGACAGCACCTATGGTAAAAGAGGGTATCAAATCTAAAGTAGACTTTTTAAAGTTAAAACGTGAAGCCAATGGTATACAAAATGATATCGAAGCAGCTTCACTCTCTTTACCGCGTTTATCCTTTGCGATAGAAGAGTATAGACTCAAACGTAAAGAGACACAGCAAGAGTTTATAAACAAAGCAAAAAAAGAGCTCAATGAACTAACAGCAGAGTTAAATCGTTTAACACAACAACAGGTGGCATTTACTGACCAAGTAGATAGAACCATGGTAAAGTCTCCAGTAGATGGGATAGTTCAAAAACTGTTTGTCAACACGATAGGGGGTGTTGTAAAACCTGGTGCTAACTTAGTTGAGATTGTCCCAACAGATAAAAAACTTTACTTAGAGATAAAAATAAAACCAAAGGATATAGCATTTATTCATCCTGATGCAGAAGCTATGGTGAAAATATCTGCATATGATTTTGCTATTCATGGAGGAATTAAGGGAAAAGTAGACAATATATCTCCCGATACAATTACAGATAAAAAAGAAAATACCTTTTATATCATACATGTTGAGACAGATAAAAACTACTTAGGTTCTAAAGAGTATCCTTTAAAGATTATCCCAGGAATGGTTGCAAGTGTAGACATAATAACAGGTAAAAAAACAGTTATGCAGTACATATTAAAACCAATACTCAAATCTAAACAATACGTTTTTTCAGAGAAATAAGTATGAAAATTTTATTTTTTAGTAGTGACAGTGATCTTATTGATGAGTGGCAAGATAAGTGTATATCAGATGATTATTCTGATGTATATGATGTACAAATGCTAGAAGAATCGCTTGTAGAGTTTAAAGATTGTGTTGTTATTGTTGATTATGACAGTATGGCTTCGGAGTTAAATAAACTTATAGCAGGAAATAGACTACCACAAAAAGTAATAGTTTTAGAAACGGTACCTGAAGTTTTAACAGGAAAGATGCTTATATCACACGGGGTAAAAGCATATGCAAACTCACGAATACTACCTATTCACTATACCACTATGTTAGAAGTTGTAGAAAGGGGTGATATATGGACATATCCTGAGCTTACAGCAGCACTTGTTAAACAAGAAAAAAGTTTGAGTGTAGAAGCTTTAGAACTCTTAGAACATAGACTTACAGAACAAGAAAAAAAAGTTGTAATGGCAATTTTAAACGGCTTGACTAATGATGCAATCGCTCATAAATTTGGGATAACAATACGAACAGTTAAATCTCATGTAAGTTCTATCTTCTCTAAACTACATGTTAATGACAGAGTCGCTTTAATATTACTCTTAAAATAGAGAGCTTTTAAAAAGTCTCTATTAGTTTTGGTCTATTTGAATTTCAGTAGTAACATCTAAAGTTACAGTAGTGTCATTCTCTGCTCCAGCACTGCCTTGATTACTTTCGTCTGTACTTGTATCTATTATGTTCTCACCAAGTGTCCATTCTTTATCGCTTTCTTCGTTGTTTAGTGTACTCTCATCATCTGTCTCTTCGATATTAAGTGTGTTATCACTATCTGTCGTATCGATCACATCCTCTAATGAAAGATCTGATGATTCTTGATTTGAATCTAAAGTTTCACTATCTGAGACAGCATCATCAAGTCCATCTAGATTGATGTCTTCATCACTACTACCATCAGTATCACCTAAAAGACCTCCTAGAGACTCGTCATTATCTTTGTCATCGTCATTATCATCATCTTTGTCTTTCTTCTTGTCTTTGTCATCGTCTTTATCTTTGTCATCATCGTCATCTTTGTCGTCGTCATCATCTTTCTTCTTATCTTTGTCGTCATCATCATTGTCATCATCGTCTTTATCTTTCTTCTTGTCTTTGTCATCATCATCGTCTTTATCTTTCTTCTTGTCTTTGTCATCGTCTTTATCTTTGTCATCATCGTCATCTTTGTCGTCATCGTCTTTGTCATCATCTTTGTCGTCGTCAATCGCTACTTCAGTAGTATCTTCTTCGTCTACTGCTTCAACTTCCTCTTCAATCACTGCCTCAGTAGTATCAGTTACTTCGTCTTCAGTTGTTTCATCAGTACTATCTTCAGCTTCAACTTTGTTTTCAGTTGTTTCAGTAGTATCTTCTTCGTCTACTGCTTCAACTTCGTCTTCAATCACTGCCTCAGTAGTATCTTCAGCTTCAATTTCGTCTTCTTCGACTACTGCTTCAGTAGTATCAGTTACTTCTTCTTCAACTTCAACTTCGTCCACAGTTATCTCATCAGTAGTATCTTCAACTTCAACTTCGTCCACAATTGTCTCATCAGTAGTATCTTCAACTTCAACTTCGTCCACAATTGTCTCATCAGTACTATCTTCAGCTTCAATTTCGTTTTCAGTTGTTTCAGTAGTATCTTCTTCGTCTACTGCTTCAACTTCGTCTTCAGTCACTACCTCAGTAGTATCTTCAGCTTCAATTTCGTCTTCTTCGGCTTGAACTTCAGTTGTATCTTCAGCTTCTTGGTCTGCTGTTTCAACTGTGTCTGTAGTTGTCTCATCAGCAGTATCTTCTTCGACTACTGCCTCAGTTGTATCAGTTACTTCGTCTTCAGCTTCTACTTCGTCTTCAATCACTGTTTCCGCAGTATCACTTACTTCTGCTTCATTTATTACTTCAGTCGTATCTGTAGTATTCGCACTTAGCTCTGCATTTTGAGCTGATTCTAAAGTTGAATTTAAAGTATTTGTTGCACCTGATATATCTACATTTTCATCCGAGTTTACTGCAGCTTCTTCTACACTGTTAAGTGATGTTTGAAGATCTTGGCTTGCTTGTGTAGCACTGCTTGCTGCTTGGAGTGCAACTTCATTTGCCGTTTCACTGAGTTGTAAGTTTTCTTGTGTAGGATTTTCTTGTGCTATCTGGTTTGCTATATTTGCTTGAGTAGTTGCTTCATTTGCCTCTGATAGTGCTAAAATTGCTGCACTTTGAACTTCTTGAAGGTTTGCAAGCTCATCAACAAGTGTAGTGTGTAACTCATCTTTAGTATCTTCTTTAATACTTGTATCTGTTTGAAAATTAGTAGCATTTAATGCTACATTGATAGCTTGTTGTTCATTGTCTATCTGTGAAAACTCATTTTCAGTATTAGTAGATGACTCTATCTCTTCACCTGCAGCAGTTTCATCATCTTCTTGTGCTATATCTTCTACTGTAGTATCAGTAAAGTTATCAGTAGTATCATCAAGAAAGTTTTGCATACTTTGAGAACTTGTTACAGTTTCATCTTCAGAAAAAGCGACATCTACTAAAGTACTATCAAAACTTTGTGTACCATTTCCTAGAAGAACTAAATCGCTTCCATCTTCAAGAGAGAACACTATACTGTTCGTATCTTGGTTAGCATCTGCTCCAACTACTACAGCATCTTGTGGGATAAGAGAATCTTTTGTGAGTTGTGTGAGTGAACCATCATCTGCTTTGATATAAAAAGTACCATCAACACTTAAGACCTTTGCTACATTGTTTGCCATAATAAACTCCTTGAAAACTTTTAATTCTTAACATCATAGTATAAAATAATAATTTTATATACTGTACCTGAGTACAAGAAAAAAAGTGTATAATCCTTTATGATGATTTTGAGACTGCAAGTATTGGTGTTTTTAATGTTTACTTCTCTTGGTGCACAGAGTTTAATAACCAAGCAGATAAAGCTAGAAGCAGGAAAAAAATATGGTTCTCAAGCACAAAATCGTTTTAATGATATAGAAAGTTCTCTTTTAAAAAAACTAGAAAATGAATCAGAAATCAAAAAATTAAATGTTGTGAACACTTGGGTAAATGCTGTTGGGTACAAGAGTGATAAGCAAGTGTATGGTGTAAATGATTACTGGGCAACATTGTATGAGTTTGTTGGTAAAAATAGAGGTGATTGTGAAGATTACACCATAGCCAAATACTATATACTCAAAGAGTTAGGTATCAATCCAAAGCGCATGAAGTTTACATATGTTATATATAAAAATAGGAAAGGGAGAAAAATCTCTCACATGGTGCTCTCCTATCTTAAGGTGGCAAAACCAAAAAGTAGAAAAGATATTCTAATTCTAGACAATAACAACAGGTTTATTTTACCTGCTTCAAAACGAAAAGATATTATCAAGGTGGTTAAAATGATTAATGGTGACACTGGTCCAAAGTCAAAAAAGTGGAAAAAACTAGAAGCTAACATGAAAAGGAAAAAACTATGACACTATTTAAACAACTGGCTCTTGTAGTCTCGATGATAATAATAGTAATGCTTGGAGCTGTGATGTACTTAAACTACACCTCTGCTAAACAAAATATGATAGACAGCCTTTATGAAAGTACTGTTAATAATATTTCAACACTAAGCAGTAAAATAGCTGATGCTAAAGGGCATGAAGCACTTATTATGACTACAATAGATTCAGAATTTGATGGGGGATACTATATGCTCATAGAATTTATATCTAATGATGGTATCTTTCATTATAAGCAGGTAGATGATGATGTACTTGAAGGTATTCCTTCTTGGTTTATCAAATATACTGAGGTTGAGACAGTTGAAATTACAAGTGATGTATCTTCAGGATGGGAGATTTTAGGAGAAGTGACTGTTATGGGTGATACGGGAATTATCTATAATGCACTTTATAAAATGTTTGTGAAACTACTCTACTTGTTTGTGGTTTTAGTTTTTATAGCATTGATAGTTCTGAGCATCTTACTTCATTTTGTACTTAAACCACTCAAACAGATTCAAAATCAAGCAGAGGCTATTTTGAAAAATGAGTTTGTTATTCAAGAAAAAGAACCTTACACTACGGAGTTTAAAGAAGTAGTCAATGGAATGAATTCTATGGTGAAAAAAGTAGAAGATATCTTTGTTAAAGCAAATGAGTCAGCAAAAAGAAACCGTGAACTTCTTTATACTGAACCGATTACAAAACTTTTTAATCGACGTTATTTGATGCTTAAACTTCCAGACTTAATCGCTCAAAATAATAAAATAAATGGGGGAACAGTTCTTTTAGTAGGTTTGAGTAGTATAGAGGTGATGAATCAGCTTATAAGTCGAAGAAACACAAATAATTTAATATTATCTTTGAGTGAAGTTTTTGATACAGTAACCCAGAGTTTTGATGATAGACTTTTATGTCGTCTAAATGAAACAGAATTTTTACTCATATTACCAGAGTATGAAGTAAATCAAAAAAGTGATGTTGAAGGACAGATAAATCGTGCTTTTATCAAGCTTTTAACGCAGAATAAAATTAGTGAAAATAGTGTGCATATGAACATAGGACTCTATCGTTATAATAATGGCGTGAGTATGGCAGAACTACTGACTCGTTCAGATACAGCCCTCTCAAACGCCATTGCAGATGAAAGAAGTAACATTTGCCTTTTTGAAGAAGAAGATACTCAAAATACACTTGCAAAAGAGCAGTGGAGAACTATAATAGAAAATGCGATTCAAGAAAATAGTTTTACTTTTGAGTCCTCAGATGTAGTAAATACTAAAACAAATATAGTAGTACATAAATCACTTGTTTATAATATCTACGGAAGTGATGCTAGAGAGTATCTTTATAAAGATTTTATTGCTCCGGTAATTAACCTTGGACATTCTGTTTCTATGCATATTGCCGTTATTAAAGAGCTTATCACTCAAGAGACAGAGTTTATGGGCGAGCATTGTACACTTAAACTTCCAAATGATTTTTTTAGAGATGAGGGTGCCCTTGAAGTTTTAGAAAACTTATTTCACCAATATCAAAAGAATAATGATATGCAATTATCATTTGAAATTGCCGATAGTTTTATCATAAAGAATTTACAACTCGTAAAAAGTTTTATAAATATATTTAATAAGTACGGTTATAGCTTTTCCATTCACTCATTTAGTGGAGAGTCAAATGACTATGCATATTTAAAAGAATTAAATCCATCTTTTATCAAAGCAGATAGTGCATTTTTACTTGATCAATCTTCTGAATCTATGAATGCTCTTTTACTCATCACCGATTCACTGGGAATAAAACTAATAGCAACACTTCTTACAAAAAAAGAAAATATAAAGACATTACAATCATTGCACATTGAGATGATTCAACAGGAACCTACAAGTGTGTAATTCTATTAAAATATCTCTCTAAGCCCATTTGTAGTAAAATGGCTCAAAATAATTATGCAAGGTGTATCAATGGCAACTGTTGGAATGAGTGATGTAAAAAAAGGCGTGCGTTTAATAGTAGGTGAAGTACCATACAAAATAGTTGAATTTCAACATGTTAAACCAGGTAAAGGTGCTGCATTTGTACGTATGAAAATGAAGAGTTTCTTGACAGGTCGTGTAGTGGAAAAGACTGTTCATGCTGGTGATAAGTTTGAAGTGCCTATAATCGACTATAAAACTATGCAATACCTTTATGATGATGGTGATATGTACCAGTTTATGGATACAGAGACTTACGATCAACTTGGTCTTGAATATAAGCAGTGTGATGAAGCTTCTAAGTGGTTTAAAGATGGAATTGAAGTTGAAATTATCTTCTTTAAAAACAAGGCTATCTCAGTACAAGCTCCAGAATTTATGGAACTTATAGTAACAGATACTCCTCCAAACTTCAAAGGTGATACTTCAAGTGGTAGTAAAAAACCAGCTACTCTAGAGACTGGTGCAGTTGTTCAAGTTCCTTACCATGTACTTATTGATGACGTAGTAAAAGTTAACACTATTGACTGCGAATTCTTAGGAAAAGTGAAGTAAGTAAAATAAAATAATATTATAAAAATATTTTGCTATAATATATCTAATCAACAAAGGTTAGGTATATGAAGCATCCGATTTTCTACATATTTTTTACACTCTCCCTTCTTGCAAAAGAACCTATTACCCCAATTATTCCCTATATAGATTTAAATATTCCAAAAGTTGAACTAGGAAAAAAACTATTTTTTGATGCGCGTTTATCACGAGATAACACCATCGCTTGTGCAAGTTGCCACATCATAGAAGAGGGTGGTGATGATAACTTAAAGTTCTCTTTTGGTATAGGTGGACAAGAGGGAAATATAAATTCTCCTACTGTTCTTAACGCAGTAAATAATTTTCGTCAATTTTGGGATGGAAGAGCTAAAAACCTTCACGAACAAATTGCTGGCCCTATAGAAAATCCAGTTGAAATGGGTTTTAACTTTCCTGATTTAATCATAAAACTTAATAAAACAGAGTATAAGTTACAATTTTCAGAAATATACAGTGAAGGCATCACAAAAGATACTATTAGCGATGCAATCGTTGAGTATGAAAAAACATTACTAACACTAAATGCTCCGTTTGATAGGTATCTACAAGGGGATAGAAGTGCTTTAACAACTAAAGAAGTACAAGGCTATGAACTTTTTAAATCAAAAGGCTGTATATCTTGTCATCATGGTACAAATATTGGTGGTAATTTATATAGTAAGTTTGGAGTTGTTGATAGTGCTAGTATTGAGCATTTAGGACGTTTTAATGTTACAAAAAAAGAGAGAGATAAGTACTTTTTTAAAGTTCCCTCTCTTCGTAATATCGCTCGTACAGCACCTTACTTTCATGATGGAAGGACATCGGACTTAAAAAAAGCAATTGAAATAATGGCACAACTCCAACTTGGACGTTTCTTCACTAAAGAAGACATTGACAAGATAGAAGCATTTTTACGTTCTTTAAACGGGGAATTACCTGAGGGAGGAAATATATATGTTCCGTAAACCCGATGGTATAACGTTAACACTACTTTTTATTATCAGTGCATTTATCGGTGTCATGTTTTATCTTAATAATAAAAGTAACCATGAGCAAAACTTTGCAGTGTATTATAATAAACTAGGTGCCTTAGAACTTATTCAAAAGGATTATGATAGTTTTTTACATACTTCCTTAAGCTTTACAAACTATGACGGCATTACAAGACAATTAGGTGAATTTGATAAAATATTAAAAGAACTAGAAAAATCAAAAATTTATGAAGCATTTGGTAATGATTTCAAAAGTAATTTTAGTATTATTAGAAAAACATACTTGTTAGAGTCTGACTTGCTAGAGTATCAAAAATCAATGAATGCAATCATAATAAACAGCATACATTATCTTTTTGATTTAAGAAAAAGTATAGCGATTACTAGTAGTGTTTCTATGCAAGAGAAGCAGAATGTTGATGATGTACTTTTTATGATGATGCAACTTTTTTCTGGTTTAGAAGGGCAAGAAAATGTAATACAAAATATTTTAAAGAATACTCCTATTAATAAAGAAAAAAATATTAACTACTTCTATAAACAGGCCAAAGTCTTACAAACAAATATTAAAAATTTAAAAAATCCCTTACAAGAACATTATACCTTGGCATTAGGTGATAAGATAAAAACTACGATGATACGACTTGAAAAAAGTAATGCTTTAAAAAATAAAGAGTATCAACAGTTGAATCTTCTTTTTACTTTTAGTCTTATTCTCCTCCTTATAACTCTGATGTTTTTACACAACAAGTCTTTAAAACAAAAAAAACACATGCGACTTACAGCAACTGTTTTTGACAATATAGAAGAGGGTATCCTAGTAACAGATGCAAATCAAAAAATTCTCTCTGTAAATAAAGCTTTTAAAAATATACTTGGATATAGCCCTAAAGATTGCATAGGACTCACTCCGAAAATGTTACAGTCTCAGCATCAAGGCCCTGAGTTTTATGAAAACATGTGGGAAGAAATCAAAGAAAATGATAGTTGGAAAGGAAGGATTCAAGATAGGGCTAAAGATGGAATGCTGGTTACTACATGGTTGAGTATTAGTGTTGTTAGAGATGAAGATGGTGAGATTCTTAACTATATTTCAATCCATACAAATCTTTCTGAAATTATTAAATCTCAAGAACGCATAAACTTTTTAGCATATCATGACTCGCTTACCGAACTTCCAAATAGACTTAACTTTGAAGAACATTTAGAACATTCGCTCCAGTTTGCACAACGAAATGGTACGAAATTAGCAATTTTATTTATTGACTTAGACCGTTTTAAAGTGATAAATGACACACTTGGTCATCATGTAGGTGATGAACTTCTTATAAAAGTAGCACAAAGAATAGAAGATGTGATTCGCGACTTAGATATGCTTTACAGAATAGGTGGTGATGAGTTTGTTGTAACACTTCAAAATATTACAAATAATGATGAACCCGCTCGTGTGGCAACAAAAATACTATATGTTTTATCTCAACCTGTTACAGTTTTAGGTCACATACTCAACACAAGTGCAAGTATAGGGATATCTACTTATCCACACGATGCTGTTGATATGGTAGATTTAGTAAAGTATGCAGATAGTGCTATGTATCGTGCTAAAGATTTAGGAAAAAATCGTTTTCACTTTTTTACAGATGAACTCTCTCTTGATATGAATCATAGACTTGAAATAGAACAAGAACTTCGTAATGCTCTTAGTAAAAAAGAGCTCTATCTTAACTTTCAACCTCAGTATAACTTAGTGAGTGAAAGAGTAGTTTCAGCCGAAGCACTACTGCGCTGGAAAAATGAAAAGTTAGGAATTGTTCCTCCTGATAAGTTTATTCCAATTGCAGAAGATAGTGGTCTTATCATAGAAATAGGTGAGTTCGTTTTTAGAGAATCTTGTGCTTTTTTAAAGGCCTCAAATGAAGCTGGACATAAGCTTGAACGAATAGCAATAAATGTTTCAACACAGCAGTTTAGTGAAAAAAATATAGTGACAATATTTAATAATATTGTTAAAGAGTATGGACTTGATACAAGTTGTATAGAGATAGAGATAACAGAGCGATATATAATGGAATCAACAACTAATAATCTTACAATACTAGATGAGTTAAGAACAAGTGGTTTTAAAATATCTATAGATGACTTTGGAACAGGATACTCTTCTATGAGTTATCTTAAAACACTGCCTATTGATACTATTAAAATAGATAAATCTTTTGTAGACGACCTTCCAACTAACTTAAATGATGTAGCGATTTCAAAAGCGATCATTGCTCTCTCAAATAGCCTTGGTTATCATACAGTAGCTGAAGGTATTGAGAATGTAGAACAGCAAAAATTCTTGTGTGAAAATGCTTGCGAGATAGGACAGGGGTACTACTTTAGTAGACCACTAGATAAAGAAGCATTTTTTGAATTTATGAAGTCATTTGCTTAGGCTAGTAAAAATTATTACCTCAGATTAAGACCTTTTAACTATAATATATCTAATATTTATAGACTACTAGGACACTACTTTGAGCGCACAACCTTTTACCCATTTACACCTTCACACCGAATACTCACTGCTTGATGGCGCAAACAAATTAGTAAATCTCGTTACAGAAGTAAAAGCACTCGGTATGACCTCTGTGGCAATGACTGACCATGGAAACATGTTCGGTGCTATTGACTTTTACAAACAAATGGTAGCAGCTGGAATCAAGCCTATCATCGGTATGGAAGGCTATATTCATAATGGTGAAGAGTTAAATGATAGAAGTTCTAGACAGCGTTTTCACCTTTGTCTTTATGCAAAGAACAAAATAGGTTATCAAAACCTTATGTACCTCTCTTCTCAAGCTTATATTCATGGTATGTATTATTTTCCTCGTATCAACAAAAATATTTTAAAAGAGCATAGTGAAGGGCTCATATGTACATCTGCTTGTCTTCAAGGTGAAGTAAACTGGCACTTAAATCTTGCAAATGAGAGAAATGTAAAAAATGGTGCTTTGGGTTATGAGGGTGCACTTGCTGTAGCTAGGGAGTATCAAGATATCTTTGGTGATGATTTTTACCTTGAACTTATGCGTCACGGTATAGGCGACCAACTTTTTATAGATGAACAAATCCTTCGTATTAGTCGTGAAACAGGTATAAGAGTAGTCGCTACAAATGATACTCACTACACTTACCCAAATGATGCACAGTACCATGAGGCTTTTATGTGTATCGGGATGAATAAACTCTATGATGATCCAAACCGAATGCGTCACTCAGTACATGAGTTTTATCTTAAAAGTCCTGAGCAGATGGCACTTATATTTGCAGACATTCCTGAAGCTATACAAGCAACTCAAGAAATAGTTGACAAATGTGAAGAGTATGTACCAATTGTAAAAACTCCAACACCTCCAAACTTTAAGTTTACAAAAGAGTATGCAAAAGAAGAGGGCTTAGATATAAACCATGAAGATGATGCTCCTCTTTCTCCAAACGCGAGTGAAGATGAGAAAAAACTTCATATGCTCGGTGCTGATAAAGATGATGCTGAGTACTTTATCTACAAGTGTCGTGAAGGACTTGTAAATCGTTTAAAAATTGTACCAGAGGAAAAACATACTGAGTATAAAGAGCGTTTAGAGTTTGAAATGGACATCATTAACTCTATGAAGTTCCCGGGATATATGATGATTGTTTGGGACTTTGTTATAGCGGCTAAACGCATGGGAATAGCTGTTGGACCGGGACGTGGTTCGGCAGCTGGAAGTTTAGTTGCATTTTCTCTTGACATTACAGACATCGACCCTATGAAGTATGACCTTCTCTTTGAGCGATTTTTAAATCCTGAACGTGTATCAATGCCCGATATCGATATGGACTTTATGCAGGCTCGTCGTGGAGAGGTTATAGACTATGTTGTTGAGAAATACGGTCGTAACCAAGTAGCACAAATCATCACTTTTGGTTCACTTCTAGCTAAGGGAGTTATCCGTGATGTTGCAAGGGTTTTAGATATGCCACTCAGCCAAGCTGATAAAATGGCTAAACTTATTCCTGATGAACTTGGGATTACACTTAATGGTAAAACAAAGGGTGGAGAGTTTAAAGATGGAGCTTTTCAAAAAGAGCCAAAAATATCTGAACTTATTAACGAAGATGCAAATGCAAAACGTGTTTGGGAGTTTGCTAAAAAACTAGAAGGTCTTAAACGAAACGCAGGTATTCATGCTGCGGGTGTTGTTATATCTAACGAAGAACTTTGGAAAAAAACACCTATTTATAAACCATCTGGTGAGAACACTTTTGTAACGCAGTACTCACTAAACTATATGGAAGATATCGACCTCATTAAGTTTGACTTCCTTGGTCTTAAAACTCTTGATGTTATCCAAAACGCAGTAAAACTTATCAAACGCCGTTATGACAAGGTTGTGAACTGGGATGAGATAGATGTTGATGATGCTGGCGTTTATGCGGCTATTCAAACGGGTGAGACTGTGGGAATGTTCCAGATAGAGTCGAGTGGTATGCAGGACCTTAACCGTAGACTTCGTCCCGATAATTTTGAAGACCTTATTGCCGTTCTCGCACTCTACCGTCCTGGACCTATGGAGTCTGGAATGCTTGATGACTTTATCGAGCGTAAGCATGGTAGAAAAAAAGTATTTTATCCATTTGAAGAGGTTAGTTTTGATCTTTTAGCAGATACTCTTGGACCAACTTATGGAATGATTGTTTATCAAGAACAAGTAATGCAGATAGTGCAGATTATCGGTGGTATGAGTCTTGGTGGAGCAGACATTGTTCGTCGTGCTATGGGTAAGAAAAAAGTAGAAGAGATGGAAAAATATAATCGTCTTTTCTCTGAGGGTGCTCAAAAACTTGGACTTGATTATAAACTAGCGAGTGACCTGTTTAAACTTATAGAAAAGTTTGCAGGATACGGTTTTAACAAGTCACACTCAGCAGCCTATGCAATGGTTACTTTTCAAACAGCATGGTTAAAAACTTACTATCCAAACGAGTTTATGGCGGCACTTTTAACATCAGACAAGGACAACACAGATAAGGTTGTTCGTTATATCGATGAAGTAAAACGCATGGGTATAGAACTTGGTCCCCCTGATGTTTGTGACTCTCAGTTAGAATTTTCAGCCATCACTAAAGATGGAAGAGATATCGTTCTTTTTGGTCTTGGTGGAATTAAGGGTGTAGGAAGTGCTGCGATTGAAGCTATGCTTCTTGAGCGTGATGAGAATGGAGACTATAAAGACTGGCAAGATTTTGTAAATAGAATTGAACCATCAAAAGTAAATAAACGTGTAATTGAAGCGATGATTAAATCAGGTGGATTTGATAGATATGGTTTTTCTCGAAAAGCACTGCTTGACCAGATAGAACTCATCGTTGACACTGCTAAAAAATCAAGTGAAGCGAAAAAAAATGCAGTGGGAAGTCTTTTTGGTGATGATGAAGATATCACTACAGTAGAACTGCATTTGAAAAATTCTGATGAGTATGAACTCAAAGAGATTTTAGAACTTGAAAAAGATACTTTAGGCTTTTATGTTTCAGGTCACCCAATGGATGAGTTCAGAGAAGAGATGAGTGAGTTAAACTATACACTCTCTTCTGAGTTAGAAAGTGTAAAAGATGGCTCACAAGCGATTTTTATCGGTAAAGTAGAAGATGTTGTTACTAAAATAAGTAAAAAAGGAAATCAGTTTGGAATTGTCAACCTGATGGACTTTCATGGAAATATGGAAATAATGCTTTTTTCAGACAAACTAGAAAAATTAGATCAGATGAATCAAGAAGAGCCTATCGCATTTAAGGGTCGTATAACCATAACAGACTTTGGTGCACGTATAAACATAAGTAAGATTATGACACTTCAAGAGGCCAAACGCGAGACAAAAAAGGTGAAAAAAGAGGTACAAGAGGCACCACCAGTACCTATAAACCTTTCTGTACGACTCGATGCTAACCCAACTGTCCTTGATAGTTTATATGCACTGATAAACCAACACAGAGGAAACCGACCTCTAAGCATAACCATAGTCTCAAAACTTCATAATGTCGTAATAGACTCAGCTATACATGTAGACTCGAAGATATTAGCCGCACTAGAGGGTAATGCTAACATAAATGTTTTAGGAGCATAAAGATGACAAAAGAACATGATGCAGAACTAATTAAACTTTTAACTGTTCATCTGCCTGATATGTTGTGGGTAAAGAACTTAGATGGGAAGTACCTTTATGTAAATCAAGCTATCTGTGATGGACTTCTAATGGCAAAAGATACAGAGGAACCTATAGGCAAAGGTGATGTTTTTTTTGCGCTCAGAGAAAGAGAACTTCATAAAGAAGATAAAGAGTGGCATACTTTTGGAGAGTTGTGTTTTAATAGCGACCAAGTTGTCATAGATAATGATAAAGCTATGAAGTTCGAAGAGTATGGTAATGTAAAGGGTAAGTTACTCTACCTCGAAGTAAACAAGGCACCTTTTTATGATGAGAATGGTAAAACGATAGGAACAGTAGGTACCGGCCGTGATATAACTGCACTTAAGCAGACACAGCTAGACCTGCAAGAGAGTCTCAAAACACTTGAGTACCAACGTGAACAGTTAGAGTATCAAGCAAACCATGACAAATTGACCGGACTTCCAAATAGGGTGCTTTTTTTAAATAAACTTATGGAAAATATTCAGAGTGCTAAAGCCCAAGAAAATATTTTGGCAGTACTGTTTATAGACTTAGATAACTTTAAAGAGATAAACGACTCTCTTGGTCATGATGTTGGGGATAAGGTTCTCGTAGAAGTATCTCGACGAATGAAAGAGGTAATGAGAAGTTCAGATACACTCGCACGCTTAGGTGGAGATGAGTTTGCCATTATTGTAAATGATTTGCCAAATATAGAAAATGTCAGCAGTATAATTCAAGAAGGAATGCAAATCCTTACACAACCGCTGAGCATAGAAAATAATATTTTACATATTTCTATGAGTATAGGTATTTCTATATATCCTGAGGATGGAGAAAACTCAAACAAATTAGTAAAAAATGCTGATGCTGCAATGTATAAAGCTAAACACAATGGACGTAATAGATACTGTTACTATAATGAAGAGATGACAAAAAAAGCATATGAGAGAGTCTTTTTAGAAACAGAATTACGAAAAGCTTTAAAAAAAGATGATTTATTGGTCTATTTTCAACCACAGATAGATGCTAAAGATAACACTATTGTCGGGATGGAAGCCTTAGTAAGATGGAATCATGAAGATAGAGGAATGATTTTTCCTGATACATTTATACCTCTTGCCGAAGTAACAGGTATGATAGTAGAACTTGATCGTCTTGTTATGAGAAAAGCTATCGCTGCATTTACTCAGTGGCATGAAGCAGGGCTAAATCCAAGAAAAATATCACTAAATTTAGCTATAAAGCAGATAGAAGAAGAAGATTTTATAGATTTTGTGAAAGAGCTTGTAGATAAAAAAGAGTACTTACTCGATATGTTAGAGTTTGAAGTGACAGAAACACAGGTTATGAGTAATCCTAAAAAGTCAATAGATAGTTTAAAAAAGATTCATGATTTAGGTATTTTACTTTCTGTTGATGACTTTGGAACAGGCTACTCTTCACTCTCATATCTCAAAAAATTACCGATATCCAAACTCAAAATAGATAAGTCTTTTGTAGATGAATTACCACATAATTCCGAAGATGTAGCGATTGCAAAAACAATTATTAGTCTTTGCAAAAGTTTAAGTTTGTCAGTTATCGCAGAAGGTGTAGAAAATAGTGCACAAAAAGATTTTTTACTTGAAAATGGCTGTGATTATATTCAAG
>NZ_JAEMVC010000031.1 GCF_029215985.1 Sulfurimonas sp. SAG-AH-194-C21
TGAACCCTCGACCCCCGGCTTATGAGACCAGTGCTCTAACCAGCTGAGCTACCGTGACATCTTTTAAGAGGGTGGAATTATAACCATACAAAGCTTTTATTTTCCTTTCTTTGAATGGAAATATTTATTTTTGTAGTTTTAGTCCTACCAAAAATAAAATAAGGTAAGACTAATTTAGTGTTTACAATAGGATGACCGATAGATCAACCTCCTCCATCGTTATGCATTATGATAACTTGTACCATCTGTAAAAATTTCTTATTTTGATCAACATTTGGGGTTTGTGTCGTGTAAATATTAAGGGAGCAGGTATTCATAATATATCCTCATTACATCAGTTAGAGTATCTAAAATACTCAAGTATCTATAAACAAAGGTTTGTGACTACAGTACAAGTATAGCAAATAGTGTTCACAAATTGATTACCATTAAACCTATTATGGTAAAATCCAATTTATAAAATCAATATCAAATAATTAAAGAGGTTACAGATGAATTTTCAACCACTTGGAAACAGAGTTTTAGTAAAACGAGTAGAAGAAGCTACAACAACTATGTCAGGGATAATCATTCCAGATAATGCAAAAGAAAAACCAGCTCGTGGTGAAGTAGTTGCCGTAAGTAAAGAAGTAGAAACGATAACAACTGGTAATCAAATTTTATTTGGTAAGTATGCAGGAAACGAAGTTTCTTTTGATGGTACAGATTATGTAGTACTTGAGACTGAAGACATTTTTGGAATAATAGGATAATTTGATGGCAAAAGAAATAATATTTTCAGACACAGCTCGAAATGCACTAGCACGTGGTGTAGAAAAACTAACAGATGCAGTAAAAGTAACAATGGGACCTCGTGGTCGTAATGTGCTTATCATGAAAAGCTACGGTGCTCCAGTTCTTACAAAAGATGGTGTTTCTGTTGCTCGTGAAGTTGAACTAAAAGACCCGTTAGAGAACATGGGTGCACAACTTGTAAAAGAAGTAGCATCTAACACGGCTGATGAGGCGGGGGATGGTACTACTACTGCAACAGTTTTAGCAAACGCTATCTTTTCTGAAGGTCTTCGTAACATCACTGCTGGAGCAAATCCAGTTGAAGTTAAACGCGGTATGGATAAGGCTTGTGCTGAAATACTAGAAAACCTAACTGCTTTGGCTAAAGAAGTAAATGGTAAAAAAGACATCGCTCAAGTTGCGACTATCTCTGCAAACTCTGATACTGCTATCGGTGATATGATTGCTGAAGCTATGGACAAAGTTGGTCAAGATGGTGTTATCACTGTTGAAGAAGCTAAAGGTATCTCTGATGAGCTAGACGTTGTTGAGGGTATGCAATTTGACCGCGGTTACCTTAGTCCTTACTTCATTACTAATCCTGAAAAAATGGTAGCTGAGATTGAAAATCCTTGGATTCTTTTATGCGATAGTAAAATCTCTTCACTTAAAGACCTTTTACCAGTTCTAGAACAAGTTCAAAAAACTTCTCGTCCTCTTCTTATAATCGCTGAAGATGTTGAAGGTGAAGCACTTTCAACTTTAGTTGTAAACAAACTTCGTGGTGTTTTAAATATATCTGCTGTAAAAGCTCCAGGTTTTGGTGATAGAAGAAAAGCTATGCTTGCTGACATCGCTGTTTTAACTCATGGAACTGTTATAAGTGAAGAGACAGGTCATACACTAGAAGGTGCAACTATTGAGATGCTAGGTCAAGCTGCTCGCGTTGTGATAGACAAAGATAATACTGTTATCGTTGATGGTGCTGGACTTGAAGAAAATGTAAAAAACCGTATATCTGAGATAAAAGTTCAGATAGAAACTACAACTTCAGAATATGACAAAGAAAAACTACAAGAGCGTTTAGCAAAACTAAGCGGTGGTGTTGCCGTTATAAAAGTTGGTGCAGCTACTGAAACTGAGATGAAAGAGAAAAAAGACCGTGTAGATGATGCACTCTCAGCTACAAAAGCAGCTGTCGAAGAGGGAATCATCATCGGTGGTGGTGCAGCTCTTGTTCGTGCTGCTTCAAAAGTAAGTATTGTTCTTGAGGGTGACCAAAAAATTGGTGCAGAGATTATTCTTCGTGCGATTACTGCTCCTATGAAGCAAATCGCTCAAAACGCAGGGTTTGACACTGGAGTAGTTGTAAACACAGTAGCAACTGCGGACAGTGACACTATCGGTTTTAATGCTGCTAATGGTGAGTATGTTGATATGTTTAAAGCGGGAATTATCGACCCACTTAAAGTAGCTCGTGTTGCTCTTACAAATGCGACATCAGTAGCATCTATGCTTCTTACAACTGAAGCTGCTATTTATGATATACCAGAAGCAGCTCCAGCTGAGATGCCTCAACAAATGGGCGGTATGCCTGGTATGGGAATGTAATACACCCAATTTTCATTTAAATAAACGGTCTTCAAGCCGTTTATTCCTTTCTTCTTACTCTTCCTAAAATACAGACATAATATTATTGACATTTAAATATATTCAAGTTATAATCAAATACTATACGATAGAAGGTGGATTCTTTATTTAATGCAAACAACTCAAAAGAATATTTTACTAGTTGACGATAGTCGGGTTGTATTAAGTATGGTTAAAAAAGCCATTTTTAACTGCTCTGAAATTAATTCAGAATTAGTGACTGCCGAATCATATGCACAAACAAAAGAACTCATTTCAAAACACAAATTTCATGTTGCAATCCTTGATGTAACACTTCCCGATGCTCCAAATGGTGAAGTTATAGACCTTTTACTTGCACAAGGTGTTCCAGTTATCGTTCTTACTGGTGGAATAAACCAAGCAAGCAAAAGCATCATCCTTGAAAAAGATATTGTTGAGTACATCACAAAAAGTAATCCACAAAGCCTTAACTACATTGTAACAAGTGTCAAACGTGTTTTACATAACTACGACTCTTATGTTTTAGTGGTTGATGATTCGAAATTTACCCGGGCTCAGACTTCAAAGAACTTAAAAAAGCTTCATGTTAATGTTATTGAAGCATCTAGTGCAAAAGAAGCAATCGACATACTTTACAATTCTAAATACTATATTCCTCTTGTTATTACAGATTATGAAATGCCCGAGATGAATGGTATGGAACTTACTATGGAACTTCGTCAAAGCTACTCTAAAGATAGGTTGTCAATCATCGCACTCAGTGGAAGTGAAAATAGTAAAATTGCTACAGAATTTTTACGTCATGGTGCGAATGACTTTATTAAAAAAGGTTATACCGACGAAGAGTTTGCTGTAAGAATCAATGTAAACTTAGAATTAGTAGATCTCTTTAGACAAGGAAAAGATACTGCGAGTAAAGACTACTTAACTGGTTTATATAACCGGCGTTTCTTCTTTGAAAGTGGTGTTCCCCTTTTACAAAAAGTAAAACGCAAAAAACTTCCTCTTGCTGTTGCAATGTTAGACATAGATTTTTTCAAAAAGATAAATGATACATATGGTCATGATGTTGGTGATATCGCTATCAAAGAGGTAGCAGTTATTTTACATAAATACTTACGTATAAGTGATTTAATCTCAAGGTTTGGAGGAGAGGAGTTCTGTATTTTAATGGATGATATGGATATAAACGATATCTACGATAAATTTGAGCATATAAGAACCTCTTTTGAGAACAATATCATAGAGATTAAAGACTTACGTATTTCTTATACAGTTTCTATCGGTATCTACTATGGATACTCAAGTACTCTAGAAGAGATGGTTAGTCTCTCAGACAAAGCTCTTTACGAAGCCAAAGGGAGTGGACGCAACAAAGTTGTCCTCCACACAGACTCATAAATTAAACTTCAAGGAATAACAGTGATTCAATTTAAAGACATTTCCATAAAAATAAAGATGGCGGCGCTTGCCCTCATCCCATTAGTAGGACTTATATACTTTTCAAGTGCCCTCATTGAACAAAGTTATGATGAAAACCATAATATGCAAAGTATAAAAAAGATTGTCCATTTCACCACAAGTATGAGTGCCTTAGTGCATGCACTTCAGAGTGAAAGAAGTGTAAGTGGTGGTTATTTAGCATCCAATGGTAAGCAGTTTTCCCGTGAAGTAAATATAGAAAGAAGTGAAGTAGATGATAAACTCATTGAGTTTAAAGAAGTAGTTGAATCACTTAATATGAGCTCTTACTCTAAAAAGTTCCGAACAAAAATTGAAAAGCCACTTAACCAACTCGTACAACTTACTTCAATTCGTCAAGAAATCAATAAGGGAACGATAAACTTAAATGACATGCTAGACTACTATATAAATGTAAATGGTGCATTTTTAAGTTCTATCGCTGAAATAGCAAAAATCTCTACAGATGCAAAAATCTCTATGGAACTTAATGGCTACAGTGCTTATGCTCTTGCAAAAGAAAAATCAGCAGCACAAGAAGCGACACTCAATTATGTTTTTATCAAAAATTCTTACCCGAAAAATGTCAAAGAGCGAGTTATCGCACTCAAAGCACAAGAAGATAGATATATGAACTCATTTATTAAAAGAACTGATGATTTAAATGTTAAGTTTTATGAGGGGAAAATAAGATCACAAAGTGTTCATGCAGCAAATAACTTATACCTTATTACAACAAAGAAATCTAGAAATTTTGGTATAGACAGTACTAAAGCTTTTGACATTTTACAAGCAAAAATTAATGTACTCAAAGAGATTGACGATTATCTTGTAGCTTATCTTTCAAGTCAGGCAACACAGAAGATGAAAATTGCAAGCCAAAACTACTACAAATACCTTAGTGTAAGTATTGTCATTGTATTTTTGACTCTTGTTATTGCATTTTTTGTATCACGCGATATTATTAAATCTCTTAATAATTTCAGAACAGGTTTAAAATCATTTTTTAAATTTATTCGCCGTGAAACTGATACAACAAACCCTATCGACATAGATTCTAAAGATGAGTTTGGTATTTTAGCGAGTATGGTAAACCAGAATTTACAAGACATAAAAGAAGAACTTAAAAATGACACACTGTGTACAGGAGAAGCTGTTGCTGTTTTAGCAAGGGCAGAAGCTGGTTATATGAATAGTCGTGTTGAAGCTACAACGCAAAACCCTCAAATAAATACACTGCTAAACTCTATAAATAATCTTATGGACAAATTTGAAGAGCAGATAGGTAAAGATATAACAAAAGTTTTAGAGGACATTTCAAAAGGAAATCTCAGTGCTAGAATTGAAAATGAATATGAAGGTCTTTTCCTCGAACTTAAAGACTCGACAAATAATATTGCACAAACTATAGAAGAACTATTTAGTGAATCAGGTGAAGCACTGAATTCTCTTAGCCAAGGTGATTTAAGTACTCGTATTACTGGACATTATGCAGGTGACTTTAGTATAGTTAAATCTTCAATCAATAATTTAGTTGAGAAACTCTCTACTATTATAGAAGGTATCAACATCGGTTCAACACAGATGCAATTAGCGGCTTCAGAAGTAAATGCATCTAGTCAATCTATCTCACAAGGTGCGATACAACAAGCATCCTCACTTGAAGAGACAACCGCAGCCATAGAAGAGATGAGTGGCGCAGTAAGTGAAACATCTAAAAATGCAACCCTAACAAACTCTATAGCAGAATCATCAGCAAAACTTTCACTCAAAGGTGCTGATGCTGTTGAGAAAACTGTTGAAGCTATGCAGACTATCGCTACTCGTATTCAAGTTATAGAAGACATCGCATACCAAACAAACCTACTTGCATTAAACGCAGCTATTGAAGCTGCTCGTGCGGGTCAACATGGTAAAGGATTTGCAGTAGTTGCAGCAGAGGTTAGAAAACTTGCCAAACGTTCTCAAGTTGCAGCAACACAAATCAGTAAAATCACAAAAGAGAGTGTTATTGTTTCTGTAGAAGCTGGAGAGATGATTAAGAGTGTTGTTCCAAAAATCGAAGAGACAGCAAAACTTATCAAACAGATTGCAACTGCTGCTAAAGAACAAGACATAGGTATCGGTCAAATCACTCAAACGATGAATGAGTTAGATAAAGTTACACAGATAAATGCGACTTCTTCTCAAGAGCTGCTGAGTGCTTCAGAACAGTTAAGTATACAAGCAAGTCATCAGAGTGACCAGATGAGTTTTTTCACACTTGATCAAAACACAACAACTGCACAACTTCACTCACTCCAAGATACAAAAAAGATAGCAACACACAGTACAAATAAAGAGCCAAAACAGTTACTTCAAAGAGAAGAAGGAGATATCGATCTTCGTGAATTCGATATTTTTGATTAAAAATTAAGGGAAATAGATGAAAATTTTAATAGTAGACGATGCAAAACTTATACACTTTATGGTAAAAAAAATACTCAATGCTAATGACTTAACAGAGATAGAGTATGCAGATGCTTTTGATGGTGAAGAAGGTATAGAAAAAGCAAAAAGTTTTCAACCAGACTTAATACTTTTAGATGTTGTTATGCCAAAAAAAGATGGAATAGAAGCACTCAAAGAGATAAAAGAACATAATAAAGCTGCCAATGTCATCATGGTTAGCTCATTAGGTACAGATGAAAAAGTAAGTGAAGCGCTCAAACTCGGTGCAAGTGCATTCATACAAAAGCCTTTTGACGATGATGAATTATGTACTCATGTTAAAAATGCAAAATAGGAGCTAGAATGGCTATTAAATTTTTTGGACACTACCTACTCGACAATAATGTACTCACAGCACAACAGCTAACGCAAGCTGTAGAGTACCAATCTTTAAAAAATCTTACACTTGGTGAATTAGCTGTTAGAGAACAACTCATCACTATGAAAGATGCACAAAAGATTAATGATAAACAGAGAAGTTTAGACAAACGCTTTGGAGAAGTCTCTATTGCGTTAGAGCTACTCGATGAAGTTCAGATAACAATGCTACTTAAAATTCAAAAAGAAGAAAAAGTCTTTTTTGGTGAGGTCTTACTACTCAAAGAGTTTATAAATCAAGAGACTCTAGATAAAGAGCTTAGCACCTTTGAAGAGTTACAGAAGATTGAAACTGTCGAACTTGATGATACAATTGAGGCTTTAGACAAGGACAATATCATCAAAGAGACCATAGGTGTTTTTCAAAAACTCTACTCTAGAATAGTACATGATCATATTAAACTTATAGAGATAAATACTACTTCAAATAATGCTTCAGGAATTATAGCACTTCAAAAAATGAGAGGAGACATCCATTTAAACTTTGCTATTCAGCCTGAAGATACTGTCGCGTTAGCTATCTCACAGAAATTTCTTAAAACTGATTTTGAAAAAATCGATGAGATGGTTATTGATATTATCAGTGAATTTGTAAATGTTGTATTAGGAAATATCACGGTCAAACTTAGTAAAGATGGTGTGCGGTTAGATTTAACACCACCTATTTCCATAGACAGTGAAGACTTTAAAAGAGAAGAGTATATCAGTTTTCTTTTTAGTACCACACAGGGGAATCTCTACCTCTACCTCAAAGTATAAAACAAGGTCTAACTCTCATTTATGACTTTTATAATTTCATAAATAGAGAGTTCTTCTAAAGCACTTCCCATCTCCCATGCAACTTTTGGCATTCCATACACAGTTGAAGTCTTTTTGTTCTGTACATATGTTTTAGCACCTTTTTCCTTCATGTTTTTAAGTCCTTTTGCACCATCATCACCCATACCAGTAAATATAAAACCTTTTGCATTTGTTTTTGCAGTATTTGCAATTGAGTTAAAAAGGACATTAGCACTCGGTCTATGAGAATTTACTTTAGGCGAATCATTTAAACGCAAGTAATACTTTAAAGCATTTTTTTCAACTTCTATATGAACACCCCCAGGTGCTATATAGATAGTGTTATCACGAACTAAGTCACCATCCTCAGCCTCTTTTACAAAACTATTTGCACATAATTCATTTAAACGTAATGCTAAAGATAAAGAGAAACTTTTAGGTATATGTTGCACTACAATTATTCCACTATGAGAGCCTTTTAAATGAGTGAAGACCTCTTCAAGTACCTGAATTCCACCTGTTGAAGAACCAATAGCAATAAGTTTAGAACTAGCAATATTCTTCTCAAATAGCTTTGTAATAGGTTTCATATCTAATTTTAAATGATTTTTATAATTAATATTTGCATTTGCAATTGCACGAATTTTAAAAAGTAACTCTTCTTTATAAGACAAAAATAGGTCATTGAGATTACTTTTAGGCTTTTCAATAATATCTGAAGCTCCTAAACGTAGAGCATCTATAAGAGTTTGGGTTCCTCGTCCAACAAGAGATGAGCAGATTATGACAGGTGTAGGCCTCTGTGCATTAATTTTTTTTAAAAATGTAAGTCCATCCATTTTTGGCATTTCAATATCTAAAATAAACAAGTCGGGAAGTCCCACATCAGCAAAAATTTTTAATGCATCTACAGGATTTTGTGCCGTTCCGAGTAACTCTATATCATCTAGTTTTGAGAGTATCTCCTTAAAACCATTTCGTACACTAAGAGAGTCATCTATCACAAAAACTGTAATCATAAAAAGAGTATCTCACTACCATCATCTTCCTCTTCACAAGCACCCTCTTCACACTTATACGATGTTTTTAAAAACTCTATAGAGTTCTTGAGTGAATCTTGAAAAAGGTATACATTACTAAAAACTCTCCCTATAAAGTACTGTTCTATATAAGTGTTTATATCTAAAATAATTGCACATAAATAAGATATTGAATTCTTATGTTCTAAAAGCCTTTCCACACTCATTGATGCAATAAACTCAGAGAAATCTTTAAAAATAGGTGCTATATGTTGTGTATACTGTGAAGATAAAAAGACATCATGGACATCAATCATATTGTTAGTTAAGAGATCGAGAGACTCTCTCGTAAACACTCCACTTTGTAAGCTTTTTTCTAACTCTTCAAGGTCTTGAGAGAGAAACATCACCTCACCCTCATAGGTATCTAAAAACTCTTCTGTAACTAATTCGTGAGACATATTTTTTCCTCTCTCTGTAAAACTTTTCTAAATATTGATGATTGAACCTGTTCAAGTTCTATAATATTAAGACCATTTAAATTTTCTGTTTGACTAATAATGAGATAAGAACCCACTTTCATATTCTTCACAATATTTTGAATTACTATCTGTCGTGTTTCTTTATCAAAATAGATTAATACATTACGTAAAAAGACTATATCAAAAGTACCCAAGTCCTTATTATATTCAAGTAAATTGTTTGTTTGAAACTTAACATTTCTTGCAAGTTCTCTATTGATAAGAAACATGCCTTCATACTTACCTTTTCCCCGCAGACAATACTTATGTCGTAACTCTTGAGGTATCTTTAGCGACCAAGATAGCTGATACAGTCGCATACGTGCTTTTTTAATCACATGAGAGTTGATATCAGTGCCTAAAACTTCCCACTGATTTGCGGGGACAATACTGTCACAAAGCATAGCAATAGAATATGCTTCAGCACCTACCGAAGATGCAGCACTCCAGACTTTTACTTTTGTAGTATTTGAGTAGCCAATAAGGTACTCTTTTAAAAATTTAAAATGTTCTTCTTCTCTAAAAAAATATGTTTCATTTGTTGTAATGAGGTTGAGCATTTCAATCTTTTCAGTGTACTCTTTAAGACATAAATCATAGTACTCACTATACGAATCTAAACCATAATGAATCATTCTTTTATAAAATCTCGATTCTAAAAGTGCTTGTTTATTTTCACTAAGAGTAATACCTATCTCTTCATAAATCAATGCAATAAATTTATTGTATTCAAGTTCACTAATATTTTTCATCTTATTTTCCAAGAACACCTATAATCGAATTTCCAAGTTTAATCATGTTTATTTTACTAATAATATCTGTCGCACCAATCTCAAGAAGTTCACTTTCCATAGCATTGTTTGACATATTTGTATGAACTAAAATGGGTATATTTCCATACTCTTCTTTCTTTCTCAACTGTACTATTAGCTCTCGTCCACCCATATTTGGCATCTCTAAGTCTGTTATAAATAAATCTATGTTCTCATTTGGATGTGATTCGACATAGTCCATCAGATAGCGTCCATCATTAAAAATTTTATACTCAACACTGAGTGCACAAAACAACTCTTCTACAAGTTTACGAATAAACCTACTATCATCTGCAAAATAAATAATACAATTTTTTACTTTTGTTAGCTCATCATTACTAAATGTATACTGATTTTTTTCAAGAACAGTGTCAAATATATCTAAAAGCATCTGATCACCATCATAAATAGTACACATCTGTTTTTTACCTTCTATAAGTACCTTTGCTATAAATGTAGACTTCAAATTATTTTGAGAATTATCACTCATCGCTTCTACTTCTATGATACTAATAGCAGAAACTGTATTGACTACAATCCCAAATTTATGCCCACCATAACTCGCTAAAATCATCAACTCATATGCACTATCCTCAAGATGTGCATTGCCGTACCATTGATCAAAGTAAATAAGAGGTGTCATACTATTTCTTATATCTGCTGTACCAAAGATTAAATTATTTTTATCATTATTGTACGAGATGTCTAGACTTTTATCAAAAACAATTACCTCTTCAATTTTTGATACATTCATCGCATACCATTCATCATTAGAACCACTAAAGACAAGGTATTGGTTTAAATCATTTGAATCCGTAGAGACTAGTTTATATAAGTCTAGTTCATCATCTTCATTTTCATCATAGTCGCCAAAATCATCTTCTAATAATAAAGTCTCCATTAGTCTCCTTCAAGTATTGAGAGTTCATCAATGTTGAGTATCTCTTGTGCATTTAAAATAGCAATATAAGAATCATTATATTTAGCCATATTTTTTATAAAATGTTGTGCAATTTTAAAACCAAATTCTAAAGACTCTTTAATATCTTCTTCGACAATACTACTAACATCATGTACCTCATCAATAATAAGTGCCATATTATCTACAATGATAAGAGATGTTTTATCACCTATTGTAGTTTGACCTAAAGAAAAACGTTCTAAGAGGTCTATCACAGGTACTATACTTCCTCGTATATTTGTCACACCCTTTACAAAAGGTGCCATCATAGGTACCTTAGTGAGTGTTTGGTATTCTATCATTTCACTTACATCTGCCACATCAAAAGCATAAATGTCTCCACCTGCTTTAAAAAAGAGGTACTGCTGTGCATCACCTATAACAAAAAGATCGAGTTCATCTTCAATGTCAATATCTATATCTGCAATATTAGAGTTCATTATCACTACCTAACCTACTTTTAAGTTCTATCAGTCTGGGTATATCAAAGATGAGAGCTATCTCTCCACTACCGAGTATAGAACCACCACTAATACCAGAAATTTTATGAAAAACTTCACCTAGAGATTTTATAACAGTCTGGTACTCGCCTAACAATTCGTCTACGATAAGACCTACTGTTTTGTTACCAAAATAGACAATAACAATATTTGTACGTTTATATATACTTTTATCTTCATGGAGAATTTTTCTTACATCAATAAGCGGTAACATCTCTCCTCTTAGGTTGATAAACTCATTTGACCCCATCTCAGTCTCTTGTGTTTTACTTAACTCTATACACTCTTTAATATTTTCAAGAGGTATAATGTATTTTGTATTACCTACTTGTACTAAAAAGCCATCAATAATTGCGAGTGTGAGTGGTAAACGAATAATAATTTTACTACCCTTACCAAGAGTAGACTCAATATCTATAGTACCTCGTAAATCTTCGATATTTCTTCTTACTACATCCATTCCAACACCACGACCAGATATATCAGAAACTTTTTCTGCCGTAGATAAACCTGCTTCAAAAATCAGTTTAAATATCTCTTCATCACTTAAGTTTGCATTTGGATGAACTTGTCCATTTTCTATAGCTTTGGCTAGAATTTTTGTTTTGTCGAGTCCTTTACCATCATCTTCTATCTCAATAACTATACTTCCAGAATCTGCAAAGGCACGTAAATCAACTCTACCTTTAGCACTCTTTCCATTAGCTAAACGCTCTGCAGGAAGTTCTATACCGTGATCAATTGAGTTTCTCAACATATGTACAAGCGGATCCGATATTCGTTCAACCACTGTTTTATCTAACTCGGTATCTTCTCCACTAATGACGAACTCCACATCTTTACCTATCTTTTGAGAAGTATCATTGACTATGCGTTTAAACTTATTAAAAGAATCTCCCACTTGAATCATGCGTATATCCATAATTCCATCACGAACATATTCAAGTAACTCTTTCATATTATTTGCAGCTTCTTGTAGTTCAGAGTTTTCTTCTTTATCATCTTCACTTGCTACTAACGAGAGTATTTTTGAATTTGCTATAACTATTTCACTCATATAGTTTATAAGCACATCTATTTTTGTAGAGTCAACACGCAAAGTTGTTGAAACCTTTTTTTCTTTTTTCTTTATCTCTTTTTCTACAATAGCTTCACTTGATACACTACTCTCATCTTCTTGGAGTTCTAATGTAAAGTTTTCTGCTAGAGCAAGTTTAGCACTGATAAGTGTATCTTTGAGTTGCGATTCTTTGCGTTTTTGAAGCAGCATATCGTATGCTTCTATATCTTCTGTTTGAAAAAGAACTAAATCCACATCATCTTCTATAAACTCAAAAACTTCTTCTATCTCTTTTTTGGAACTGCTTGTCTCAAAAACTAACTCAAAACCTATATATGCTTGAGTGGGAAGAAGCTCTTCTAAAAGGGGTATAGCGTAAGTGAGGGCATGGTTGATATGAATTGTACCGATTTTATTTAAAAAATTAAATGTAGCATTTATACTCATACCTGTAGTAAAAAAGTCTTTACTAAAACGGATTGAAATATGCCAAAGAGAAGTGACTTTATTAGAAGTATCATCTATCTCATTAAGATTTAAAACTACTTCTTTAACTTCTTCTATAGGAGTCATATAAGTAACAAGTTTCTCCACTAGTTTTTCACCAATAGCTTCAAGTTGGGGGCTTATATCTTCTTCATTCACAACAGCATCTATAAGTTTTTCCATATGATCTTTACAGAGTAAAAAGTGTGTTAACATATCAGGTGAAATTTTTACACTACCCTGTCGAATTAGATCAAAGAGATTCTCTCCAGTATGTGCGAATGAGACGATATCATCAAAACCAAACATACCAGCACTACCCTTGATGGTATGAACTGCTCTAAAAATAGAACCGATTGCATCCTCGTCTATAACTCCACTCTGCATCTGAAGAAGAGCATTTTCCATAGACTGCAGTTGATCTTCACAATCTTCTAAAAATATCTCTAACTCTTCATTCATAGTGCCTCTCCTAAAGAGTCTATACAGAGTGTTTCTTGCATCTGCTCATGTAAACTTGAAGAGATATTTATAAACTTTATTTTTTTCTCTCGTTTTTGTGCACTTTTGAGTAAAGCGATTAAGAGTTGCATACCTACAAGGTCTATTCTTTGAACCTTTGACATATCAAAGTGTGTAAAGTCATCACTATCAAGTGCTTTTAAGAACAATTCTTTAAGCTCTTCAACCTCATAAATAGTAATAGCACTTATATTCTCAAACGCCATCAATTATCCAAGTAACTTTTGTAAAACAAGTAAAAACTTATCTTTGTTAAATGGTTTTACTAACCATGCTTTTACACCTAGTTCCTTTGCTTGTGCTTGAAGTTCTTTTTTTGTCTCGGTTGTAAGCATCACGATAGGAGTATATTTATATTGTGGTATATTTCTCAACTCTTCTATCATCTCCATACCAGACATAATCGGCATGTTGATATCAGAAAAAATAAAATCTATCTCATTCTTTTCAAGGGCTTGTAAACCTTCTTGTCCATTACTAGCGACAACTGCTTCAAAACCAGCCTCTTCTACCGCTCTTTGTGTTATATTTCTTATTAAACTTGCATCGTCTACTATTAGTATTTTTTTTGCCATTGTATCTCACTAGATTAAAATATATATAATTATTTCTAATGTATTCTATACTAAGTGTTCTAAGATGAAGATAAACTCTCAGGGATTAGGCAGCAGCTTTGTGTTTTTTTATCAAACTAAAAGCATCAGAGATAAGTTGAAACTTTTTTGTACTCTCTTCATGCTCTAACTTTGAGAGATCAGGATGGTATGTTTTTGCTAATGTTTTGTATGTTTTCTTTATTATACTCAGAGAGTCACTCTCTTTTACCTTTAAAAGGGCTAATGCTTTTGTGAGTTCAGTAGTGACTTTTACACTAGTGGGGCTTTCTTTTATCTTTAAAAAAAGTTCTAACGCAATCTTATTGTACTGCATTTGTACAGGCACATCATCTAACTTCCTTTGTATTAAAAAGTTTTGAAGTAATCTCTTATGATTTTGTGTTATTACTTTTAGCTCATAAAGATTAAATATTGTACTTTGTAGCCTAATATTTCCAGAAAAATACTGTAATAAATACAGGTTACAGGTTTCACTTCTACTTTCTAAAACTAACTGACAAATACTATTTTCATAAAAAGTAGCACTAATACCGACAGTTTGATTTTTACTTGCTAAGAAGTGAATATGTATGGGTTTCTCTAGCCGTTTTAACAGTTCAAACTTCAAATGCTTCTTAAAGTTAAGTGTACTTTTTTTGTAGTACGAGTATAACCATTTCATAAGGAATTTACGTTTATCTTTTGTATCTGTACTTGATGGGATAAAAAGTATATTTTCTTTTACCTGTTTTACAGTGAAGTTTTCTTCTATATAGTCCCTAATTTGTTGGTAGTCATTAACATAACCATCTACTTTAAATACCGTATGTGTTGCACCAAGTAATACCTGCACTATTATCCCTTTGTATCTTTTTGTATTTTAAAGCAATATATATACCAAATTTTGATAGAATTTTACAAAAATATAAAGAGAGACTATGCAGAACCCTTTTGAATCAGGTCACATCAAAAACTACTTACTTCTTTATGCGAGTATAGTAGTTATTATGATTTTATTTTTTATAGCATCTACTCTTTTTAATGATATAAAAGATGTAAAGAAAAAAGAATTTAATACGAAGACAACACAGAGTAAAGAAGTTGTCACACAAGAAATAGACGAAGAGTCTAGTCCCAAGTTTAGGCTTTTAGATACTGCCTATTAAAGATTATTTTTTTGTCACTATATAAAGCTGTTCATGCCCTAAGCGCTTTAAAATATCCATAACACTAACAAAGTCTTGAAACTTTGAGTCTTTGTCACTTCTAAGGATTACTGTTTGTGACTTATCTACACTAGAGAGTTTCTGTTCAAGTGTTGCTAAATCAACCTTGTCTTTCTCAAAATACATCTCGCCCTTCGCGTTTACATATACAGTAACTTCTTTTTTAATATCTTTTTTATCTGTTGCTTTTGCCTCAGGTAGGTTGACTGGAATCACACCTTGTTTGATAAATGTAGCAGTTGTTAAAACCATAACAAGTAAAACAAGCATGATATCGATAAAAGGAATGACATTTATAGAGTCAAATCTTTTATGGCTTTTTTTACACTTTGCCATGTTTCTCTTGTGCCTCTACTGCAACATCAAACTTTGTTAAAATCCGCTCTGCTTTACGAAGTACTATCGTATAGGCAACGATAGCCGGCATTGCGACAACAAGACCCATAGCCGTTGCCTTAAGTGCTAACGCGAGTCCAACCATAATCTTTTTAGCATCCACAGCCCCTACATCACCCATAGTGTAAAATGTTATCATTATTCCCACAACTGTACCAAGAAGCCCAACATAAGGAGCATTTGTACCGATGGCACTTAAAACTCCGATATTATCTGTTAAATCAAGGTCAAGATTATCTCTATACTCATAGTCCTCTGTTCTCACATTTTTGTAAAACATCATACGCTCTATAAATAACCATAATGTAACTACACTCATTAGCGCCAGTACACCCATCACTCCATAGTCTAGTGCCTGTTCTGCTAACTCTAAAACGCCTGCTTCTTGCATATATAATCCTGTATTTTATTTAAATTTTAATTCTACAGTCGTACCTATTTGAGGTTTTGACTGAAAACTTAGTGTTATATCATTTTTATCGCAAAATCTTTTTACCATGCTCAGGCCTATTCCAAAACCTTGCATATTGTTGTTTGACTGATAGTAATTGTCAAAAATTTGTAAAAGTTCTACCTCGTCCATCCCTACCCCATAATCACGGATAGTTAAAGTTTTCTCATATATGTTAATATCTATTGTTTTTGAATCAGGCGAGTATTTTACCCCATTATCAACAATATTGTCAATGACTTTACATAGACCTTTTTTATCGTTTAGTATTTGTAATGTATTTAGTGAAACATTAAAGTTTATATGAGGATATATTTTATTTAAGAATAGAACTCTTTCATGTACTAGTTCATCCAAACCAAACACTTCACTTACATCTGCATCACTCTGTGTTTTAATAAGATAATCAAGCTCATTATATCTCTCTTGAAGCATTTCACAAGCACTATTAATCCGTTCTAAACGTTTTTGACTTTTTTCATCCGTGAATGATTTATTTAACATTTGAGTATTTGTTTTTATCGTACTTATAGGAAGGTTGAGTTCATGAAGTGTCTCTTTTGAAAGGTTTTGAAGATTGTTTACATACTCGGCTAAAGGCTCAATTGCTAGTTTTGATATGAACCCCCCTGAAAGTACTATAAAGCTGATAAAAACTAAAATGAGCAGCGAAATATTTTCAATTTTTAAAACACTTAAAAAATAATATGCAAAACCTAAAAAAAGGCTTACTGTAATAAAATAATATAAAAAGATATTTAAACGTAGACTAAAAAACAAGCTTATACCCTACACCACGAATATTTTGAATACTTAATTCAGGCAAGAGTTGCTTGAGTCTATTTATGTAAACACGAATAGCACCATCACTTCCACTCTCATTAAAATTCCATAACTCATCATATATAAGTTCTTTTGTTACAGCAGAGTTTGCATACTTCATTAAAAGTACTAAGAGTAGATACTCTTTTTTTGAGAGTTCTAGTGGACAACCTTGATAAGAGATACTGTTGTGTACCTGATCATGGCTAAACTCACCAATATTTATAGGTTCATCCTTTTTACTGCGTTTTAACAAAGCACCTAAACGCAGTAAAAGTTCATCATTATCAAAGGGTTTTGTAAGATAATCATCTCCACCACTTAAAAAACCTTTTTGAAGTGTCTCTTTATCTTTATGTGAAGTAAGAAAAATCGCAGGTGTAGTATCATTTGATTCTCTCAAATCTCTAAGTAGGGAAATACCATCAATTAGAGGGACATTGATATCTAAAAGATAAAGGTCAAACTTCATCTCATAAATAGTGTCAAGTGCATCTTGACCATTGACACAAAGTTTTACTTCATAACCCTCTTCATCTAGTAAATCCACTAAAGATTCACCAAAAAGAGCATCATCTTCAAGTAAAAGAATTCTAGTCGACACTCTCAATAGCCCATGATAAAGTTTCACCAGCATACATTGGTACTACTCCAGAGTAGTTTGTAGGAACAATGAAAGGGCGTTCTTCTAGTGTCACCTCTTTAAACTCAGGACAAATGCTATAAATACTCTGTGCATTATCACTCACAAAAGCTTGTAAGTTATCTAACTTACCAAACTGATCAAATATTTCACATAAAAGTTGTAGGGCAATTGGGGCTGTAAACACACCGGCTGCACAACCACATGACTCTTTTTTATGCTGAGGATGTGGTGCAGAATCTGAACCAAACATCACTTTTGGGTGTGCCGCTAACGCAACTGAAAGCAGTGCATCTAAATCTTCTGGACGTTTTGCAATTGGTTTACAAAAAAGGTGTGGTTGCATCATACCACCAACAACATCATCAAGTGTAAGTATTAGATGATGTACTGTTATAGTTGCATAAAGGTTCTCATACTTATCAAGCATAGCAACCGCTTCTTTGGTTGTGATATGCTCCATAATAATCTTGAGTTTTGGAAAATTAGATGCAAGTAACTCGTAAATAGACATAAACTCAGCTTCTCTATCCATCACAAAACCATCAGTCTCACCATGAACACACAGAGGAATATCCATGTCACTCATAGCTTGAAGTGTAGTTCTCATCTCTTCTATGTTAAAAGATGAAACGCCACCCTCTGAGTTAGTAGTGATTCCAGCAGGATATAGTTTTATAGCCGTTATTTCATCTGCAATAGACTCTAAAAAAGCCTTGTCATAATTTTTATAAAAAAGTGTCATGTATGGTTCAAAATAGTCATTTGGAACTGCTGCCATAATACGTTTCTTGTAGGCTATTACATCGGCTCTATTCTCAACAGGAGGTACAAGGTTTGGCATAATAATAGCACCACTTAGAGAGTAAGCAGAAAGGGGTGCGACATTTTCTAACATCACACCATCACGAAGATGGAGATGCATATCTAGTGGCATTAAAAGTGTATGAGATTTCATTATATTCCTTGCATTATTTTAAAATTGTTTTATGTCTAAAATTATACCTTATAAATATTTAATTCTAAATCTAAACTCACTAAAGTATTTTATTGTTATATTAAGTTGTATTACATATTTCACAAGATATAATGCCCACAACTACTACGAAGAATAAAACTGAGGGATATGTGTGTTTAATGAAAAAAATATTGTAAGACTTGTTGCCTTTGGTCCTCTCGTTATCATTCCTCTCGTTTTTATTATTTTAAGCATCACAATAATAAGTTCTCAAGAACAACATTTCAAAAGTAACTTAAACAAACTCAAGATTAACACTATTCAAATGCAAGAGCAAAAAATAAAAATAAAAATTGACAATCTTGTAAATTATCTTGAATATAAAAAATCCACGATAAAGCAAGAGCTCACAAGCCGTGTGAAACATAGGGTAGATAATGCCTATACTATTGCAAATGCAATTTACGAAAAAAACAAGAACATAAAATCAGAAAAAGAGATTAAAGACCTGATTAAAACAGCACTTGGTTCATTAACCTGGAATAGTGGTGAGAGTTTTATTTGGATGATAAACTTCAAAGGTAGACTAGAACTAGCACCAGCATATTTGAAGCATTTAGAAAACACCTCTATACTTAATACCCAAGGTCTTAATGGAAAGTACACCATTAAGAATGAAATCAAAATATGTAAAGAGAGTAAAGAGGGTTTTATCTGGGATACTTACACAAAAGCTGGAAAAGACAATATTAAGCAGTTTGAACAACTTGCTTTTGTAAAATCTCTTGGATTCTATGACTTATATATTGGTTCTGCTGAGTACTTAAATACTGCAAAGAAAAAATCTGATGAAGTATTGTTAGCGACCTTATCTAAAATTGACTCTCTCAACACACAGTATCTATTTATCCTAAAAAAAGATGGTACGATTCTACTACACTCCGCCAAACCATCCCTTGTTGGTAAAAATGCATATATGGACTCAGAGTTACAGCTAACTAATATATTTAAAAGTATTTTTACAGCCTTAAAAGGAAAGCAGAGTGCTTTTGCAACCTATTCATGGGAGCATCCCGACACTAAACAGCTAGAGAGAAAAATTTCTTATGTTAGAAAAGTACCAAATTCTGACTGGGTT
>NZ_JAEMVC010000032.1 GCF_029215985.1 Sulfurimonas sp. SAG-AH-194-C21
GCACTCATTCAAAAGTATGAATTTTCATATCAAACGAAGCAAGGCTATGAATTTTTTATTGAAAAAATCAAAAATGCTAACTACAGTAAAATGTATGATGAACCACTTATGGGCTTAGTAGAGAAACCTAAAGAATTTCCAGTCTTACAAAAAAGAATGATAGAGCTTTTAAATAGTTTATGTCGTATATGAAACTTTTAAAGACAAAGGTAAAAGAGTAGTGATAAAAAAACTTGCAAGAAGTAGGTCTTTATAAGCTGCTCATCCTCGTTTGCATGCT
Organism: Sulfurimonas sp. SAG-AH-194-C21; assembly: GCF_029215985.1. Lineage (GTDB taxonomy): Bacteria > Campylobacterota > Campylobacteria > Campylobacterales > Sulfurimonadaceae > Sulfurimonas. The sequence continues at coordinate 281 of NZ_JAEMVC010000032.1, forward strand.
CCGCATGGGAATGCAACACAAAAGAGATATAAACTAAGGTACACACTCCCAAGTAGAACTTGGGAGCGAGAAAAAATAAGAATGATATAAAAATAAAAATTACATTAATTGGTATACTGTCCCCGGATTTTAAGGTTTACAACCTACAAGATTTTTTGCTAGATGGTCTAAAAAACTGTAGGTAAATTTAACTATTACTCTAGAACTATTCTCCATTGAGCAGGAGTAGTTTCATCTGCTGAGAGACCACTAACTCGGTAGTTATTGTTTCCTATTAGAATTGTAAAAGATGTTCCAGCTACTGCATCAACATATTGAGTGAGTGTTCCACACTCTGTCTGCTCTTCTATGTTATCTTGAAGTTTTGCTAGGGTGATGTTGTAATCATTAGGAGCATTGAGTATAGAGTTAGACCAGATAGAGTGACTAACCGTTCTGTTGAGTGTCCCAACAAAGGCCTTACATACAGTCTCTTTTGTTGTTTCTCTAACTCCTATAAATCTAGGCAAAGAGACAGCTGCTAAAATACCAAGTATAACAATCACAAAAATCAACTCTATCATAGTAAAAGCACTTCGCATTATAATTTATCCTTAAATTTAAATTATTATATAAGGTGTTGTATTAAAAAATTCTTAAAATCAGGGGACAGTATACCGATTAATTAAATCTACCTTATTCCAATGCTCATCATAGTATGTAACTCAGAATAAAGGTACAATATAACATGAAAATAAAAAAAATATTAACAGTTTTAAGTATTTGTATTCTTAGTGTGACTGTTTATGCAGATATAAAACCTAATAGTGCAAATGTTATAGATGTAGATGTTCAAGGCTCTAATGGTGCATATAACTTTTATGTAACACTTAGAAGTGATGAAGCCGGATGTGCTCAGTATGCTAACTGGTGGGAAGTACTCAATGAAGAGGGAAATTTACTCTATCGTCGTATACTTATTCACTCTCATCCTACTGATCAGCCCTTTAGACGAGGTGGCAGTAGTATTGAAGTTGAACCTTCTCAAACTCTTTATATTCGTGCACATATGAATACTAGTGGATATAAGGGTGATATATATAAAGGAAGTGTTTCTGTAGGCTTTCTCAAGAGCACTGATAATATTAAAAACTCTTCAATTACAGAGTCTCTGTCCCCTCAACCTCAAGGATGCCTTTTTTAAACATCTCTAACAGGCATACTATTTAAAATTTCTAAGGTCTTAGTAACATCATAGATGGCACTATGGTACTGTTCATCATCAAAGTCAATCTTATAATACTTACAAGCCTCAATGAGTTTAGGATTTTTGAGATTTCCTTTTACATTAAGTGCTTTAACAATTTTTTTATTTTCTTTCATGGTACAGAAGTGCTTTTCAAATGTAAGTAAGTCACCAATATGTCGTAGTTCAAAAGATATGTTGTGTGCAACAAGGGTTGTCGTGTTTTTACAGAATTCTACAAAATCTTTATCATCTTCAAAGTACTCTTCATAGTCTACATCTTTTCTGAGTTTCTCTAGCCTATCTGGAGAGAGTTTATGAACAGCTAATGCATGAGGATTTACTTCATAGTCAGAAAAGTAGTAACGGTGAAAGGTATCAATAACTTCATACTTATTGTCTACATATTTAACTCTAAACGCAGCTACTTCGATGACATCATGTATGTTTGATGAGTTTGTCTCAAAGTCTAATATAATCATTTAACACTCTTTATAGGACGAGTAAGGATATAACCACCCACTAAAATAGGGATAAGTCCAAGTACTTGTTTAAAACTTGGTGTTTCGTTCAAGAACAAAAATGCAAAGAGTACTGTCATTAGAGGGACTAAACCCATCATCGCACTTACTTTAGTGATAGAGACTCTATGTAGAGCTTCTATCCACATTATCTTTGAGACTACATATACTGCTATGCCGATGATGAGAAGATAAGGTAATGCTTGTTTAAACGCATGGTAGGAAACGGCTGGTTCTAAAAAATAAGCAAGAGTTGCGATAAAAGGAAGACCTACAACTGTTCTAAACGTGAGTATAGTCTCGCTTGAACAAAACTGTCTTGCTCTTTTTTGATAAAGATTTGCAAAAGGAGCTATGGCTGCACCTGCTAGGATAAAAAGGTCGCCTTTGTTAAGAGTGAGTTCTTCTGGTATAAGCACAACAATAGCCCCAACTCCCATAACAATAGACCCAGTCAGGTGAAGCCTATCCATCTTCTCATTGCCTAAAATATTAAAATAAAAAAAGGCAAAAAGTAGTTGTAAAAAGACGATAACTGCCATATTTCCTGCTGTTGTATATCTCAAACCTATAAAAACAAAAGTAAAAAGAGTAGTGATAAAAAAACTTGTGAGTAGTAGGTCTTTATATGCAGCTCTATTTTTTAACTCATTAAAGCGCTTGCGTTTAAACATAAGTATAAGGAAAAAGAAAAGGGCGATGATAAGTGAATATGTGTAAGTGTGCAGGGCTCCTATGTATGCTATGGACATTATAGAGAGTATAGGGAACCAACTCTCTATAACTGAAAGGCCAAGCATTAAAAGCTCGCCTTCTCTCTCTTTGGTCATTAGAGTCTAATCTTTACTACTTTATGTGGAGTCTCGGCAAAGACAGCTTTAAAAGCATTCGCACGAATCTCTTTCATTTTCCCCGTCGCACGAGGTGTTAAGAAGTATGCTACCTCAAGTGACTCATCTGCATCGTAGTTGTTATCGTGTAAAAAGAGTACTTCTTTACCTAGTTTTTGCACCTGATCAGCTAAAGAACGAGCATAGGCTATAATGGCCTTATGATGTCTGTCGTACTTGTGACCCATACCGAGAAAAACAAACTTACCACTGAGGCGAATGTTTGGAACGTCTATGTAGTTTAACTCTTTGTCGTAACGAGTAAGTTGTGTTGAGTTTAGTTTGTCAAGGTCAGCATCAAACTCTTCGATGATAGGAGTAGGAGCTATGTTTGAACGGTTATAAGAGAAAATGTACTTAATTTCTACAAGTTTACCAGGGTATACTTTTTTCAGACCTGCGTTTACTATGTACGACATAGGGTCTTCATTTAGAGGAACAAACTCATCGTACTTATCAAATCCATCTTCTTGTAAAAAAGGGCTAAGTGTATAACCTACAGGACTAAGTTCAGGATTATAAAGAATGATAGTCCCACAAACAGTTTTACGCTTTTTTTTGAGCATATTTTCTAAATCCTCTGAAGTGATTGTATCTTCATCCGATTCGTTTAAGTAGATATAGTGACCGTTTATGAAGTCCATATCAAAGTTAGTAGTAAATTTTCCAAATATTTGCATTATTTATCCTGTAATTATTAGTGGAAGTATACTATAATTGCACTATGATTTATATAGCATTTTTACTTTTTACTTTTTTAATTTTAGCTTTTGTTTTTTATCAATGGCAGTTTCATATGGTTTTTACTCCTACATATAAAAGAGATGAAAAACTCGGTGTACATTGCTCACTTTTAAGTATGACAACAGATGATGGAGTTGAACTTGAAGGTGCTATGTGTGAGCCTCGAACTGTAAGTGCAACACTTTTGTACTTTAGTGGACGTTCTCATGATGGTGTAGGCATAATGAACAAGTTATCTCATACATATCCACATACTCGAATTGTCATCTTTAACTATCGCTCTTATGGTAAAAGTGAAGGAAAAGTAAGTGAGAAAAATATACAAGCAGATGGATTGAAAATCGCACAACTTGTAGAGAAAAACTATGGTCCTTTTTATATGCTTGGTTACTCTCTTGGTTCAAGTGTAGCAGCTTATGTGGCTTCTCACCATAGTGTTAAAGCACTCTTTCTTATAGGTGCTTTTGACTCCATCGCATCACTCGCAAAGTCAAAGTTTGTAGACAGAGGAAAGTTCCCTCATATCAACCTTTCAAGAATATTTAGATATAAGTTTAGGACTGGAGAACATATGAGAGGGGTACAAAGTCCGACATATCTATTTGTTTCAAAGGAAGATGAAGTGACATACATACAAAATGCAAGAGAGTTAAAAGACAAAATCAAGAATCTGACATATTATCTTGAGTTAGAAGACTTAAACCATAAAGAGATACTTTGGGATGACAGAGTGGTAAAAAAAATAAATGAGGTACTATGCTAAAAGGATTGTTTTTTATATGTTTAGTGAGTATTGAGTATTTAGCAACTACATCTGTACATATCAGTGTTGTAGAAGGAATGTGGGATAAATCAAATCACTTTACAGCCTTTTTTACTCTTTATATTTTACTATCACTCAGTTATAATGAACTAGAGATGAAAAAAAAGTTTTTTTATTTATTAATATTTGGAATGCAGATAGAAATAGTTCAAGAGTTCATAGGGCGAAGTGCATTTTCAATGTTAGACATTGTAGCTGATATAGTAGGTATTATACTAGGCATTATCTTTTATCATTTTTTTAAAGATATTTTAGAGAAGTTAGTAGCTAATTTTATTAAGGTATAAACCATTTGCTGGAGCTGGTTTTAGGCTCTTAACTGACTTGTTGTTTAGTTTATCTTCTATCTCATCGGCGTTTAGCGTTAAAAGTGCTCCAACCATAAGGCGAATCTGACTTCGTAAAAAACCATTAGCTTTAAAGTTTAAGACAATGTAGTTTTTGTGCTCATAAGCATATGCCTTATATACTTCTCTTACACTAGAGTTTATATCACTTCCTGTTTTCATAAATGAAGCAAAATCATGCTCTCCTATAAAAAGTTTAATGTTTTTTTGTATAGTGTTCATATCTACATCTTTTACAAAGGTAATATAATCTACTTCAAATGGATTACTCTCACCACATTTTATAATGTATCTATAACTACGGACTTTAGCACAGTACCGAGCATGAAAATCATCACTAACCTGCACAATGGACTTGATATGTATACTTGAGGGTAACATATCATTAAGTACTCGTTTAAGTTTTTGCGTGTCACTCCAAAATGGGGGAAGGTCAAAGTGGCAGACTTGTCCGAGTGCATGTACTGACTTGTCTGTCCTGCCACTAGCAACTATTTTTGATACTATGCCGAGTTGTTTTAGCACTTTTTGCATCTGACCCATTATTGTGTTACTTGTCTCTGTTTGTATTTGAGAGCCTAAGTAGTGCGTTCCATTATAAGATAGAGTGACTTTAACACGCATTTAAAATCTCTTAAGAATAGTTTTTCTATACATAAGATATGTGACAAGTAACCATGTGAAAAGTACAGTGGGAATAGTATAGTAGCCTAGTGCATTTTGTAAGCCAATAGTACTTCCATAGTAGAGAATAATGCCTATAAATAAAAAGAGATATATTTGAGACTTTCCATGTCTTGCATGAACAACTCCTATGGCAACAACAAAGAAAAGACTGATAGCAGGAAAAAGACTCATAAGTAAGTCTGTAATAAACATCTGTTTTTTGTCTCTTGCTCTATCATCTGAGAGCCAAAATTCTAAGGGTTTTTTATATGTTCGTATATCTGTTTTCATCGTATCGTTTATTATCATAGTCTCAAAGTTTATCTGTGTAAACTTTTCTTTTGAGTAACTGTATCCCTCACCGTTAAAGAGTTTGAGTCTAAGTATGCCAGAGTCATTAAGGAGTTGTGCACTTTTTGCAGCGATAAGGATCTCTTCTTTTTCTTTTTTATTAAACAAAAAGACCTTGGAAAAACTTCCATCACTCTCTTTTTTACCAAGATATAAAAGCCAGTCGCCAAAACTATTTCCAAACTCACTAGCAGCAAGGTTAAACTTCGCCTCACTTTTTTTATAAGAGACAAAGTTCCCTGAAAGAACTGTGGCATGAGGAAATAGTATCAAAAAGTCTAACATGAGCACCATACTAAGCAGTAGAGCAGGCTTTAGAAGTGTTTTGATAATATATGAGGGTTTGATACCAAGTGCAAAAATAACTACGATTTCATTATCATTTGAGAGTTTGAGTAGTGAGAGTGCTGATGCTATAAAAAATGTTATAGGCAGAGTGTAAAAAAGGATTTCAGGAAGACGAAATATATAAAGTTTTGTCATCTCCCAAACACTCAACTGAATAACAGCCGTATATGTAGCAAGTTTGATAAATAAAATTACAGACGCTATAGCAAATAGAGGTAAAAATATAGATATAAAAAGAGTAGATAGATTCGCTGTAATATAGTGTTGAAGTCTCTTCATCCTTAGTAGTTTGCCTTTATGTATGCAAGAATAGGGCTTTCGTATATAAATACTATAAACGTTGCAAGTGCTAAAAAAGGAACAAAAGGAACTCTCTGCTCTTCTTTAGATTTTTTCATGACAAAAAGCATAATAGGAAGTGCTAAAAGTGCTGAGAGAAAAATAGCTACAAGGGTAAGTTTTAGACCTAAAAGAGCTCCCATAGTTGCAGCAACCATAATGTCACCTTCTCCCATAGCCTCTATAAAAGGAGTTCTATCATAGTGTCTGTTCCATGATGTTTTTGTCTTGAGGCTTGCCTTATATACAGATGATGTAAGATAGTAAGAGAGTATAAAACGTAGCAGTGTAAATCCACCAGCAAAAAGCAGTGCATTTTGAAAGTTTAGAATTATTCCTGGTATGCTCCATGCACCAAAAACAGCAAAGACAATTGCTAAAATATTAAGTGAGTCTGGAACCATTTTGTATTTAAAGTCTATCATTGAAAGTGCGAGTAACATTAAAAAGCTCAGAGCTATTAAAAATGCAGGAAAACTAAGACCATACTGTGATGCGATAGCTGCAAAGATAAGTGCAGAAGTAAGTTCAATCAGCGGATACTGAATAGATATTTTACTCTTACAAAAAGAGCATTTTCCACGAAGAAAAATCCATGAAAAAAGAGGTATATTATGCCAAGGTTTGAGTTTAGACTTACATGAGTAGCAGTAAGAGGCATCAAAAACAACACTCTCTTCTTTAGGAATACGTAAAATAACGACATTTAAAAAAGAGCCAAAAAGTAGACCAAAAATAAAAGCAATACTGAGTTCTATCACTTAAGACCTCCAAAACGACGTTCGACTTTTGTGAATTTTTTTATGATTTTTTCTAACTCGTTAGGTGTAAAATCAGGCCAAAGTGTATCTGTGAAAAAGAGTTCCGCATATGCTGATTGCCAGAGTAAAAAGTTTGAGAGTCTATGGTCTCCACCTGTTCGAATAAATAAATCAACATTATGTTTACAATCTAGTTCATTACTCATCATCTCTAGTGTTATCTCTTCTTTAGAATTTTTAAGAGTGTTTATAGCTCGTATCATCTCATCTTGTGCACCATAGTTTAATGCTAGTGATTGGATAAGTCCATCGCAATGTGCAGTCTTTTCTTCTACCATTCTAATAGTCTTTTGAAGTGTTTTAGAAAAAGCTTTAATGTCACCAATAGACTCAAAACGGACATTGTTTTCTATGTAAACAGGAAGTTCATTTTTGAGATAAGTGTTGAGGAGTTTCATTAAAAACTCTACCTCTAAACGTGGTCGCTTCCAGTTTTCTGTTGAAAATGCATAAAGAGTGAGTCTTTGTATCTCAGATGATTTTGAGCAGTAAGTAGTGATATCTTTAACTACCTTAGCACCTGCTTCATGTCCTTTAACTCTTTTCTTTCCTTGAAGCTCTGCCCAACGTCCATTTCCATCCATGATTATGGCAATATGTTTTGCTTTATTCATAAGAGTCCTTATATACTTTTTGCATTTTCTAAAATATTAAAAGCGATATTAAGTTTTTGTGCACTTGGGATTAAAATTGAAGAGTCTTTAGTGATAAACTCAACTTTATTTGTATCAGTTCCAAAACTATTAGAGTCTTTTAAAACATTTAGACATACTGCATCTAAGTTCTTGTTTTTTAACATTTTTACAGCATTTTCTTTTGCACTATTTTTATCCATCTCGGCTTTAAATCCAATTACACAAAGGTTTTCTTTTTTAATATTAAATAATATGTCTATGTTCTTAGTGAGTTTTAATTCCCACTCATCCCCGATACTGTCTTTTTTAAGTTTACCGCTTTGCTTATCATCTGGAACATAGTCACTTACAGCAGCAGCCATAAAAAGGTAGGGTTTCTTATTCGCATCAGATTTTGACTGTGCTGCTGCATTTACCACAGACTCATACATCTCTTGTGTTGCTTGGACTTTAATGATGTTTATCCCAGTTGGTAAGTCTGTATCAAACTTTGTACTTATTAGTTTTACATTTGCACCTTTGGTGTATAGTGCTGTAGCCATTGCCGAAGCCATCTTCCCACTTGAAAAGTTAGAGATAAAACGTACATCATCTATTTTCTCTATCGTTCCACCACCTGTAACTATCGCATCTCTATCACTCCAAAATTCATCTTTGAGAAGCTCTTTAGCCGTAGCCCAAAAGATATTTATAGGCTCAGCCATAGCTCCATCACCTACAGTTTTACATGCGAGTTCTTTTATTTGAGTATCTACAAAAGTATAATTTGAATTTTTGAGTATTTTGATATTCTCTAAAGTGATTGGATTATGAATCATATTTGTATTTGCTGATGGTGCAAGAACTTTTTGTCCACTAAACGCAAGGGCACATTGAAGTAACATTGTGTCCGCAATGCCATGCGAGAGTTTTGCCATAGTGTTTGCAGTTACTGGTGCTATAACAAAAATATCTGCCCACTCTGTCGTTTTTATATGGTTAAACGAGTCTACCCATGACTCATTTGTATCATCTAGAACTCTGTTTGATGTAAGTGTTTCAAATGTGAGTGGTGTTACGAACTTTTTAGCACTCTCACTCATCACAACTTTTACTTCTGCTCCAGCTTTTACAAAAAGACGCACTAGTTCAAGTGACTTATAACAGGCTATAGAACCTGTAACACCTAAAAGTATTTTTTTGTTTTGCAGTAGAGTATCTGGAATATTCATAAGTTTTAAATCTTTTTATTTATTTTTGTAATTTTACCTAATCTATACTTAGACTTTGAAATGTTTGTAGAAGTAGTCCTTTACAGTTCGCATTTTCGTTCGACTCAGTGCTAAAACACCGCTTTTAACTACTCCACTAGGTACCGTAGTTCCAGCAGCTATCATAACATCATCTTCAATGGTAACAGGAGCTATAAGTTGTGTGTCACTTCCGATAAAAACATTTTTACCGATGATAGTCTTAAACTTTTTAACGCCATCATAGTTACAAGTAATCGTTCCCGCACCAATGTTAGTCCCCTCATCAATTTGTGAATCACCCAAGTAGCTTAAATGTCCTGCTTTAACGCCCTTAAGAGAGGACTTCTTGACCTCTACAAAGTTTCCTATGTGAGTGTCCTCTATGTACGAGGCAGGACGAAGGTGTGCCAAAGGCCCTACATCTGAGTTTTTCACGATACTATCTTCTACTACTGAACCTGATTTTATATGTGACTCTTTGATCAACGTTTCACCACATATACGACAGCCATTTTCAACAATACATTCACCTTCAAACGCCACCGAAGCCTCGATATATATAGTAGAAGGTAGTTGCATAATAACACCAGCATTCATCCATTTTGTCTTGATTCTATTTTGCATTATCTCTTCAGAATCACTAAGGTCTACCTTAGAATTTACACCCTTAAAATGCTCTTCATCCACAAGTAAAGGAGCAATGCTAAGTCCATCTTTTTTAACCTGTGCTACAACATCAGTTAAGTAGTACTCTTTTTGTGCATTATCATCACTCAGTAGTGGAATGTACTTTTCAATTACACTTTTACTAAAAGCATATATCCCTGCGTTTACTGTAGTTGTAAGAAGTTCAGTCTCATTTGCATCTTTTTGCTCAACTATATATTGCACTTGATTGTTAGCATCGATAATAACACGACCGTATCCACTAGGATCTTTTAAATCAAAAATAGACATGATGACATCCGCATCAGTATCTAAAAAACCTTGAAGTGCATCAGCTGTGATAAGAGGCATATCTCCATTAAGTACTAAAACCTTCTCGTTTTTTGGTGCTACATTTTTCATAGCACCACCAGTTCCTGGAAAGTTTTTCGCATCTTGAACTACAAAGTTTATATCATCAAAAAAAGACTCCATTTGTGCTTGAACTTCTTCTTTTTGATGCGCGATAACAACTGTAATGTCATTTGAGAGCTCTAAAGAAGCTTTGATGATATGGTAAAGCATAGGTTTTCCGCTAATGGAGTGCAGCACTTTAGCCTTGGGAGACTTCATACGGCTACCTTTTCCAGCAGCTAAAATTATTATACTTATCTTGTCTTTCATTATTTTTTCCTAATTGTTTTTGTTATTGTAAATTCATCTGCAATCTTACCATTAATATTTAAAAACTTTGATGTAAGTGTCGTTGGTGTGAGTTCGATTATAAGTGAACCCATCTCTTCAAGTGAGTATGGGAGTGCAGGGTGATTGTAAGTTGCACCATCAAGTTTAGCTGATGAGCCACAGACTTGATAGATAGTTCCACTGTTTTTTTTCTTAATTGCTGATTTTATATAGTTAGTTTTTCTATCTTGAAGTATATTATTTTGAGTGAAAGTATCGCTTTTACCTAAATGGTTTATGATGAGTTTTGAGCGCTCATAACCATGAGAATGCCCACTTAAAACTAAGTCTACACCAAACTCATCAAAGATGGGTACGAATGTCTCTCTCATATCCATCAGTCTACCTCGACTATCCCAGTAGCTATCAGACTTATGTCCACCATCACTATAGGGAGGTGTGTGAAATGCAACTATCACCCAAGGTTTTTTATTTGCCCTTAGGTCTCTGCGTAACCACTCTGCCATATCACCATCTTTAGCGCGACTAATAGTCTCACTATCAAGAACTATAAGGTGGAGGTTTGCATCTTCCACAGAGTAAAATTCTTCATGCAGAGATGCCACTCCACCCGCTTCTGCATTTGTAGGAAAATCAAATATATCGTAAAAAGCCCAACGACGTGCATCATGGTTTCCTGCAACTGCCCAAGGAGTGTAGCGTTTAACAAGTTCTTTAAAGGGTTTGAATAGTTTTTTATTAAACTGTTTTTGTGTACCGCTCGGATAGGCATTATCCCCTAACAGTAACCACATATCCAACTCTTTGTAGTCATTTTTTATGTACTTGTAGAGTTGTGCATAGACTTCTCTTTGATTTGCCCCAACTTTCCCGCTATCACCTATGACCCATAGTCTTTGTGTCTGTTTTTCTTTACAGAGAGTTCTAAAGTGCCTGCCGTTATTGTCAATGATTAATGAAGGTGAGATTACCTTATAGTAGTACTGTGTACATTCGTTTAATTTACCTAAGGTGAGGAAATGCTTTTTTGAAGTCTCTGATTCATTAAGAACATTTATGAGGGTGTCAGGACTTAGACCATAAAGAACCTTTCCCACTTCTGATTTAGGAGTTTGCCACTTTATAGCCATAGAAGTTTGAGTTTGAGAAACTAAATAAGGCTGGCGTTTAACAAACTGCAAAGAGCCATAAGACACATCAATAAAGCGTCCAACACCATAAATGGCAATTAAAAATACAAGTCCAAGTAAAACTTTTTTAATAATTTTTTTCAATTCTTTCCTTCATTTTTGAGTAGATAAATAGAGTTGAAATGACACCAAGAAGTATTCCTGCTAAAACATCACTCACAAAATGGTCATTTGCTAAAATTCTAGCACTTACCCCAAGTATAGTGATGCTTATCCATAGATAATACTGTTTAGGAAAAAGTATCATCATAAATATAAAGATAGTGAGACTTGTTGTTGTATGCCCCGATGGAAATGAGCTGTAGTGAGTGGAGTCTTGTACTAACATATCTACTTGATACTTGATGTTTTCTAAAAACGAGAAGTCTGGATTTTGGGATATTAAAAAACCAAAATCATCTTCGCCATTTTCTAGTTTCCATGGGCGAAGGCGTCCGATGAGCACCTTTGTAACTATACTGATTATCCCTGAAAAAAGGTTTGCATAGAGTAAAAAAAGAAATCTTTGTTTGTAGAGTTCATTTGTTTTTATAAACTTGTAGTAAAAAATCCCAATAAGTGCAATTCCAATGTACCAATGTGATTCTCCAAGTCTGCTCACCTCTTTACCATAAGCCTTATATATATCTGCATGTTCTATAAAGTACAGAGAAACACTCTTGTCTATGTAAAAGTATGAGAGGACTATTAGTACTAAAGTAAGAGTGATAAACAGAGAAAACTGTAGTTTAGAAAATATCATCGTATGCCTTGGTAGTTAGTACATTTATAAAGAGTGACATTGTCATTTACATTTGTCTCTAGGAGTTTAAATGCAGAGAGCTTTTGCACACCATCACAAATCATATAAGTAGCTATATCTTTATGTGCAAAGTTTATATCTATGACTATTATGTCTTTACCTTTTGGAGTGCTTGTTTCCCAAATATCAAACTGATCGTATCTATCATCAAGAAGATAAACTTCAGACTCATAAGACTCATTATAAACTATAGCACGAGAAGCAAGTGTCCAAAGTGTAACTCCTATAGCTTCATTCTTTGGGTCTTTTATCTGAGCATTTGCCTCTTTCATGATTTTCTCAAAACCATATACATCAAGTTGAATAGAATTTTCATCAGGTAAAGGAATAACTTTTGTTGCTATCTCAATGTAGATAAGAGAAGAAAGAAGCAGTCCAAAACCTATGGCAAATTTTAAGTAGCGTTTCCAAGCCAAAGATGTTTCATACAGATAATAAGTACCAATAGGAACAAAAAGAAGATAAAAAAGTGCAGACCAATGTGGCAGAGCAGTCTTGTATAAACTAAAGTAGGTAAAAAAGATAAGCAGGGTCGCTCCAAAGAGTGCTGCTATAAATAAAACATCATTATCTGACTTAAACGCACGGTAGAGTCCGTAAAAGGAGAGCGTAAAAAGAAATGGGTTATAAGCTACTAGTTGAGCAACTATGGACTGAGTAAAACCTTGCCAATTTATATGTGAACTTCCGACTACATGATTACTTTGGTAAGCAAAACTTGCCCAGTCGTTTTGCATATTCCAGTATAGAACTGGGCTTACAATAATAAGAGCAACTGTTATAGCCACAAGTATCTTAGGTGATATAAAAAGTTTATAGTTTTTCTTAACAATAAAATAAATAATAATCGGAGGAATAAAAAGAACAGCTGTGTACTTTGAAAGACCTGCTAAACCAATTAAAACACCGAGAACAAACCAGTTTTTTAAGCTATCATTTTTTTGTAGTGCATCTACAGCAAAGATGATAGGCACTATAAGTAAAAAAAGTAAGGTGTCTGGCATAAGCATCAAAAACAGAGCATTAAAAATGAACATGGCGTTTAAAGCTAAAATAGCGATAAATGCTAGTTTCGCATTAGCATTTATCTGGTGTATTAGTTTATATACAAAAATAGAAGTGAAAAATCCAATAGTAATAGCACTGACACGAGAGCCAAGTTCATCTATACCAAAAACAGAGGTGAAAATGTACTGAACCCAACCAACAAGAGGAGGGTGGTCAAAGTAACTCCAGTCTAAGTTAAGGGCATAAATGAGGTAGTGTGCTTCATCTGCACCAAGCCCCAAGTGAGGAGCTATCAGTAGCCTAAACGCAGCTACAAAAGAGATGAAATAAAATAGAGGGAGATGCTCTTTAGTTAGCAAGTGCATCTAGTTTGAATTTTAGAGTGTTAAATACCCACTCAGGTGTAATTATCTTGATACATTGGTTATCTGAACATGGTGTTTTTCTATGGTTTGAAGCAGATACACAAGGCGAACAGCTCATAGCAGAATAGATAGGTGTAGTTGGACCGAGTGAACCATAAAGAGCTGGCGTTTCAGGGCCAAAAATAACAAAAGTATGCATATCTGTGATAGAGGCAAAGTGTGCAGGACCTGAGTCGTTTGTTAGCATAAATGCAGATACTGAGTACAGAGCTGGAAGTTCTAAAAACTTTACTCCTCCTGCAAAGTTTATACAGCGCTTATCTGATACATAATCAGTTAGGAGTTGTGCTCCCTCTTTTTCTGAAGGTGCTCCAGTTAAAAGAACTACTACATTTTCATTTGCACTAAGCATTTTTTTGATAACTTCACCGTAGTTTGCTCTATCCCATCTTCTTTGAGGAAGAAGGTCTGAGGCATTTGAGTTTACTAAAACGATATGGTTTTTGTTCTTATCAAAACCTTCATACATTCCAGATACAGTTGCAATGATAGAAGCTTGTTCTTCCTCACAAATAGTCGCTTTAGCAATTTTGATTTCATCATCAGAGATAACACGTTTGAGAAATGGAAGTTCTTGTTTTTCACTCAGTAGTGCATCCACAAGAGCAATAAAGTTTTTAGCGATATGCTGATGAGCATTGTAAGCTACTTTATGAGTAAGTAAGTCACCACGGTAAAGCCCTTCGTTGTGAAAAGCATGAAAACCAATACGGTTTACAGCGCCACTTCCAACAGTTAAAAGTGCCGTAAAACGAGAGAAAAGCTCAAGGTCTATAACTGAGTCTATCTCTTTTTCTCTACACCATTTTAAAAACTTCAGAGTACTCGTTAAGATACCAACTAAACCACTGTCATCAATAGTAAAGATGTTCTCTTCTTTTACAGTTCCTAGAAGTTGTAGAGAGGCTTTGTTTTTAGTAAAAATAACAAAGTAGAGATCACCTTCGATATTTTCTTTGATTTTACGCATAGCAGGATCAACTAAAATAGCACTTCCCATCTCTGAGAGTTCAATTAAAAGAACATTTTTAGCCTTAGCCTTTTTTGGTGGCATAAAAAAGTCAAGAGTTTTTTTCACAAGTGTTGCACCAAATGCTAGTGGCACTCCTGCAAAATAATCTATTTGTCTCATTGTATCTACGTTCATTGTTATCAATCCTTGTTTATCATTCTTTTTGTATTCTTCTTAGACTTTATATATTAGTTCGTGAGGCGCAGAGCCAAAGGCGAGGATTTGTCCTCTAAGAAGTGATATATAAAGTCTAGGTAGCCTTTTTACTTTTTATCCAGAAGTAAGCACCTGGAGTTGCACTTACTATAAGAAGTAAACCATAAAGTATACTCATTGCAAGTACTTTTGTCGGGTCTGCACCGATAAGCATAAAGATCCCTATCATAGCACCCTCACGAACACCCCATCCCGCTAAAGATATAGGTACGATAGTCAGTAAAAAGACAGGTGGAACTGCTATAAGAAGTGTTTGAAAACTAAGGTCTAGACCTAGTGCTAAAGAGAGTCCATACATCGTAAGCACTGAAAAAAGGTGCACGATAACAGAGATGCTTATGTGTTTGATGAGTAACATTCGTGAAGCATATAAAGAATTAAGTCTCTTTGCTAAACGTACAAGTAGATTTAAAACCTTGATATCTTCTAAAAATGTTAATCTATGGAGTTGAAATAGGAGCGAAAAACTGATAATTCCTCCAAGTGTGATAAAGATGATAAGAAAAGAAAAGTCGTTATCAAAGGTACCAAAGAAGATTAATGTTGCAAGTAAGTTAAGGACTAAAAGACCTACTAGACCTACTACACGATCAACAAAAACACCATAAAATGCTTCTTTTTTCTCATACTCTTTTCGTGTTAAGTCGATTATGCGAACTGCATCACCACCGATACTTGATGGTAAAACTTGGTTAAAAAAAGTCCCTTTAAAATAGCTTTGTACATAAAAAGAGAGTTTTTCTTTAAAAACTAAAAGTTGTGAGATTTTGAACCATCTGTATGCTGCAAGATAAGTAGAAATGAGTTGCATTAGTAAAGCAACCGCTATCCATCCACCATGAGAGTTAAAAATGATTTTACTAAATTCTACGAAGTCAATTTCTCTAAAAAGAAAGTAAAAAATAGCGATAGTAATAATTAATTTGATGATGTTTTTCATATGAGTATTATTTTAGCTAAATTATGATTAATAGTCTATGCTTGGCGGTTAAACTTTAAGTATTAAGAAGATAAAATTCGCCTATGAATATAAACTTTAAAGTAACACTATCACAAAAAGAGACTATCGATTTAAGAGTCGCCGAAAATGGTTTTGACGATATCTCTTCATATATCAAAGTCGCAGCACTTAAAATGCAAAAGTTTACTATAAGAAACCCTG
This sequence comes from Sulfurimonas sp. SAG-AH-194-C21, assembly GCF_029215985.1. Classification (GTDB taxonomy): domain Bacteria; phylum Campylobacterota; class Campylobacteria; order Campylobacterales; family Sulfurimonadaceae; genus Sulfurimonas. The sequence continues at coordinate 16,388 of NZ_JAEMVC010000032.1, forward strand.
AAGAATCAGTCGAAGAAGTATCAGTTGAACTTAGCATTACACTCACCGAAGTTCAAAAAATAAGCTTAGATAAAAACATGGAAGAGTCTGGCTGTAAAGATGTAGCCGAGTTCTTAACTCATGTTGCACTTTATGGAGTTATATCCGCTGTCATAGAGATCCGTTCAACGGGTAAACTCAATGCTATGTTAGAGAGAATAGCTAAGGCTCGTGGACTTAAACTAGACCTAGATTAAGACGAGCAACTTATATGAGATATACCCGCTACTTCAAAGAACTCAGTTGGTTTTAGTCTGTAGTATTTCTCTTGTATCTCTTTTGACTGCTCAGCATATGGGTCTATCATGATTTCTTGCATCTCTCTTATTAGAGTATAGTTTCCTTGTGTAGCTTGTTGATATGCGGGTACAAGATACCACTCTCTCAGAGAGTACTTTGGATTAACAAGTTTCATCTTTTTTGAGAGCTCTTCTTTTGATTCTGAATCGTTAACATCTATAAGTATATTCCACATTTTAAGCCATGTCGACCAACTTTTGAGAGTTGCTTCACTGAGTTGTTTTTTGTAGAAGCTTTTTTTAAGAGCTTCGATGTCTTGGGGTAGTGATGAAAGCTCACGAAAGAAGATAGTATAATCAACAGAAGTCTCTAGCATAAGTCCTTTGAGCTCTTTAAACAGACCTCCATCAAAAGTAATAAGTCCAAGTTTGGCAGACCACATCTTTTGCATCTCTACTTGCATAACTTTTGAGAAGTCAACTCTAATCTCATTTAGTTTTTCTAATGAGTCCTTATTTGAACTCAGTAAAGGTGATAGTGCCATACAAAACACATGAAAATTTTTCTCTGCTGCATTTGGTTGGTTAAAAAATGAGAAGTGCTTTCCTCCACCTGTCCACGGTTGATACTCAGGGTCAAACACATCGATGAATCCAAAAGGACCATAGTCAAGTGTAAAACCTCCTGCCGCGCAGTTATCACTGTTGAAGTTTCCTTGGCAGTAACCAATACGAATCCAGTTTGCCACAAGTGATGTAAGGCGAGCTCTAAACTCACTTGCAAGTAAGAGTACTTTTTCTGCGAGTGTTAAGTTTTTATCTATAGCATCACTGTACTCACGGTCAATAAGATGCAGTACTATCATCTCTAACTCTTGCATCGCGTTTGGGTGCTCATTTTTACGGGCACGACGACCAAAAAGTTCGACTTGACCCACTCGAATAAACGAAGGTGCAACTCGCGTTGTAATTGCAACAGCTTCTTCTATCATCACTTCAGGGTCTTTGGAGTAGGAGTTTTCTCTATACCATGGACGTTGAACTTTTTCTTCATTTGAAGTATACAAAGATAAAGAGCGTGATGTAGGAATCCTAAGTGCATGCATATGTTCTTGTGCTAAAAACTCACGAACACTTGAACGCAGAACTGCTCGACCATCGGCACCACGGCAGTATGGAGTTTGACCACCACCTTTAAGTTGCATTTCCCAGCGTTTACCATTAAGTAGGGCTTCAAGAACTGACATGGCACGACCATCGCCATATCCATTGCCAGTATTAAAAGGGCACTGTTGGTAGTACTCAGTTGCGTAGATAGAAAGAGCATACCCACATGCCCAACCGAGTTTACTCATGGGTTCTGGTAGTTGTGAAAGGTCTCCTGAGAACATATGAATGAATTCATCTGACTCTGCAAGGCTATCAGAAAATCCAAGTTCATTAAACAGAGTTTTACTATGGGCAATGTACTTTGGGTTTTTAATCGGTGTTGGTTTTACTGGAACAAAGTGTCCAGAGAATACTTCTCTTGGAGAGTGGTCTACACCATCCTCAGTTGCATCAGGATCACAGTTAAGTGTGTTCATCAACGAGTAGTCTACCAACTTTGCTAGGTCTTGGAGTGTTTGTACTTTCATATATCTTTCTTATCAGCTTTGACTGTAGAGTTTTCTAGTTCTGCTGCAGCTCTATCAGCCTTAGAAATATAAGGTGGTTTAGAAGAAGTTTTTAACTTCGCACGGGCACGTTTTAGTCGTTTGTCATATAGTTTTTGAATTTTTGCGTTTCTATTCATATTATTTTCCTTTATTTCCTACTACTTATCAATATCTTTACTTGAGATAGTTTTGTCATCTTGAGAATACGAGTTCTTTTATGATTTAATCTATAACGTTTTTTGGCATAGTTGTTGGTTAAGTCATAGCTAACTCTATGATTTAAATATATGCCATTTTAGCAAAATGATGTATATTTTATTATTAAATTAGAAGTCAGAGGACAGTATAACAATTAATTTAACTTTCACTTTTTTTAGGTCTTGGTATTCTTGTCTTTCTGTATTTGTAATTAAGTCAAAAAGAGCTAAAATTACTCCCTAACAATAACTTGAAGGAATAAATATGTCACTTACAAAAGAAGAAATAAACAAAGAAGCGATTAGCACTTTTTTAGCCTGGAATGCCATCACACCGGAGACTGCAATGGGATTTAATAAGTTTGAAGTAGCTTATCATGTTGGTGATAGTAGATTATTCCGTGAAATGACACCTGTGATTTTTCAGATTCACACGCCAAGTGATATAAATGTTGTCTTACCTGAGATAAATGACATAGAATTTGAAACACAATTAAAAATGACTCAGCAGAATTTTCACTTTGATGATGACAATGAAACACTGGTAATCACTGGCGATACATCAGCCAAACACAATCAAAATTATAAAATACTAATTCATAGTCTCTATTTAGATTAAAAGGCGGCATAAAATTACAATGAGAGAGTCAAAACAGTGGAATATGAATTTATAGAGTTCAAAGTAGGTCAGAGGTGGAAGAGCAGTATGGGTAATATATTTATTATCAAAGATATTCGTGAAGAGGATGAC
>NZ_JAEMVC010000033.1 GCF_029215985.1 Sulfurimonas sp. SAG-AH-194-C21
AAAGTGTCACATTACCATCTACAGGTTCTGTTTTAAGAGCTACAGTATGCTTAGCACCTGCTGCTATACTACTCCAAGTTATGTCTGCTCCTGTCTGTTTAGGAGATACAGCACTTGTTGTAGTTCCATCACCTAACTGACCATTAGTATTGAGACCCCATGTCCAGAGTGTTCCATCACTTTTTATAGCTACGGTGTATTCGTCGCCACCTGATGTTTGTGTAAATGTTGCTGCTTGTGCTGTATATGCACTCAGTAGCATAAACATCAAAATACATGTCATTTTTTTCATATTATTTTCCTTAACCTTATTTAATAGTATACTTTTTAGATACTATTATATGCTTCGATAGAGAAGTATAGTTATAAAATTGTACTACATTAAAATGAAAAAATGATTAAAAAATAATATAAAGGAAAATAATATGAAAAAAAAGACTATTATTATTTCTTTAATCTTCCTTCTGAGTACAACTATTTTATATGCAAAACCTAAAGAAATTTGTCACTCGGTACAACTTAGTAGTTTTTTAAATGATATTTCTTTTCAAGGAAATTTTGATTTAATTGGACAGTCATACCTACAAGCACCTCAAGGTAAAAATCCTTTTAACATTACAGGTTTAGCAAACTTAGAAATCAAGTACACTAAAGATGACTTTACCGCAAAAGCAAAAATAAGAGCACAACAAGACTACCATGACTTTAATATTGAAGATGACAATCAACAGACAGATAGATCATTTATAAGAGTTGATGAACTGTATGCACAGTATGACTTTGAAGATGACCAGATACTCTTTGGTAAAAACATCCGTTTTTGGGGTGCACTAGAAGTTCGAAATATCACAGATAACTTTAACAGTGATGAACTCCGTGTTGATCCTTTTTATAAAGATAAACTCGGTTCTTGGAATGCTTCATACTCCCACTTTACAGAGAATGGTGAGTTGTCTATCATTGTTAAACTCTACGAGCAGTCACGTCAAATGTCAGCATTTCCTTATGTTTACTACTATTTTCCCTCTACAGTACAAACACCAATTGGGACAGCACCACTTGTCTATGATAATGAGCTTTTATCGCAGGAGGGTAGCACAAGACCAAGTGTCTATCTGAAGTACTCAGCCTCAACAGATTCAGACTACCCAATTGATTACTCTGTTATTTTTGAAAATGGCTATGATTCTCAAAGGTATTACACTCAAAAATTCAATATCGACTCCAATAGTCTTTCTATACAAGAGAATGCTTACCTAGTAAATAAATTCTTAACTTACAATACAATGGTTGTAAATGCTACTCTTATAAAACTTGAAGCAGTATATGCTGATGTCATTAATAATGACAAGATTTCAGACTATATACACTTAGGTCTTGGTGTGGAACATACAATGACACAGGTTTATAAAGAAGCTAACTTAGGTCTTATCGCTGAGTACTACTCATACACTACTTTGGAAAACGACAAATATAATGACTTAAAGCTTTTTGAACTGTTTCAAAATGATCTGTTTATAGGTACTAGGTATACACTTAATGATGCACAAGACTCAGCTCTTATTGGTGGAGTGATTATAGATTTGGATTATGATGAGCAAGTTTACTACATCGAGTACGAAACACGATTGGCCGATATAATCAAAGTAAATTTTGACTATAGATATATACAACCTTCCAAAGATACTGCTACTGCATTTAATCTTATGGGGGTCCATGAACGCCTGAGCCTAAAGCTTGGGTATTACTTCTAAAACCTATCCTAAATGTAGCACTTTCTTTATAACATCTGCCACACGAAAAGAGTTCGCATAAATAGTCCAAGTATAAGGAACACTTCCTCCCGTTGGCATAAAAGATGCATCTGTCACATAAAGGTTATCTAAGTCATGTGCTTTACAGTTTTTATCTAGCACAGAAGTACGAGGGTTATCTCCAAAACGACAGCCTCCTGCTACAAGATTTGGCGGTGGACTTGCTGAAATACTATAGTCTATCTCAACTGCACCCATTTTTTCTAACACTTCTACTGCTTTTTTTGCTAAGTGCTCACCTACTTCTAAATCTTGAGGATGAGAGTTTAGGTTGATTACACCGACTGGGACACCGTACTTATCTTTTACTTCATCATCAACTGCAACATTACAGTTATCAGTTGGCAACCAGTCATTAAAAACTTCAAAAGTTAGCACCCGTGAAGTTGTTAGCCTTTTATGGATTTTATCTTCTAGTTTCTTACCCCAAAGAAGATTGCCCTCTTCATCATACATTTCCCGATTTACACGACTTATAAGGTTTTGATGTTCAAAAAGAAAGTCGATTGTCCCACCTTTATACTTTCGACAACCATCATCATAATCATACCAGTCTTGCAGACTTCGGTTAAAAAAGAGTCCCGGTTGCATTAGTGCAGATTGTTGCTCTTTTGTAAGATTTTCGAAGATAAACCGTCCACTTCCAGCGCCACCAGCAGAAAATACAAGGTTCTTACCTAACTCTCCACTAGAATTTGCCATTCCATTGGGAAACTCTTCATTTTTAGAATTAAGCAATAAACGAGAAGACTCTATCGCTTGGGCTGAGAGTACAAATATTTTAGCATTTATAACATGCTTTACCCCATGTTTTGTGTAGTAGTAAGCCCTTGTGACTTTTCCCTTTTTAGAATCTAGTTTATAAACAAAAGCATCAGTTATCACTGTGGCATCACACTTTTGAAGTAGTGCAGCCCTTGCACTCCCCTTTGCTCCACTTGAACATCCATAACTACCACAGAAATTTGAGTAGTAACATCCATCTCGTCCTAGTGCATTTTGACTCAGTACTGCACGAGGTGTTGGAATTGCAGTAAACTTTAAATCTTTACAAGCCTCATCAAACCAAGAAGTCACTTCACTTGTCTCTAACATAGGATAGGGTAAATTCGGAGTTGAACGCGGTTCTTGGAATTTATGTTTTACAATACGACCACTTACACCTATAACTTTTTCTACCTTATCATAGTAAGGCTCAAGTTCATCGTAAGTGATACACCAATCAACAATATTTGCACCTTTAACCTCTCCATAAGAGCTTAAAAGTTCAAAATCTTTTGGTTTCATACGATGAAAATACCCACTCATAAGATTAGAGCTTCCTCCAACCATAGAACCATTCCAAAAATTCCAGCCTGATTTTTCTCCATCATAACGGGTGAATTTCCCAGACTGAGAATACTCATTTATAATATGTTTTTGTTCTTTTAAAGGAGGGGTAAACATATCTCTTCTTGAGACGGCTAACTCATCTTTACTAAAAGTAGACTCATCATAGAGTTCACCTTTTTCAAGGACTAGCACGTTAAAGCCTGCGTTTGATAACTCATATGCTATGGGTGAGCCACCTGCTCCACTTCCTATGATACAGACATCATACATCATAAAAACACCTTTATTGGTCTTGGATTTCCACCCGAAAACTCCAGCCATTTCCAGCCAGCTTCATTATTATTTCCACTATATACAGGATCACCAAAACTTGCTTCAAATGTATAACGTAAAATCGTATCTAACCAAGAGCTACCCCAACTCTCTTGTGCAAAACTCTTTAAGACTGCTTGACGTTCCTGCACCAAAAGTTTCGTGTACTGTTTTTTATACATATCTACAGCACTTTCGTTGAGCCACTTCACACCATTTTTAAGATACTGTTTATCTTCTTGAGTGATACGAGAATGTTTGAGCACTATACTAATGTAATCAGCTGTATTTATACCAAGTTCTTTTGCTTTTGGGAAAAGGTCATTTTGTAAAACTTTGATGGTATCACGAGGGGTTGTTACACCAAAGACACTACAACCGTTCATCACTATAACAGCTGAGGAGAGAAAACCTGCCTTTAAAAAGGCTCTTCTTTTTATGTAGTCCATTAGTCTAGAATTGCACTAAAAAAGGACTTTTTGCCTTTAGGTTCATACACTGAAGTTCGCTCATCTACAAAATCAGGATCACCTTTTTCAAATTCTTCTTTAGAAACTCTTTTGATATGTTTTTTTGGTTTATCTTCTTTTATAAAACCATTGTCTTTTGAGCCACCGGCTCCATGAGGAATACACATAATAGGCTCCTTTTTTCATCTTGTAATAATTATACTCTAAAAGTGTGCAGTTTTTGTGTACTCGCTTTACTTACTCAACTACAGATTCTTCAAAATAATGATTTACATTCATATATGTTTTACCTGTATGGTCTTTAAAAATGAGATTTGATTTACTCAGTTCTCTTATATCTTTGAGTCCCATAATAGCAAGTAAATTACGGATTCCATACACAAGTTGTCCATGATATGAAGCAACATTTATAGCTTTTTTTTCTGTTAAAAATGAAGCACGCTTTGATTTATCTTGTGTTGCTAGTCCAACAGGACAGCTTCTTCCATTTGCCCCAGAACACTCACGTGCACGAATACAACCAGCACTCATCATAAATGCCCTAGCTATCGCCACATAATCTGCTCCAACCCCAAAAAGTACAATCGCATCATCAGGGGTTAAGACTTTCTCACTCGCGATTATTTTTACACTATCACGAACACCTAGACTCACTAATGTAGTATCAGCGATATAAAGAGCTTTTGATATAGTCATCCCAACTGTCATCATCATCTCTAAAGGTGCAGCACCACTTCCTCCATCCCCACCATCAATAGTGATAAAGTCTGGATAAGCATTACTTTTTGCATCAATTCGCTCCTTTATAAGACTTGCATACTCCATAAAACCCTCTCGTGATGAGATAACTATCTTTACTCCCACCGGTTTATCTGAGAGTATTTTAAGCCTTCCCATAAAGTCAAAAAGGTCTTCTAGTGTTTGTGCAAAAGGAAATTGGTTTGGAGAGAAAAGGTCTTTATGAGCCTCAACACCTCGATAGTATGCGATAGCCTCACTTACCTTACTTCCAAGAAGTTTCCCGCCTGTCTGTTTTGCTCCTTGAGCCATCTTTATTTCGGTCATTTTAGCAAAGCACATAGTTTTTTTATATCTATCTTCATCAAAAGAGCCATCGCTATGACGAACACCATACAAACCACTTCCCATTTGAAAAATGATGTCAGGTAAATCAGCAGGTACTTCCTCTGGAAAATCTGATAGAGGTGCTTTCCAGTTGATACGGTAACAGACTAAACTTGCACAATCAAACAGATAACTCTCAGCATCATTCGCATCAATAATCAAGTTACGATAGACTGCTTCTGCCCCTGCTTGATGAAAGAAAAATTTCATTATTTTGTAGATACCTTTGGCAAAAAAAGTTCCCTCATAAGTATCAAGGTATTTATCATTCTCTTTTTTATACTTATGTGTGTAGAGGAAGTTAGAAGTCAAACTCCCTTCTCCTGTGTTTATAGGAAAGTCTCCAAGATATGCACCCTTAGAAAAAGCACGGGTTCCCTCAGGAGAGATAGCACCATCACTCATAGCACTTCGACCAAAAATAGACTTTGTAGTAAAAGGTTTTTTTACATCTTGACCAAATGTCACACTAAACGCAGCAGATACAGCTTCTGTATTTAAAACACAGTTTGCATTTTTTATACTAAGCCTTGCACTCTTTTGGGGTTGTGCTGGTGAAAAAGAGACATAAGGTGACTTTCTCTCTGAGGAATTGAGTACCCATTCTACCTTATCAAAAGACTCATAAAACTTTTCATCCCCAAAGTACTGACGCATCGGATCGCGTAGGGCATAAAAAAAGTAACGTAGACGACCGATAAGAGGGTAGTTAATAAGAAGTTGGTTTTCCCTCTGAATATATCTGTCATAGATAAGAAGTAAGATAGATATGATTACAAAAAGTACAAAAAATGCTTTTAGCAAAAACACTATAATAGGAAAATCGTATATATGTAAACGGGATGTAAAGTCTGCTAATGACTCCACATTTAACCCTTCACATCTAAGTGTCTATGAATTTTCATCTTAGTTTTTTTCTCCAAATATTAGTCTATCAAAAGAAAACTTTCCAGCACCACTTCCTACAAGTACAAAAAGCATCAAGGTGTAGTATAAAACCAGTTCATAACCATTTTGAAGACCGATGAGTGTACCTTTTACCTCTGTACCATTTACATAAGCATCAGTGAAAGATACGGCTTCGTTTACAAAAGCAAACCCATTGACACCATGAACAGTTGCGATTGCCACAAACATAATGACTATCAATGGAATAGAGATAAAACGAGTTAAAAGCCCTAGTGTAAGTAAAACTACTCCTGCCATCTCTGTACCTGCTGCCATGTAAGCATTAAGGGTTGGGAATGGGATACCCATATAGTCAAACCATTGTACTACTGATCCTATATCATTCCACTTCATCATTGCTGGTGCAAAAAAAGTATATGCCAAAATAAGTCTTAGACCTAGCAACCCTAATGACTTTGAATACTCACTTAAACATGTAAACTCTTTGTATATATCTTTAATACACATAATAAACTCCTTTTTTTATAGAAGCATTGTACTCCTTATCTGTGTAGTCATTGTGTAAAGAAAAAAGTTATTTTTGTTGTGAATAAAATGAAGAGGAAGTACTTAAGAGTACCTAGATAAGGTACTCTTTAAAGATTATTTTGATCCACATTTTCCTGTAGTCTTACCAGCACCACATTTAGTAGCTTCTTTTTTACTCTTTTTCTTGTCATCACCACATTTTTTATCTGAACCACCACATTTACCAGCACCACATTTCTTTGCCGGACTTTCTTTTGTTTCACCACCGCATTTACCAGCACCACACTTCATAGCTTCAGCACTTAAACTAACTGCACCAAGACCTGTAAATAACGCTGCTCCTAAAAGTAGAGCTGTAAGATTTAATTTTGACATTTTTCTTTCCTTTTTGTTTGTTTTGAAGTATTTTACTTTAAAAGTGTGTAGTCTTTGTGTAGTCACATAGAGTGCGCAATAAAGTTATTGTATAATGTCATATACATATTAAAGGCTGACCCATCATACTAAGTAAAGATACTCTACTAGAGCAGTTTAGAACATTTTATAAAGAACATAAGTTTGAAGATATGGAGAGAGCGATAGAGCTTTTTTCTGTCTTTGGTGGTGTAAACTGGGGTACTCTTGACACTTCAAAAGAGACTGTTGAACTTATTCAAGAGCTTATACTTCCAGACTTTAGATACATTCGTAATGACATAACAGAGCTTACAGATGGGCTACCTCTTCATCATTCTATACTCACAGGTTTAGCTATGGGAGATTCGCGTTTACAGACTGCATTTAAGCGTGCTAGTGTTGCTAAAGAGGTCGGGGAAAATGCTATTTTTGAGTTAAGTGAGGCAAAAATCATTCGTGTTTTTAAACAGACAGCTATTTTCAACTCTCCTTTTTTAAGATTTTGGTTTGCTTTTGTTTCGCCTATTTTTAAAGGGATTAGAGATGGTGATAATACAGAACTCATTGAGAGATATGAGAAACGCGGTAGTGATTTTATGCAACTTACTTTCGTACAACTCTCTTATGAACTTATAAAACTAAACTTCAAAGAAGATAGGATTAAAGAGATTCGTCCTTTCTTTGAAGAGGGAGTTGAGCTCGATATCTATGCAAAGACAACTTCGAAAAAAGTTATCGCTGGAGTATGTAGATACTCAAATGCTAAAATCAAAAAGAGTGAACTCACAAAACTCCAAGAGACTTGTGCTGCTGCTGGCATCACTCCTGACATCTTAGTTATAGTCGCTAAAAATGGTTTTTCAAAAGAGTTAAAAGAACTCAAAAGCGATAAACTCAGACTCATCACTCTTAAAAACTTCAAAAAAATAGTCGAATAAATGGCGAAAAAAGTTCTCTTAGTTCATGGCTGGGGTGGAAGTGATTTTCCCCATTGGCAATCATGGCTTGCTGGGGAACTTGCAAAGGAGTATGGTTATGTTCACTTCCTTCATTTTTCAAACTTTGATGCACCAAAGCTTGATGTTTGGAGAGATGAGTTAGAAAAAGCACTAGAAGATTTTAGACCAGATATTGTCATCTGTCATTCACTTGCAAATACACTCTGGTTTCACCTAGCAAACACTACTATACTTAAGACTATGGAGACACTCTACCTTGTAGCACCTCCAAGTATGAATTGTGAGGTTTCAGAGATACAAGAGTTTTTTCCCTGCCAAACACCAAAAAATTTATTTGCTAAAGAAGTGCTTCTTATCGGTTCAACAAATGATCCCTATATGAATCTCAAAGAGATACATCAACTGCAAAAAGAGTTTGGGGTAGAACTAAAGGTTTTAGAAAATGCTGGACATATAAATGCTGAAAGTGGTTTTGGGGAATGGCCGTGGATACTCGAAGACTTAAAAAGTAAACTCTCTAACTAAGCATAAATATCAATGCTAGTAGCATTAACAGTTGGTTTTACTTCTTGTACTTGATTTGCTGCAAAGTTTTGAGCCTTAATCTGTGTTTGGTTTGTTACAGGAGCAGATACTGTTTTTTCTTCTTTAACCGAACTTGGATCGAGTTTTCCAACCTGAACCTGACTCGTCGAAGGTGACTGGAATGTATACTGAGCTACTTGCATAACATACTCCTTCTAAAAATATCTATGTAATATTATATCACAAATACTGATTAAAAGACAAATGGCAATATAAAGAGTATACTTCGTAAAAAAGAGTCCTTATGACACCTATCCTCTATTTTCTTCGCTCAAGTGAGAGCAAAATCGTTCAAAACATGACAAAACATGCTCATAAAGATGCCCCTAACCTCAACATATATTATGACTTTTATGGTTTAACTCCTAAAGACTTGGGACTCTATGCACTTCTTGAGAGTACTGTTGTTGGTGCTATCTGGACAAGAGAGTTAGAGAATAAAACTCCTAGACTTAGTCTAGCCATTTTACCAGAGCATCGAGGTCAGGGTATAGCAAAAGCGATGATGGAACAGTTCTTTCTTGAAGCTGGAGTTGAGTATGAGGCTCTTGAAGTAGACACTTATGGAGAGTCAGAACTTATCAGTTTTTATGAAAAATTTGGTTTTACTTCATCTGTAGATACTTTAATGGTAAAAAAACTGCAGAAAAAAGAGATTACTCGACCAAGTGATGGGTATGATCCAAGAAAATGGATGGACTAAAGAGAATTCTTAAAAAGTCTCTTTTTTCTATACCACCTTATAGTTCCTGTAACACTTAATACTAAAAGCATAAACGCAGCGAAGTCATTTACCCAGACCCACCACTCACTAAAAAAACTACCATCATGCAGTGCGAGTAAAAGGGAATACAGTGTAAGATCATGTAAGTTTGGTAAGGGTAATGTGGTCTGTTTTGTAGAGAAGTACTCAACAGCAGCATCTTTAATTATTACATCCCTAAACATATGTGGTGTTTTTGGTAAGGGTATATAGACTTCATCTTTTATAAGTCTATTTGCTGCACCCATCCCACTTATATATAAGGTTTTGTCTTTGCGTATCATCTTATAAGCAAGTCCTCGGTTTTCTAAATTCCACTCGCTCAAATCTTCACTCTTGTATATTCCGTATCTGTTCCCAATTCTATACACTTTCCCATCATAATCAATACTAAAAATATCACTCGCTAAAGTGTCATAAACTGGAGGTAAAATAGAATGTGGAATTTTCACACCATTCATAAATTTCTTTAAAGCTGAGGAGTGATCTAAAAACACTCCTGTAATAGCTAAAATAAGTAAAGGAATAATAGCAATCATTGAAAAAATATTTGCATGAGTTTTAATGAGAGCACGAGAGAATTTTGCATGTCTCTTTCTTTTTATAAAAAACCATACAGTGTAACCACTCAAAGCTAAAAATGTCAAAACAATAGCTCCATAGTCATTGATAAGAAGTGAAATATCTCCCTCAAAAAGACCTCGTCCATAATGTAGGTCTCGGACAAAACGCGAGAGTTTTATGTCTTCTTGGAGTTGTGACTTTTTGATGTTCATTACACTTGTATTCACTATCTTTAAAGTGTTTCTATCAAGAGTTATGATTGTTTCTTTATCCTCAACTGCAACGATATATTGCTCGGATATACTCAGTGAAGTAATGTATTTATTTTCTAATGCAAGTTTTTTTAGTGTATATTTATAAATATATATACCATCTGAAGTGGCACAATACAAGTTGTTTTCATATGAGATAAGAGCTAAAATTTGGAGAGTTGATATATGCACAAAGCTCTCTCCTCCATCCAAACTCTCAAACAGACCACGATAACTCCCAACAATAATATGCTTAGAATCTTGTTTATCTACATGGTAAGCATTATAAAGTCGTTTGTCTGCGTTTAGGATGTGTGAGGGAACACTAGTAAAAGTAGTAGTGTAGAGAAAACTCCATTTATCATGGTTTAGAAAAAAGCCGCTAATAGAGAGGATGAGAAGTAATACCCCCGCACTAATTCCTGCAAACTTATGGAGTTTATAGGTTTTTACCACTTGTACTCAAGTCCCACATATAAACTTCTAGGGTCTGCTGGAGTATAGTCCTCTCTTCCATACGAGTATCTTGCATTTACAGCATATCTTTCATCTGTGATATTTGTTACTTTTGTAAAAACTCTTAAATGTTTTGAGTACTCATAATCAGCTTTAAGGTTAGCTATACTATAACCTTTGTACTTATCTATAGTATGTGCATCATCCATCCAGTACTCACCTACATACTGCCACTCAGCCATGATGTTTAAACCATGAAGATAACTAGGTATATAAAAGAGTCTTGCATTTGCTAAATTATTCGGAGCACCTGAGATTTCATTATTTCCAAGTACTGTATCATTATCATAGTTATGAAGTGAGTATGAATAACTCAAACTACTCTCGAACTCTTTTGTTATCTCTGATTTTAGTGTCGCCTCAATACCTTTGTGATTTGTACCACCACCATTTCTGTACCCACCCGTTGCCGAGTCTCTAACAATGGTATCATCTATAGTCATATAATATGCCGCTAATTCTAAAAATGACTTCTGTGAAAAGCTTTTCTTTATACCTATCTCGTAAGTGTTTGATGTCTCTGCAACTAGGTTGATATTTTCATAACCAACTTTGACAGAGTAAAGTGTTGTGGCTTGAGGAACTCTAAAGCCATTTGCATAACGAACATAAAGGTTTAAATCTCTTTGTGGCATATACGAGAGTGCTAGTTTTGGGCTGAGATGATTGTACGAGTCAGTTCTACTTGCTCTACGATAGTATGTGTTAGAGCTATCAGTTGAGTTAGCTGCTAAATTATTTACATAATCATAACTATTGTAGTCATATCTAAGACCGGGACTTAACTTCAACTGCTTTGTAAGCATATAGTCCATGTGGGCGTATGGAGCGATAGCAAAGTAGTTTACATCATAATCAAAAAGTGAACCTTCAGTATATGTTTTGGCACCCCATCCAGTTGTACTCACATCAAAGTCTTGAGTATATTTGAGTGATGATTTTGTGTATTCACTGTCAAAACCAAAGACAATTTTTCCCCAGTTTTTCTCATAAGTATTTCTTTGCATAAACCCAAGAGTATAGAGTTCGTTGTCATTACTTGGAAGGTTCTTTTCCCATGTAGCTACATATCTGTTTCTGTTGTAACGGACATAAGGTGTGAGTGTGATTTCTAAGTCATTAAAGGAGTAGTTGTTAAACTCTGCACTTATTTTTGCATAGTCAAACTTTCTTGAAACATCAGTTTTTTCTAATGCCGTAAAATAATTTGGATCATCACTCGGAGCTGTTGAACCATTTTTTATATTTTCATAGTCATTAAAACTATCTGCTTGCTCTGCCTCTGTTTTAGAAAAGTTAAAAAGTATTTTTACATCATTGTCATCATTAAGTGTATGGTCATAACGGATGTTTGCTTCAACTCTATCTGTTTTTGTGTTATCTCTCCAGCCATCACTATGCATATAAGATATATTTGCACGATAAGCACTGTTTTCATCTATCGTATCACTTAAGTTTACACCAGTTGTAGCATAGCCATAACTACCAAGCATCCCTTTTACAGAGACCTCTTTTGTTTTACTTGGAGACGCAGCAGACTTTACATTTATAACAGCAGCTACTGCGTCAGAACCATATAGAGCAGTTCCTGCACCTTTTAAAACTTCCACGGAAGAAGATGATTGAAAAGTTGTGTAGGCTAAACCATTGTGATTAAAAAAACCACTTGATTGTACGGGAATACCATCTTGTAAAAACAGATAATAAGGCCCCGTACTAATTGGCATTCTGATAGATGTCATATGCCCTATAACTGAACCAGTCTGCTCGATTCTAACACCACTTAAAGAGTTGAGTAAATCTTTTTGGAAAATAACCTGATCGAGTTTAATCTCTTTTTCATCTTTAGTAGCAATACTCAAAGACTGCTCGATAACTTTTTCATCCACACCCATAGCAGTAACACTAATAGGGGAAATATCTACAATAGACTCAGCTAAAAGAGCTGAGGCAATAAGAGAAAGGTTTAAAATACTTTTTTTCATCTTTAGAACACTCACTTGTTAAATTTTATGCAAGTGTATAAAAGTAGTGTTACAAAAGTGTTAAGTATATATAAATGACAGAGCCTGTCATATCAATTTAATATACTCTTTTCACATAAGGAGTTCAAATGACAAAAGAAGCACTTAAAAACCTCATCACTAATTCAAAAAAGCATGATAATAAATTTACATTTCTAAAGTGTGGTTATGTCCTCTCTCCCTTTATCTCCAAGTTTATTTCTGTAAACAAACATGTTTATAATTCAACTTATTATGAGATTCACTCTCTTGTTTCAAACCCTAAAGTCCACTTTGTAACACTGATAAGTTACTATGATGACAAGTACATTCTCAAATGTGGTGACCCCTATTTAGATGGTAGTTTAACGCAAGAGACTGTTGAGAACTTGGTCAAGACTACTATGAGTAAGTTACTTCAACCCCATAAAACTTTAGTATCTAAAGTACAAAGAAGCTATAACATTACACCAAGAAGTTCATCATGTACATTTAATCAAAAAAACTACGAGATAGCTGCTCCACTCTGTGAACATATCTCGCACTTTTTAGCTGGTGTTGAGGATGAAGTCTTTGACAAACTCTTTAGAAATTATGTTCAGAGTATGGACGGAGTTGAAACGATAGATCAGACTCTTGCTCTTCAGTTTGAACGCTATTCCTTTGCTAAACATATTATTCTCGAAGGCGATAAGGGAAGTGGAAAGACCTATGCTGCTACTACTTGGTGTAGGGAAAATAGACTAGAGCAGATCTTTATAGGAGGTCATGAGCAGTTTGAGTCCATCGACTTTTTAGGGCACTATATCCAGCAAAAAAATGGTGAATTAGTTTGGAAAGATGGGGCTTTGAGTGAGGCTTTTCGTAAAGCAAAAGCGGGTACTAAAGTTGTTGTCATCATAGATGAACTACTTCGTATTCCTAAACGCGAGCTAAACCTTCTTATCTCAGCTCTTTCACCCATTAATGGCAAATATGTCTTACGAACGGGACGAGCAAAAGATGCACAAGATGGCATAGCTATAGAAGAGGTAATACAAGCTCCAAAAGAAAATCTCTGGGTGATGGGGACAACTAATATCGGAGCGGCTTATGCAGTTGAGACTATGGATGAAGCACTCACAGATAGGTTTATTCCCATTCGAAAAGATACTACAGCACACGAGTTAAGAAAGATCTTATTAAAAACTGTAGAGATGAAAAGATTCAGTACGGAGGTTGTTCAACAACTGATGAACTTTTATGAAAAGATGAGCCGTATTAAAAACACAAAAATCATCAATAAAATAGTAAATATCCGCCATCTTTGTGAAGCAATTGAGATAGCAAACAACCAAGGACAGATACAAGAGATACTGGGTGATATGAAACTTTTATGGGTAGATAGAGAGTATGATGGAAAACCAGATTCACAACAACTTCATGCTGTCGAGAGGATTTTAGAAAATGTCTATGCAACAAAATCTTAAATATCTCAAATGGACTTATATAGACATGCAAATAAATGCTTTACTTCCCGAAGAAAAATATGAGATATATATGAAACCCAACTTTAACACTGCGGCATGGTACTGTGATAATGGTGTCCATAAAATAGTTATCGGGGATAAAATACATGAAAACATGCGACCTGATGAGTTTAGTAAAAAAGAGAATCTCCGTTACCTTGGAGCCTACCTAACACATGAGTTAGCACATAGTATCTGGACAGAGAAAGACATTAAGAGTATCGCAAAAATACTTAAAGAAAAAAGAATAGATTTTAATCTTTTTAACCTCTTTGAAGATGCTCGTATAGAAGAAAAAATGAGAAAACATTTACAAAAAAACTTTCACTGGGCACATTATGAGGAGATCTTTCTCATAAAGAATCCTGTAGGAATGTTTTTTTATATCTTGCAAAACGAACACAATAAAGAGATACTTAGTGAAATGCAAAGTACTTTAGATGCACAAGGTTTAGAACTACTCACTAAGGTCTTTAAGTTTTACAAAAAAGTACTAAATACACAAACTACTCTTCATCTTATACCTATTTTACAAGCATGGTATAAAGAGTTTCCTGATACACGAAATAACATAAAAGACATTATCTATCTTGGTCATCTTTTTAGTGAAGAAAATAAGTACAAGTCAAAAGAGGAGTTTGATGTACTACTAGAAGGGACTTACAACATCATAACAACACAAGATGTTCAACTCACTCTGCAAGAGGTGGAGTCCTCAAAAATCAAGCTTGAAAAAGCTAAAGCATCTTTGCTCCTACATCCAAGTAGTGTTGAGCTAGGTTACTCATTTAAAGAGCGAGACTACCTCTTGTCCGAGATGAAAAAAATGTTTGTGGATAAAGAAAGGACTTTAGCTACTCATCTGCCCTCAAAAAGGTTAAACCTTAAGCGAGCAGTATCTTGTAGTGATAAACTTTTTAAAAGAAAGATGGCTCACAAAAAAGAGAAAAAAAAGGCAAACATCATTCTTGATTTATCAGGTTCCATGGAGTGTGCCATTGAAGATATGCGACTTATTATTGATGTGATTAATACTATGGTTATTGAGGGATACATTGAGGCAAATCTCATTTTAACTTGTGCTATGTATCCTTATGTAACCTATGAAGTACTTCCGATGCCACTCGTAAGCGACACTATCTCTAGGCTAGTTCCTAAAAGTGCAAGTGAAGGTTTACACATCACACTTATGAGTAATCTAAAACTTTTAAAATGGGCCGACTATAACTGGATTCTCACGGATGGGTTTATCGATGAGGGGCCTTTAGATAAAGACTATTATGCCAAACAGAATATTCATACTCATGCTATGTACATTGGTGATGTCTCCGTCAAGCAAGAGATGTTAAAGTCCTTTGACTATGTACTGTGTGAGAAAGATGTCCGAGGCTTAACACAGAAGATATTTT
The DNA here is from genome assembly GCF_029215985.1 of Sulfurimonas sp. SAG-AH-194-C21. GTDB lineage: Bacteria > Campylobacterota > Campylobacteria > Campylobacterales > Sulfurimonadaceae > Sulfurimonas. Next base: position 15,445 of record NZ_JAEMVC010000033.1, read on the forward strand.
TACTTTTTAAATAAATAGTATTTAAAGAGTTCCAAGTCATCCAAGATAAACTCAATAATATTTTCAATTTACCTTCATGACACTAGTTGTCATAGTCATTACTTATACTTAGTCAGAGTAAAAGCTGTATCATTTACATTATTTATTAACAAAATAAGTTTATTTTAAAGCTTTTACAGGATAATTAGTAAATAAAAAAGGACGTATAAACATGGCAATGACACTAAAAGAAGTATCAACAATATTCACTGAGTTAGATTTTGAGCATAAACTAATAGAAGAGAAAGATCTTATTCTCTCTGCTGGAGGAAACAAAAATAATCGTTTAGCCTATTATATTCGTTGTAGAGATGAAGACAAGACATTTGATATGGCTGCACAACTACTTGATGATGAGACTAACCACATTTCAGTAAAAGGTAGTCAGCACATGCCAACATTAATGGCATATTTACTACTACGTAACTATCAAACAAAATTTGGTACTTGGGAACTTGACCCTGAAGATGGTGACATTAAATTTACGGTAGAGATACCTTTAGAGGATAACACCCTTACAAAAGCACAACTAAAAAGAATCATCAAGATAATGAATAGCACTAGCGATGAAGCTAAAGATATTAAAAGTATTGTAGCGACTGGTAAACTTCCTTTAGATGAAGATGAAGCTGCTAAAAAGATAGCAGAACTTGAAGCGATGCTTGCACAACTTCAAGGTTCAGGAATCTAAGTTTCTCATTTAAACGCCAGAGAATGGCGTTTAGCCCTTTGAAATACTGTTACAAGGAACATAATGAGAACACTATTTTTAACGGCTAAAAAATTTGCTATAGATGAAAAATCATCAGAGATTACACTTGAACACTTTAAAAAAGCAATAAATAATGTCGAGTTTTTAAACCCTACAGCACAAGAAGTAGTGGTAAAATACTTACAAGTCACACCTAAAAAAGACCCTAAATACTCTAATGCAGACATAGAAGATGCTTCAAAACATGGGACTATTCCTTTTGGAGAAAAAGTTAAAGAGTTCAAAGCATACCTTGAAGCAAATAGTTTTACGCTTGATATCATCGCTACAAAAGTCTATGTTGAGAAAAAAAATGTTCTCGCTGCATTTAAAGAGAAAATCAAAAACCTTGAAGAGTCTCTAAGCTCTCAAGTCTTTGGTCAAGAGATGGCTATAGAAGCTATCTGTGACAAGATGGTTGAGGCTAGTTATACTGTCTCAACTAGTGGTCCTAAAGGGATTTACCTCTTTCTTGGACCCCCTACCACTGGTAAGACTATGCTCTCAGAGATCATGGCAAAAGAGTTAGATGGTTATGATGGATTTAAAATTTTTGATATGACACAGTACACTGATGATCAAGGTTCCATGGGACTCTTTGGCTCAGAAGGAGTCTATCAAGGTTCAGAAGAGGGACAACTTACAAAGTATGTCAAAAAACATCCAAAGTCTGTCATAGTCTTTGATGAGATAGAAAAAGCACACCCTCAAGTAATGAGCTCTTTTTTGATGATGCTCTCATCTGGAAAAGCCATAGATAACAAAACAGATGAGACTATTGACTTCTCTCAAACTATACTAGTCTTTACCTCAAATCTCGGTTCAGAACTCTACAACAACCAAGCCTTTTTGGATATGATGAAAGAGAATCCTATGGATGCGAATTCGACTATTTTAGATTCTATAGGAAGAGAAGAAAAACTCTCTAGTGGTCGTATGGTAAAAGCCATCTCCCCTGAGATGCTCTCTCGTCTCTCCCAAGGTCAGGTCATACTCTTTAACAAACTTCCATTTTCTGCTCTACTTAACATCGCTAAAAGTACTATCTTAAAAGTACAAAACAACTTTGAAGAGACATTTGGAATAAAAGTAGAGTATCATGAGTTTGAAAAAGTTATCTCTGTACTTATTCTCTCTCTTGCTCCACTCATAGATGTTCGTAAGATGAAAGCTAAACTCCCTTTTATGCTCTTTGATCTTATTACTGACTTTATTCGTCGTAGCGATGATATGATAGAAGAGATACACTTCTCCCTTGACTCACTATCTGAGGCACTTATTGATGAAGTCCTTTTATCACTTACTCCAGAGCAACAAACGAAATCCCTTCATGCACTCTTTCGAAAAAATGAGACTTACTCATTTGAAATAGACTCTAACTTTTACAAAGGACAGCTTGGATTTAAAATCCAAAAGCTCTCACATAAAAAGCTAACACGAGCAAATGACTTAGGTGGAGAAGATGGACTTATATTTGAAGTACCAGAGATTAGCTTTAAACATGTGGCCGGTCATCATGTAGCGAAGAAACGTCTCAGTGAAGTGATAAAGATTTTAAAAGAGCCCTCTCGTTTAGAAGCCTTTGGTGTAGATCTACCTAAAGGTATGCTTCTCTATGGTGTTCCTGGAACTGGTAAAACTATGCTTGCTAAAGCCTTTGCCAATGAAGCCGACTTACCATTTATACAGACAACAGGAACAGAGATACTCGATATAGAACTGATGAAGAACATCTTTAAAAAAGCAAGAGAGTATGCACCGAGTATAATCTTTGTAGATGAGATTGATGCTATTGGGACTCGCAATGGTGGGATGATAGACCTACGAATCAATCAGTTTTTAACAGAACTCAATGGTTTTTCCGATAATAGTGAAGAGCAAGTATTTGTAATAGCTGCAACAAACTTAAAAGAGAAAATAGACCCTGCAATACTACGTTCAGGAAGAATAGACCTCCATGTAGAGATAGATACTCTCGATCGCGATGCACGGAAATTTTTTATAGACAAACTGCTTTCAAAACCAACAGAGGGTGAATTTGACATAGAAAGAATTCTCACCTTTACATCGGGTATGACAGGTGCAGACTTAGAAAAAGTACAAAGAGAAGCATCTTTATATGTTTTTAGAAATGGTCTTGATATGATTACTCAAGAGATAGTACTAGAGCAGATAAACACCATTAAATATGGCTCAAAAATCACTCATAAATCTATAGAAAAACTGATGGAATCAACTGCCATACATGAAGCAGGACATGCCATCATCTCGAGAGTCCTAATGCCTGAGGTAAAGATAGAGCAGATAACAGTAACCCCACGAGCCAATGCACTTGGATTTGTCTCTTACGATAGAGATACAAATTACGACAGTCTAACACGACAAGATATCAAAAACAAACTCTGTGTTGCGTTTGCTGGTCGTGAAGCACAACTAAAAGAGTACGGAGAAGAAGGTTTTGATAGTGGTGCATCTAGTGACTTAAACATGGCAACGAAATATGCTCACTATGCTATAGCTACTTTAGGGATGAGTGAGAGTTGTGGTTACATCAATGTCTCTGAGCTTAAAGATGAGAAGCTGTTTCATAAAGAGATAGAAGCGGAACTCAAACTATGGCTTAATGAGGCACAGCATAGGACTAAAGAGCTTATACTAGAACACTGGGATAAGATTTCTAAGCTTGCTATACTTCTTCAAAAACAAGAGATTGTTAGTGAACAGGAGCTTTTAGAGATTCTTGAACCTAACAGATAATTTTCACTTATTATCTAAAAAACATTACAGCCACGATTAAAGT
>NZ_JAEMVC010000034.1 GCF_029215985.1 Sulfurimonas sp. SAG-AH-194-C21
CACTATTGATTTTTTGCCAAAGATTATTTGAAAAGGCAATATGGTTTAAGTCTTTTGAATTATATATAAAGCATTTTCGCTCAAATTTTTCAAATGGATTTTGTAAAATACTCATTTTTAATTTATTGTCATTCTCAAGAAATTCAATATCTGAATAAGGGCAATTTTCACGGTCAACTTTTAAATTTTCATCTAATCTATATTTATAAAAAAATCTGTATTCATTAGTTAAGTCATCAAGGTTACATTCTCCATTGTTATCAATAATTTTTAGCATTGACAACATCATCAAAATTTTATATGACATAGAGTAGTTGCCATCTTTAATAAATTCATAAAAATCATCATACTGTGTTGAATCATTATGAAATTTTAGTTTAAGGTTTGTACGAATTATCTCTATCTGTTTAGGTTCATAATAGTTCAGTTTTTGTCGTCCAATTGGAATAGTTACAGAAGGTGTGATTTTTTTTGTTTTTACCCAGTTTTTTACTGTTCCAGTTGATACAAAAAATTCTCGTGCCAATTGTTCATCACTTAAAAAATCAGCATATTCTTCTTCAAAGGTAAATATATTAATTTTTTCTAGTTTTCGTTCTTCTTCATATAGTCCTGCTAATATAATCTCTTCATGTGAAAATTTTGTTTCATCAGGTGAAAGTACATTTCCCCATTGTTTATAATCGAAAAGATTTCCCCGTACCCTTGGGTCGTGTGGAAAAGAATAAAAAATCTACTTAAATACCCCGTTTCGAGTTTACTAGAAAATTTAGCGTTCAGCTAAATAGGCTTGCCTCGTGGGTTTTTTATTTTGATATTCCCAATAAGGCATGAATACTCCATGGTGAGTTTTTGAATGAACCCATCCCTCCATAGCTATCAACAACATCAATTACATATAAAGCTTCTTTATTTTTATATTTTCTTGTGCCTCTTCCTATCTGCTGAGTATATAAAACTTTTGACATTGTAGGTCTTGCCATTACAATTATAGAAGTCCTTGGCGAGTCCCAACCTTCATTTAGAAGTGAGCAAGTTGTTAAAAATTGAATTTCACCATTTTGATATTGCTCAATATATTCTATTGATTTATTGTCTTTCCCACTAACAGCTTTACAAGATATGTTATGATCTTGCATTCTTTTTGCGAGATCTGTTGCATGTTTTATTGAAACACAAAAAATTAAACCAGATTTGAAGTCTATTTCATTTCCAACAAAATATTTTTTTAATACATCAACAATAAGTTGATCACGAGATGGGACAAGTACATTTTTTTGTAAATCTGTGGCAACATAATCTTTTCCGTTGAAACGAATTTCACTTAGATCAATATTACTTTGAACTCTGAAAGCTTTTATAGGTGCTAATAAGTTTTGTTTTATGGCATCTACTAAACTTAAATTTGTTGTATATTTCCCAAAAATATCTTCAAGCTTTTTTTCATCTAATCTTTTGTCTGTGGCTGTCAAACCTAATAATGTTTCAGGATTAAAATGTTGTATGACTTTTTGTAAAGTTGGAGCAACAGCATGATGTGCTTCATCTACAGCAATGTAGTTGAAATTGTTTATTGAAAATTGTTGATAATATCTACTTATCCATGAATATGTTTGAATTATAATTTGATTTTCTTTGCTTTCCCCAATGGTTATATTATGATTTGGTAATTCTTCAGTAAATCGTAATACTACTTTCTTAATTGTATCGCTTCTTAATTGTTTAGATGGAACAAGGATTAGAGTTCTATAATCTATATTTGTATCATAATTACTTAAAATATCAGAAATCATAATTTCAGTTTTACCCGTTCCAGTAGGTAAAACAACTAAAAAGTTTTTCTCTCCTTGTGCTCTTAACTCGTTTATCTCTTTTATTGCTGTAGATTGATGATGCAACAAGGTGATTTTTCTTGTTAATGATAATTTTTGACTTAATAAAAAATCTGTATTATTTCCAAAAAACTTTTTTATTTCTTCTTGAAAAATCTCTTTAAATTTCATCCCCTCTAACGACCATCGAAATACTTTATATCCATAAGCAACTAATGAATTTTGTTTAATAAGTTGCTTTTGGTAGCTCTTTTTTTGAGTAATAATTGGATGATGATAAGTTTCTCCATTTTTTTCTATGGCAATGGAGTAATCTTTATGCCTTATAATATAATCAACCCATCTTGTCTGTCCATAAACATCGATAATTGGGAACTCTCGTTCAACTTTATCTAATGATTCACGACCATAAACTTCTATAAATGCTTGTTCAAAGTATGCTTCTGGAATTGTGGGGTCAATTTCAGATAATTGTCTATTAGTACCACTTACTTTGATTTTATCTTCTTGAAAATTTCCATTAATGTACATTAATAATTCAGCTTCTAATATTTCTAAATCTTCAAGAGAATCTACTGCAAACCTATAAACTGACAAATAGTTGTTCATCAAATTATTTTGTTCTTTCGTATATTCGGTGTATGAGAATGGATACAGATTATTACAAATATCGTAGTCAATGATTATTGCTGTAGTTTTAGACTTATTTTCAAAAGATAGCCCTCTCAAAAGAGTGTCATTCTCATTAAAATCAAATTTATTTAAAGTTTCAATAAGAAGTAATTTTAGATTTCTATGAATTTTGATATAGCTATTTTTTGTCAATTATTTTTCCATTACACAAGTTAACCAAATAATTCCATCTCGGTTTAGCCCATCATTTGTTACTACAGTTTTAATCGTTTTAAATCCTATACTATGACAAATCTGAAGCCATTTATTTTCATCCATAGTTGTAAAATATCGACCTTTATTATCTTTATTCTTATCATCAACATCATCTCTTTGGATAGAAACAGAGAATAGAAAAATTCCTTTATCTTTTAGAAAATTATAGATTTTTTTGATAGTTGTTTCAATATTTTTTTCTTTAAGATGCATTAGTGTAGCAATTGAATAAACGCCATCAAAACTTTTATGATGAAAATTTAGTTCATCAGGAATAACTATAACTTTTAAAATGTCTTTCAATAAAGGGTGTTTGCTTTTTGCTTCATTAATCATCTCTTTTGAAGCATCAATCCCTATAACATTATAATCTTTATTAATCATAAAATTTGCATCACGACCAGAGCCGCACCCAATTTCTAAAAGATTAGATTTTGCTGAAAAACTTTGGAGTAAAAGATTTTGAACTGTATCTACATTGGCAGATGCATATCTTTTTGCTAATGATTTAGCATTGTTATTATAGTACTCTACCGTATTGTTCATTTTATACTATTTTAGATTGATTAAAATCTATATTGTTAATTTTCTCTGATGCATAAGAGCATGAAACTTCTTCAATATGAATACTATTATTATCACAAAGAGTCATGAAATTTTTTTTCTCATCTTTTGAAAAATATTGTCTTAACTTGTCTCGTAATAATTGTTTAGTTATTTTTATTTTGTTCATTTTTAATATCAATATCTTTATTAGTATTTTTTAACATAATAGCTAAATATATATTTGTATATGGTTATAGTTTTTTAATACATGAAATATTTTCTAAATTAAAATGAGAAGAAAAGTGCCATTGTCGAAAATATTTCTCGTAAGGCTTTTTGGAGTAGTTTGTTTGACTCCTACAAAACAAGCCTGATATTTTTCTTGATTTCTTTTACAAGGTCATCATTTAACCCATACTCATGAACATTTTTCAGACTATCACTAAAGTTATCTACAACTTCACTGATGTAGGTATTCATTTCTCTAGGTGATAAGTTTACTACTTGTCCTGCTTTGAGTAAATCATCTTTTGTGATTTCTTTGTTCTTCGCGTTTACAGATAAAAAGTGTTCTCCAAAAGTTGCTGGACCAGTGTTGTATACAACATCATAGATTGGGGATAAACGCCATTCACCCTTGGTGTCCATAGTGAATGATGTATTTTTTAAATGATCATCACAGTTAGCTCCAACTATGTTTAAAACCATACGCTTGTACATGTCTTGAACTTGTGTCATGTCTTTAGTGAGTTGTTGTGTCATAACGAGTAGGTTTTCATAAGAGAAGTTATCTGTTTGGATGTGACTTAAGTGTTGCAAACCTGAGACTGTAGCTTGATGGAGTTTATCTTTACCTATACGGTCAAATCTTTTTATGGCAAAATGAACTTCATCATCTACATATAGTAGTTTTGTAACAGGTGTAAGAATACCGGATTTTTTTGCTATATCTTGATAGAGCTTTTCCAAAATAGTGATCTGTGAACCTTTCTCATCGAACTTTATTATCCATGGTTCTAAAGTAGTAGTGGCATTACAAGTGTGCCCACCTTTCATAATGTTTGCTTTTTCATCATACAAAACCGATGTTTTAGGACGAGCACCACCGGGTGAAGGTAATTTTATTAAATTTGATAAAACATCAGATACTTTGCCTTCGTATTGACCTTTGAGAGTTTTAGGCAAAGAGGCGATATCTATGTCAAACATCTCATGATAATTCTCAGATGGAGTATACTCAAGTGCACCAATAGCATCATCACCTACAAAGGCTAGTTTTTGCAGAGGAGTTGTCATCCCTGAAATTTGCTTTTGTTTAAAGTGTTTTAACATGAGCATTTCCCCATATCCATCGGGCATACTGTCGTTAAATATTCCGGGCATTCCATTTGCGAACATACTATCAAAATAGTTATAGTTCATTTTTACTTCTGGGTCTAGTTTATAGGGAGAAATTGGTAAAGGACTGGCACGAAAACTCTCATAGAAGTCAAAAAATATTCCCTCTTTGCGTTGCTCTAAAACACCGACCTTATTTCCAAACAGAGATACTTCAATCATTTGAAGAATCCTTTATACTATGACGAACTCTTTTTTTAGTATTATTTTTACTATTGAACATTTTTTGACTTGGTGATGGCTCTATGATTCGAGTGAGTTCATCGATTTTAGAGAGTAGTCCGTATGTAGATAGAATTTTAAGAAGCATCTCTATAGAACCTTTACCACTGTTTTCTAACTTTACATATGTTGAAAATGCGATACCACACTGTTTTGCTTTAGACTTTTGAGTATGTTTAGCCTCAGTGAGTCGTAAAGATTTTATATATGTTGCCATTTGTTGTTGGTATTCGTCTGTACCTTTAAGTATTATCATAGTAGTTATTATCCAGTATAATTAGTGTAAACACCATTATAGTATAATATATTATAAAATGAGATAGGTGAAATTACTTACAAACAACTCTTTATACTATTTAAATCATTCATTGTAATTTTTTTAGAGTCTGGGTTTCGTAGTAGATAGTTTGGATGGTAAATAGGTATGAGTTTAGTTCCCTTAAAGTCTATGACATGACCTCTTACATCTTCAAAGTTGTCTGTGTCTCCTGTGAGGTGTGTGTAGGCATCTTCGCCTAAGACCATGATGACTTTTGGTTTTATAAACTCTAGTTGAGAGTAGAGATACGATTTACATGAGTTGTACTCTGAGGATGATGGTTTGTTTGAACCTAGTGGTTTACATTTAACACAGTGGGTTATAAATACATCTTCAACACTTATAAGTAAAACTTTTTCTATCATCTTCTTGAGTGTTTCTCCTGAACGACCTGTGTAGTAAGAGTTGGAACTATCTTGTGTCCCAGAAACACTATAGTCCACAACGAGTAGGTCTGCTTGATGGTTTCCATAGCCTGACATGCTCTGCGACCTTGATTTACTCAAGTCACAGAGGTGACAAGAAGATATATTTGCTGAGAGTTCTTCTATACTTGCGGGAATTTCATAACTTGTTTTTTCGTTAATGTTAAAATGGTCGATATAGTCAAATCCTATGGCTTTAAGCCTATAAAGGTTCTGAAGTAAGACAAGGTTTTGATACGACTTCAATATGACCACCATTTGTATAATTTAATGAGAGTATAGTAAATATGTGGTTAAAATATACTTTATATTCAATATTATGTTATTATATATTTAAAGAAGTTAGCTTATGTAGAGGAGTGCTCTAGATGTTAAATGAAGTCAATGTAAATAGTTATAAATTGTATTCTTCTAGTGAAGTTGATTTAAAAATTCAAGAAGTGAAAAGTTTAGATAGTAAAAATATAGTGATTCATATAGTCTCATTTATTCACAATACTGTACTCGTTCAAAACTTAAAAACTAATTTGTCAAAAGTCTTTCCTGATGTTGAAATAGCACTTTTAAAGCATGAATATAAAACACATACTGTCCTTAATATTTATAGCATTACAGAGCTAAAAGAAGATGAAAATGTCAACGATATGATACTTCATCAGATTTACTTAGACAACCTCAATAAACAAGAGAGTGCCAACAATAGCCGTCATCAACTCTTTAGTCGTTACTTTACAGACCATTTAACAAATCTCCCCAATGTATATCAACTACGAAAAGATTACCAACTTGATGAAGCTTATGGTCTTGTATTTATAAAAATAGACAACTTTATAACTATTAATAATTTTTATGGTTTTGTGATTGGTGACTTTGTGATTGAAGAAGTATCTAAGTACTTAAAAGAGACACTTGATGTACATAAACTATATAGACTTACCGGCTCTGAGTTTGCTTTTACACTCAAAGACTCTATGAGTTTTTATGATTTAAAAATATACCTTAGTGAACTTTACGAGAAGATAAAATCCCATTTTGTTTTATATCAAAAAACTAAAATATATATAGATTTTACTATGGCTTCAACAGCTAGTGAGGACAGTGAAAATATCTTCTCAAAAGTCTCTATGGCACTAGATTATGCTAAACAAATAGGCGCTTCTTTTTGGATTTATGAAGATAGAATGAATTTTGAGAACAATTATGAGCGTAATTTTGAACTTTCAGAAATTGTCAGAGAAGGTGTGTCTAACTCTCGGGTTATCCCATACTTTCAAGCAATTGTAGACAATAAAACTGGAGATATAGTAAAGTATGAGTGTTTGGCTAGACTTATAGATGCAAAAGGAAATATTCTCTCTCCAGTTCTTTTTATACCCATTGCTAAAAAGATTAAAATATATAACGAAATAACAATTCAAATGATAGAAAAATCATTTTCTGCATTTAAAGATAGCACTTTTGAGTTTAATATCAATCTTTCCATTGAAGATATAATGAATTCTAAAATATTTAACTTTATTATCGAGAAGGTTAAAAATTCAAAAGCTTCAAGTCGTGTTACCTTTGAAATATTAGAGTCAGAAGCTATTGAAGACTTTAAAAGAGTAGAACACTTTATTACTGAAGTTAAACGCTATGGTGCTAAAATTGCAATTGATGATTTTGGTAGTGGTTACTCAAACTTTTCATATCTTATTAAAATTAGAGCTGATTATATAAAAATTGATGGTTCTTTGATTAAAGATATTGATGTAGATAAGTCTGCTCTTTTAGTTGTGGAAACAATAGTGAGTTTTGCTAAAAAACTAAGGATGAAAACTGTGGCAGAGTTTGTACACTCAAGTGTTGTTATGGATAAAGTGAAAGAATTGGGGATCGATTACTCGCAAGGCTTTTATATTGATGAACCTTCTTTAAAAAAGTGTAAATAGATTATCTAAGAGTAAAGACTCTTAGATAAAAGAAGAAAACTACTGAGCTACAGCTACTTCTACTTTAGTTGATTCCCAGATACCGTGCTTAGTACAGTAACCGTGTGCAACTAAGTTAAGTTTCTTACCCATTGGACGGATAGTGAAAGTTACTTCTGCATGAGATTTCTCATTACCTAAAGTTCCTGGTACGAAAGAAGCCATTGCTAATTTAGTTTCACCATTGAAAAGAGTGATAGACTCGATGAAGTGATCGAAATCATCTGGGTGAGTATATTCGTTACCCATTTTAACTGTTACTTTTAAAGTCTCGCCAACTTTAGCATCACCCTCAACTGTGATAAACGGTGAGTGACGGTCGATTAAGTCTTTCTTAGCTTCTCTTTCTACATTGTCGATATTTTCGTATACATTTACTTTTGGCATATTAAATTCCTTGTGTTTTTATTTGTGGCATTGTAGCAATAAAAACATTTACTCTTTACTTAAATCAGAGTATATTTGTCTTGTTTAAGATTTGTTTTAGAATCACTCAAAAAAATTACTCTCTTAACGAGTTTTTAACCAATAAATAGATAAAATCGCGACAACTATATAAAAAAGAGACTAATTATGTTAAAACCATTACTTATTGAAATCGGTGTAGAAGAGCTTCCAGCAGTACCACTTTTAAAAGAGTTAAAAAATATTGAGACGAAATATGCAAAAATCTTAGAAGAGTATGCACTTCTAGGTGAATTTGAATTTTACTATACTCCACGGCGTTTAGTGCTATGGCATAGAGAGTTTAAAGTAAGTCAAGAAGATAGTGTAGAGGAGTTTTTTGGAGCACCTCTCGCAGTTGCATATAAAGATGGTGAGCCAACTCCTGCTGCAAAAGGTTTTGCTAAGAAGTGCGGTGTTACACTTGAAGAATTAACTACAGCAGACAAGGGTGCTAAAGAGGTTCTTTACTACAAAAAAGATGTTAAAGGTAAGGCTTCAGTTGAACTTTTACCAGAGATAATCGAGAAGTGGATTAAGTCTTTAGAATTTGGTAAAACAATGCGTTGGGGAAGTGCATCTGAGAAGTTTATTCGTCCTATTAGATGGGTAAATGTAATGATGGAAGATGAGAGAGTCCCTTTAACTCTTTTTGGTATTGACTCTCATAAGTCTACATTTTTACACCGAATAGCAAAGTTTGGTGCTTTAGATATAAGTGGTGCTAAAGAGTACTTTGAAGTACTTAAAGAGGGTGGCGTTACACTGTTTCCAGAAGTTCGTGCTGAGAAAATAAAAGCAGACTTTACCCAAATAGAAAAAGAGAGTGGTTTAACTATAGAAGTGGATGAAGAGCTTTTTGAGGAAGTTGTAGCTATCACAGAAAATCCGACTGCACTTTTAGGCTCTTTTGATGAGGCATTTTTAAGACTACCTCCTGAGGTTATAGTCACTTCTATGAAAGAGCACCAACGTTACTTTCCAGTGTTTAAAGATGGTAAGCTTATCAACAAGTTTGTTGTAGTTTCAAATGCTCTGACAGATGACTTCTCTGAAGTTATAGCAGGAAATGAAGTTGTACTTCGCCCGCGTTTAGCAGATGGACTTTTCTTTTGGGATAATGATCTTAAACGCGGTCTCTCAACGCAAGGATTAGAAAAGATTACTTTCTTTAAAGGTCTGGGGACAGTTACGGACAAGATAGCAAGAGAAGGCGTCATAGCAAATATCCTTTTTGATAAGTTTGGTTTGATGTGCAAAAAAGAGGACTTAAACCGTGCTGTAAGACTTGCAAAAGCTGACCTTATGAGTGAGATGGTTTACGAGTTTACAGAACTTCAAGGTCTTATGGGTGGTTACTATGCACAGGAACAGGGTGAAAATGAGAAAGTAGTTACTGCTATAACAGAACAGTATCTCCCTGATGGTGAAGATAGTGAACTTCCCTCGACTCCTTTAAGTGCAGTAGTTGCGATGAGTATAAAACTAGACACTTTACTTGGGCTTTTTTCTGTAAATCAAATTCCAACAGGTTCTCGTGATCCATTTGCACTCCGCCGTGCAGTAAACGGAATACTTAGAATTGTAAATGAGTATGACTTTAATTTTGACATCATCGAGACTATGAAAGAGTTATCTGCTGGGTATGAGACTATAGATCTAGAGAAGTTAGAGAGTTTTATACTTGAACGTGTCAAACGCTACTATAAAGTAAACCCTTCTATCATCGCTGCTGTTTTAGCTTCAGGTGAGAGAGACTTACTAGCACTTGGTCAAAAGATAGAAGCACTTAACAACCTTGTAAACTCTGAAGGTTTTAGCGAAGTAAGTGCTACGTTTAATCGTGTTGCAAACATCGTAAAAGATTTGGACTTAAACGCAGAGCTTAGTATAAACGCGAGTCTATTTGAAGAAGAGGCTGAAAAGAGTCTTTTTAGTAGATATAGTGAAGTTACTAGTGCTGTATATGCAAGTTATGAAGAGGAGTTAGATGCTCTTTTAGGACTTAAACCTGAACTAGACATCTTCTTTACAAATGTTATGGTAAACGCAGATGATGAGAAGATAAAAAACAACCGTAAGTCTTTAGTAGCAAGTGTTTATAAAAGTATTTTAAACATCGCAGACATTAAAGAAGTGAGTATCTAATTACACTAATAAGTGTATTAAGTTTTATTTATATGCTATAATTACACTAATAAATATAATTAGGTGTAATTATGAAAGAGATAAATGTACTCTCAACAAATCAAGACATCGCCAAAATACTAGCCTCACGTCTAAAACAAGAGAGAATCTCTCAAAGTTTAAAACAAGAGGAGTTGGCTTTAATGGCTGATGTAAAACCTCATGTCATCCGTAACCTAGAACAACACTCTAAAATCTCACTAGACAACCTTATCTCTATTATGAGAGCTTTACGAAAAACAGATGTTTTTGAAACAATGTTTGACTTTGAAAAAGAGCACATAGAAGTGGATGCTTTTGCACAAAACATAGCCAATAAAAAGAAAAAACAGAGAGTCTATGATAGGAAATCTGAGTTATAGATAAGAGATATTTAGAAGAATAATTTTAACTATATTTATAACAACCTAAAGAGTATCTAACAAAACTATTTGATAAGTACTTAGATGATACGAAAAAGTATGATAAACTATTGTTACTTGATACTAGCGAAATAGTTCAAAAGAGAGGAGTATAGTCATGGCGAAAGTTGTAATACTTAGTGGAGCAGGCATTAGTGCAGAATCTGGCATAAGTACATTTCGCGATAGTGGTGGGCTTTGGGAAGAGTATGACATCTCGGTAGTGTGTAACTATGATTCGCTAGAAAAAAATGAAGATATCACTATAGAGTTTTACGATAAACGCAGGGCTGAGATAGAAGATAAAGAGCCTAACTATGCTCATAAAGTCATTAAAGAGTTAAAAGAAAAATACCCAGATGATATAGCAGTCATCACTCAAAACGTTGATAACCTTTTTGAAAAGGCTGGTATGAGTGCAGAGGATGTTATCCACCTTCATGGTTTTATGCCAACAGTTCGCTGTAGAGATGAAGAGTGTGCTAAAGTGTATGATATAGGATATAAGGCATTAGAGACTTTAAACGATGGCAAGTGTCCAGAGTGTGGCACTAAACTCCGACCAAATATTGTCTTTTTTGGTGAAGCGGCTCCTCTGTATGAGAGACTAAACACAGAGATAGCGGACTGTCAGTTTTTTGTGGTCATAGGAACAAGTGGTAATGTTATAGAAGTAAACTCAACCGCTGCGTTTTGTGATTATGCTATTCTTAACAACCTAGAAGCCAGTTCGGCAATAGCTGAGAGAGACTTTGATAAAATTATCTACGATAAAGCGAGTAATGCAATAGATATAATAGCCCAAGATATAGAATCTTTTTTAAGCGAATAATATATGTATGATGTAGCAATAATCGGTGCGGGTATAAATGGTTGTGCCTGTGCTTACGAGTTAACAAAAAAAGGTAAAAGAGTCGCTCTTTTTGACAAAGAGGGAGTAGCAAGTGGTGGTAGTGGTGCGGCCGGTGCTTTTATCTCTCCAAAGTTTAGCAAATCAGGTGAGCTTAAAGAGCTACTGCACACCGCGTTTGTCTATTCAATGGCTTTTTATGAAAAAGAATTTCCCCAAGTATTAAAAAAATCAAAACTCCTTCATATCGCTAAAGATGAAGCTGATGATAAGATACTCCGTGTTTATAAAGAAAATACCGACTTAGAACTGTTTGATACACCAGATAATGAGCGAGAAAGTCTGTGCATAAACGCAGGGTTAGTCAATGCTAAAGCTTTATGTATGGGAATGGCAAAAAGTGCACAGACCATCAAAGAAGAGGTCACGAGCTTAGAGTATGATGATGATAGCTGGATAATAAATGAAGACTATAGGGCAAAAGAGGTAATACTCTCCACTGGTGCCTATAAAAGCATAATACAAGAGCCATACATACAATTAAGAGGGATTTGGGGGCATAGAATAGATGTAGAGACTACAACACAAAATGTTCACTCTATCCATCAGGAAGTCTCTATCTCTCCAAGTGAAGATGGTGCCTTAGCAATAGGTGCTACACATAATGTTCACTATCACCCCGAAACAGCAACAGAAGTATATGATGTAGAAGAGGGAAGGAAAGAGCTTTTGGAAAAAGCTTCAAGAAGTATAAAACTAGAGAATGTGAAAGTAGTAAAAGATTATACAGGTCTGCGTTCAGGTTCTTTTGACTACTTACCCCTTGTAGGTTCACTAGTCCTTTCTCGTGAGACACTCCAAAATAAAAGCATTCATTTTCAAACTAAAAAACCAAACTTCCAAGAGTACACTTACTATCCACAGCTTAGTATGATAAATGGAAGTGGGGGCTATGGTTTTGTTCTTGCTCCTTACTTAGCTAAGATACTTACTGAGAATATACTTTCAGATATAGAGATACCAAAAGGTTTACAACCTGCACGATTTTTTGCAAGGTTTGCTAAGAAGCTTTAGTGGATGAATTAAGTCAAAAATTACATTAATTGGTATACTGTCCCCGGATTATGGTCCCCGGATTATGCGAAACCTTTATACCAAACCCTGGGTTTTCCAATATTTCCTTGGCATATACTAAGGATGCTTTGTCTTTTTCGGTCATTATTTCATCAAGTATAATTTTCATATTGTTTTCAAGTTTTATTTATTATTTAATTTTATGAGCAGTATGAATAAGTCTTTTTAACTTTTAAAAGTTTTTCTAGTGTCATAGTTAACTAACTACTTTGACTTATGTTCTAATCGCACTAGCTTATTGTATTCACAAAATGGGTTATATATATTTTTAGTTAAGGTTTGTTCTTTCTATATTTGTGCCGTTAATATTTAAGTAAATATCTCTTGTTGATGTGACGATAATTTAGTTGTCTCTTTGTTTGTTGTTTTCATAGTGGTAGTATATTTTATATAATAGACATATTTTGTCTAGTAAGTATAGCATTAAAAATATTAATAGACATATAAAAATTTAGTTTACCTCAAAAAGGCATCACATCATCAATAATATTCTTTTCATCTTCAAACATCTTGATATCTTTGACTGTAACACTTAGCCTTCCACTTTGAAGTAGCTCTATCATTCTATCTGGGTTAAGTTGCCCTATTACTGTCCCATCACTTTTTGTCAGGAGATGTGTACTTTTATCATAAGAGCCAAATATCTCTTCCCCATCATCTGCAATGTATAAAAAATTTGTGGGTAAATAATTTAGGAATAATCTATCATTAATAAAATTATAAAGTCCAAATTTCAAATTATTATTTGGATCTGTTAAGTAATTTTTTGCAGACTCTAGTAAAACAACTGAGTCAAATGTATTACCTAATCGTAAGTATGCCTTATAAGCATCCCTACGATTCCCACAATACTCCTTATTCATAAGTCTATATGTAGAAAAAAGCCTCTCAAACCCAGGATTTAAAAAAGATTCTATATCTTCAATATCATCCATTGCTTTTGATGTCTTTTGGGTCTCTCTTGCTACTTTTTGAGAGCCATAGAGTAAGTCTACATATAGAAAATGGCAATGCTTTGTTCCCTTGTCATCTGAAAGAGTTTTAATGAGACTATATGTTTCTAGTTCAGCATATGCTTCTTGAATATTTTGAGATGACAATCCAATATCTTCTGTTAAAAATTCTAAGTGAAGATGAAGTTCACTACTTTCACCTATAATAATTGCCATATGAGCATAAAGCAATTTTGCATCACTACTTATCTCACCTCTTCTAAGTATAAATTGAGGAATAAAGAGACCTTGAAACTGTTGGTACGGATTAAAAACCACCCTATTACTCATAATACTGGAACCTCTACCTTATCTTCTTTAAACTCATACACCATTACAGGAACAGGGTTTTGTGTAAATACTAATTTATTAGTATCGATATAAAATTCACTCTTATACTCTTTAATATCTTGTCTATTTTTCTTTATCTCAACATAGCGTTTATTCTCAATCTTATCATCTTTTAAAATAAGTAATTTCATATCAGCTTCATAGTCTGACTTAACAGAACCCAACCCACTCATAGTTTTATTGCGTATATCTGATTTAGAGAGTTGTGTAATCAAAAAGATAACAATCCCAAGTTCTTGACATAGTTGTGCTAACTCTGCTTGAATCTCTCCAATTTTATTAGATTCATTTTCACCCTTAAAAGACCTATGAGTAATTTTCATCTCACTATCTATTACTACAAATTTTATTTCATGTTTGGAAACCCACCTTTTAACAGTCCTTTTTATCTCACTTATGTCACGACCACTATCAGTAATAAAGTAGTTATCAAAACCTTTAGACTCCTTTTCAAACTTCTTCATTCTTTTAGCCATCTTCCATCGTGGCATCTCAAAACTTAAAAAGAGACTCCCAAAGTGTCCGGCTACATTATTTAGTATCTGAAGCGTGAGCATAGTCTTTCCAGCCCCACTCTCTCCTCCAATATGTACGAGTTGATGCAGTTCTATACCACCATTGAGTGCTCTGTCTAAAGCTCCTAATCCTGTCTCAATTTTTGGAGGTTCTTTAGTATTCTCAAATTCAATAATGGCATCCCTCATACTAATAGGTTCATCAACCTTCTCTATTGAACCCAAAGAGAGTAAAAAACTATCAGCATAATTAACTATTTCATCTGCATCACTCTTCTCTAAAAGCATTATTTTTATTTTACTAGCAAAGGTATCTAACTCTCTCTTTTTTCGCTCATTTATGACTTGATCAACATAAGAAGAGATATTTGATATAGGTGTAGCAGTAAGTATATTAAGCATTACCTGTTCATCAAACAACTTATTCTTTATAAGGTACTTACTTAGTAAATGCTCTTCTATAGGTTTGTCTTGAGCTATAAAATCTTTGATAGCACCAAAAATACTTTGATGAGCGATAGAAAAAAAATCTTTTACTTGAAGTCTCTCTATCTCTTCTTCTTTAGCAACACTCATCTCAAAAATAATAGACGAGAGAACTACTCTCTCTATTTCTCGTAAATTATGCATCTTTAATTCCTCATTTTAAATTTACTGATGGAAGATTCCCTTCACATCTAATAATATGTGTTTGATAATCTGCACTGGATGTAGCAAAAAGTGCATCATTAAAAATAGATTTTAAAGTCTGTTTCATTGACCGAACACCTAATTCACTTTGTGCTGCTTTCTTAGACACATAATGTAGAGTTTCATCATTAATATCAACTTTATCACCATGGAACTCTATTTTTTTCACAAACTCTTTTAGCGGAGAACTTAGAGACTTTGTTAAAATATCAAAATAGTCTTCTTGGGATAAGCTCTTAAGATTTATAATACTACTCATCCGTCCAAGAAGTTCTTTGGGAATATCCTCCCTATATAAATCTTCTAATGTTATCTCGGCTGTATTACGTAGATTGTCTTGAGAATTAAAACCCATACTTTTTTTATCTTTTTTTTCATCGAGTAGCCACTGAAATGCACCACCTAAAACAAACTGTATATTGGATGTATCAAACTCTTCTATTCCATTATCTCCAACTATTTTAGTAACATCTTCTGGTAATGAAAACTTTGATCCTTCTATTATTCGTAATAATTGTGTAGCTACTTTAGGTCCATACTTTGATGCATCATCTGTATGAAATAGCTTATCAATCTCATCTAAAAACACTACACAATGAGATGCTTTTTTTATATCATAGTTCGCTTTACTAAAAATATCACTAATGATATTAGTGGTTGAATAACCCTTAATCCCTACAGGCACCATACTAGCAGTGTCAACATGTAAAAATACTGTATCAATATACTCACATGCCTTTTGAACAATAAATGTCTTACCCGATCCAGTCGGTCCTACTATCATAACTGGACCATTAGTACCTATCTCACAGTTAGTAGGATATTTTGCTTTTAAACTATGGTAATACATTGCTAATGCGATATCTCTTTTTGCTTCATCTTGAGAGATAATATGCTCATTAAGGTACTCAAGTATCATTTGTGGGGACTTATCAAGTCTAGGTTCTTTTTTTGGCTCTTGCGAAACTATAGTCCAGTCATCTTCAATAGCATCAAGATTTCTAACAATAACAGCTCCTGGATTATTTTTAGCATACTCTTGAGAAGATGATGCACTGTCAAAATAAATATATTCATCTTTGACTTTAAATAGTTTACTAACTGGTGACATATTTAAATCCTCTATATTAATATTACTAAAACTATTTTTATCATACTCGTCTTCCTTTTATTCTACTTTCTATATTCTAGTGTTTCACTTGGACACATTGTGTCTGTTTAGATTTAAAATGGTATATCTTTATCATCAATGTCTATAGAAGGAATCTCCTCCGGTTTTGGCATTTGTGGTGATTGTCTATTATTTCCAGATGTACTATAAGTGTTAGGATTCCCTTGTGCTGGATATGTAGGTGCTTGCTCAGAACTTCCACTCTCATGTACCCCTTGAGTCTGTTGTACACTCTCTTTTCCTCCTAACATCTGCATAGTCTCAACTGTTACACTATGCTTTGATCTTTTCTGCCCATTTTGGTCTGTCCATTGATCAAATGTGAGTCTTCCCTCTACTAGAATTTTACTCCCCTTACGAAGGTACTGGTTTGCTACCTCTGCACTTCTTGCAAAAAAGGTTATATCCACAAAGCATACTTCTTCTTTTTGCTCTCCTGCATTTGACTTAAACTTTCTGCTTGTTGCTATAGCAGATTTTGCTATTGCCATACCTGCTTGTGAGTATTTTATCTCTATATCTCTTGTTAGATTTCCTACTAATATTACTTTATTAAACATTTGTTTTCCTTTTTTTAAATTAACTATTACTTATCTATAACAAACAATTTTATACCGTACTTGTCTGTTAAAACCTTTACTCGCTTTAGATACCTTTCATCCTTATCTTTTTTAACTATAAGAGCGATAGCTGGAGCTTTGTTTGTCATATGTCCATAGTAAAGAGACTGACCAACACTCTCCGCCCACTTCTTTGCAAAGTCTACCTCTATTGCATACTCATCTGTTAAACAATCTACCCTTGTTTTATCTTCGAGAACTACTTCCATTTCTCCATCAAGTGAGTTGCATAACTTTGTTTGGTAGTAGCGTTCATTATGTTTAGGAGTAGCACTAGAACAGCCTACTAAAACAAGTAAATAGAGTACCAAGATAAGAACTTTCATCAAGAAATTCTTTTTTGAGAAAGTTGTTTTATCTTCTCATTTAATGCATCTTCTTTTTGCTGTTTTTTATAGTCCATATACTCTTCTTCGATAACTCCAACTAGTTCTCTCTTAGCAGCGGCTACAGCAACAACAGCTTTAGGTGCATTTTTAATAGCACAGCTAGTTACATTAAATGTAAGTTTGGTAAGTGAGCCCAAAACCCCAAATATGCTACCCACAACATTCATCTTTGTTTTTCTCTCATCAAGTGCAGTATCAAAGCAGTTCCCCAAGTCTTTAAATACATTCTCAGTATTTGCCAATATAACATCACAATCACTCTTTTGCTTTCTAATAATCAAATTACTCATTTCAAATCCTTTAGATATTTTTCGACTATTAAGTCACTTTTACTTCTAAGAACTGCTTTGTTAAGTATGTACTCTTTTTTGTAGACATCCTGTACAACTACAGGCTTATCTTTAGTTGCGAATGGATTAGAAGCTACATTTATAATTTTTAATATACTGTAACCCATGAGAGAAATAAGAGAGAGTATCATCACCCATTTTAAAAGCAGGAGTACATAAACCATAACACCACTACTCACACTCATAAAATCACTTATGATCCAAACACTCAGGACAAGACCCATAAATGACAAAAACAGAGTTATAAAACTACTCTTAGCTCGCTTGTATGTATTCGCCATAAAGACATATTTTAATACTCTATACATCTTATATACCTGTAAACATAGAGATCGCAAATGCAAACGCAGCCCCGATACCCATACCCTTTATTCCACTCATCATATCATCTGCTTTAGCAGCTACAAGTGTTTCTATATCCTCATCACTGACATCATTAATATCTATACCTTGTCTCTCTAAGTGATTTTTAACATCAGAGTAAGCTTTCTCTCGTAGAAGCGACTCTAAGCTCTTTTTACCACTCTTATAAACATTTTCTGCTGTATGTATCATTATATGCTCCTTATATACCAGTAACTAGACTTATTAGTATTCCTATGCCTATACCAGCACCCACTTTTTTGCTATCTGTCTTTAGTATCTCTATCTCATCTAATACTAAACTATTGAACTCTGCATCCTTCAAGAGTGTGTAGTCCAGCTCTTGCTTTTGAAGTTTTTTAATAATGTTGGCTTTTGCATATTGTTCTAGTTCTGATTGGAAAGTCTGTTTCATCTCTTTATACATGTGCTCTTCCTTTTGGTATAATTGTTATAATTGTATTTTCTCGATAAACAGCTCTAAAGTTCTCAAAACCAGGTAGAACAAATTGTTTGTTTGAACTACCAGGAACGACATCTAAAAAGAGATGATGTAAATATCTCATAGCAAAATCAACATCTATACATGTGTATGTTGATTTATTAACAACTCTTTCTAAGAACCTTTCTCCTGCATGTACTGAAACTTTCATATAACATCCTTTTGTTTAGTTAGCATAATTATATTGGCAGATATAGACATATTTTGTCTATCACTGTTTTATTATCTTTAGATCTTAATAAAGATAAATTCAGCTACCCTCTAATATATAGAGAACTTGTATTCTCATATGTAGTCACTAGGATAGACTCTAATTTTTTAGTTAGTGAAAAGATATAAAGAAATCCATGATAAATTATCTAGAATCCCTCAAATCCTTTATGTGAATCTAGTACCCCATTTTTAAGTACAACATTTACATGTCTACTTTGAGCTCTTTTTG
>NZ_JAEMVC010000035.1 GCF_029215985.1 Sulfurimonas sp. SAG-AH-194-C21
CAATTTCTAGTCTATTAAAATATAAAGCACTTTTATCGACAGAATCTTTATATATCGTTTTATCACGTGTAAATGCGAATGAGTTTACATTAGAGATTAAGAATGAAGAGTTACTTTCGCTTATGAAATCTCTTGATTTAAGTGTCGCTGACTATATCAAGCTCTCATCTGGAATTGCTACTGGCGGTATGCTTCCCGAGCAACGTATAGAACTCTTTGAAATGTTAAGTGATGAGAATGAAGATGCTATTGATGCATACCTGTACACACTCTTTGATTTAGAGATGTTAGCACCTGTTGATAGTATTTTAGATAATTCTCAAGCTAATGAGTACCAGAATTTTAAAGCATACCGTGCTTTAAAGTCATGTAACAAAAACTTTAGTATAGAACTATTTGTCTAGTCTATGCTAAATAAACTTCTCTTTGATAAACCTCTTTATGTATTAGCCCCTCTTGCGGGTTTTACAGACCTTCCATTTCGTAGTGTAGTGAAGAAATTTGGAGCAGACCTTACTATTAGTGAGATGCTTAGTTCAAATGCTTTAGCTCACGGTTCAGTAAAAACACTTCATATGTTAGAAAAGTCAATTAATGAAGATCCTTACTCTGTACAGATTTCTGCTTCACAAGTAGATATAGCAAGACGTGCTGTGGAAGTTCTTAATGAGCATGAAGGTATAGATATTATAGACCTTAACTGTGGTTGTCCTGTACCTAAGGTTACAGGACATGGAAGTGGTAGTTCTCTTCTTTTAGATTTACCACTTATGGGCGATATTATTAGAACAATAAAAGACACTTCAAACAAGTCTATGACATCTGTAAAAATTCGTCTTGGATTTGAAGAAAAAAACCATGTTGATATCGCTAAAATGGTTGAAGACAGTGGTGCAGACTTTATAGCTGTTCATGGTCGTACTCGTATGGGAAAATTTAAAGCTCCAGTTGATTATGATGCAATACGCGAGATAAAAGAAGCTGTTGGTATTCCAGTCATTGCAAACGGTGATATAGACTCTTATGAGAAAGCTAAATGGGTTACTGAGTTTACAGGTGCTGATGGTATTATGATAGGTCGTGGTGCTGTTGGTGCTCCTTGGATTTTTCATCAACTACGCTCAGGTGAAGAATATATAGACTTTGCACTTAAACATGAGATAATTATGGAACATTTCGATAAGATGATAGAGTTTTATGGTGCCCATGGTGTACCGATGTTTAGAAAACACACTCACACATATTCTAAGGGCTACAAAGGTGCTTCAGTCCTTAGAAATGATGTGAACTCAATAACTGATATACAAGAGTATAGAAACTTATTAGATGATTTTTTTAGAAACGGAGAGTTTGCATAGATGTCACAAATACATCCTTTAGATATGAGCGAGTCGATAAGACTATTAGAGACTGCTGACATAGCAGATAATCTTTATCATTATGATTACAACACTAAACATCTGCTTTCTCTTTTAGCTAAAAACATACAAGTAGATGACCCTTCGTATATGAGTTCATTCCGTTCATTTGAAGGTGAAGTTTTTGAAAACTTTGTATATGAAAAACTATTGCGTTATGCTCAAAATAATGACTATATAGATAAGTTTATACTCAAAGGTTTTCACCAAAATAAGCATAAGGCATATGCAAATACTCTCTCTATAAGTGAGAAAGAACAGATAGTGTATAGAACAAAGTCACGTGAGATTAGTGAGTTTGATGCGATGTTTGTAACGGTAAAAAATGAACTCTATTTTGTAGAGATGACACTTGTAAAGTCAGTACTGAAGCTTAGACGCCGTCTACGAAAGAAAAAAGCCCTCTTAGAGATAATCTTTCCTAACTATGAGATTAAGGCTCTAATCATACTAAATGATGGTGCAACAGGTGCGAAGCAGTTTCCTGATTATTGTAAGGTATGGTTTACTAAAGAGTTCTCAGCAGGGGATATACTAGACCATATTATCGACAAGGGTAAACGCCAACTTACTCCTAAAGATATAATCAATGGTGGCTGTATGATAGAAGCACATGAGCTAAAACTACATCCATTTAGATACTACAACACTATGTCATGGATTACTAAAACTATTAGAAGTCATAAAAAATATATCTTAGACATGACATTTTTGATGAACTTTAAAGTACAACGTTACCATGATCTTTATAACAAGTTTTATGTAGGGTACTTAAATATAGAAAATGCAAAAACTCTTCTTAAACTCGATGGAGAGTATCCTGAGACTCAGCGAGTAATGGTTGCTTTAGAGAAGAAACACTCCGATGAGATAGTGCTTACATACTATATTCAAACAGGTCGTAAGAAGTTATATCTTTATACTATTGAGAATGGTAAGATTACAAAAGAGAAAAAAGACCCTTATGGAATTACTGTGACAGAAGTCTTTCATATAAACAAGCAGATGGATAACTCTTATGAGATGAATTTAACGCATGTTGGTGTTGTTAAAAAGCTTTTAAAAGAGCGATTTACTTCTCTAGTAAAGGAAGACTAGCTCTCATCTGAATAAATCAGTGAAGCTGCTCTTTCCTTATAGGCTTGTAGCGGCTCTTTGGTCTGAGGACTAGAGTATGTTTCATGATTTTCATTACTTCCTAAAAAATCCTCTAATTCTTGATTTCTTTCTTGTAGTATAGAGTCAAACTCTCTTTGTGATGTCGGTTTATTATCTTTAAACTTATCGAGTAAAATATTACTATTCCCCATTAAAACTAAATAACTTTCATTTCCAAAGTCCAGCATTACAACACTATTTTGATTGTCAATAGGTTTCTGAAAACGAATAGAGACCATAGCATCAGAAGTATTGAGATTTAGTGGTGTTTGTACTTTTGTATCTTTTGCATCATTAGAGTTAAATAACCATGACTTATTTTGTTTTGTACTGTTTGGTAGGGGCATTTTTTTCTTTAAAATAAGTAAGATAATAATTCCAACAATTAAGATACTCACAACAATATAGTAACTTGAAGACATCGCATCACTTTTTTTGGTTGGTAGCGAAGATAGTGAATTTGAAGTGAGCTCTTGTGTACTTTTTGGTTTGCCTACTACTGCATCTGTAAAACGGAGTCTAAGTCCATATGCATCAGATGTTTTTGAAGCAATTAGTCTCACATTTGGAGAAATTGAAGCTACTATCTGAGTTTGACCTTTTAAAGGTGTGATAGTGAGTGCATGTAAAAAATCACTATTAACTTTTTTACTGCGCGATAATTCAATAGAAGCACCTTGTAATTTTATGATAATTTTATTTGTGCTTTTACTCTGTTTTATAACACCAGAAAATGGAGTATCAAAAGTTATCATCACATCAGCACGGTTAGTTCTCTCATAAATATTGTAAGATAAAATTTTAGAAGCATAGAGCGAAAATGGGAGTAAAAAAAGAAGGAGATACTTCATTAAAGGCGCTCTTTTGAGAGGTGGTAGAGTACAGCACTTGAGTCAAGTACCTCATTTATACGAATAGCAAGGTTCTTCTCATACACCATAACCTCACCTTTACCTAAAATACGACCATTAACATAAGACTCAACTGATTCACCAGCTGGTTTTTTTAAATCAACAATAGAACCTTTTTCAAGTTTAAGGATTTCACGAACGGTGAGTTCAGTTTCACCTAGGTCTGAAACAAATTCTACCTCCATATCTAAAATTCCAGAGTAATCCATCCAGTCCAATTCATCTGTGTTAAACGGTTCTTCTTTACCTGATTTATATTGTCTTGTAGGTTTAGTCATGTAGTTCCTTAATAGCTATAGTTATTTCATCTTCGTTAATTATAATTGTATGTGCACTGTCATATTTTAAGTCAAAAATCCCTAATTTTACGAAGTGTGGTGTACCAATAGTGTATGGATTTTCTGCTATCTCTTCTGCTATGACTTTGGCACTTCCTATGATAAGGTTCGCAGTTTCAAGTGTCATATCTATAAGTGTATCTTCATCACTTTTCTCTTCTTCTAAAAATAGATAAGAAACTCTTTGCATAAAAGCTTCATCAGAAGCGATATATACACGGTGTGAAGTTCCATCTTGAGCATCTATGTCTATGTAAGCAATTAGTGTTCTCTTTTTGGAGATTCCCTCAATTGTTTGGTGCAATTCTCTAATCTGGTGTATACAAAAATTTTCTGTTGCTTTTTTAATAGTTGTTAGCATTTACGAAGCCTTTGAATTATTCTAATAGATTATACTTTAGGAAACCTCTAAGAATCCTTAGAATACTCCTTTACAAAACACAAAGTAAAATAAAATGGTATAATTCCCCAAAAAATATAGGTCAGGTATGCTAGAACTAAGCTTCATAGGGATTCTTGTTGGTACTTTATCAGGTTTTTTTGGTATTGGTGGTGGTACTATTTTAGTGCCTTTACTCTTACTTTTAGGGTATGAGACAAAAGTTGCTATTGGTATCTCTGTTATTCAGATGGCGTTTAGTTCGATTTATGGCTCTTACCTTAACAATAAAAAGGGTAGTTTAGACATATCTATGGTCCTTTTTATAGGTATTGGTGGTTTTATTGGAGCTCTTTTTAGTGGCGTTTTAACTGCTGCATTTAGTGCAAGGACTTTAGAATTTATATTTTTAAGTTTTGCTGTTTTTGCACTACTAAGACTTTTTTTAAAGACACAAGAAAAAGAACAAAAAGAGGTACATAAACTACTGCTTTTACTTATAGGTTTTGTTCTCGGTGCTCTGAGTATGACTATAGGAGTAGGGGGAAGTATCATCCTTATACCAGTTTTAGTGGGTTTTTTACATGTACCTCTTAAAAAAGCAGTCTCTGCAGGACTCTTTTTTGTGATGTTTTCTTCTGTATCGGGTGTAATATCTCATTCAGTACAAGAACATGTAGACTACGAAAGTGGTATCATCATAGGTTTCGCCTCTTTACTTGGCGTTTACATAGGCATACAATTAAAAGATACTGTAAGTGCAAAACTACAAAAAAATCTACTAGTGTTTTTTTACCTGCTTGTGGTAGCATATTTAACACAAAGAATATTTATATAATACAAAATTAGATATAATAATTATATGAACTTACACAGCACAGATTTATCCCAACAAAAACTTGATGAACTTAAAACTATTTTTCCAGAGATATTTGAAGATGGTAAAATAAACTATGATAAATTCAAAACTATTTTGGGTGAAAGTGTTGATGAAAAAAATGAGCACTACTCATTTAACTGGTCTGGTAAAAAAGAGTGTTACAAAACCATAAAAGCCAAAACAAACGCCACTTTAAAAGTTGACGAAGACAAAAGTGTTCCTGATGGGGACAATGTTTTCATAGAGGGTGACAACTTAGAAGTCCTCAAACTCCTCCAAAATGCCTACCACAAAAAAATCAAGATGATATACATAGACCCACCTTACAACAAAGACAAAGATTTTGTTTACAAGGATACTTGGGGCGACACTATCCAAAACTATATGTTACAGACTGACCAACTCAGAGAAGAGGGATATACTAGTACCAAAACTAACTCTACTGGACGTCGCCATACTAACTGGTTGAACATGATTTACCCGCGTTTGTGGCTCTCAAGAAATCTACTCAAGGATGCTGGCGTTATATTTGTGAGTATAGATGATGATGAAGTGCATAATCTTAGAAAAGTTATGGATGAGATTTATGGGGAGGAGAATTTTGTAGGTTTATTTCCTCGAATAACAAAAAAAGCAGGTAAGTCAAGTGATGAAATAGCTAAAAATAACGATTATGTTTTGTGTTACACTAAAAGTGATCTTGGAAAATTAAATGCTTTTTTACATAATGATGATGGTTTTAAATATAAAGACGAATATTTTCAAGAGAGAGGATATTATAAATTAAATCAGACATTAGATTATGGTTCTATCCAATACTCTCCATCTTTAGATTATGAAATTGAGGTAAATGATAAAATCTATAGAGCTGGAAGTTGTAGTTTAGATGAAATGCTTGAAAGACAAAAGAGAAATCCATCTACTGATTTTTGTTGGAGATGGTCAAGAAAACTGTATGAATTTGGTGATAAAAATGGTTTTGTAGTTGTGAAAAAAGATAGAATTTATACAAAAACATATCAAAAAGCAACAATAGAAAAAGATGGACAGCACTATCAAATTGTTTACAAACTGAGAACAAAACCAGTAAGTACATTAGATTTTTTAGAAAATCAATTCTCAAATGATAATTCTAAAAAAGATTTATATAAATTATTTGAAAAAAATATTTTTGATTATTCTAAGCCAGTAGAATTAATTAAAAAATTAATATATTTAGGAACTTCAAAAAACGACATAATCCTAGACTTCTTCGCAGGAAGTGGAACAACTGCTCATGCTGTTATGGATTTAAACGCCGAAGATGGGGGCAATAGAAAGTATATCTTAATCCAACTCCCTGAAGCCACAGATGAGAAGAGCGAAGCTTACAAAGCAGGCTACAAAAAGATAAGTGACATCACAAAAGAGCGTATAAAAAGAGTCATAAAAAAGCTAGACTATAAAGATGGTTTTAAGTCCTACTATCTTGATAACTCAAACTTTCAGATGTTTAAAGAACTCAAAAAACGACCTAGTGACACATTAGAGAGTATTGAAAAGATGTTAAAGATGAGTGTATTTAATGAAAACATCTTAACACAAGGTGCAAAAGAGTTAGATATAGTCTACGAAGTAGGGCTAAAAAATGGCTTCACTCTGAGTGCTCAAGCGCAGGAGATACAAACGCAGGGCTACAAGTTCATAAAACTTAGCGAACAAAAAAGAGAGTTCTACTTCTGTTTTGACAAAGAGATACAAGATGACATCATAAAAGCCATCCCAAAGAACGCAAAACTCATCTGCTACGAAAAAGCACTAGGCGACAGTGTAAAACTAAACCTACACTCTAACCTTGACTTGGAAACTCTCTAGTGTACCAAGACATGAACTTGATAAAATACACACTTTTATGTTATAATCTTTCTAACATACCCTCTCCACCTCTTTTTAATGTGCCAACGAGAGGGTTTTCTTCATGAACTACACAAAATCTTATAAGACTACCGATGAACAGCTACTCTTACTCAAATCAAAAAATTTAATAATTTCTAATGAAACTTATGCTCGTTTAAAACTAAAGCATATTGGTTACTATAGATTAAGTGCCTACTTTGAACCACTCCAGTATAAACAAGATTCTAATCAAAAAAATACTTTTTTGCCAAATGTCAGCTTTGAAGATATTGTTTCATTGTATTATTTTGACACGAAACTTAGAAAAGTAGTTTTTGAAGCTATTGAGTATATTGAAGTTTATTTTCGTTCGCAAATAGCAGGTATACATGCATCACAATATGGAGCATTTGCCTATCTAAATAAAGAAAACCTTAAATGCAATGATAGCTTTTTTAATACACTACAAAACTCTATTAAAAAGGAAACACAACGTTCACAAGAGAGTTTTGTTAAGCATTTTAAGAAGAAGTATAATAGTTCTGATTTACCTATTTGGGTCGTAGTTGAAGTTGTCTCTATGAGTACACTCTCTAAAATGTATGCAAGTTTAAAAACATCAGAACAGTTAAAAGTAGTCGCACCATTTTTAGGAATAAATAAAGATGTTTTATTTAACTGGTTTCATGCTCTTACTGTTGTGAGAAATAAGTGTGCACACCATGCAAGACTTTGGAACACTACTCTAGGTGTTAAGTTTGAAGTACCAAAGAAAAAAGAATTGTTTCAAAATATTACTCTTTCAAATGCAAAAATATTTTTTTGTCTTAATGTTATTCTTTTCATGTTAGAAAGTATAGGCGAAGAGTTAGAGTTTAAGAGAAACATTAAAGATTTATTGCACTTTTATCCTAAAGTAGACCTTTCAGCGATGGGCTTTATCTCTAACTGGGAGGAGCATGCACTATGGAAATAAAATACCTTTCCCAAGCCCACCAAACAAAAGCCATAAACGCAACACTAGACCTTTTTCTCGGACAAGCTAAGTTAGATAATGAATATGATATTTTTGATGGTGAAGCCGTTTGTTCTAATGTTTTGACACTTGATGAAGAAGGTATTTTAGAAAACCTAAACGCCATTCAAAAGATAAATAATATTACTCAAAGTGAAGCATTAAATAGTCTTGATTTTAGCATAGAGATGGAGACTGGAACGGGTAAGACTTATGTTTACATCAAAACTATTTTAGAGATGTATGCAAAGTATGGCTGGAGTAAGTTTATCATTATAACGCCATCTATTGCCATTCGTGAGGGAGTGCTTAACTCTCTTAAAAGTATGAAAAACCATTTTAAAGATACGTTTAATTTTCCTTATGACTATTTTGAGTATGATTCATCGCGTTTAAGTTCTTTAAAACACTTTATCCGTGATGATGCACTTAACATCATGGTTATGACAATAGATAGCTTTAAACGCAGTGGTACTGTTCTCAATATGCCAAGAGAAGGTTTTGTAGGAACTCCTAAAGAGTCTCTTCAAAAGACAAACCCTATCTTGATTTTGGATGAGCCACAAAATATGGAGAGTGAGTTAAGTAAAACTTCCATAAGTGAGTTACATCCACTCTTTACCCTGCGTTACTCAGCTACTCATAAAAATACCTATAATTTACTCTACTCTTTAACACCAAAAGAGGCTTTAAAAGATGGACTTGTAAAGCAGATAGATGTACTTGCACTAAGTGAAAATCAAACTATAAATGACATATATATAAATGTTTTAAAAATAGAGATAGATAAAAAGTCAAAAAGACCAGTAGCTTCTCTTGAACTCATAGTGAACAATAAAGATGAGTTTGTTAAAAAAATAGTAAAAATCAAGGGTGCAGATAGTCTAAAAGATAAAACAAAAAACCCAATATACACAGGTTTTATAGTTGATGAGATAAACTTTAGAGAACTTTTTATTCAGTTTGAAAATGGCTTAAAACTAGGACTACATGAAGTAAACGGACAGGTAAAACGCCAAATCCAAGAACAGCAGATAAGTGAAGCTATACAACTACATATGCAAAAGTTTGAAGAATTAAAGGCGAAAAATATTAAAGTTCTGAGTCTCTTTTTTATAGATAAAGTGGCAAACTTTTTAAAAGAAGAAGATGGTTGGATAGAGAATTACTTTTGCAGTGAGTTTGATAGACTTAAAAAAGAATATGTAAGTTTTAAAGATGTAAACGCCAAAGATATTTATGCCTCTTACTTTGCTAAACGCAAGAGTGGTTTTGTGGATGAGTTGAAAGGTAATGATAGCGATAGAAAACTAGCTAAGAAGACTTATGATTTGATTATGAAAGACAAAGAAAAATTGCTTAGTTTTGATGAAAATGTAAGTTTTATATTTTCTCATAGTGCTTTAAAAGAGGGCTGGGATAATCCAAATGTATTCTTTATAACTACACTTAACGATACAAAGTCTGAAATGAAAAAACGGCAGATTTTAGGTCGTGGCATTCGCCTTTGTGTAAACGCAGAGGGTGAACGAATAAATGATAAAAACATAAATAGACTCACAGTCATAGCAAATGAGAGTTTTGAAGAATTTGCGAGAAGTCTGCAACTTGAGTATGAAGTAGGTGGCGTTTCGCAAGGAAATAAACCAAACAATCTAAAAAAGAGAAAAACTGCTAAAATACGAGAAGATTTAGTGCAAATGAAAGAGTTTCAAGCCTTGTGGAAAAAGTTGAAACAAAAAACAGTGTATAGGATTAGTTTAGACTCTTCACGATATAAAGAGGATGTTGTCGTTAAACTTCAAGATATAGAAGTACGAGAGAAAAAAATACTCAAACAGTTTGGTAACATGAGTGATGGGTTTGTCTCTGATGAAAAACACACAAAACTAGAGTATGAAGAAGAGTTACCAAATATTGTAAATATTTTACAAGCAGAGATAGGAATTTCACGTAAAACTATCATAGAAATATTTGAAGCATTTGGAATTGATAAATTTACCAAAGAATTTGTCAAAAATAGCGATGCTTATGTAAAAGAGGCTATTTTGGCTTTTGAGTATGTAATGTTTGAGATGCTGAGTAAAAGTGCTTTGAGTTATGAAGCTGTAGATGGTGAATACTATGAGTTTAAAAATATATTTCTTGATGAAATAGATGGATACAACTTAGAAGCAACACAAAGAGGGCTTTATAATTTTGAAAGTTATGACTCGGATGTTGAAAAAGATTTTATAAACTGTGCTGATATGAATGTGAAGTTTTTTACTAAA
This sequence comes from Sulfurimonas sp. SAG-AH-194-C21, assembly GCF_029215985.1. Taxonomy (GTDB): domain Bacteria; phylum Campylobacterota; class Campylobacteria; order Campylobacterales; family Sulfurimonadaceae; genus Sulfurimonas. The sequence continues at coordinate 10,248 of NZ_JAEMVC010000035.1, forward strand.
CTACCAAGTAGTTTTAAAATAAAAACACCATTAGGAACATACAACCCTGACTTCGCCGTGATAAAACATGATGAGAGCGAGGGTGCTTTTGTCATAGAAACTAAGGGTAGCAAAAAAGAGAGTGATTTAAGAGCTAGAGAGAGATGGCAGATAGCATATGCTAGAAAACATTTTGAACTTTTAGATGTAAAGTATAAAAAAGAAACAGATTGTAATGATATATAAAAAAGGCAAATTTTGAAAAAACAAGATAGTATAGTTATAACGGGTGCGAGAGAAAATAATTTAAAAAATATTAATTTAACGATTCCAAAAAATCAGTTAGTTGTAATGACGGGGATAAGTGGTAGTGGTAAGTCTACACTTGCGTTTGATACTCTGTATGCTGAGGGACAGCGTCGTTATATGGAGTCTCTTTCATCATATGCTAGACAGTTTCTTGACCGTGTCGGTAAGCCTGATGTTGACAAGATAGAAGGGCTTACTCCGGCTATTGCGATAGACCAAAAGACTACATCTAAAAACCCGCGTTCAACAGTTGGAACTATTACTGAGATATATGACTACTTTAGACTTTTGTATGCTCGTGTTGGTGTGCAGCATTGCCATAAATGTAAAAAAGTTATCTCACAAATGTCTGCAGCAGACATCATAGGTGAAGTACATAAACTCCCTCAAAACGCCAAGTTAGTTCTTTTAGCACCACTTGTTCGAGAGAAGAAAGGTTCTTATGCAGATATGCTTGAATCACTTGTACATAAGGGTTATGTAAGAGCTATGATAGATGGTGTGATGGTTCGCCTTGATGAAGAGATAGAATTAAGTAAGACTAAAAAGCATACTATTAAAGTTGTAGTTGACCGTGTTGTTGTCAAACCTGAAAACAAAGAGCGAATCGCAGCTGATGTTGAAAAAGCACTTAAAGAGTCTTATGGTGAACTTGAGATAGATATACTAAACCATGAAGAGCTTGATTGTAAGCCTCATATGCACTACTCTGAACATAACGCTTGTTTTGATTGTAAGATAAGTTTTGACCCTCTTGAACCACTCTCTTTCTCATTTAACTCACCTAAGGGTGCATGTTCTGAGTGTGATGGTTTAGGGCTGCGTTATGCACTTGACCAAGAGAAGATAATAGACGGAGATTTAAGCATTGAAAAAGGTGCTGTTAAAATAGTCTATGGCTTTAATAAGGGTTATTATTTTACTTTTTTAAAGGGTTTTTGTGCTCATAACAAAATAGATATTACAGTTCCATACTCATCGCTTGAAGAGCATCAAAAGAAAGCAATTTTACATGGTAACATTGATGAAGTAACTTTCCTTTGGAAAAAGCATGAAGTAAAACGACTCTTCCCTGGAATCATCCGTATAGCCTATGATATGTTCAAAGATGAAAAAGAACTTCAAGATTATATGAGTGAAAAGATATGTAATATTTGTGATTCAAACCGTTTAAAACTCGAGAGTTTAGCTGTTAGAGTTGCAGACAAAGGTATATCTGAACTATTAAAGATGCCTATTGCTAAAACTTACGAATGGTTTGCAAATGAAGAACATTTTGCAGGTATGAATGCGCAAGATAAACAGATATCTGATCCTATTTTAAATGAGATTCGTGAGCGTTTATACTTTTTGTTTGATGTTGGTTTAGGTTACATTACACTTGGACGTGATGCTAGAACTATCTCTGGTGGTGAAGCCCAACGTATCCGAATTGCTAGTCAAATTGGTTCTGGTTTAACGGGTGTCTTATATGTTCTTGATGAGCCTAGCATTGGACTTCATGAGCGTGATACACAAAAGCTTATAAGAACACTGCGTTCATTACAAGAAAAAGGTAATAGTGTCATCGTCGTTGAACATGATAAAGAGACTATTGAAAACGCAGACTTTATCATCGACATCGGTGAAGGTGCTGGAAAGTTTGGTGGAAATGTTGTTTTTGCAGGAACACTGGATAAACTTAAAAAAGCTAAAACCCTTACAGCAGATTATCTTTATGGTCGCAAGAAAATAGAGTACTTTTATAGACGTAAACAAGATAAACATATAGAAATTAAAAATGTAACTGTGAACAACATTGTAGATCTAAGTGTGAAAATCCCACTTAACAACTTTGTATGTATAACAGGTGTAAGTGGAAGTGGGAAGAGTTCACTAATGCTTCAAACACTTCTCCCAACTGCACGTGAACTTTTAAATCATGCAAGAAAAGTAAATAAAGTAGCTGGTGTTGAGATAACAGGCTTAGAACATGTTGATAAAGTTATCTATCTAGACCAAAGCCCAATAGGAAGAACACCGCGTTCAAATCCGGCTACATACACAGGTGTAATGGATGAAATTCGTAATCTTTTTAGCCAAACAAAAGAGTCACAGATCAGAGGATATACAACCTCACGTTTTTCTTTTAATGTTAAAGGTGGACGCTGTGAGAAGTGTCAAGGAGAAGGGCAGATAAAGATAGAGATGCACTTCTTACCAGATATATTAGTGAAATGTGATACTTGTCATGGAACTCGTTATAACCAGCAGACTTTAGAAGTTTTTTATAAGGGTAAAACAATCTCTGATGTTTTAAATATGTCAGTAGATGAAGCTTATGAATTTTTTGCACCTATTCCTAAGATAAACTTGAAGATGAAAACACTTGTTGATGTAGGGCTTGGTTACATTAGCTTAGGTCAAAATGCAGTAACACTTTCAGGTGGTGAAGCACAGAGAATTAAACTAAGTAAAGAGTTAAGTCGTAAAGATACAGGTAAAACACTTTATATTCTTGACGAACCAACAACAGGACTACACTTTGCAGATGTAGATAGGCTAACAAGTGTACTACACAAGTTTGTTGAACTTGGTAACTCTATGTTAATCATCGAGCATAACTTAGATATGATTAAAAACGCAGACTATGTTATCGATATGGGACCTGAAGGTGGTGCTGGTGGTGGACTTATCATCGCTGAGGGATCTCCTGAAAAACTAGCAGAAGAGCATGAAAAAACAGGTTCTTTTACGGGTGAGTATCTTAAAAAAGAGTTAGCACTCCATAAGTAGTTGAGTTCTTTTACACTCTTTAGATATACTTTAGTAATAGTAATTCTAAAGGACACATAATGTTTTATAAAAATATAGTAATGACAATTTTATTTTTAAGTACTACTCTCGTATTTGTATCGTGCAGTGCAGAGAAAAAAGAGACAAAAACCATTATAGTAAAAAAGTCTGACATTGTTTTGAAAAAGATAGGTGTTGATGGCATGACTTGTATGGGGTGTGAAGTGACACTTGAGGGTGCTATTTCAAAGATAGAGGGTGTTACTAAAGTAAAGGCATCGGCAGAGGATGGAAGTGCCGAAGTTGAGTTTGACAAAACAAAAACTGACCTTAATACTATAGTCAAAACCATTCAAGATGCAGGATACAAGGCGAAGTAATGAGCCTCTTTTTTAACTTTGGAGAGAAAATACCGGAGTTTGATTTTAAAGTTATAAATGAAAGAGAAGCAAGAGCTAGTGCTGGCATAATGTTTTTACTCGGGACATTGAGTCTTTTTTCTGTCTTTACTCTACGAACTCTCATCTGGGCAGAGTTTTTCTCCATAACTTTTATACTAGAGTTTATAGTACGTATGTTTATAAATCCTAAGTACGCTCCCTATATGCTTTTAGGTTCTTTTTTTGTCATAAATCAAAAACCAGAATGGGTTCAAGCAAAACCTAAAAAGTTTGCTTGGTTCTTGGGGCTAATCTTGGGCACTATTATGACATACTATATAATCTTTGATGTGATTTCTTTAGTCCGTTTAAGTATCTGTTTTGTTTGTTTGTCTTTACTTTTTTTAGAATCAGCTTTTGGCATTTGTCTTGGCTGTTTACTCTATCATCAACTTCAAATCAAGTTAAAAAGATGCCCCGGTGGTGTATGTGAATTAGAAACAGAAAAAAAACCTATGTTTAAAAAAGCTATAACTCTAAGTTTTTTTGTTCTAACATTTTTGCTTATATATCTTTCACTTGAGTATGTAAAGTATAGTGATATTATCAATGTTATTATCATTGATGGTTAAGGGGAGACGAATATGCAATTTTTTATTAATAAAGAAGAAAAAAACGAGGGTTGTTGTTCTGTGCAAGCAAAAGCTAAGTTAGCATGTCTAGGATGTGGAGATGTAGCAAAGGGTGTTTTGAGTAAAACTTTAGAGCATTTACTTGTTGATGTAAGTAAAGAAAAACTAAACTGTTTAGATGGTTTTTATTACTGTAAAACACCCTCATGTGAAGTGATATATTTTCGAAATGAAGAGACACTTTTACAAAAAGATATAAAGGTACTTGTCGGTTTAAAAGATGGGGCTAATCCTGCTACAGTATGTTACTGCTTTGAGTGGACTAAAGAGAAAATACTCAAAGAGATTAAAGAATCAGGTGAAACAGTAGCTCTGAGTGATATAAAAGCAAAGATGCAAAACCCAGGATGTTCTTGTGAGACACTTAACCCTAGTGGGGGATGTTGCCTTGGTGATGTCTCTAAAGCTATAAAAGAGATACAAAATCAACTAAACTAATATAGTTCATCCCAAATAAGTGTATAATAGATAAAAGTTATTATACATAGGCGGAGAAATGGGCTACAAGTACGAAATATTAATAGTTGATGATGTAAGTGAAAATATACAAGTTGCGATAAGTATACTTAAAAATAAAGAGTATAACTTTTCCTTTGCACTCAATGCCAAGCAAGCTATAGAAATCATTAAAACAAAACGTTTTGACTTGATGTTACTTGATGTAATGATGCCTGAGATTGATGGTTTCGCACTTGCTAAAATGATAAAAAACACTGCAGCGATCAAAGATACTCCTATAATATTTTTAACAGCAAAGGTTGACATAGAGTCTGTTGAAGAGGGCTTTAAACTTGGTGCGGTTGATTATGTAACAAAACCTTTTCATCCCATAGAATTAAAATCCCGTGTAGCAAACCATCTTGAACTTTATAGGTACAGAAGAGAACTCGCTTATAATAATAAAAAACTAACATATGAAATTGGTGCAGCACAAACACAACATCTTTCGGAACTTGACATTGCACAAAAAGAGATAATTTTTATACTTACAGATATACTTGAGGCTGACAGTGGAGAGACCGCTTGCCATGTCCGTCGTGTTGCTTATATTTCAAGGAAGATAGCACTGCTTGATGGTTTTTTAGATGAAGATGAAATAGAGATTCTTTCTTTGGCCGCACCTCTACATGATATAGGAAAAATTTTAATAGATAATAAAATACTACATAAACCAGATAAATTAACAGATGATGAGTTTAATGTGATGAAAGAGCATCCTGCAAATGCAATAAAAATCTTAGAAAAATCTGATAGAGAAATAATTAAAGCTGCGAGAAGTATTGCATATGAGCATCATGAAAACTATGATGGAACAGGTTACCCTCAAGGACTAAAAGGGCAAGACATCCATATATATGCACGGATTGTTGCTATTGCTGATGTACTTGATGCATTAACTCATGAGAGAGCATATAAAGAGGCATGGAGCTTTGAGAAATCTGCTGGACATATCATTAGCCTTGGTGGCACAAAATTTGATCCGCATTTAATACAACTTTTTAGTGATAATCTTGAATCATTTAAAGAAATTATAGAAGGTGACACATGTCTTTAAAAAGTATGTTTTTTAGTTCATCAGATGATACACAAAAGATAAAAGAAGAACGCGATATATATAAAGAAAAATCAGAAAAATTATCACAAGAAGTATATGAACTACAAGCGATTATAACTAAAGAGATAGATACTAATAAAAAGACAAGTTTTGTAAGTGGAAAAATTCAAAAAATTCAAGAGTTAGAAAATGAACTTGTTGTACAGAAACAGAGAGTCGAACAAACAAAAAAAATAGCACAAGAAGCAAATCATGTAAAACGAGACTTTTTAGCTAATATGCGACATGAAGTAAGAACACCCATGAATTCTATTATAGCATTTTCAGATATGTTGATGCATGAACTACAAAATAAAACACATCTGTCATATGCAAAAAATATTTTTGTATCAGGGCATAAATTACTTGCTTTAATGGATAATATCATAGAATTATCTCGTTTAGAATCTGGAATTTTTGAAGTAAAGAATAAAGCTATTGACGCTCCTCTGTTCTTTAATACTCTTGTTAAAGAACATGAAGCGAAGGCTTACAATAAGGGAATCTTACTTACACTAGATATAGATGCTTCGTTACCAAAGTCTTTGATACTCGATGATGAAAAAGTAAAAAGTATATTAGACAACCTCATTGATAATGCTATAAAATTTACATCCCAAGGAGTTGTAAGTGTTAAAGTAGTAGTCCAAGAGCACCATTACTCTCTCAACAGAATAGATATTGCAATGATAGTGACTGATACAGGTATGGGTATTGAAATAGATAATCATAAAAAGATTTTTGAAATTTTTGAAAAAAAAGATAGTGTAGCTAGTAGTAAACTTGAAGGAACAGGTTTAGGTCTTTCAATAAACAAAAAAATGGCAAAACTAATGTATGGCGATATAAGTGTAAGTAGTAAACCTAAAGAAGGGTCAGTTTTTACATTTAGCTTGAGTGGACTTGAAATAATTCTTGCAAGTGCAGAAGATTTAATAGATGAATTAAATATAGACTTTAGTGTTGTAAAACCAGAAGGTGCCAGAATTATGGTCATCGATGATGTTAAGAGTTCTTGTGAAATGATTAAAGATACTTTTATACAAACTAATACAGAGGTAATTACACATAGTACACTTCGTGAAGCAATTGAAGAGTTAAAGCATCAAAAATTTGATTTGATATTTATAGATGTGAATATTTTAAGTGTAGATGAGAATGCAGTGTCGAAGGTCATCGCAAAGATGAGTAAGGCACCTGTAGTCTCTTTAACATCGGCTAGTATTAAAGATATAGCGTTTGTCAAAGATGGAGTTGATATAGTTGGACACTTAAAAAAACCTATTTCAAAAGTTGAATTATTTAAAATATCACTTAAAATACTGAACTCCTCTCAAACACTTAATAGCTCTTCTCAAAAGAAGGGACAAACTAAAAATGAATTTCTTCACTTAGATAAAAAAAGTGTAGAACAGTTTTTACTGCATCATGCAAAAAGTGTACGCCCTCTTTTTACTCAGGCAAGCAGCACAAATGATCTAAGTACAATAGGCAGTTTTGCTTCAACACTCCTTCCTCTAGCACAAGA
>NZ_JAEMVC010000036.1 GCF_029215985.1 Sulfurimonas sp. SAG-AH-194-C21
TATACAGGTGCTTTCTCGGTTGCTGCTGCACTCGGGGGTGCTACTAAAACTACAAGTGTTGACTTAGCTAAACGTAGCCTACCTAAAACTTCAGAGCAGTTTGAAGTCAACAACATAAACGCAAGTACTCAGGACATAATAGTCGAAGATGTATTTAACTACTTTAAGTATGCCGTGAAGAAAAACCTTCTTTTTGATATGGTTGTTTTGGACCCACCAAGTTTTGCTCGGTCTAAAAAGCGTACTTTTTCTGCTTCAAAAGATTATGTGAACCTTTTAAAAGAGGCTATACAGATAACAAAAAAAGGTGGACTTATAGTAGCTTCGACAAACTCTGCAAACTTTAGTATGATGACGTTTAGCGACTTTATAGCTAAAGCTTTTAAAGAGTTAGGTGGAAAATACAAAATAAAAGAGCGTTTTTCTCTGCCCAAAGACTTTCGAGTTTTAGATAAGTTTAAAGAGGGTAATTACCTCAAAGTAGTACTCATTGAAAAACTCAAATAATATTGCCATTATTGGGGCGGGTCCTGCTGGTCTTATGGCTGCACAAGTACTGTCCGAGGCTGGTTTATCACCTTTCGTTTTTGATGCTATGCCTTCTGCTGGACGAAAGTTTTTACAAGCAGGACGTGGGGGTTTAAACCTAACTCATAATGAAGACTTTAATCTCTTTTGTACTCGTTACTTTGAAGCCCAAGACTACTTAAAACCTGCGTTAGAAGCTTTTAGTCCTAGTGATGTACGAGCATGGGCAAAAGAGCTTGGTTATGAGACCTTTGTTGGTTCTTCTGGAAAAGTTTATCCCATTGATAAAAAAGCAGCTCCCCTACTTCGGGCTTGGATTCATAAACTCAAATCAAATAATACTCAGTTTAAAATGAAGCATAAACTTGTCTCATGGAAAAAAGACACATGGGAGTTCCAAACGCCAGATGGTCTTAAAGAGTACTCTTTTGATGGAGTAATTTTAGCTCTAGGAGGTGCCTCTTGGTCGCGTTTAGGCTCAACAGGTGCTTGGGCAAAGATACTAAAAGAAAAAGCTCTTGTAGTAAGCCCTTTTAAACCTGCAAATATGGGTTTTAATGTAGATTGGTCTGAGGTTTTTAAAGAAAAATTCTCAGGAACTCCCCTTAAAAATGTTACACTTAGTTTTACTGATACTCATGGTAATCTACAATCGCAGTTAGGTGAGCTTTTAATAAGTGAAAATGGAGTACAAGGTAGTTTAATCTACACCTATTCTAAACTCTTAAGAGAAAAAATAGAGCAAGAATCTCCACTTACAGTTTATATAGACCTCTTTCCCCATCGCACACACACTAAGCTAGAAGAACAGTTAAGTACTCCACAAGGGAAGCAAAGCCTGAGTGCCTTTTGGAAACGCATAGGTCTGAGTGGTGTTAAAGCATCTTTACTAAGAGAGGTGCTAAACAAAGACTCACTTAAAGAGCCTAAACTAGTAGCAAAAACACTTAAAAACTTTCCTTTGAAGTTAGAGTCTACTCGCCCTCTTGATGAGGCTATTAGCACTGCTGGTGGCTTGGCGTTTGATAACTTAGATGAGCACTTAATGCTCAAAGATTTTGCTGGAGTATTTTGTATTGGTGAGATGTTAGACTGGGAAACACCAACAGGTGGTTATCTCATAAGTGGCGTAATGGCACAAGGAAAACAAGCGGCCCTTGGTCTCATAAAAAATTTAAAGGATAAATAATACTATGTTTGCAAAAGAAGTAACAAAAGAAAATCTCAACAAATTAGTCATTTGTTTTTATACAAGAGTTCTCAAAGATGATTTAATCGGGCCTATCTTTATAGATATTTTAGGTAAAAATTTAAAAGAAGATAAGTGGCCGGCACATATTGAGTTGTTGACCAACTTTTGGGCCTCTTTAGCACTAGGTGAAAAAGACTATAAGAGTAGTCCTTTTGCTCCCCATATTGAGTTTAAAGAGAGACTCAGTGTTAAAGCCTTTGAGCAGTGGTTAAAACTATTTAACGAGACATTAAATACAATTTTTCATCCACAAATAGCAGAGCAGTTTTTAGCAAAAAGTAAGACTATTGCAGGTAACTTTATACGTAACCTACAGCTAGCTTAAAGGGATTATAATGGCGTACTATATTTTTGATGAAGTGTCTCCTAACCGTTATGCACCTTTTTTAGAACTTCCAGATGAGATTGACCTTATCGAGTCTATTATGGGTAAGAAACCACAGTTTGACTACTTACCTATTGAGATGGAAGCCGAGATTGATGAAGATGTTGTATTTACAGACATCATAAACCCTGGTGTACCTCTGTTTTCTCATAAGATGAAGACTGCCTTAGATGGACTTGGTGTGACTAACATTGATTATTATCCAGTTAATATCATTGATGAAGACTCAAAAGATGTTCTCGCCGAGTACTTCTTAGCAATTGTGACAGATATCATACCTTGTTTAGATATTGAAAAAAGTCTGTTTAAGGACTCTGCCCTTGGTCAAGCATTTATTTCAAAGTTTGTTATAGATGAGAGAAAAACAAAAGGATTAAATCTATTTAGATTTCATAATATTCCAGGGCTTATGATCATCAACGAAGAACTTAAAAATAAGTTATCTCAGATAGATTTTGAGGGAATTAGTTTTAAACATACAGATGAATACTATAGAAAAAGCTAAAAAGAAGAACTATTTTAAAAAACGGTCTTTGTAGCTACACTTTCTACAAAGCTCTTCTACTGCTTTTGCCTCTTTAAAACCTTCGATCATGTTCTGTGCTCTACTTGCGTTTAATATGTCTGGGAGAGCAGTGTCCTGAAGATTACCTAGGTTTATAACGCCTTCACCATCAAGGCAACATGGGACAACTGTTCCATCTGCAAGTATCCCAATATGAGACTTTAGGGCGTAACATGTCGCATCACTATCATGTGTACTTTTTAGTGAAGGCCACTCAAAGTAGTTGTCAAAGTTAAGTAAGACTTTTGAGTCTAGTCTTAGTGACTTTATCTTATCTTCATAGATGGCGTTTAGGTCTATTTTAGTATCAAAAAAGTTCTCTATAGTACTAAAGAGCATCTTGTTAAACTCAGCCTCACTTAGAATGTCATCAAGATTCCATACTCTTAGGTTTATAAATGGTTTTGGATACTTCTCTAACTTACTTTTACATGCAAGAAGTACCCCATCCATATACTCATCAAAACTAAGACTCAGAGGATTTTTGTTGTAGCTATTGAGTGAGATGTTTAACTGTCTAACGGCCGGATGAAATAGAACTTCCATAGCTGTGCTTTTAAGGTAATAACCACTCGTAGTAAGCTCAACTGCAAAACCATTCTTCTTCGCAAGTTCTAGATACTCAAAAAGGTTTGAGAGTGTTAAGGGGTCACCCATAACATGAAATGCGAGAGATTTTGTACAGGGTTGTAGTTCTAAGAGTATTTTTTCAAAAAAATCTAAAGACATTGTTTTTGTGGGTTGTAGTTTTGGGGGACAAAAACTACAAGCTAAACCACAAATGTTAGTGATTTCTATATGGACACGATTAAAGTTCACCGAAAAATACTCTTAATTACTTGCACAAGCATCACAAAGACTTGCTTTTTGCATAACAAGAAGACGGTCAAGTTCTATAATATTTTTACAGTTAGTACATAAAAAAGAGTCCACATTCGGGAGTTTTCCCAAAAAATACATCAATTTTCTCTTTTTAACATAAGAGCGTTTTAGTTCTAAGTCTGAAGGTGTTTGCTCACTTAAAATGATACCTAAAGAGCTTTCAGGGGCTGTGATAGCAGAGTATGATTCTACCTTGTCGATATAAGTGTTTACACAAGCGAGTTGTTCAGTCAGTTTAGTTTGAATACTTAATTGCTCTTTCTTATACATATCATAAGCCTTTTCTTTTCCTAATTCTATACTTTTAAAGCCCAAACTCTGCTTTTATGTTAAAATATGCCTATAAAATGACAAAATATAGGGATAAAAATGTTAACACAAGCAGATATTAGTGATGTAGAACTCAAACAGAGATGGAGACTTTATTGGATTAACTGTATATTTGATTATTCATCTTTAAAATTTCAAGAACTCTCATGGGTAAACAACTCACAGAAATGGCCATCTTCATTTGCTGAGTGTACTTCAGCATACTTTGACAACTTAGGACTTTATAAAGGGTATGCACAAGCAATAGCAGCAGGAAATGTATCTGAGGTTGAAGCGCAAAAGGCGAGTACTTTTCATGACCTTGCAAACTTTTATGATGAGCCAAGCCAAAACCCTAGAGATATACTTGGGGATGAAGAGTGGTTAGAAGTCGTTGAAGCTGCAGCTATTTTATGGGTTTTTCTCAAAGATACTCTAAGTGAACCTCGAGAAATTCAGCTTATAGAAAAACTAGAAAAAGAGTTTTCCTAAATTTTTTATCTAATTTACAGCTAATTTTGTTATAACTTCAAATAATTAATTTTTTACTAATAGAGGCAACAATGACAAATACTGAAACAGCATCTCAAGCTAATCCACAAATGTTTGAAGTTATAACTTATGAAGAGAATGTGTCGTTTAAATTTACTTCACCTGAAACAGGTGAGCCAGACTCTTTAGAGCATGAACTTACTTTTATTTGGGAAGAAAGCATTGAAGAGTTTATACAAGAGCATGGCGCAGATAAACCTTATAAGATAGAAACTTTTAAACGCTCCCATGCAAGAGATATCTTTTTAGAGCAAGTTGAAGGTCGAACGGATGATCTTATAGAAGAAGTACAAGAAGAGATAGCTAACAAAATGAAGTTTGGTTTTGAGTTTTCTGGACAACTTCATAACGACGACTAAAAGCAGTAAGGAAAATATACAATGAGTGCATCTAACAGAGAGATACAACTACGTAAAACATGTCAACTTTATGCCTATGTCTTAACAGCACTTGGAAAAGAAGTTGAGTATGCTTTACAAGAGTGTGCGGATTCGTATGACTATCCTATAGACTGTGTTAAAGAGCTTTATACTACTCTTAAAGACTTAGATAGTGAAATATTTCAGAAGATAGTACACTCTAAAAGTGCACCTGAAGCTCATGACCTCGCAAACTGGTGGGAAATGTACCAGATATATATACCTGTTCCCAAATCAGAGAGAGACTAATACTTTATTTTACTCTTGTTGCAGCCATCTAGCATAATACGATCATCGTAAAACACTCCAAGCCATTCAGCAAGATGCTCTTCAGTTAAAACAACATTACCCGCTTTAGTATCTAATGCTGCACCACTTAATGGTTTTACATTTTTCATATAGCCTTTTGCCTCTTTTAAAAGCTTCATGTGTGTTTTTAATTCTAACTTACTCATGCAGTATCCTTTAAGTGTTTTTAATTTTAATTGTTAAAGTGTAACTAACTTATACTTGTTTATCTTTAAATAGCTCAACTAAATTGATTTTTTATAGACTTCATCTCATCTAAGTTTTCTATAAACAAATTAACAAGTTTTGGGTCAAAGTATTTTCCTTTTTCTTCTAAAAGAAATGCACAAGCACCTTCTATACTCAATGCCTCAAAGACCTCAACAACAGCAACTATACGACCAAGTATAGGAATAGTCTCTCCTTTAAGCCCTATAGGATAACCAGAACCATCATACTTTTCATGATGAGAGTAAGATATAACAGCACCTGCTTTTAAGTAAGCATTTTGCGTGTACTTTAATATATCAAAACCGATGCGAGCATGAGTTTTCATGGTCTCAGAGTCAGCCTCATCAGCAATGCCAACTTTTCCTATGTCATACAAAGGACAAGCATGAAACGCCACATCTTGAATCTTTTCATTAAGACCAGATAATCTTGCAAGTGCTTTTGAATAATGTGCTATCTTTTCACTATGTTTATCATCTTTATGTTCTTTATACAAACTACACTTTGCTAAAACATTTAAGAGTTCATGCTCACTATCTTTATAACCTTGTGTCGCACTTGTTATTTCCTCTTGAAGTAGAGCTTTTTTATTTTTCAAAACATCTTTAGCTTTTTTAAGAGAGAGTGTGTTTTGAAGTTTGGCTTGTAAGAGTATTGGGCTTACTGGTTTAAGCACGGTATCAAATGCACCTATTTTTAAAGCCTTCTCTTGAACTTTAACATCAGTAGCATCAACAAGCACAAGGATAGGTGTCTCTCTATACATATGTCTAAAAGCTCGGATAAATTCTAATGCATCAAGTGCTGCTTCATCTTCTACTAAAACTAAATCGTACACTACACTTTTAGAAGCATCTAGTGCTTCTTTTACTTGAGTAAAACTATCTATACTTAATGATAATGACTCGGTATACTCTTGTATAAGTGAGAAAGGGTTTAGTGTATTAAAGACACTTAGGACTCTCATTTTATTAATATTCATAAAAATATTATAGTATAATCAACTTGAAAATATCAACATAGGATCCAATATATGCAACATTACCAAAGTTTAAAAGATGACTATCAGTTTACAGATAAAGAAGCACAAACTCTCAAAGAACTCCAACCTCTTATGGAAGAGTTAGCAGATGACTTTATAGATGGATTTTACGACTATATCTGGGGCTTTGGTAAAACAGCAACTTTCTTAAAGAACAAAGAAATCATCGCGTTTCACCGTACAAAAATTAGAGAATGGTTTATAAACCTCTTTAACGGCAAGTATGACCTACCCTACTTTTTGTACCTTTATAAAATTGGTGAAGTGCATGTAAAAATAGGTTTACCTACACACTATGTTAACTCAGCCTTTTCATTTGTTAGAACTTTTGTTTTTAAAAGTATTGAAGATAAGTATAGTGATAAAGAGAGCCATATACTTGAGATTCAAGCAGTTGGAAAAATTATTGATATTAACCTAGATATGCTTACTAGTTCATATAGAGAAGAAGAACTCAGTAAGTTTTTATCTCTCTCAAAAGTAGAAAAAAACATCTTAACAGGTTTAAAAAAATTTAACTCTTACATAAACTACTTTCTTGCAGGTGCTTTAGCACTTGTTGCATTCTTTGCTATAGGACTATTTGCCTATGACACCTACCTACTTTTCTTTTCAGGTCAAGGTATAGAAAAAGGAATACTAACCGTTTTAGGTAGTTTACTTGTTCTTTGGGCGGCGATAGAGTTAATCCACGAAGAGATAAACCACCTACAAGGTAAAGGTTTTGCTATAGGGGCGTTTATCATGCTAGCAATGGCTGCTTTGATACGAAAGATACTTATATACTCTCTATCAACTGAAAAAAGCGAAAACCTACTCACCATTGCGGTTGTTATCGTTTGTTTAGCTATAGCCTACTGGTTAATGGGTTCAAAAAAGAAAATTGGTGCTGATTAAGAAATATTTGATATAATATTTTCTAAAGATAATTATAACGGAGATACAATGTTAATACAAAAAAGAGATATTCCACAAGTTGCTAATGATATGATGAATATGCTTCATGAAGATGAAATTGAAGTAGTAAATAGATTTTATGATGCAGTAGTAGCACGTGATATTGAGTTAATAGATGAAATTTTTCCAGAACTTATAATGGATGTTGATGTTCACTTTGGAACAGAAGAGGCAATGATGGCTCAAAGTAACTACGAGTTTGCACAAGTTCATAAGAGTGATCATGACACTATGCGTAAAAAACTCAAAGACCTTCATGAACGTTGGGAAATTCTTAAAGGTCCAAAAGAAGTAAAAGGCTTTTTAGAAAAAGATTTTAAACAATGGTTTGGTCTTCATATCGCTAAATGGGATGCAGAAACAGCACCAAATATTGGCTAAACGCAGCTACAAAGGGTTAGAGAGATAAAATCTCATCTAACTCCTCTGCATAGATAATCTCTTTGTCTAAAAGAGACGTAGCTAAACACTCTATGATAGACCAATTTTTATCTATCAAGTCACTTGCCGTTTTTTCACCCTCACTTATCCATCTCTCAAGCGCCATATCTACTGACTTATGATAATGCTCAGACGCTCGAGAAAGTGTTCTTTTAGCATCATCTACACCATTGATGTTTATGTACCCCACTTCTTTATCCATACCGTACTTAGCTATGGCAGCATAGGCATCATGAGTTGCTTGTTGGATGTCGTTTGAAGCACCTGTATCTATACCTCTAATCTCACCAAAGCGTTTTATCTGTGCTATACGACCAGCAAGTGAGATACATATCTTACTTTTAAAGTCTTGTACTGTCATATTCTCTTGCACATCACTATAGTCATGTGCAACAAAATGCTCGTTGTTATCTTTAGGTGTTAGGCTTACATGCTCTATATGAACATGGGGCATAAGAATTTTAGAAATCACAACACGTCCAGACTCATAAATAGCCGTTTCTTTAAATGTCTGCTCAG
This sequence comes from Sulfurimonas sp. SAG-AH-194-C21, assembly GCF_029215985.1. Lineage (GTDB taxonomy): Bacteria > Campylobacterota > Campylobacteria > Campylobacterales > Sulfurimonadaceae > Sulfurimonas. Next base: position 8,371 of record NZ_JAEMVC010000036.1, read on the forward strand.
GAGAAATGTATGAGCGTCTCTCACCATACTTAATGGCGTTTATCTGCTCTATAAGTATCTCTTGCGTTATAGCAGAAAGAGAGTGACGAAGGCAATAAAATGCAGCTTCTTTTCCTACGAGTTCAAGTTGTGCACCTGTCATTCCAGCTGTATACATAAGTAACTCGTTCATATCGAACTTACCACTTGTAGGTTTTTTCTCGATGATGCCATCTAAAAAGTACTGTCTTGCATCTTTATCAAGGTTGTTTATCTCTATGTGTATCTCTATTCTACCTGGTCTGATAATAGCAGCATCAATATTATCTTTATAGTTAGTCGCAGCAATTACGAAAATATTTTCATTTTTATTACTAGAAAAACCATCCATTTCAGAAAGTAGTTTATTAATAGGCACTTCTCTGTTATTATCTTCACCGCGTTTACCAAGAGTATCTATCTCGTCTATAAAGATAATTGCAGGTGCATACTCTTTAGCTTTAGCAAAAATCTGTTTTGTTTTGGCAGAACTTAAAAGTTCAAGTCCAGTTGTAGAGATAAAAGGTAGTTCTGCCTCTCTTGCAAAGGCTTTAGCAAGCATAGTTTTACCAGTTCCTGGAGGACCATACAGAAGCATACCTCTTGGAGGAGTAATGTCAAAACTTTCTAATAGTTTTGGCTCTTTAAAGAAGTTTATAACCTCATGGAGTCTCTCTTTTGCTTTTGTATGTCCTGCAATGTCATCAAATGAAACCTCAGGTATGTCAAAAACAAGACCATCATCACTAAAGTCTGTTATTTTGGCAACTTGTTTGAACTTACAGCTATTAACCTTGTATGTAATGACACCATCTTTATCGGTGATACTATCATCGACATTAAGTGTGATGTTTTTACGAAAGAGTTCTTTTACAAGCAGTTCTTCATCTATGAGTGGATTTATCATCTCGTTTATGTAAGCAACAGTAGCTTTTGAGAGAGAGATTTTAATCTCAGTGAAATCCTTAGATGTTTTCCCTGAGTCAACTATGTACTCAGTAATTTTATTAAAGAAAGTAACACTAACCTTATCTTTTATTCGTCTAGCATCAAGCTCTGGAGCAAAGTTTAAAACTTGAACCTTTAAGAAGTTTTGGAAGTTACTTCCCTCTGTATAGTCGATGTTATACTGTGTTTTAAACATCGCTGTATATGTTTGAAATTTTCTCTGTGCTATGCTCGAGTAAGCATTATAAGTAAGTTTGTTAAAAAGAACGATGTGCGCTTGAGAAAATCGTGAAACTAATTCAGGAGTAATGGCCTGTTCTTCTCCACCACTTCTACTGTCGCGTTTTTTCTCACGACGTAGTGCTTCAAGAATCATAGTCTCGGCTTGAATGTAGTCATTTTGAACAAGGTCTTTAAATCTACTATCAAGATAAAGTTCTTTACCTAAACTTGTAGTGATGATAAAAATAGCCTCTGTAAAGTCAACCATATAGTTGGCATTTTCATCAGAGTAGATAATGTCAAGGTTTTCATTACATGCATCATCTGTGATTTTATCCCAACCACAACCATCACGCATCTTTCCACCCTCAAAGATAGAAAGAAGGTTACTCTGAATGTTTGAGTCACACTTCTCAAACGAATCAAGAACGATGATAGCCTTAGGATTTCTATGTACAAAACCAGTTAACTGACCAACACCATAGCCTTTCCAACCAGCAGGATAACCATACAACTCACCACCATTTTGTTGGTGGTACTGAGTCATATCAAACTCCATAAGTTTATAATTTTTAAGATTTGTTGCCATTAACTCAGCTAGATAAGTCTTTCCAGTAGCAGGAGAACCAAGGAAAAGATAAGTCTCACGAGGAGCATTTTTCTTCTCGCTCATACCTGCTTTCATACTACTAACCACAGTGTTTATAGCTTGGTCTTGACCAAACAGCTCTTTAGAGAGTTCTTCTTTTAAAGTTTTAACAAACTCTATGTTCTCTTGAGCCTTAATCTCTTGAGCCGCACGTTCGATCTCTTCATAGTCTCGGACTTCATACTCTTGCTTTTTAACGGGTGTCTTCTTAACTGGTGTTTTTTCATGCTTGTTAACTAGTGCATGAATTCTTGCTTCTACTTCTGTCATGTTATTCTCTTTATTATGGCTTTAAAATTGTCGTATCATACTAAATTTATCTTTTGTTTTAGCATAAGTAAACACTACAAGTAGTACGATTAAGCTGTCGTCTGTTCTTTGTGTTTTCCATACAAATACACTTCATTACTTAATTAAGCTATAATCACATATGGGACAAATTGAAGCATTACAAAAGAGAATTGACCAAGTTGCAGATAAAGTTCGGCATTTAAGATATATTATTATTGCATTAATGTCTGGTATCATTGGTACTGTATTTGGAATATCTCAAAATAAAATCAATGATGATATAATAGTAAACACACTTCTTATAGGTGGAACAATAGGCTTTATTGCTGTTGGTATCCTAGTAAATATAGAAGAGAAAAAGCGAAATAAGTTAATAAATAAATTAGAAAATACAAAAAAGGATGAGATATGAGTTTTCCCGTTGCATTTGCATTAGTTGGAGTCTTTGGCACATTGTTTTATATGTTTTATGAAGATTATAAACAAGTAGAAGATATATAAAAGTCGTTAAATGGTTTTTTATTTTACTTTTCAGCTACTTTAACAAGGCTTTGTTAGCTTTTAATACTTTCCATATCTTTTAAGCTTTTACCTTTATTGTTCTTCCATTCAGTTAAACCATTTGCACTTCTCCCCATAACAATTGCGGCTGCAGCAGATGGACTATTGAATAAATAATCGTTAGAAAAAATTAATTTTCCATTTTTTTCAATAATAGTTCCATTATCAATTAACTCTTGTCTCGAATTTTTCCAACCATCAGGATAAGAATCAACTATTGATAAAGCTATCTCAGAATCCTTAAGGACAACAAATCCATCAGATGTTTGTTGCGCTTGTGCATTTGCACCCCTTGCAGCTTTTATAAAGAAGTTAGAAGTGATTTTTTTATCACTGGTTGATTCTTGAATTAACTCTTCAAAAGCTTTAAACCCTAAGACATTCACTAGCATTTTAATGTTTTCTATAAATTCTTCCATTTCTGCTTGATCTGATTCTGAAATTGAAGGTTGTGTAGGTGTATTACTGTTCTTAACTTCATAGCGGTTAACTTTTACTGCTATGTGATGTAATCTATTCTCTAGGTATTTTATGTGAGCTTTATTGAGATTATCATCTTTGCTAATTAAGACTACTGCTTCATTCCAATAATCTTTTTCATTAAGATGTTGAGAAAGTCGTTTGATTATATTTTCTGCTTCTCCAATATATATGACATTCCTTTCAGATGTCATATCAGGTTTACCAAACAAAAAGTATACACCAGTGCTTGATAATTCTTCTCTATTAGAACTATCTTTAATCATATTTCTGGGTAACTTATATGCTTTACCTGTCCAATTTGAGAGTTCACATGTCATTCTTCCATTTGGAGTACCATCTAATAAAAATAATTTGATTGTTTTAGCGAATACTTTTCCTGTCATAATACTCCAATTTCAATGTAGACTAACCCTTTAATTGAGAGTATTATATACATGTTAAGCTTAAAAAATATAAATAGTAAAACATAGATATTGTAAATACTTCTAATTAGACATCATATCTGTCAAGTCAACCATATCAATTCACAAACTTTGAGTAATAATGCTATAATTACATCACTAAAATACAAGGTCACACCGGTGAATAACCCACAAACTAAGAAACAAAAATTTATACTAAAACTATTTCCAGAGATAATGATAAAAGGCTCATCAGCTAAGCGTCAGATGGTTGGACAACTATATACTAACCTGATATCAATTTTACAAAAGATAAGCTCAAATGTAGAAGTAAGAAAGTTCTCAGACAAGATAGAAGTACTCTGCCCTATCCAAGTACTCCCTGAAGTTAAACAACGTCTTTTAGACACATCAGGTATAGAGCAGATACTTGAAGTTCTTCAGTTTGATGACATGCACACACTAGACAAGATTAAAGTTAAAGTTGGGGAACTCGTTATTGATTCTCTTGACGCTAAAAGTTTTGTTGTAAGAGCTAAACGCACAGGAAAACATGAGTTTAACTCTATAGAGTTAGAACGAACTGTCGGTGGGTATCTTCTAGCACACTCAAGCGCGACAAAAGTACAAATGAAAAACGCTGATGTGACAGTACGAATGGAACTTGCTGAGGGTCAACTCAATATGATTACAAAAAAATATAAGGGTCTTAGTGGTTTTCCTATAGGTACACAAGGAGATATTCTCTCACTTATGTCAGGTGGATTTGACTCTACTGTTGCCTCTTACCTTACTATGAAACGCGGTATAAAAACTCACTTTGTCTTTTTTAACCTTGGTGGAAATGCACATGAGATAGGTGTAAAACAAGTTGCACTCTACCTTTGGAATAAGTTTGGATCTTCACATAAGGTAAAGTTTATATCTGTACCTTTTGATGATGTGCTCACTGAGATATTTGCTTCTACACCTCCTACTTATATGGGTGTAACACTCAAACGTCTTATGCTAATGGCAAGTGAAAAAATAGCAGATGAGATGGAGATAGATGCTCTTCTTACGGGTGAGAGTGTTGCACAAGTAAGTAGTCAAACTCTTCGTAACCTTGCTATCATTGATGAAGTAAGTAGCAAACTAATTTTGCGTCCTCTCTCAACTATGAATAAGCCTGATATTATGCAAATAGCAGACGATATAGGTACTCGTCACTTTGCAGAAGCTATGCCTGAGTACTGTGGTGTCATCTCTCAAAACCCTATCACTCATGGTTCTTTTAAACGTATGGAAAAAGTGGCGCTCAAGTTTGACTACGATGTTTTAAATAAAGCCGTCGAAGATGCACAACATATTTATGTGCATGAAATCATTGATGACATTAACAAGCTTGCTGCTGTAGAAGTTGTAAGTGACTTAAGCACAGGCGACTTTACAGTTATCGACATTCGTGAAGAAGCTGAGTGCATAGAGACAACTTCAAAAACACTCAAAATCCCTTTTCACAAACTCAAACGCGAGTTTAAAAACTTAGCAAGAGATAAAGAGTACTTACTTTACTGTGATAAAGGTATTATGAGTCAACTCCATGCACAGTACTTACGTGATGAACTTAAATGTCAAAATGTAAGAGTCTACAGACCTTAGCTAGCCTTTATATATCTGTAGTATAATTAAGCATTATACTACTTAAAGGCTCTCCATGAAACTTATATCCATTATTATCGCTGCCATTTTAGGTCTTACTTACGGCCAATACTATTACGGTTTTATCTTTACTCAAAAAATCTGTCTTTTTGCAGGTTTAACACTCATAATGCCAACTCTTTTTAATGTAAAACTATCAGATATAAAACTAGTCTTTGAGTATAAAGGGCTTATGCTAAAAGCTATGCTCATTAACTATATTGCTCTTCCTCTTATTGCGCTTGGTATTGGACTACTTACTGATAATTTTGGCATTGCAGCTGGATTGTTTTTACTCTCAGTTTTAAGTGGAGGTGGTATGGTTATGCACTGGATAAAAAACTCTAATTCTGACACATCTATAGGTTTTATATTACTCTTTATAAATATTCTACTTGTTACCCTGTCTCTGCTTATGTTACATACTTTTGGGATTTATTCATCTGATTATTTTGGTGAGTCTTATGAGGATGGAGCAAATATCAGTAACTTTGCCAAAGCCGTTATTTATCTTCTTATAGTTATCCCATTTATAGTAAGTCGTGTTATTATTTTCATCAAACCGCTCAAAGAATTTATAACTGCTAAACAAGGGTTTATTAGTAATATAAGTATATTTTTGATTGTATTTTATCTGTTTGGATTACAAAGTTCTCAGTCACTTTTTGAACTTTACGATTTTGAACCAGAGCTCATTTATATCTCTATAGTTGCTGTAATTGCTTTTTACGCTACTGTTTTTACTTTAGCAAGATTAGTGTATGACTTAGAGTCATCACAAGAGAGAGCTGCATTTTGGCACTCTATCACTCGCTATATTACACTAGCACTTGTTATATCGACATTTTCTACGGGAACATTTGGGGTGGCGATGCTCGTACCGATAATGTTTGCATACATCATTCAGATACCGTTTTCTGTGCTAATTGATAAGTATATGTTTAAAAAAACTTAGAGCTTTCGTACAAGCATCAAACCATCACCTATGGTGAGCATTGATGCATCTACTCTTTTGTCTTGCATGATTTTTTCATTCAGGGCACGGATAGCAGAAGTGTCATCATCAATGATGTCCGCGTTTGCTACTGTGCCTCCCCAGAATATATTATCTATCATTAAAAGTGCATTTGGTTTAAGTAAACGCAGGCACTCTTCATAGTATAAGTCATAGTTTGATTTATCTGCATCAATAAACGCGAGATCAAAACTACTACTTTCTAATGTAACAAGGCTATTCTCTGCCTTGTCTACATAAAGGTTTACTTGACTATCGATGTCAGCTTCTTTCCAGTAGCGTTTAGCTATATCTGTCCACTCTTTTGAGAGATCACAACCAACAGCAGAAGAATCTTTACCCATAGCACCGACAACACTAAGCATACTATAACCCGTAAAAACACCTATCTCAAGATAAGACTTTGCACCAACTAAGTTCGCAATAAAACCCATAAAAGCACCTTGTTCAGGAGCAATTTGCATTTTTCCCATCTCAAGTTCTTTCGTTTCGTCTCTGAGTCTCTTTTTCAAGTCGGACTCATTCACACCTGTTTTAATTATATAATCTAAAAGAGTATCGTTAATATCAAGTGTTTTATTGCTCATAATTTTTGCCCTATCCTAGTTTTGAAGTGATAGCTGTCTCAACATCAGAAATGTCAGCAGTTCCATCAACTGTAATGTAAGTTAATGTGTTTATGTTCGAAGCTTGTTCTTTATAGTAGTTTACAAGTGGTTCTGTAAGGTCATGATAAACCTTTAAACGATCAAGAACAACATCTTCTTTATCATCTGGACGCTGAACTAACTCTTCACCTGTTGCATCATCTTTTCCAGCTACTTTTGGTGGGTTATACTCTAAGTGGTATGTTCTACCAGATGCTAAGTGAGCACGACGACCACTCATACGTTTTACGATAACAGAATCATCAACAGCTATTTCTATAACTGCATCTATAACGATGCCAGCACTCGTTACAGCATCAGCTTGTGGAAGAGTACGTGGAAAACCATCTAGTAAATAACCATTTTTACAATCATCCTCAGCGATTCTATCTTTAACAAGACCAATGATAATCTCATCAGTTACAAGTTGTCCAGAGTCCATAGCTGCTTTTGCCATTTTACCCATTTCTGTTCCTGCTTTTATAGCAGCTCTTAACATATCACCAGTAGAGATTTGAGGAATACCGTATTTTTTTGTAAGAAATTGAGCCTGTGTACCTTTTCCAGCACCAGGAGCTCCTAAAAGAATGATTCGCATTTGTTAAAACCTTTTTATTAATTAATTAGTGAAATTATATAGTTTTGTGTTTAAAACAAAATATATTACTATTTTCTAAAGTCAATTTC
>NZ_JAEMVC010000037.1 GCF_029215985.1 Sulfurimonas sp. SAG-AH-194-C21
TATTTACAGTACCTGAGATATCTCTATCGTCTTTCATTGAGTAGAGTGCTGATAGACCAACATCTAAACTTTCATTAATTTCATAACGCCCACCAAGTGAATAAGATATAGAATCACTACCTGGTGACTCAAAGTTAAGTGTTGACTCTGGTGTTGGTGATTCATCTATCACAAGACCTGCCATAAGTGTTACACTATCAAACTCTTGAGTCACACCTAAACGAAAAGCATTTGTATCTTTCCAATTTTTAGCAATTTTAGCACCGAAAATAGCACCAAGAACAGGACCTTCTGTACCATCATAGTCAAAATCCAATGTTTTATATGCAGACCAGTATGCTATTTCATATACAAACTCAAGAGTAGTTTTTGTCGAAAATGTATATGCTGCTGCTGCACTAAAGGTAGCTGGCAAAGGCACAGTCACAGAAGCATCCCCACTATATGTTGAAGCTGTAGGTGTCCACGATAAATCTGCATTTCCGTCTACTGTCAAAGCAACCTTTGAACGATATGTTGCCGCTAACTCCAAGTTTTCAATAGGATGATATGCGAGTGCAAGATTGTATCCATAATCTGTAGAACTTCCTGTCATATCACGAGAAGCAACTCCTACTCCACCTAATGGAGGTATATTCGCTATTCCACTACTTTTAACAACACCCGTAGTATGTACCAGTCTAAATCCAAAAGCAAAAGCTAAATCATTTGTAATTTCATAAGCCACAGTAGGATTAACTTCAATGATTTGTAAGGTAAACTCTTCTGCAGAAGTCTTAGCAGGCTCTGCTTTCCACTCTCTAGTCAACCCACCAGGAACAACTATACTCAAACCTAGTCTAACACCATTTTCACCAAGTTTAGGAGAAACATAATGAACCGATGGAATTATGAAAGTCTGTTCTTCTGAAGTCAAGCTATATGGTCCTGTTCCACCTACTGTCCCATCAAACTTAGTAGCACTAAGTCCTATGTACATCAAGTCGACTTCTAGCTGATTTTTATCATCCATAAAAATCATATTTGCTGGATTATCATACGCTGCATCTGCACTTTTTGTATGAGCGATATTCGCTCCACTAAGTGCAACTGAGTTAGTTGAAGTCTCTGGAATCTTATATCCAGATGCTAAAAGCATAGAACTTGCTACAAGTGATATCATAAGTATTTTCTTCATGTGTTCCCTTTTATTTCTTTTTCTAATATAGATACTACACTATTATTTCTTAATTTTCAAAACTATAGAGAAGTTCTATCTCCTCTTTCCAGATAGTATCATCTATTGTCTCTAAAACAAGTGGGATATCATTCATTCGTTCATCTTGCATAAGAAACTTGAAAGAATCAAGTCCAATTTCACCATGTCCTAAAGAATGGTGTCTATCAACATGACTACCAAGTGGCGGTTTAGAATCATTTATATGCATACCCATAAGGTATTTAAAACCGACAACTTTTTCAAACTCAGCCCAAGTTTTATCGTAAGTCTCTCGTGTTCTGATGTCATACCCTGCTGTAAACATATGACAAGTATCTATACAAACTCCTATACGGCTTTTATCCTCTACCTTATCTATAATATGTGCTAAATGCTCAAAACGCCAACCAAGATTACTTCCTTGTCCTGCTGTGTTTTCCAAAACTGCACTCACACCGCTTGTTTTATCTAAAGCAATGTTAATTGACTCTGCTATTACATCTAAACAAACATCTTCGATTGGTTTCATTATTTCAAGGTTTTCTTTATCTGCCTTTTTAACCTTCGCTAAATGACTTCCAGGATGGAAGTTAAGGCGGTCAAGTCCAAGTAGAGCACAACGCTCTAACTCATCAATAAACGCAGCCCGAGACTTTTCTAACTTCTCAACTTCAGGATGTCCTAGGTTTATAAGGTAAGAGTCATGAGGAAGTATATGTTTTGGTAAAATTCCACTTGTATCTAGTGCTGATTTGAACTTATCTATTGTCTCAGCATCTAAATCTTTTGAGACCCATTGGCGTTGATTTTTAGTAAAAAGAGCAAATGCTTTTGCCCCTATTGCCTCTGCGTTTGCTACTGCATTAAACACTCCGCCACTAGCCGAGCAGTGTGCTCCTACAAATTTACGACTCGGCATTTAGTGCCTCCCTGCATTGAGCTTTAGCTCTTATTTTAGATGTATTCATTATTTTATGTCCTTGATTTTAAATAGTATTTTGTTTTTTTTATCTTTAAAGTAAATCTCATTTAGACTTACTTTATACAGTATGTCTACATATTCGTTTTGTATCTTTTGCTCAAAGCCATCTAGAGTCTTTGCAAAGTTTTTTTTATTATAAATAGCCTGCCCGAGAACAATATTTTGTAAAATTGTATCAGGATAGTTTTCACTTAAATACTCACTATTAAAACTACTCTTTACCATACAGCCTTCATTCAGGCATATAAGATGGTTAATCTCTATGTTTTGTATATTTTGTCCTGCTACAAATAGCTCTAACCTTACTGAGTCACCACTATTTTTTACATAACCCAAATCAGAAAACTTTAATTTTGCTGTTTTAATAATAATGAGTTTCGATGCTGAATGTGGATAGTTTTTTATACTACAAGCACTTAGTAAAAAAAGAAGTCCAATGAGAATGTATTTCATAAAAGAATTATAGTCAAAGATAACTAAATTTATTTTGCAATTTGACATATTATTGATTATTTTTTGAAAAGTAATATATACTTAAAATATGAAAATTCACATAGATATAGACTGTTTTTTTGTTAGTGCTGCTCGTATTATAGAGCCCTCCCTTGAGCATAAAGCTGTGGCTATTGGTGGACGTAGTGATACAAAAATATTTAACAAAGATGCAACAAACCAGACTGTAAACTTTGAAAATACTGGAAGCTTTGTTCCTACTTTTTACAAAGCCTATGAAAAGAAAGACGATGATATAGCTTCTTTTAGAGATGAAAATGGGAAAATACGAGGTATTTTAACTACATCTTCATATGAGGCCCGTGCATTTGGAATAAAAACAGCTATGACTATCCGTGAAGCACTGCAACTCTGCCCTCATCTCATCATCAAAGCACCCAACATGTCCCTCTATCAAGAACTCTCACACAAACTCCATGAGTTTTTATGTGTCAGAATTCCTCTAGTTGAACAGGCCAGTATTGATGAGTTTTATGGAGACTTAAGTGGTTGGGTTGAAGATGCAGATATCCCTGCATTTATTGATGCCCTTCGTCATGAGATACTTCAAGTCCTAAAACTCCCTGTTTCCATTGGAGCAGCCCCTACAAGGTACATAGCAAAACTTGCCACGACATATGCAAAACCTTTTGGTTGTAAAGTCATAGATAAGTATAATTTTGATGCTTTTGTAAACCCAATTGAGGTCGGAAACTTTGCAGGAATCGGTAAAAGTATGAAACACAAACTCCACTCTACACAGATTCATACTCTAGGCGATATTCGTAAACGCAGAGGTACTTTGGAGTCATGGGGACCCTATTCAACAGATCTTTACAAACGAATAAATGGAGAAGTCGATGCAGCCATAAAAACTACACATAAACGCAAGTCTATAGGAATCAGTAGAACTATGGATCCTCTTTATGACAGGGGTGAACTCAAACGCCGTGTACATATACTTGCTCGGCATCTCGCGTTTGCTATTTTAAAACTCAATGTTATACCAACTGTATTTCACTTAGGGATTCGTTACGAATTGAATCAAAAATCTCATAAAAATATCTCACTTGCAGAACTTTTCACTGAAAAGAAGTTTGACTCTTTGTGCTTAAAACTTTTTAATGAAGCAGACTCGCAAAAAAGGCTCAAAGTTATAAATCTCAGTATCAACTGTTCTAGTTTTACAAGGGACTCTAAAAAAGAGCTTTCACTCATAGGCTTTCATGATGAGCAAAAGATGAGAAAACTCACAGAGCAGACACAAATTTTACGAGAACGCTATGGAATAGATACATTAAAATGGGGCAGTGAAATGTAGTTTTACTATGCTACAATATCTACTATGACAAACTCTAAACTACTTGAGCAATTTCGCTCCTTTTATTTTCGTAACTACCCAGATGACATGGAGATTCAAATCTCCTACTTTTCTGTTTTTGGTGGGTTGGGATGGGATGTAGATACTTCTAAACCTATGGGCGAATTGATACAAGAACTAATTATTGAGAATTTTGATATTTTAAATGCAAAAATAGAAGAGTTAATAGATACTGAGCCTACACATAAACGTCTACTTCAAGCACTTGCTGTTGGAGATAGAAGAATTTTCTCTGCGTTTAAGCGGGCCGGACTAAACAACGGTAATGGAGGAGGTGCACTCAACTATCTCCAAGATGTTGGTCTTATACAGATGGAGTACTCTCGTGAACGCCACCAGAGAGAGGTAAATCCGAGTGCAAAACTCAAACGCCGCGAGGCAAGACATAGAATCTCCCATAAGGTTCTTTTCTCCCATCCTTTTGTTAGGTTTTGGTTTTACTTCATAGTACCGCAGATGGCAAATATTAAAAAGCAAAACTACGAGGTCTTACACTCAAATATAGAACAACATTTAAACTCTTATACAAGTCTGATTTTTGAAGAGTTAAGTGAAGTCTTACTTAACTATAATCTTAGAGATGCACAGATTATAAGTTCAGGAAGTTATTGGGATGCGAACTTGGAGATAGATATTTTAACGCTCACGGATGATGATAATATCTATGTGAGTGAGTGCAAATGGACGAATCATATCATCAACAAAAAAGAGTTACATAAACTCAAAGAAAAATGTGTCAAACTCGATATAATTCCTACACAAATCATTCTTTTTTCTAAACGCGGGTTTAGTAAAGAGTTACAACAACTTAAAAGTAGTACTTTAGCACTTTATAGCTCAGAGGATTTTGAATCTTTAGCCAAAAGTGGTTCAAAAGAAAACCTTATTGAAAACTTTATCTAACTTACAACTCTCAAAGCAGTGTATGCTTCTTGAAGTAATTGAAACTTTTGCGTATAGTGCTCAACCATATGTGGGGACTCATGGATTATTTTATCTGGATGGTATACTTTAGTAAGTTTTTTGTATGACTTTTTAAGGGCATCTTGACTTGCACCTACAGGGCACTCTAAAACTGTGTAGAAAAGTGTGTTTTCATCATTCTCTTCTTTACATAAATCACCAAAACTAAAACTAGCAAAATCACTATATAGCTTGGACATAAAATGATTATCATAAGTATATTGAATCTCATAATGCAGAATATGCCGCTTATTTAGTGCTCTCTCAAGCCTTGCTTTTGCTTTAAAGTCTGAGACATCTATAACAAGTGAGAGATCCGTGCCCCGTTCTACATACACTTCTAACTGCGATCGCATATAGTTTAGTACCCATGAATTAGGTGATTTTAAAGAAATCAGTACAGTGTCTTTGTCATAAGCATATAGATTTACTTTAATAGTTTCGGGCTCTTGTAACTTTTCAAGTTCAATTTTTATAGGCTGTGTCCCATATTTCAACATACTTCTAAGAAAAAACTCATGGTTAAAGTCATGTGTTTTTGCATGATGCTCGCTGAGTTGCTGAATAAATTCTTCTCTTACTTCAGTAAGAGTTTCATTACGAAAAACAAGTACTGCTTTTGGTAAAAAAAGCATACCTCTTGAGTGATGATTTAAAAATTCATTCATCCAAGGAGTATTTAAAGTTGCAAAATCCGTTGTGATAAGAATGAGATTATTACACAATACAATGTTCATATGCCTACCTTTTTGGATGGTTTTTTATAAATAAAGCAAAAAGAGTTCCACTAATACATTTCTTTATACCTACTGCTATTTATTAGTTTCAATTAGCTTTCATTTTATTTATAGGTATTTTTTGTATAATTGCATTAATTATTTACTACTAGATTGACAAGGATATGATTTGCGCGAAGATATAAATGAAAAATGTGCTGTTGTTGGGATTTTTGGACATGAAGAGGCTTCTAAACTAGCTTACTTTTCTCTACACTCTTTACAACATCGTGGACAAGAAGCTGCGGGTATCAGTTCATCTGATGGGAAAAAGCTCCATACTATTAAGGACCGTGGTCTAGTTATGAGAGTTTTTAATGAGGATAAACTAGAAACACTCAGCGGTTCATCTGCTGTAGGTCACACTCGTTACTCAACGGCTGGTGATGATTCTATCCTTGATGCACAACCAGTGTTTGCTCGTTATGACCTTGGTGAAATGGCAATTGTTCACAATGGTAACCTTACAAACGCAGAAGAAGTTCGTACTGCTCTTATAGATAAGGGTGCCATTTTTCAAACATTTATGGATACTGAAAATCTTATTCACCTAATCGCAAAAAGTTCTAAAGACAAATTAGTTGATAGAATCATAGATGCAGTTCAAAGAATTGAAGGGGCTTTTTCTTTAGTCTTTTTAAGTAGAACAAAAATGTTTGCAATGCGGGACCGTTTTGGTTTTCGTCCTCTGAGTTTAGGTCGCCTTCCAAATGGTGGTTATATCGTTGCGAGTGAGACTTGTGCGTTTGATCTTGTTGGTGCTACTTTAATTCGTGACGTAGAACCCGGTGAACTGCTTATCTTTGAAAAAGACAAAGCACCCCAAAGCATTAAAGTTTTTGAGCCAACGCCAAAACACTGTATCTTTGAGTATGTTTATTTTGCTCGTCCTGACTCAACTGTTTATGGTCAGTCAGTTTATCAAATGCGTAAAAACATGGGTAAAGAGTTAGCCTCTATTGAGCCTATCCAAGCGGATGTAGTTATACCTGTTCCTGATGGTGGTGTTCCTGCCGCTATTGGTTACTCTCAAGAGAGTGGTATCCCTTATGAGATGGGTATCATGAGAAACCATTATATCGGTCGTACTTTTATTGAACCAACACAAGAGATGCGTGACTTAAAAGTGAAGATGAAACTCTCTCCAATGATAGATGTTATCAAAGGTAAGCGTGTTATTGTAGTTGATGACTCTATCGTTCGTGGTACAACTTCTCGTCGTATCATCAGAATGCTAAAAGAGGCAGGTGCTAGTGAAGTACACATGCGTGTTTCTTCGCCGCCAACAACTGATCCATGTTTTTATGGTGTAGATACTCCAAGTAAAGATAAACTCATAGCAGCTAATATGACAAACCAAGAGATATGTGACTACATCGAAGCAGATTCACTTGCTTACCTTGATGAAGACTCACTTTTACGAAGTGTAAACTCGACAGTTTCTGAAGAGAAGTACTGTACTGCATGTTTTACAGGGAAATACATAGTTTAATGACACAAATATATACATATGGTGGGTATCTCAAAAAGAAGTTTGATGCCAAGGTTTATAAAGTTGGTATTAATATCTCTGGTTTTACTTGTCCAAACATCGATGGAACAGTTGCAAAAGGTGGCTGTACATTTTGTGAAAACGATTCTTTTTCAGCAAGTACGGATGAAGTACAAGAGCTTAAAAGTTTTCATTTAAATCTTGACTCTAAAGAGAACCCATACTTAGATAAACAACTCTTACAGTTAGAACAACAGTTTTCTGCTATTTCTAAACGCCAAGCAAAAGAGTATGGAGCTGAGAAGTTCTTAGTATATTTTCAATCTTTTACAAATACTTATGCTCCATTTGATACCCTTAAAGCTCTTTATGAGAAGGCACTTTCATTTCCTAATGTAGTTGGATTAAGTATTGGTACTCGTTCGGATAGTATCACTCAAGAGACACTTGACTATCTTGCACAGCTTGCAAAGACAAGTGAGATATGGCTTGAGTTTGGTATTCAGTCTGTATATGATGAGACACTGATAAAAATCAATCGTGGTCATGATAGTGCAAATGTTAAAGAGTGGATTATCAAGTCTAAAGAAGCGGGTGTAAATGTCTGTGGACACTTAATATTTGGTTTAGCAGATGAGACACAAGAGATGATGCTAGAGACATCTCGTGCAGCATATGAGTGGGGAATTGACTCGGTAAAGTATCATCCTCTCTATGTAGTAAAACGCACAGCCTTAGCAAATGAATATAACCGTGGAGAGTTTATTCCCATAAGCGAAGAAGAGTATCTTGATGTTTTAGTAAAATCAATAGAGATGAAACCAGCACATGTTCATGTTCAAAGAATAACAGCAGGGATAGATGATGACTCACTTCTCGCACCTTTATGGTGTAGAAATAAGAACATTCAAGTGAAAAATATCAATAAAGCTTTAAAGAAAGTTGGTCTTAAATACTAAAAGTCTAATGTCCCCATACTTTAGAAAACTGTGCTGTACTTCTAAAGTATGGTGGGTACCTAAAGTAAACTCTAAAAGCCTGCGAAGTTCCTGCTTTTAAATTAGTTGCTACAACAAACTCTTTTGTGACAGTCTGGGGCTTATTTATTTTGTTAAATCCACTTGTGAAAAAGTCAAAGAAACCACTTGCTTTATAAAAATTCCCACCTTTTACATTTCCAGTAGCATGCCCACGGTTAACGAGTTTTATCTCAAAAGTTACTGTACCAATTTTATGCTTGCCTTCATTCCTCACTATACCCGTATAAACAATCTGTTCAGTACTAAGCAGACGTTTATTTTTGAGTTTATAAAGTTCTACAACTTTAGTGTACTTATCAACTACTATCACTGAAAAACCTGCTAAAAAGAGGCTCACAACAGCTACCGATATAAACATACCAACTTTTATCTTTGCCTCATCTTGTTTCATCGCACCAATGGCACCTGCTATAAAAATGAGAAAAATCACACCAAAAGTAATAAAGTGCCAATAATTTAAAAGTGTCATCTGCAATCTGCTCCAAGAGAAATATTATAATCTTTACTATAAGTGAACGGTTCAACAATAATCTTAAACTCTCGAGTCTCTGACTTTGTGATATCCTTCTCAATTATCGACATTTTTTTAAATGGTTTTAATTTTTTGAGATAATTTTTAAGTTTATTTGAGCTAACTGCATATACACTAACTGTAACTTTACACTCTTGGAAGTATTTATTCGACTCGTTTGTCAGACTACCTTTAACAACTACTGCTTCCATAAACTGAAGTCTTTTTTGACTCAGTACTTGTGTAGAATTTTTAAAAAGTGTCTCATGTAGTTTTATATAACCCAATGTTGGGCCAAGAAGAAGGATGGAGAATCCAAGTAATATAAATAGTACTGCTAAAATAATCTTTTTTCTCAGTACTATACCTAGTATAATAAAAAGGAGGAAAAGAACAAAAACACTTCCAAATAGCAGATAGTCCCATTTAATAAGTCCATCTATAAAAAGAGTAATTTTGCTATTCATTAGTCCTCTCTTGCGTTTTTCTCAGCTATACCACTCATATCAAACCTACGAGCTAACTCTTGTTTAATTCTATCAGGAGAGATATTTTTAACAGCAAGTGCAACAAGCATATGGTAGGTTAAATCAGCCGCTTCATAAATCATCTCAGCTTCATCATTATCTTTGTAAGCAAAACTAAATTCACCCGCTTCTTCTACAACTTTTTTCAAAATTGTATTATCACCTTTGGAGATTAGTTTAGCTGTCCAAGAAGTTGCAGGATCCGCTAACTTTCTCTCTTGAATAGTATGGTAGAGTGTATCAATAACACCATAAGCAGCTGTAGTATCAACTTCTACTGCTGAGTTTGCCTCACCTGATTCTAACTCTGTAAAGAAGCAAGACTTGTGACCAGTGTGACAAGCGACTCCCTCTTGTGTAACTTTTATAAGAAGCGTATCATTATCGCAATCTATACTAAAAGAATGAATAGTTTGTGTATGTCCACTACTCTCACCCTTTTTCCAGATACGTTGTTTTGAGCGAGAAAAGTAGTGTGCAATTTTTGTACTTAAAGAGAGTTCTAATGCTTCTTTGTTCATGTAAGCCATCATCAAAATTTCATTTGTTGAGGCTTCTTGAACGATAACAGGAAGAAGTTCTGACTTCTCCCAATCTACTCTATCTACTGCGTTTATCATTACTGAGCCGTAGTTCTTTGTCTAGCATTTTTAGTATCTACCCAGATGTTTGGAGTTGATCCACCAGGTGTTAAGAAGATTTTTGCATCTCTGTTTACACGAAGTGCTTCATTAAACTTACCTTGAACTTTCATCTGCTCTAACTGTAAAAGTTTATTAGTTAAAGATTTACTTATTAGAAGGTTTGCTTTTGCTTTTGCATTTGCATTAATTGTAATTGCATCTGCCTTACCTTGAGCTTCAATACGAGCTTGCTGTGCAACACCACGAGCTTCTGCTGCACGCTTTAGTGCTTCTTGTTTTACACGCTGAACATCTTGTTCTGCTTTTTGAACTGCTTGTTTCGCAATCTGAACTGCTTCGATTTGCTCTTTTACTTTTGTAGGTAAAACGATGTCACGAAGTTGCACTGACTGAAGTACTGCTGGAGTATTTTTAAGACTTGCAACACTATCCCGAATCCCAGCTTCAATCTCAGCACCTAAATCATTTCTCATTTGAGTAAGAGCTTCTGCATCATACTTTCCGATAACATTACGAACTACATCACGAACAACAGGGTTGATAATCTTATCTTCCCAAGAAAAACCCCAGTTAGAGATAGTCTGCGCTGCAAACTCTGAGTTAAGTCTATACTGAACTGTTAGCTCGATGCTTACAGGTAATGAACGCTTATCAAGTACGGTAATAGCTTGTTTAGCAACAATTCCTGATGCATTTGAATTGTTTTCAATACGGTTTGCATAGTTAATAATACGAACCTTTGTATCTACAACATAAACCTTTTGAATAATAGGCACAATAAAGTGAAGTCCTGGAAGTAATGCTTGGTCTTGGTACTTACCGTTAGTACTTAAAATACCACGTTGACCCTCTTCGATAATAGTAAAAGGTTTTGCTAAAACTAACATTACAACAACTGCTATAAGAAAGTAAACAAGTCCTGATTTTCCACCGAAATCTGGCATTTTAGGCATTTGTGGAATAGTTGGACCATTTCCACCACCTGAACCGCCTGAAGACTTTTTAGGTCCGTTACCTTCGCTCTTTTTTTTGTTAAAATAATCATTCATATCTGATGCCATAGTATATATCCTTAGTTTTATTTAATTTTTTTAATCTATATAAGTCAAGTAATGTTCGTACTTTTTATTACGTCCAAACACTATATCAAAATAAGTTGACTGTAATTTTTCAGTCATCTCTCCACGGCTTCCACAACCGATAGTTCTAGCATCAACATTTGCTACAGGAGTTATCTCTGCTGCTGTTCCTGTTAAAAATGCTTCGTCAGCTACATAGACTTCTTCTCTAGTTATACGACGACGAACTACTTTTATACCAAAGTCTTCTGCCATTTCTATAACCATTTTTTGAGTGATGCTTTCTAAAGAGTTGTCATTTGGAGGAGTGATTAACTCTCCATTTTTCACCATAAAGAAACATGCTCCACTCGCTTCTGCAACATATCCTTGATCATCTAAAAGCAGTGCTTCATCATATCCACAGTCAATAGCTTCATACTTTGCCATCTGAGAGTTTAAATAGTTCGCAGTTGCTTTTGCTTTTCCCATGTTTGAAGTGTTAGCAGGTCGTGTCATAGAAGCAATTTTAAGTCTGATTCCATTTTTTAAGCCATCTTCACCAAGGTAAGCACCCCACTCCCATGCAGAAAGTACAGTCTCAACAGGAGCATCTTTATGGTAAACACCCATAACGCCATAACCTAAGAATGCGAAAGGTCTGATGTAGACATTATCTCCTACAAACTCATTTTTACGGATAAGTTCGATTTGTGCAGCATTCATCTCTTCTACAGAATATGGTATATCTATAAGTGTCATTTTTGCAGACTCTTTAAGTCTTGAAGTATGCTCATTTAGGCGAAAAATCGCGTAGCCCTTTGCAGTTTTATATGCTTTTGTTCCCTCTATTACACCATTTCCATAGTGCAGTGTGTGTGAAAGTACATGTACCTTGGCATCTTCCCAAGCTACATACTCTCCATTCATCCAAATATATTTGGCAGCGTCCATAAATTCTCCATACTTTTATAATTATGCTTATTCTACCTAAAATGCTATTCATATAGTATTAACTCTAAGTATATTTGTATATAATTGCAGCAATTATATACTATTAGGGAAAAATAAATTGGCAGAATATACAGACTACAAAGATGTAAATCAAGAGCAACTTCAAGTTGACATAGATGAGATAAAAAAGACTATTAAAGTTGGAGAAAAAGATTTTCAGCACTTACTCAAACTTGAGAGATGGGGACGATTTTCAACACTTATTGGTGCTTTTATGATTGCAACGGTAGTTATCGTTGAGGCATTAGCTTTAGGTATGTCTCAGGTAATATTTTGGCTTATAGGGCTTACTGGTGTAACACTTATGGGTATTGGAAATATCGCTAGATGGGCAAATGTTACACATCCGATTTTACACGGTGCATACGACAAGGTACCTAACATTCCTTTTCGTTACACAAAAAAAGGTTTTGCAGCAGGTAACAGAAGATGGTTAGACTGGTTTGACTGGATAAAACCAGATGCATGGGCTTATGAGCATAACATCATGCACCATTATCACTTAGGTGAACTCGATGACCCTGATAATGTAGAAAAAGATGTACAATGGATTCATGATATGAAAGTACCTGTTTTTGTGAAATATACTATAGTATTTCTTTTTGCTACTGTCTGGAAGATAGCTTACTATGGACCAAACACACTTAGAATTTTAGAAAATAAAGAGCGTATAGCTAAAGGTTTAGAACCCACTCTTGAGTACGAGCTATGGCCAACTACAAAGAATGGAAGAGAGTTATGGAAAAGCTATATTTTACCTTATGGACTTTTTCGTTTTGCTTTTATACCACTTTTATTTTCACCACTTGGTATGGGAGCTGTTAGTAGTGCTTTAGTGTTTATGCTTCTTGTAGAACTCTATGCGAATCTGCACTCATTTTTAGTTATCGTTCCAAACCATTCCGCGGAAGATATTTATCAGTTCTCAACGCCACATAAAACGCAGGGTGAGTTTTATCTACGACAGATTATGGGAAGTGTAAACTACAATACGGGGAATGATGTTATAGACTATCTTCACGGGTTTTTAAACTACCAAATAGAACATCACCTTTTTCCAAACATGCCTTTATCTTTTTACCAAGAGATGCAACCGATAGTAAAAGAGATATGTAAAAAGCATAACTTAGAGTATCGCCAAGAGTCAGTGTTTAAAAGAATGGGAATGACTTTAGAATTGATGGTAGGGAAAACGAAAGTATTAAGAATAGACGGTATATAAAAAGTCTAGAACAACTGTTCTAGTACTCTTTTAGTGCATCATTAATTTGAATGTATGCATCAGTTGGTGTTGTCTCAAAATAAGCTAAATTATGCTTCTTCGCAAATTCCCTTGTCATATCTTGTACCTTAAGTAAATTAAAACGCGGTGCTCGGGGAAAGAGATGATGTTCTATCTGAGTGTTAAGACCACCATAAAACCAATGTACCAAAAAGCCACCTTTTAATGAACGAGAAGTTCTCATCTGTAACTCCATCCAAGAAAATGTCTTTCCTTCTTCATAGTCAAACACTTCACATCCCAAATGATTCGTTATAAAACCAAATGCTAGCCATGGAGAGAGTATAAAGTTCAAGGTTACTAAAACTATGAAGGCATCAGCCAATGGAAGAAAATAAAATATAGTTCCCCATATAAGAGGGATATGCATAAGCATAAGAGTAAATTCACCCCAAAGCTTGCGTTTAATCACAAAACTATATGATTGGGCAATAAATGCACCATACATAAAAAACATTGCACCCCAAAAAATGATATGTTTATACTTCTTTAAAAAAGGGTTGTTTCCTTTGTTATTTGGAGTAAATGCACCATCTAGTGCCCAGATGTCTTCATCTTTTTCTACTACATTACACCAAGTATGATGATTTACATTATGTTTAAAATCCCACCATGAAGAACTTGTTGAGAGTATCAGTGCTGAAAATGGGTATGAAAGTTTAAAAGACAAAGACTTACTTTTAAAGTACTGTAGGTGTAAAATATCATGCGATACAAATACAGCTCGAGTAAAGATTACTACCATAAAAAGAGCAAGTCCAAACGCAGTTAAATGTGGATTTGCAACTAAAGTGTTCCAATTTAATACTACACTAAAGACTAGCACGAAACTTACAAATATTGCTAACATCTCTATGCTTCCCCGAACAGGTACTCTATCTAAAAGCCCACTTGCACGAACCTCTGCTTTTAATTCATTGAAATTATCTGGATAAACTGACGACATCCGCTAACCTTAGGTAAAAATTTATAATTATTATCACAATTATATCAAAATTATTCTGAATATATCGAATTTCTGACTTAATAGTAAATATCCTTGGATTCCTTTTTTTTCCTAAAATCCTACCAAAAATCCGAAATAAATCACATGAGAATTATAAAGCTTAAAACTGCTACTACTCGTTTTAGTAGTGGCTTCTAAATTTAATAGCTGATACTTATATCCTAAGTCAATGCTTACTAGATCTGTTTTAATAAGTGCTCCCAATTTAAGACTAGGAGTAAATCCACTCACCGTTGACTCACTCAGTGTACTCGTAAATTGACTCACACCTACTGTTGCTCCTGCATAAGTTGTTAAGATATCATATGTGTAAAAGAGATAATCAGCTCCTACATAGTAATCAAAGAGATCAGCATTTTCCCATTTAGTGTAGGCTGTTCCAAGATAAGCACGATAAGGCTTTTTAGGGTTATAA
>NZ_JAEMVC010000038.1 GCF_029215985.1 Sulfurimonas sp. SAG-AH-194-C21
AATGTTCTCATTTACTTCAACTACTGTAAAAAGGGATATGAACTTTTCAGTTGAAAGAGTTCTGCTTTGTTAAACGCACCATAATAAAGTTCCATAACAGTTATAGAACTAATACAAAAGCTAGCATCAAATAGCTCTAATTTAGAAATAATATTTTTATTATCTTTTAAAATTTCAATTAAAATATTTGTATCTAAAACTACTTTTTCCAAGCAGATTCTCTAATTGTTTCTATATTAATATTTCTATCTTTCCACAAGCCTGAAAACTCTGAAAATTGATGTTTTTTATCTACACTTGTATCTTCTAAGGTTTGAATGCTTAAATCATTTTTTTTAAAAGAGCTTGATAAAAAATCAAGTATTTTTTGAGATACTGATTCATTTTGTATATTTAATAAAATTTGCATAATTAAATCTCCTTTATCAAGAACTATTATAGCATTTATTTTTATTTAATTAAAATTAAGCTTGAAGCCTATTCATTTTAACCTGTATCTTACCCATAGCTTTATCTATCTGCTTAAAGCTACCGTGGTCAGTTGTTACTGCTTTTTTAGCGCTTAGGTTCTCTAGTACTATTTTCAACTCATCAAAGTTATCACTTATCTTACCGTTTAGTGCGTTTTTCATATCTAGTTTTGCTTGTTCTGATAGTTCCATTTTTAGTTCCTACTTGTTATATTTATTCTTATGCTACGCTAATGATTTCAACTTGAATCGACTTAAACGCAGCCGTCATGATGAGGACATCACTCTTGTCACCAAAAACATTGTTTAGTTTTGAGTCTTCATGGTGAAAAGTAGTGTAGAGAGTCTTAGGGCGAACCTTATCTGTAAACTTTACTCTTAGAGGATTTGTTTGACCAAACTCTGTTTTGAGTATTACTTTTTCAGTAGTAAAATCTGCCGCGTCATCATTGTGTACTAGAAGCAGGTCTTCTGTGTAGCGTTTAGCTAGTTTTTCTGTGTATTTAGTCTGTGCAGAGTTATTATAGTGAGCCATTGCTCGACCTGTTGTGAGGTGATACCCTTTGAGTTTTTTGTTTAAAATCTCTTCTACCATTCCTGAGAGCTCGTAGCCTTTGTATCTAAACGCACCGATTCCATCTTGTGTTCTAAAGTCTTCACGGTGAAGAACTGGAGTACCTGTTCCATCTTCAAGAATAGGCCAAGAGATTCCTACTTTTTCATTGTCACGAAGTACTTTGTAAGAAGCACCTTTAAATCTATTTGTGGCAGTTTTACAAACATCATTCCATATATCTTCAGAAGTGTGAAAGTCATAACCCCCACCCATCTTTTCATCAAGAAGTTTGATAACTTCCCAGTCATCTGGAAGGTCTGATTTTACTAAAGGAGTGGAAAGGTGAACTTTACGCATCGCGTTTATATAAACACCAGTTTTTTCATAGATAGACTTAACACCTACAACAATGTCTGCACGACGAGCGATATCTGTCATAAAAAGCTCTTGAACAAAGATAAGTTCTACATTCTCAAATGCTTTTTTTATTTTGTTAAGATTTGGATGGATATGTGTTAAATCTTCACCGATGTTAAGCACACCTTTGATAGTTCCATCAATCATTCCATCAACGAGCTGTGGAGTCATAAGACCCACTTCACGAGGAGCTTGATAATCTGGTGCATAGTATGGAAGCATACCCATGTCACAAACACCCTGTACATTTGTCTGTCCACGTAAAGGCATAACACCTGCTCCATCTAAACCGATATTTCCAGTCATAAGTGCTAGGTGAACTATGGCCATAACAGCATAAGAACCATCTACATGCTCAGTAATACCTAGTCCCCAAAGAATTAAAGACTTTTTACTTGCATATTCACGAGCGATTTTAGGAAGCATATCTGCAAGATACTCAAAACCTTCAACTTCTCTAAAGAACTCAGGATTTGCATAAGGATCAGCTAAAATATTTTCTTTAAAGTGTTCCCAGTTTTTTGTTCTTTTAGCGATAAAGTCAGGAGCATACAGTTCTTCAGTGATAATCGTATGTGCTATCATATTTAAAATAAGTAAGTTAGACTCATGAGGAGCAACTACCTTATACTTTGAAAACTTATGAAGCTTAATCTCACGTACATCAAAACATGCGATACCCGTACCAGCTTGTGCCGCTTTTATCATACGGTTTGCAACGATTGGGTGTGCTTCAGTTGTGTTTGAGCCCATAACTATCATAAACTCAGTTTTATAGATATCATCAAATGGATTTGACGCAGCACCTTCACCGATAGTAAGTCGCATACCTTTAAGTGATGGAGAGTGACAAACGCGAGCACAGTTATCTACATGGGGTGAGTTTAGTGTGTAACGAGTGAACTTTTGGAAGTAGTAAGCAGATTCACAAGAGCTTCTAGCTCCACCGAGTGAACATACAGATTTTCTACCGTATTTAGACTGAATATCTTTAAGCTTCATAGCACCTGCTGTTGTAGCATTATCTACATCAGACTCGTACCATGTATCATCAAGGTCTGTAAGTGAGTCAGCTATTGCTGCTTTAATCTCAGGATTTTTTTCTAAAAAACTTTTACGAATACGTGGTTTAGTAATACGCGCTTTTGAGTCAACAAAATCAAATCCATATTTTCCTTTTACACAAAGGTTTCCCTCTGAAGTAGCGCCATCAGGATGAGCAAATATTTTTTTAATCTTGTTTTCTTTTACATCAACATGAGCGGCTATATCACAACCAACACCACAGTATGCACATACACTGTCTATCGTAACTATATTTTCGTTGTTTTCATTTTCCATTATTAACATCTCACCTATTTTAAAGTTTTAAAACTACTCCCATTCAAGTAGAACAGTATTAAAATTTCAGGATAATCAAGAAACGGAGTTTACAATTTTTTCTCTTAAAACAAAAGGAAGTAGATTTAAAAGCCGAATGATTAAATAAAATCTAAGGGGAGAAAAGGATGTGAAATTTGGCGTATTAATTTTTATTATCTATAAGTCTTAGTGTGATTTCTCTCATCAGTTCAATACTCGTATCTGGATTCTCCATTATAAAATTTTTAAAATCTTTTGATTTCAATTGAAGTGTAGTACAATCTGAAACAGTCATAATAGAAGCTGTCCTTTTAACACCAGCAATGACAGATATTTCTCCAAAATAACTTCCTTTAGATAGGGTTGTTACAGTTTTTTGATTGACTATAACTTCAACTTCACCATCAACAAGCATGTAAAGAGAGTCTCCATTATCACCTTGTTGTATTATTTTCTGATGTTTTTTAAAAATTTCTAGATGAGTATTGTGTGCCAATTCCTTAAGCTCAAGTATTGGAATATTTGTAAAAAAATCAATACTATGTAAATACATCATTTTGTCATAAAGTGTGATTTTTTTATTTAAAGTAGATACTTTTTTGGCAATGTCACTGACATGAATATCTTCTGAATCCAAGAATTTATCATAACAAATATCTGAATATAAAGAAATATCGTACTTGTGTAAACATAAAAGAGAAATACAACTTAAATCTATATAGTTGTTAGTAATAAGTTCTTTTAAAAATATGACATTATCATCTAAACAGACTGGTTGATGATGTTTTTCAATTTCATTCATAAGACACATAATAGCATTGACTATGCCTTCATCCATAAAATGCTTCATATTATTCTGACATTTTAAAAGAAGTTCCCCTCTATCATATTTAAATGTTTCACGTAATGGTTGCAACTCTACTTTATGTGCTTCATATATAATATTTAATATTATAAAGACATCTTGTGCAAGTTCATTAAAATGCTGTCTCAGTGCAAATTTTAATAAATTTGTTTCAAGAGAGTTATCATCAAAGTAGGATACATGGATAACAGCAAGATTTTGCATTTCTTTTATTATCTTTATAATATCTTCTTCATGGTGAGTATTGGCATTCATAATCTCTTGCATAATTTCTTTATGGTCTGTATCATTGATATGAAACTGCTCTTGCAAACTAGATAATAGTGCAAAATCTACTTGAACAGGGTGGTCCAGTATATCTTCGAGCATTTTTTTATAACTATTTTTTTGGTATCTTCTCTCTGCTGATTTTTCTATACTATTATCAAATAAATCTTTATGATTTAACTTTATAGCTCGAATTGTATCCAGATGTTCCTTTTGAGATATGCCCATCTGTTCACGTAACTTTTCTAAAATAACCATACTGTCTTCAGTTAAAATACCTTCTTGCATAAGGTCACTCAAACTATCTTTATACATTTGAAGTTGTTCTTCCTTATTCTTTTTCTTATTAATATATGTATAATATATTTCTTTTAGATTAGTCGGTAAAGAATCGTCTGATTTCCATCGTTTTATCATTTTTAGTGCAAATCTTTCTTGAATAAAAAAGTTTTCTTCTCTAAAAAATTCTTTATGTAGAGTAATCGCGGATAAAACTATAACGACAAAATGAAAGATACCATATACCAAAGGATAGTGCTGGTATGTAGGTGCCCCAGCAAAAATATAGAATATATTAAAGGCAATAAAGGATGCTGTGACTTTTATTCTATGTAGAAATGTACTGTATGGAAGAGATTTTCTAAGACCAGTACTCCATAAATACCTTTCAATATACTTGAATAAAAAATAGCTTAAGATAGAAAAAACAATTAATGTAAAAGGAGCTGCTATAATTAATGGAATTATTGGTGCAAAAAAGAAACCACTGGAAAATGGAGAGAGATATACTTCTGTCCAATTCCCTGTAAAATAGTGTGAAAAAGAACCAGATTGTAAATAAAAATAGAGATAAAATCCTAAAATTAAACCACTAAATGAATAAAATACAAATGTTTTTTGATTGTTTGTAGCCTCTTTCCAATAGTTACTTTCCATATCAATATCTGGACAGTTTTTTTTACAAGCACTACATGTTGTACATGCAGAATCGAGATTATGCTGGTGAGAGTTAGAAATGCAGTATATTTTTTCAACTACTCCAACAGGACAGAAAAAATTACACCAACTTTTACCTGTAAAAAAAAGATTAATGCCAAAGGCTAAAATTGATACACATACAAAAAATATAGCTAGTGCAAAACTATTAAAGTTTAAAAAAACAAGACGAGAACTAAAGGCTACAAGGAGAATAAAAAATTGTAAAAAATAAAAATTATTTTCAAACCATTCTGGTACCTTTCTTTTATGTGTTAAATTTATATTTTGTGAGAGTTTTGAAACTAGTGCTAAAGGACATATTTTTCTCCAATTAGAATATCCTATAATTAAAAAAAGTACAGGGAGTATAGGAATGACAACTGTCCAAACAAGTGATGTTGCATGTTGGAGAGTAAATAAAGACACTATTAAAGCTAAAAACACTATCATCGCTACAGCAGTAAATAAATGTATTATATATTTATTCAATATATTAACTTATTTTTGCATAGGAGTTTTATCTAAATTACCCCATTGTTTCATAGAAGCATCATAAATTTTCACATCTTTAAAATGTAAGTAAGCATGAAGGATATACCAGTTCATAGAGGCTTCAAGACCACCAGTACAATATGTAATTACTTCTTTATTTACATTAAGTTTATTCGATTTTATAAATATCTTTTTTATCTTATTTATTGGTTTTAGTTTATATTCACTGTCAAATTTATCTCTCCAATAACTACTCTTCGCTCCAGAAATATGACCTAATCGTTTGACTCCATTTGACTGGACTGTTCCATTGAAATATTTAAGAGGACGAGCTTCTATCATTGGTGTTGTTCCAATACGACTCTTTACATAATCTATGTCAATGATAATTTTCTTGTTGGGTTTAACAACAAAGTTGCCTTTTTTATACTCGGGTGTTTTTGTTTGAATAAGTTCATCAAATTCATACTCACTTACCCATTCTGGATACCCACCATTCAAGATAGAAACATTTTGTAAACCATGACTTATTAAAGATAGTGCTACATAACTTGCTTTTAAAAGCTCTTTTCCTTTATTGTGCCCATATATGATAACTTCAGAATTATTATTTATACCAAGTGAACGAAATTCTTTTTGGAGCTGCATAGGAGAGTTAATTAATTGGTACTTTTCTACTGGATGTCTAAAATTAGAAATATTTACTAATACTGCACCTGGAATATGACCTTTATCATATGTTTTCTTATCAGTTGTATCTAAAATTACAATGTTTTTATTTTCTACTTTTGATTTCAGCTCAGTTACATCAATAAAAGCTTCTGATGCATAAAGTGAAAGAAAAGTAAAAAGTGAGAATAGTAAAAATTTCATATTGATCCTTAATTGAGAGTAATTCTATCATAATTAAATTAAATTAAATTAAATTTGAGAGTTCGAAAAAAGTTCTCTTACCCTTATCCATTTTCAAGTAGAAATATTTGTATCTACTTTAATCCTTTTTAAATAATATTTGTAAAGGAGCGAACTAAACTGTTTTTCTAAGTCTTCAAACATCCCTTGAGACTCTTCGAATGCACCCCTTCTAAAAAGTGAAATTGCATCATTATATAAACTTAACTCTAAATCATTTATATTTCTATGCGGAGCGATAATTTCAAAAATCTCTACAGCCTTACTTTTACCTTTTACCTTTACTATATCTATAGGACGATAAGTATACTCTCCTTTTAGTGCTTCTAAACTCGTACGAGATATAAGTATCTCAGCTCCATACTGTTTTGTAAGACCTTCTATTCGAGATGCAATATTAACATTATCGCCTATAATTGTATAGTCCGAGCGTCCTTCTGAACCCATTTCTCCTGCAGTTACTATACCTGTATGAATCCCGATTCCTATTGCAATATTTACATTATATTTTTTATTTACAATTAGATTAATATCTTTTAACTTTTCTATCTGTTCTATCGCACTTTGAACTGCCATATCAACATGATTTTTCACCTTCAACGGTGCATTCCAATACGCCATAATAGCATCACCTATAAACTTATCTATAGTACCCTTATGTTTAATAATACTATCCACCATAGGTGTCATATAGTCATTTAGCATATGTATGACTTTATCTGGGGAGCCAATAGTTTCCGAAATTGTAGTAAAAGACCGAATATCACTAAAAAATATAGTTACCTCTACCTCTTTAGAAGCTACTAAATCATCTTGTGTATTTTTTAATAAGTAGTCCATGACAGCTGGTGAAACTTTTTTACCCAATACTCGTTTAACTTCTTCTTTTTGACGAGATGATATAACATAGTCAAGTCCTACAGATAAAACTAATGTAATAAAATAAGCAAATAATGGAAAAAGAAGATTCAATACAACACCATACTCAAACAATAACATATAAAATAGTTCAAAAATACCATACAAACAAACTATTGCTAAAGGTAATGTCATCCAAGACTTTAAAAAAGAAAAAAGAATCATAAAAAGAAAAATGATACTCCAAATACTAATTAAATCATAAACAACCATATCTCCTGGTTTATATAAAAAATCGCCAACTAAAATATTGTCAATAGCATTTGCATGAACTTCTACTCCTGCAATAGCATTATCAAAAGGAATAGAACGCAAGTCAAATAGACCTACAGCAGATGTTCCCACAAGTATAAACTTATTTGTAACATCTTCTACTTTAAAATTTCCACTTAGTATGTCATATGCACTTATATATTTAAAATGCCGACCCTTACCTCTAAAGTTAACAAGTAAACGACCTACATTATCGGTAGGAATATTAAAATCAGCGAATATAATGTTTCGAACACCAGCTTCATCTCCATGTACTTCAACCTTGCTTACACCACTATAAATTCGTATCATTTCCAAAACTAAGGATGGGTATATCACATCATCATATTTCATTATAAGAGGAATATTTCTAATCATGCCACCTACATCTGGTGTGTTGTTGAAAAAACCTGAAGAATAAAAGGAGTCTTGTAGTAAAGGTATATTTAAAACAACACCCTTTGGAACTAGAATATGATTTTGGGGCATTCCCTTTTCAATAAATATCGCAGGAATCATAGGAGAATTCTCTTGATCTGTTTTAGCAAATGTAAAAATATACCCACCTACAACTGGTGTATTTAAAAGTGCTTGAGCAAATACTTCATCATAATTAGCTAATTTATCTTTTAACTCTGGAAATTTTTTTGAAAAAAGGTGTGGAGAGCTTCTATCTTCTTCTGCAAAAACGATATCTAGACCAACAACACCAGCTCCTGCATCACTAAGTTTATACATTAGTTTTGCAAGTAAATCTCTGGGCCACGGCCACTGTCCATACTTTTTTAAAGACTTTTCATCTATATCAACTATGACTATTTTCTGTGTTGTAGGTAACTCTCCTCGTATTGTAAAAAGAAAATCTCTTAAACGATTATCTAAAGAAAAAAAAGTTTGTGGCATAAATAGATATGCCCAACTAAAAGCTATAGCAATTAATAGTGTAAATAAAAATTTTATTAAGAAACTTTTCATTCCTTAATCCCTCATCTATCTATCTACTGCTGTTATATCTATAGTAAATGGTTCTTGAAATATCTCGGCATCTCTAGTGGTATTCACTATGTTTGTAATCAAATCAGCCGAAACTTCTGGCATTACAACCAAAATTTCAACTGGAGTTGAAACTGGATCTGGAGTTGAAATCGGATCTGGAGTTGAAATCGGATCTGGAGTTGAAATCGGATCTGGAGTTGAAACTGAATCTGGAGTTGAAACTGAATCTGGAGTTGAAACTGAAACCGTATTCAAGTTTGAACTTGATGCAACTTTGGTTTTAGTAATTTTAGTATTCTTAGATACGTCACTTTTCAGTAATATTTTTTTTGACTTTTTGACTTTTTTTGACTTTTGGGTGCTACTCTTTTTATCTACTTTCTTCTTTGCAAAACCATTTTCTATCTTTGAACGACTAACTCCTGCTTTACCTGGTTTAAATTCTAATACACTAGCAGATGGCACACTATAACTTTTAGCCATATATTCAACAGAAATCTCTCCAGAATAACAAGAAAAACTTTCTTTATTTTCCGTAATATTAACCGAAAAGTCCGTTCCTCTTATACCGATAGTGGCAGATGCCGTCTTCACACGAAATCGCTCCGGAGCCAGTTTACCTATTTTACCTGTTACAGAACGAAAGAAACCACGAGAGGCTTTCATTTTAATCTTTGATTTATTTGTACCATCAAATACAAATTCATCAAACCTAAATGAAGAGTTAGCTCCAATTGTTATTACTGTATCATCTTTAAGCATCACTTGAACACGACTTTTTTTATCTGTTATAATCTCATCTTTTTCTAAAATACTCATTCCACTATATAGTTCGATAGAAGAACTACCTCTATTTATATTTGCCTGACCTTTAGTTGCCATAATAGTACCTATATTGGCAAAAAGAGAACTTGTAAATAGTAATAATAATAATAATCTCATAATTTCATCCCTTAATAATTTATATTTAAACCAAAGCTAGCAACTAGCTTACTGTACTGTGAAAGTTCATTATTTGAATTATTTAGTACATATTTATATTTACTAAAAAAAGTATATCCTTGCTTGTAAGGATAGGATATATCTAAATTAAATAGATAATTTTCATCTTCTCTTCTCAAGACTTTATCTAAATCTCGAATATCTATTATTGAATCTGTATATATACTCTCTCTATATGTAGCATCCAACTTAAGTTTCACTTTTTTTATCCTATAACTCCCGGCTACTTGAAGTAATAATTGGTTTTTATTAAGATACTTAGATTTTTTATTTGTTGTAGGATAAAATTTCTCATAGCCTGCTTTCATTGAAAAATAATTTCTTGAAAACATATACTTTGCTGCTATAGAAGTACCATAAGAAGCATCTGCAATTCTTTTATAGTCACTAGGTATATATTCTCTTTTTGAATAAAAAATCATCGTATCTACTATATAGTTTTTACTCAAAAGGAGGCTTGCTTTTGGTTCTATTTTTACTTGGCTTAGAAGATCTTCTTTTAAATAGTAAATTCTTTCATAACTAAAAGGAATAAAAAAATTATAATTACTGTTTTTATACTCTATACCACTACTCAGAGCACCCACAAATAGATTATATTTTTCAGCATCACTATTTACTTGTGTAAATAGCATTATATTACTTTTTAAACTCCAATTTTTATAATCTTTATGTTTTATATTACTTTGAATTACACCAGTTAATCTTGTAAAATAGGTTTCAATCTCTCCATCAGTAAGACCATAATCATCTAGTATCAATCCTGAAGCACTAACATTAACATTTGAATCATATCCACCACTTAATGCAAAAAATATTGAAGTATCAAATATAAAATATTTTTGTTTTAAAGCCTCAAAATCCTTTTTTTGTCCAGGAGTTAAAGACATGCTCTTCACTTCTATATATAACTTATCTGCTAAATCTACACGTGAAGTTCTAACATATATATTTAAAAGTGCTAAAGCAGCCTCAGAATTAGTACTATCTAACAGTAGTACTCTTTCATACGCACTCATTGCCTCTTTTGTATTACCTAAGGCTTCTGCACTTTTAGCCCACAACAGATGAAGTCTTGGACTCCCATACTCTTTAGTAGAAGATTTAGCCTCTATTAAAACCTTTTGAAACTCTTTATTTGCATAATATAAGTCTACTTTTACTAAACTAGAAAAAAGAGCCGAACTCATTAACAACAATAAAACAATATTTTTTATTTTTTATCCTTTATCTTTAAGAAGAGTACAAGCTCTTCTCATTTAACTATGGTCTTGGTTGGGGTTTAGTTGGTGTATCTGTTAATGGTGTTATTACAGAATAAACATTCAATCCAACTCCCCAAATAGTTCCACCAGTTCGTATAGCTACAGAAATATATCTACCTGCTTTGAAAGAAATCCCATCTGTACTTAAAGTACTTTCCTGTGTCGGAACATTCCTGTCGGTATATGTTCCATCTCCTAATTGACCATTAGCATTCCAGCCCCAGGCCCACATTGTCCCATCTGTTTTTATAGCTACTGTATGAAAATTTCCCGCTGATGCAGAATTCCATGTTGTACTCAATGAATTTTCTTGTGTAGGATCACTCTTATCAGCTAGTGTTGCATCACCTAGTTGACCATAATTATTTCTACCCCAAGCCCAAAGTGTATTATCACTTTTTCTAGCTACTGTATGAAAAGTTCCTGCTGATATAGAACTCCAAGTTCCAAGTCCTGAACTCTCTTGAACTGGTGTACTACTGTCAGTTGTTGTTCCATCTCCTAATTGACCATAAGTATTAGATCCCCAAGACCATAATGTCCCATCAGTCTTTATTGTCGCATAATAATTCTCACCTGCTGCAATAGAACTCCAAGTTGTAAGTCCTGAACTCTCTTGAGTAGGGTTATTTGCTCCAAATCCACCTGAAACATCTGCGCCCCACCACCATAATGTTCCATCACTTCTTATAGCTCCCGTAAAATTAAGTCCTGCTGCAACAGCAGTCCAAAGACTGCTTACACTACTCTCTTGTGTTGGAACACTCTTATCCACTGTTGTTCCATCACCTAGTTGACCATTACTGTTTTGTCCCCAAGCCCAAAGTGTTCCATCACTCTTTATTGCCACTGTATGATTTTCTCTAGTCGCTATAGAACTCCAGTTTGTACTTCCTGAATTCTCTTGAGTTGGAGTGCTTTTATTTGTTATTGTTCCATCACCTATTTGACCATAAAGATTCCATCCCCAAGCCCAAAGTGTTCCATCACTCTTTATTGCTACTGTATGAGCACGTCCTGTCTCAATAGAACTCCATGTTGTACTGGCAGAGACTTCTTGAATAAAGGATTTTCCATTATCTATTGTACCATCCCCTAGCTGACCATGATCGTTTTGTCCCCAAGTCCAAAGTGTTCCATCATTCTTCAGTGCTACGGTATGGTTACTACCTCCTGATGCAGAACTCCAGATTGTAGCACCGCTACTCTCTTGGGTATAAGAAGTCTTACTTTCAGATGTTCCATCCCCTAATTGACTCAAAGCATTATATCCAGACCCCCAAAGTGTTCCATCACTCTTCGTAGCTACTGTATAATATCGACCTGCCTCTATAGAACTCCAATTTGTACTATTGCTATCCTCTTGAGTAGGAATGTTTTTCGCTGTTCCTGTTCCATCACCCAGTTGACCATAAAGATTATTTCCCCAGGCCCAAAGTGTTCCATTACTTTTGACTGCTGCTGTGTGGTATATACCTCCTGATACAGAACTCCAATTTGTACTATTGCTATCCTCTTGAGTAGGAATAATTTTATTAACTGTTGTTCCATCACCTAATTGACCATAAGGGTTATATCCCCAAGCCCAAAGACTTCCATCAGCCCTTATTCCTATAGTATGAAAAGCACCCCCGGCTAAAGAGCTCCATGTATTATCCAAGGAGTTCTCTTGTACTGGACTAGTACTGTTGGTTGTTGTATTATCACCTAATTGGCCATAGTCATTCCTTCCCCAAGTCCACAGTGTTCCATCACTTTTAATTGCTGCTGTATGATAAGCACCACCTGAAACAGAGCTCCATGTAGTTCCAGTACTCACCTGTGTAGGATTACTCTTATCAACTAGTGTTGTATCACCTAATTGACCAAAATTATTTCTTCCCCAGGCCCATAGTGTTCCATCACTCTTTATTGCCATTGTATGATTATAGCCTGCTGATATAAAACTCCATGTTGTATCTTTTGAACTTTCTTGAGTTGGAGTACTTTTATCAACCGTTGTTCCATCGCTTATTGTGCCATAAACATTCCAACCCCAAGACCAAAGTGTTCCATCACTCTTAAGGGCTACTGTATGAGCATAACCCGCACTAGTCTGCTTCCAATAAAGAGCATTAACAGTAACAGTAACTTGTCTAGTAACTCCATAATCAGTAATATTTAAAATAGCACTATCAGTACTCTTTGTCTCTTGAGTTTTCAAGTAGTATACATTGTCCCCACTAATAGTTACTGTTCCGTAAGCACCTTGAGTATTTACAGAGACTGTAGCAGATGCTGATGCCCCTGACTTTACTCTCCAGTCAGCTATTACTGTTGATTCATTTACATCTAAAGTCATTGAAAAGTTTGAAAGAGTTCTAGTTGAAGTAACCAAGATACTATCACTTACACTATTTACTTTACTATCATTCACGACTAGTCCAAATGTATAGTATCCATCTACTTCTGTTATAAATGTGGGAGTTGCTGAATTTACATTTGAAAGAGCAGTAGCACTCCCACTTGGTTGACTTGTTATGCTCCATGTATATGTTAAAGCATCTCCATTCGCATCCGAGCTTGATAAACCAGTAAGGTTTACTGTTGAAAATGTATCTACTATTTGGTCAGGTCCAGCATTTGCGATTGGAGCAGTATTAATAGAGCTAACTGTTACTGTACTACTTACACTATTTATTTTACCATCACTTACAATAAGTCCAAGTATATAATCACCATCTTTATCTGTAAGGAAAGTAGGATTAAAGGATGTAGTACTTGAGAGAGTAGCATTACTAGCATCTGGTTGACTAAGCATACTCCATGTATATATTAAAACATCTCCATTCACATCCGAGCTTGATAAACCGTTAAGAGTAACTGTTGAAGGTGTATCTACTATTTGGTCAGGTCCAGCATTTGCAACTGGTGCGATGTTAATAGAAGTAACTGTTATATTCGTATCATTAGTACTATTGTCTCTTCCATCATTTACAACTAGTCCAAAGGTATAATCTCCATCTTTATCTGCACTAAACGTAGGATTTACTAAAGTTATATCAGACAGAGTAGCATTACTGCCGATTGGTTTCTTGAGAATACTCCAAGAATATGTTAACTTCTCTAAATCTGCATCAGAACTCAAGGAACCATCTAGTACTACTACTGCGGGTGTAATCACTTTCTGATTGGGTCCAGCCATCGCAACTGGTATATTGTTAGTTGCTAAAACTGATACCCTATCTATTTCACTACTCACTATTCCATCATTTACAACAAGTCCGAAAGTATACTCACCTTCTTTATCTGCTATAAATGTAGGGTTTACTAAAGTAACATCCGATAAAGTAGCGTTACTATCTTGTGGTCTAACTATAATACTCCAGAGATATGTTACTGAGCCTTCCCTCAAGTCTCTGCTTTGTGAAGCATCTAATGTCACCTTCGAATCAATAGTTACATTCTGATCAGGACCAGCGGCTGCTTTAATAACATGAAGGTCATTTTTTGTGGAAAAACTATAATAATAGTTTGTCCCCAATGAACGGGCCTCAATATCTTTTAAATCCGTACTTACTACCAAAGTATATTCACTCGAAGGATTAAAATATACCTGTGGGGAAAATAAAACTACAGAAGAATTTACATCTTTAAAGCTTAGTGTTCCACTAACTTTACTGTCATTAGAATCTAGTATATAAACTGTTTCACTACCTAAAGTAGTTTTATCAATCTCTGCACTAAATTCTATTCTAATATTTTTATAAATTGAAAAGGAAGAAGTGTCAAATGCCCTTGTAATTGAAAAGCTTTTTTTTAAAGGTTTGCCCTCATCATTTATGTTCTGTCCACATGATGAAAACACTAAGATAGTAACAAGTAAATATAAAAATAGTTTCAAATAAATCCCTTAATTTGTATTAATTTTGCTAATTATA
>NZ_JAEMVC010000039.1 GCF_029215985.1 Sulfurimonas sp. SAG-AH-194-C21
GAATTGGCGGAGTAAAATAATCCTCGTCGCTCAAGGTTACTTTTCGTAATATTTCTTACGAAAGACTGCCTAATTTAACTCCGCGGTTGACATTAGGGTCTTCAAATATGTATGCTTCAGGGTCTTCAGGTATGATGGATAGTATATTAGATTTTATTTTTCATAATTCTTATCATGGTTTTTTATTAAACCTTTATATACTTATACCATTTGGAGAAGTTGGAATCTATATTTTTACATCAGATGAGAGATTTCAAGAAAAATATTTTAAAATTAAATAAGGCTGACTCTAAACAGAGAAGCCTACACTCTTGAAGGTGCAAAGATATTTAAACTCATGACTCTAAACAATTTTGGGATGTTAAATATATGAATTGACGACTTTTATTTGAATTGGTGCTTGAATTGGCGCTATACATTCCAAACTATCTCGCAAATATTAAGTTTGAGATTCTAGTTAAGAACTCTTAGATAAAACAGGATTATTCAAAATGCAAAACAGAACCTTTAGACTATTCATTAGTTCCCCCTTCAGCGATTTCGAAAAAGAGCGAGAAGTTTTACATAAAGAGGTGTTTCCAAATGTAGAAGAGCACTGTAAAATAAATAATATCACCTTCCAACCCATAGACTTACGATGGGGAGTAAATGAAGAAGCTCAACTTGATCAAAAGACTCTTGAAGTATGTCTTGAAGAAGTTAGAGCTTGTAAACACTTTCCTCATCCAAACTTTCTTATCATGGCTGGAGATAGATATGGTTATGTACCTCTCCCCTATATGATTGAAGAAGATGAATTTAAAAATATAATAGATGTGAGTGATATAGAAGATATTCATCTTTTAAATTATTGGTATAAACTTGATAACAATCAAATCTATACATGTGATAATAATACAGAATCAACTGCATATATTTTACAGCCTAGGTCGGATGAATATAGAGAATACTCTAAGTGGGAAAAGCAAGAAATTCTTGTAAGAACTCTACTTCAAAAAGCAGCGAACCAAATTTTCTTAGATAAACAAAATAAAGAGTACCAAAAATACTTTCTATCTGCAACAGAGCAGGAAGTAATAGAAGGTATCTGCCACTTTAAAGAACAAACAGCTTTTCAAAAAAACTGTGATACTGCAGTAGATAAAAAATATGTGTTTGGATACCTGAGAAATATACAAGATGCAAATAATAAATATATTGACACAAATGAATCACTTCAATTAAAAGCAGACGCTTTGAAAAATAGTTTACAAGCAACACTTGATAAAGAAAATATACATAGAATGAATTTTAATTCAGTAAAAGATTATGAAGCAGATTATCTTGAACAGTTTAAAGAGTATATAACTAATAAGCTTATAAAATCTATAAGTGAGCAAATAGAAAAAACACAAGAAGTTTCTAAACTTGAACAAGAGCTATATGAACAAGAAAAGTTCTTAAAAAATAAAGTTAAAGGTTTTCAAGGAAGAGAAAAAACTTTACAAGACATTCAAGATTATTTAAAGACTGAAACTAAAGAGCCATTGGTCATATATGGACCATCAGGTATGGGTAAGTCTTCACTTATGGCAAAAGCTATTCAAAATACTACACTAGAAAATAAAATATTTAGATTTGTAGGTGCTACCACTAACTCTACTGCTATAAGGAACCTTCTTGTTTCTATTATAAATGAACTTCAAGCAAAAACTGTTGTAGTACCAGTAAACAAGTATGAAGTCGATGATAATAAATTTGAAATTCAAGTCAAAGAGATACTGTCTTCAGTTTCAAAAGAGTGTATCATATTTATAGATGCATTAGACCAACTCCAACAATTAAACTATCTACACTGGTTATCAGATAAGTTGCCATCACAATTAAAGATAATAATTACAGTACTTAATGATGAAATATATGAAAAGGATTCTCACTATTATAGACTTTTAAGTAGTAGATATAAAACAACAAAATTGATAGATATTAGCAAAGACTCACTAGAAAGAAATAAAGAAGATCTCATTATAAACCTACTTAAATTTGAAAGTAGACAACTCGATGAAGATCAAACAAACTACCTACTTCAAAAATGGAAAGAGTCAAACTACTCGCCTCTTTATTTAAAAATAGCTATAGAGGAAGTAAAACATTGGAAAGCAGGTGATACATCAGAAAAACTAAATGATGGAGTTCAAGGAATTATCAAAGAGTATTTAGTAAACCTAACTAAGTTATATCATCATGAAAGCTTACTCGTAAAAAAAGTATTTGGATATATACATGTTTCAAAAGATGGACTAAGTGAACAAGAACTTCTTCATATACTTTCAGAAGATTTAGAAGATGAAGATGAGTTTCAAAAAACAATCATAAATAAATACCATAAACCAATAAGAGTAAAGAACTCAAGAAGAAATAATAAAGAAGAACTGATACTGCCTATATCTATTTGGAGTAGACTACATTCTCAGATTAAGCCTTTCATCATTACAAGAAATATTGACAATCAACCATTGATGAAGTTTTTTCATAGGCAGTTTACTTCTGTAATTAAAGATAGTTATAAAGAAGAAGTATTGCACAGTAAGTTAGCAAGTTATTTTTTAACATTACAAGATAAAACAAAAGTATGGAGTGAAAGATACCATAATCTTCATATGTTAGATGAACTTCCTTACCAACTATTGCATTCCAATAATGATGAGAAATTAAAAAAAATCCTATTCAATTTAGAGTTTTCTGGAAGTATTTATAATAATCATAAAGAACAAAGCTTTAGAAAGATAATAGAAAAAGCCACACAAGTTAGTGGTATTTCAAATGATGAAATATATATCTTGGAAAGTTTTTATAGAGAAAAAGAATATCTTATTATGAGAGTTGATGAAAAATTATGGAGACCGCATCAAAGCTTGTTCCAATTAGCTTATGAGGATGGAGACGATTCTCTTCTATCAAAGCAGGCAGAACAACTTCTAAAAGAGCATAGGGTTAATTTTAGCTGGTTAAAAATACAAAATCGTGTAGAAAAGTATCGAAGAGATGATTTTATAGTATTTGCTGGACATACAGATAAAGTGCTCCATGTCACTAAATTAAATGATGACAGAGTACTTTCTTGCTCACGGGATGGTTCAATTAGAACTTGGGATTTAAGAGGAAAACAAATAAATATTCTACAACTAGATTCACCTATAGGGTATGTAACTATTTTAAATAATAATACTGTAGTTTATTGGATATATAATTCAGAGACAAACTTTTTATGTTTAATTGATGAACAAGGTAATGAAAAAATTCTACAAAAATTGAAAAGAGAAGAAGCCTCATCTGAAATATTGAAGCTTAGTAATGGTGGTTTTTTAACTTATATGAATGGTCATAACAATTATAATTGGACAATCAAGTATGCTCCTTCACTCTGGAATCAAGATGGTCATAGTATTCAAAGCCTTATGGAAATAACAACTGGCGATATATATGATGCTATTGAATATAAAGACTATTTATTAATGACAAGTTTTAAAACACTGTTGATATGTGATTTAAAAGGTGAATTACTAGGAAAAGTAAAAATAGATTATCAAGAAAATGATGTTTTATCAGGTACAGTAGAATTAAAAAATAATAAAAAATTGAGTTATTCATATTCTGGTGTAGTAAAGAAATGGAAAATTCTAGGTCAGATATTAAATAGCTCTTGCTATCAATTAAAGGCTGACAAAAAGTTATTTAAAATAGAAGACAATACTTTTAAATATCTTACTACACAAGAAAATAAGAAAACGAGTAAACATACATGTTATGAAAGAAATAATGATTTATTTGTAAATTTATATAGTTATGTTGATATAATGAGTAGAAGAATGGGCCAAGGGGATTACAAATTAAAGAATGGGAAGAATGTGCATTTTCTTACAGGCTCTGAAATAAATTATCTGGTATCAGAATTATGTAATAAACATTCTTCTTATGGGAAAGAAATTTCTCTTGATGGTAAAGGACTATTCCATGACTCTCAAATCAATGGTTTTCTTGAGTTAAGTGACAGCAATATTTTGACATTTTCAGATAATGATTTAAAGATTTGGTCTGATGAAGGAGAAGAGCTTTTAAATATTTATTGTCCTGAAATAAAGAATATAATTGAAATAATTCATGGTGTTTTTGCAGTTGTCTCCAAAAAATCTACAATTCGATTTTGGAATTTTGCAGGTGATTTAATTAATGTTGTATATTTATCTAACGATAGTAAAAACTTGAACATCTTTAAAGATTTCGAAACTATTTTATTGAAAAAAAATGAAGACTGTTGGAAATATCAATATATGTATTCCAATAGCAAGCTAGATTTACTTTTACTAAAAAAAGATAATATTATGATTTAAATATTCATTTGTTCTCTAATCCGACTTAACTGTATGACTAATTCTAATTTAATAATTTTAAGATAATATACTGTTTTTTACTTAATAATATAAAATTAAAAGCTATCTCCAATAATAAATTTCAGTTCATTTATTTAATATTAATCACTTTAAGGGTAGAATCACTTCTAATTTTAACTATGGAACTTCAATGAAGATATTTTTACCGCTCTTTTTAGTATTTTTTACAACAAACCTTTTTTCACAAACTCTTGACTCTATTAAATTTGAAGGTATGGTTCACATCTCTGAACCAGTTGCTCTTCGTATGCTCTCATTTGATAAAGGTGATGACGTAAATATGAAAATGGTAGATGATGCTATCAAAAAGTATTTTAAACAGGGTTACTTTAATGATATATGGGTTGAACTTGATGGTGGTGATTTAACATTTTTCTTTAAAGAAAAAGCGATTATTTCGCAGATTGAAGTTGAAGGTTGGAAGGATAATGATGAAGAGATTCAAGATGCCGTTATTCAGATTAAAAAAGGTTCTCTCTATGATGAGAAAATCCTTCAAGATGCGAAAAAACGTATAATTGAAGCAATTTCACAAGAGGGAAAGCTTGATTCTGTTGTAGAAATCAAAACAGAGTACTTAGAAAACGGAAGTATAAAAGTTATTTTTTCTGTAAATGAAGGTGAAGAAATTATCATCAATAGGCTTGAGTATAGTGGTGTCAAAGGTTTAGACCCTAGTGAATTTGATAGTGTTATTGCGAATAAAGAGCATGATTTTATGGGTTGGTTCTGGGGTCAAAATGATGGAAAAATGAGTGTAGCAGATTTGGCATATGACAACCTTAGAATACGCG
Organism: Sulfurimonas sp. SAG-AH-194-C21; assembly: GCF_029215985.1. Lineage (GTDB taxonomy): Bacteria > Campylobacterota > Campylobacteria > Campylobacterales > Sulfurimonadaceae > Sulfurimonas. The sequence continues at coordinate 5,225 of NZ_JAEMVC010000039.1, forward strand.
ATTTATATATGCAGTATGGTTACTTAGATGCAAAAATTCATGAAGCATTTGTCCGTGTGAATTTTAATCATTATACAGCCGATATGAGTTACCAAATTAAAGAAGGCGAAGTATACACTATAGAAAAAATTACATTAGCACAGTCAAAAGAAGTTGTGGATGAAGCATTACTTAGAAGTATTATTTCGCTTAAAGAAGGCGAAGTGTTTAATATTAAATCTTTTCGTGAAGATGCAGAAAAAATTAAAACACTTGTTGCAGATAAAAGTTATGCTTTTGTTCAAGTTGTACCAGATTTAAAGAAAAATAAAGACAATCAAACAGTTGAAGTTGTGTTTAAAATAGCACCGGGTGATAGAGTTAGGATAAGAAATGTAGTAATTTCTGGAAATACTAGAACACTTGATAGAATTATTAGACGTGAGCTATACCTAGGACCGGGCGATATGTACTCGTTAACTGACTTAAAAGACTCTCGTAACTCTTTGGGGCGTTTAGGTTACTTTGAAGGTACTACTATAGAAGAAAAACGTGTTGACAATCAAACTATGGACCTGGTTGTAAAGCTAAAAGAAACTCCAACGGGTAATGTACAACTTGGTGGTGGATATGGGTCGTTTGGTGGTCTCCTTATTAGCATAGGAATTAACGATAGAAATATCTGGGGTTCTGGAATCAACATGGGCGTAAAAGCTGAGAAATCACAAACTACAGAATCTTATTCATTTAATGTTTCCAATAATAGACTTAATGATAGTGACTTTAGTGGAAACTTTTCAGTTTATACTTCATCATTTGATTATAATGATTACTCAGTCGCTTCAGATGGTATCAGTATTGGTACTGGGCATAGGTTCTCTCGTTATATTACAGGTTATTTAGGGTATGGATTTTCCAGTAATGCATATTCGTTTGATGATACAATTGACCTAAATGTTACAGATACTTTTTACTTTGAAGATTATACAAAAAGTGGTATCACCATCAGTGCAAAATGGGATAATACAGATGACTTTTATCTCCCTCGTCATGGTTTTGATCTTTCACAAAGTTTTGAAAAAACTGGACTAGGGGCCCAAGCAAACTACCTGAAGTCTAGAACTAGTTTTGGAAAGTATATAGGACTAGAAGAATATATTGGATTTGATGCTATTTTTAGATACAAAGCTAGACTTAATGTCTTAATAAATAATGGCTATATTCCTTTAGCTGAGAAGTTCTATATGGGTGGTATTGGTAGCGTTAGAGGTTATCAAGCATACTCTTTATCTCCTGTAATTAAGGATGATAATGGTGTTATCAGACGAGTTGGTGGTGAGAAAACATTTTCAAACTCTGTAGAGATGAGTATTCCACTTATTCCTAAGGCAAAGATGCGTATGGTCTTCTTCTTTGACTGGGGTTTTATTGGGGATGATTCTATTACTGAGACTTCACGTGGTGGTTATGGAGCAGGATTAGAGTGGTTTTCCCCTGTTGGACCAATTCAGTTAATGTTCTCTTCTGCATTAAATGTAGATGAGGGTAATATACCTGGACAGAAAGATAAAATATCTAGTTTTGACTTTACAATGGGACAGAGGTTTTAAGAGTTAAAGATAATTTTTATCTTTAACTCTAAAGGTTCTAACTTTTTGAGATTATATTGAGTAAGATAGAGACTCTTTTTGCTCGATACCTTTAAAACATTATCTTTAAAACTTAAGACAAAGTCGATGTTTTTAGGTCTATGACTAAGTAGAAGAATACTAAGTGAGAGTAAATAACTTAATGTTTGTGTCGTTTTTTCTTCTGGCAATAAGTCACTATACTTTTGCAGGTGGCTCTTTGTTGGAAGTCTATTGTTCGCATACTTACAAAGTGTTGCTATGAGGGTGTTACTCTCATGTGTAAACCCATACTCTAAAGCATTTTGTATAAGATAATAGGCATGTTTATTTTGAGAGTAAAAATGTGTATTACTCCCAGTTGGATAAAGCTTTGCTGCTAATGCTAATTCATATCTATATTTTTTATCAATACCAAAATACTCTGCACTCAAATCAAAAAGTTTTTTACTTAAAAGAGTAAGCTGTGATGAAAAAGTTGTATCGCTTAACTGAGAATCCAGTAGGTACTTTACACAGCAGTTATAGTTATGTGGAAACTTATGTTTTGAGTTTCGAAGTAAGTCAGATAAAAAGACACCTTCTCTTACCCCAACCCCACTAGTGACAATCTTTTTAAACTCTATTTTTTTGAGTAGTCGCTGGAGTATAAGTGTTCCTGGTTTAATAACATCATATCGATTCTCTTTGATATGAAGTGATTGAAGGTCAGCGTCTGTTGAGGCTGCTAGTATTTTATCTGTAAAAGTGGTGAGTGTACTACAAGAGTAACTATAAGCATGCATTTTAGAGAGTTGATAGGATTCTTCTTTCATAATGGCACTTGAAAGTGCTCTAAAAGTACCACCGATTCCGATAAGAGTTTCATAACTAGTGATTGGAATTTTTTGGAGTTCTTTATCTATATACTTAATCGCTCCATCTATGTCATCAGAATCAAAATAAAGCTCTTTAAGACGTATCGTACCTAAATTTAATGATAATGTACCACTGACACTATCTCCATCGATAGAGCTAAACTCAGTTGAACCACCACCAATATCAATACTTAAAGCATTTGTCTGTTGTGGAAGTAAGGTGGCACAAGCAATGCCTCCTAAGTAGGCCTCTTTTTCTCCACTAATTATTTTAATGTTAAGCCCGAGTTTTTCTTTTACTTTGTTAAGAAACTCTTTTGCATTTGGCGCATCACGTAGTGCAGAAGTAGCGACACAAAGAAGCTTTTTTGTTTTAAAAGATTGGGTGATTTTTATAAAGTCGTGGAGTGCATCAAAAGTTCGTTGCATGGGTACAGCTTGAAGCTTACCCTCAAACTTGTATGCATTTTCAGATATCCGAACTTTACTTTTTTCTTCATGTAGAAGATGAAAAGCATAACGAGAAGTCCTCTCATAAACAACCATTCTAATAGAATTAGAACCTATGTCGATAACAGCAATTCTCTTTGCCAAGAGTTTACTCTTCTAACTCTAGATTTTTTGCTTTGAACAGAAGTTCCGCAATTGATTCTACATTATCTTTGTCTGGTACGAAACAGTCAACGGGACAAACAGAGATACATGCTGGTTCATCATATACACCAACACATTCTGTACAACGATCAGGGTCGACATAGTAAATTGGGTCTCCCTCTTCGATAGCCATAGTAGGACATTCTTCTCGACAAGCATCGCATGCTATACATTCGTCATTAATTAATAGAGCCATTGTAAAACCTTATATTTTGTACTTATTTATTTATATGCCGATTTATAACTAAATAAAGCTTCAGTAAGTTTTAAATACTTTATTTATATCGTGGAATTATGCAAGATAACTTGGAATTAAGTTGTAAAGAGGCAATTGTGCCATCAATTCCATCTTCTCTATTTCTTATTTTTATTTTTGCTCCTAGTGCATCAGCCGCACTTTTAGCTAGAAAAAGACCAAGTCCAACGCCTTGTCTATTGCCTTGTCTGACAAAAGGAGCAAAAAGATCAACACTATCATCAATTCCGCAACCTTCATCAATAACTTCAATGAGCAGTCCATAATCATCTTGAGAACTTCTAAGTTGCACTGTTTTATCTTTTGGTGTAAATTTTAAAGCATTTTGTAGAAAATTTTGAATAATTTGATTTAAAAGGCTTACTTGTAGCATTGCCATAAATGCATTTGGTTCAAAACTCATCTCTAGCTCTTTACCTTCATTAGAAGCCAGTAGCTTGAAGTCATCAGCTTTTTGTTTTAAGATAGAGATAACATCAACCTGCTGTGGTTTTTCAAGCTGTGCACCCTCTTGTCGTCCAATATTTAAGATGTTTGAAACAATGATATTCATTTCATCAATAGTTTTGTTTGTATTTTGTAATGCTTCTATATATTCTTTTGGTGAACGTTCTTTTATAAGTGTCACTTGATTTTTGAGTTTTATAACAGCTAGAGGTGTTTTTAATTCATGTGCAGTACCAATAAAGAGTTCTTTTTGGTACTTTACAAAATTTTGAATACGAGCTATAAGGTGATTTAACATTTCCCCTAATGGTTCAAACTCTTTTGGAAGAGTAGTGGTATCTATTGGTTTCATAAGGTGTTCATTCATGTTGGAAAGTTTTGCACTGAGTTGTTTTATAGGTCTCACAAGCATTTTAGAGAGTGTTATCGCATAAAGAACAACGAGTAAAAAACCAGCGATATTAATGAGAAATATATATTTAAGTATTCTATTTAAAAGATGCTTTGTACTAGTAATGTCTTTTGTTATTTTCAAGTATGCATTATTTTTGAGATTAAAAGGGTAGATAAGGGTGAGATATGTATGTTTGCTTTCTGTCTTTTCATATTCTGACATCTTTAGATCTTCACGCTTGAGATAAATTATTTCAATATTAAGAGAGAAAAAGTTTTCGTTAAAAGTTTCATCTTGTTGAAAGAGTGATTGATAGTTAGAAATATTTTGAGCATATTTAAGAAGTTCTGCATGTTTTTCATCATAAATAGATTTTTCTATGAAAAAGTATAAAATTGATGAGAAGGCAAAAATGAGAGCTAGAGTAGATATGATGATTTGTATTAAAAAATCTTTACGAATACTGTGTTTGGAGAACATGAGTACAACCTCAAATATTATAGATTTGAGATTATATCATTAAAATTTTAAAAGAGATAGATTATGAAAGTTCTTTAGGGAAACAAAATCTATAACCACGACGACGTACAGTCTCGATAGTTGTAATGTTTAATGGCTTATCCATCTTTTGTCTAATTTGGTTAATAGCAACTTCGATTACATTTGGAGTTACAAGCTCAGGCTCTTCCCAAATAGCATCAAGAAGTTGTTCTTTAGAAACAATCTGATCGCGGTGGCGAGCAAGGTGAGTTAGTACTTCAAAAGGTTTACCTTTAAGTTCTATCTCTTTTTCTTTGTAAGTGATTTTTTCTTCTTCAGGATTGATAGTTAAGTCTTCGATTTCGATGATGTTAGATCCACCAAAACGTAAACGTGCTTCAATACGAGCTATAAGAACATCAAAATCAAAAGGTTTTCTGATGTAGTCATCAGCACCAGCACGAAGTGCTTCGATTTCACTTTCGTTATCATCTCTTGCTGAAACTACAACTACTGCAGTTTTAGGAGTGTTTGACTTAATGTCACCAATTATATCTACTGAGTTACCATCTGGTAACATCCAATCCATTAGAACTAAATCATAATTGCGAATATCAAGATAGTACTCGCCATCTTTTAAGTTTTCAACAACATCACTTTGGTAACCAAATTCTTTTAGTCCCTCTGCAAGCATTTTGTTTAATGTAACTTCATCTTCAATGATTAGTATGCGCATTAATAATTTCCTATATGTGTATATTTTGGCGAAATTATAGCGTAGTTTTAGATTACTTTAAAGTTTTTTTCAATTTTCTTTAAAAAAAAATGAAGTTTGGATTAAGAATTGAAATCCTTGAAGAGAGCGACACTTACTTTGCAGTCGGGCATAATCGATGGTTTTGTGATTTTTAGGTCAAGAGTATTTATTTTATTAAATTCTTTTTTGAGGGAATTTTGCAAAGAAAGAAGGGCATCTTCGATAAGTAGAAACTTTTGAGTTTGTAGACTCTTTTTTATATGTTCACTTACATCAGCATAGTTGATAAACTCGTCTTGATAGTTGTACTCTAAAGTGAGGTTGACTATAAGCTCTTGAAGGGTTGTTCGCTCAAAGTCTAAAATTCCAATTATAGTTTGAAATTTTAGGTCTTCAATATAAACCTTCATTAGACTACGGCTTTTTCTTGACCACTAAATAAACGAATGATATTTGGAATGTGTTTATAGTAAAGTATAAAGACTATGAAAACGACAGGTGCATGTGCCATCTCTGGGTGGATAAAAAAGCTTGAGATTAAAAGAACTGCAACACCTGTAAGTGAAGAAACTGAAGAAATCTTAACTGTTTTAGCTAAAACACCCCAAACTACAAGTGCAAGAAGTGTCTCTTGTGGAAGCATAAACATCATCACTCCCATACCAGTGGCGATACCTTTTCCACCCTCAAGCCCAAGATAAGGAGAAAAACAGTGTCCAACTACTGCTAAAACACCAATAGCCCAAAGTGTAGACTCGCTCATACCCATGAAGTAAGCTACAGTTATAACAGCTACACCCTTTAGTGCATCAAGTGCTAGTGTAGCGATACCGAGTTTTTTAGCAAGAGAAGGATTCTTCTCTTTAACTACTCTAAGAACATTTGTTGCCCCAATACTTCCACTACCATTTGCTTTAATGTCTACACCAGCAAACTGTTTTGCTAAAAGTAAACCAAAGGGAATACCACCCACTAAATAAGCTGCTATAAAAAACTGTACATTTGTATTAAATAAAAAATCCATCATTAACCTTAATTAAATTATATGATGACATTCTACTATGATAATATTAATATGTAGCTAAATTATTTTGATATAATTACATCAATTATAACTATTAGGATATTTTTTGCAATTAAGTAATGACGAATTAAAAATAAAAATAAATGAATTAAAAAAGAAGTTAGATGTAACAGTAGTGGCACACTTCTATCAACGTGATGAAGTTTTTGAAATGGCTGATATCACAGGTGACTCTCTTGAACTAGCGATGAGAACTCAAGCAGACAGCAGTAAATTTATACTTTTTTGTGGTGTTGGATTTATGGGACAAAGTGTTAAAGTTTTAAGCCCAGAAAAAAGAGTAGTAATGCCAAAAATAGCCTGTTGTGCGATGGCTCGTATGATTGACTCTTTATATTTTGACGATAGTGTTAAGTTCTTAAACAAGCATGGAATTAAAAGCGAAGATATCTTACCTATTACATATATTAATTCAAACGCAGATGTAAAAGCAAAAGTTGGTGAGATGGGTGGTATGGTTTGTACATCTTCAAACGCCAAGGTTATCATCACAAAAGCTTTAGAAGAGGGTAAAAAAATCCTTTTTGTTCCAGACAGATGTTTAGGACAAAACATAGCAAACCAAATGGGTTTAAAGTCTATGATAATAGGACAAGCGGGTGACCCAAAAGAGTGTGACATTTTATGTTACGATGGTTTTTGTTCGGTACATCAACTCTTTACTGTGGATGATATCGCGTTTTATCGTAAAAAATTCCCCGGTATTTTAATAGCGACTCACCCTGAGTGTGATCCAACTATCTGTGATGCAAGTGATTTTGTAGGTTCTACTTCACAACTTATCAAATACATTGCAGACTTACCGGTAGATCAAAAAGTAGCCGTTGGAACAGAGTTTAACCTTGTGAATCGTTTACGTCAGAAAAATACATATGTTCTAAGCTCAACTAAACCTGAGTGCCCAACGATGAATGAGACAACTCTTGAAGATGTTTATGTAACTCTTAAAGCTATCGAAGATGGTGAACCAATAAATGAGATAGAAGTGGAAGAGAAAACACAGAAGTGGGCGAAAATAGCACTAGAGCGAATGTTAGCTCTATGATAGCTGCGTTTGTTCGGGAAGCACTGGCTGAAGATGTTGGTCGTGGAGACTTGTATGCTTTAGTAGAGAGTGCAATACCAGCATCGGCAAAAATAATCGCTAAAAGTGATGGAATAGTTGCGGGTGTTAAATATATAGATGTTTTAGCAGAGTTAGAAAAGTTTGAAATCACATGGTTAAAAACTGATAGTGAGAGTTTTGTAAAAGGTGATGTTTTAGCAACTATAGAAGCCGACTCTCATACTCTTCTTCGTTGTGAGAGAACTATATTAGATATGCTGCTTCATGCAAGTTCTATCGCAACTCTGACAAACAAGTATGTAAAACTAATAGAGCCATATAATGTAAAACTGCTAGACACAAGAAAAACAAGACCACTTTTACGTGTTTTTGAGAAGTATGCAACTCGTACAGGTGGTGCAGTAAATCATAGAATGGGTCTTGATGATTCACTTATGATAAAAGACACTCATCTAAAAACCATCAAAGATTTAAAAAACTACATAGTAAATGCTAGAAAGAAAATCCCTTTTACCGCAAAAGTAGAAGTAGAAGCAGAAACATTTGAAATAGCAAAGATAGCGTTTGAAGCTAAGTGTGACATAGTTATGTGTGACAACATGACTCCAAATGAGATAAAAGAGATAGTAGCGTTTAGAGATGAGAACTATCCTAGTATCTTACTTGAAGCAAGTGGAAATATCTCTTTAAAAACTATAGAAGCATATGCAAAAAGTGGTGTAGATGCGATAAGTTCAGGTTCACTCATCCATCAAGCTAATTGGATTGATTTGTCTATGAAGATGGATTAGGTATAATAGTAACAAAGAATAAAAGGAGATTACATGAGACTAGATAAAATAGTTCATCAGAAAATAGTTGAATATTCAAAAGAGTATTTTAATGATTTTGAAATGTATCTTTTTGGAAGTCGTGTTGATGATACCAAAAAAGGTGGAGATATAGACCTTTTTATAGATAGTAAATCAGAAATACCTTTATCTATTCAAATGCAATTTTTAAAACAATTATATAAAAATGTCACACAACGCAAAATAGACTTAGTTGTAAAATCACCATTAAAAAAAGATATGGCCATATTTCATACAGCCGTTACAACTGGAGTGAAGTTGTGTTAAAAGAA
>NZ_JAEMVC010000004.1 GCF_029215985.1 Sulfurimonas sp. SAG-AH-194-C21
GCGATCTCCTGGAACATTACTGACGCTAAGGTGTGAAAGCGTGGGGAGCAAACGGGATTAGATACCCCGGTAGTCCACGCCCTAAACGATGTTCACTAGTCGTCGGGATGCTAGTCATCTCGGTGATGCACTTAACAGATTAAGTGAACCGCCTGGGGAGTACGGTCGCAAGATTAAAACTCAAAGGAATAGACGGGGACCCGCACAAGTGGTGGAGCATGTGGTTTAATTCGAAGATACGCGAAGAACCTTACCAAGCCTTGACATTGATTGAACGGACCAGAGATGGACCGGTGCCCTTCGGGGAACATGAAAACAGGTGCTGCACGGCTGTCGTCAGCTCGTGTCGTGAGATGTTGGGTTAAGTCCCGCAACGAGCGCAACCCTCGTCAATAGTTGCCAGCAGGTTAAGCTGGGCACTTTATTGAGACTGCCTTCGCAAGAAGGAGGAAGGTGAGGACGACGTCAAGTCATCATGGCCCTTATGGCTTGGGCTACACACGTGCTACAATGGGGCGTACAGAGAGTTGCGATACCGCGAGGTGGAGCCAATCTCATAAAGCGTCTCTCAGTTCGGATTGAAGTCTGCAACTCGACTTCATGAAGCTGGAATCACTAGTAATCGTAGATCAGCAATGCTACGGTGAATACGTTCCCGGGTCTTGTACTCACCGCCCGTCACACCATGGGAGTTGATTTCGCCCGAAATTGGGAAGCTAACCTTCGGGAGGCTACCACTTACGGCGGAATTAGCGACTGGGGTGAAGTCGTAACAAGGTAACCGTAGGAGAACCTGCGGTTGGATCACCTCCTTTCTAGAGTAAAGAGAAAACATTCGTTTGTTTATCTTACAAAGAAAATCTCACGAGAGATACCGTTTTATATTAGTTCTTCTTCTTGCTTAGTTTTCAGTGATCTATTTATTATCACAATAAAAGTGGGGGATTAGCTCAGCTGGGAGAGCGTCTGCCTTGCACGTAGAAGGTCAACAGTTCGATCCTGTTATTCTCCACCATTTTTAAAACGATTTAGAATTCAAATATAAGTTTTTATTAGAAAGTTTATATTTGGTTTTTAAACCAAAAGTTCATTAAATTATAATTGTTAAAGTCAACAACTTAATTATAGAAATATAATTAAACTAAATAACTACAATAAACAGATAGAATCATCAACCTTGTTTAAAGTATTTAGTCTTTGAAACTCGCAAGAGTTTCTCTTCAGTGACCCCAGCGGTCAAAGCGGAATAAGGAAGCTTAGCTTTCTTATGGGACTATAACAGTACATTAAATAAGGTAGTGAACGCAATATAGAATAAAAAGATATTAAGGGCCATAGGTGGATGCCTTGGCTGGTAGAGGCGATGAAAGACGTAATAGGCTGCGAAAAGCCTCGGGGAGCTGCCAATAAGCTTTGATCCGGGGATTTCTGAATGGGGCGACCCAGCATGGAGCGATTCATGTTACAACTTAGGTTGGGCGAACTCAGGGAAGTGAAACATCTCAGTACCTGAAGGAAGAGAAATCAAACGAGATTCCCATAGTAGCGGCGAGCGAAATGGGAACAGGGCGGATAGTGATAGCATAGATATTAGCAGAACAGTTTGGAAAGACTGAGCATAGAGGGTGATACTCCCGTAAGCGAAAATATTTATGTGGTACTAGATTATCGAACGAGTAGGTCGGGACACGTGTTATCTTGACTGAATATGGGGGGACCACCCTCCAACCCTAAATACTACTACCAGACCGATAGCGAACTAGTACCGTGAGGGAAAGGTGAAAAGGACCGCGGTGAGCGGAGTGAAATAGAACCTGAAACCTATGGCTTACAATCATTCGGAGCACTATTGGGATACTTCGGTATCACAAGTGTGACGGACTGCCTTTTGCATAATGAGCCTGCGAGTTGTGGTATCTGGCAAGGTTAATCTTACGAGAAGCCGTAGCGAAAGCGAGTCTTAATAGGGCGAATTAGTCAGATGCTGCAGACCCGAAACTAAGTGATCTATCCATGTGCAGGTTGAAGCTGGTGTAAGAGCCAGTGGAGGACCGAACCCGTATAGGTTGAAAACTGTTGGGATGACATGTGGATAGGGGTGAAAGGCCAATCAAACTTAGTGATAGCTGGTTCTCTCCGAAATATATTTAGGTATAGCCTCGAGCATTAGCATGAAGGGGTAGAGCACTGACAGGGCTAGGGCTGCTTACCGCGGTACCAAACCCTATCAAACTCCGAATACTTCATGTGTAACCTCGGGAGTCAGGCGTAGGGTGATAAAATCCTATGTCGAGAGGGGAACAACCCAGACTAACAGCTAAGGTCCCAAAGTCTTGTCTAAGTGGAAAAGGATGTGGAGTTGCTGTGACAACCAGGAGGTTGGCTTAGAAGCAGCCATCCTTTAAAGAAAGCGTAACAGCTCACTGGTCTAGCGATTCTGCGCCGAAAATATAACGGGGCTAAGACAAGCACCGAAGCTTTAGATTTGGATTTATCCAAGTGGTAGGAGAGCGTTCCATTCAGCGTTGAAGGTACACCGGTAAGGAGTGCTGGAGCGGATGGAAGTGAGCATGCAGGCATGAGTAGCGAGAAAAGAAGTGAGAATCTTCTTCGCCGTAAACCCAAGGTTTCCTACGCGATGCTCGTCATCGTAGGGTTAGTCGGGACCTAAGACGAGTCCGAAAGGGGTAGTCGATGGCAAATAGGTTAATATTCCTATACCGACATTACATCGTTTGAGTGATGGGGGGACGCATAGAGTTAGACGAGGTCACTGATGGAATAGTGGCTCGAAGGACGTAGGTCGTGAAGTAGGCAAATCCGCTTCACACGAGACCGAGATCTTACAGGCAGAACAATCACTTCGGTGAGCGTTTTGAATCGTCGATACTGTCGTGCCGAGAAAAGCCTCTAAACGAGATGTAATGTTGCCCGTACCGTAAACCAACACAGGTGGGTGAGATGAGTATTCTAAGGCGCGTGGATGAACCATTGTTAAGGAACTCTGCAAAATAGCACCGTATCTTCGGTATAAGGTGTGCCCTACATGTTAAGAGATTTACTCTCTGAAGCATTAATGGGTCGCAGCAAAGTGTCCCTCCCGACTGTTTACCAAAAACACAGCACTCTGCTAACTCGTAAGAGGATGTATAGGGTGTGACGCCTGCCCGGTGCTCGAAGGTTAAAAGGATTGCTTAGCTTCGGCGAAGGCATGAATTGAAGCCCGAGTAAACGGCGGCCGTAACTATAACGGTCCTAAGGTAGCGAAATTCCTTGTCGGTTAAATACCGACCTGCATGAATGGCGTAACGAGATGGGAGCTGTCTCAACAATGGATCCAGTGAAATTGTAGTGGAGGTGAAAATTCCTCCTACCCGCGGAAAGACGGAAAGACCCCGTGCACCTTTACTATAGCTTGACACTGCTATCGGGATATTCATGTGCAGGATAGGTGGGAGCCATTGATTCATAGTCGCCAGATTATGATGAGGCATCCTTGAGATACCACCCTTGAATATTTTGATAGCTAACTCCGTACAATTATCTTGTGCGAGGACAATGTCTGGTGGGTAGTTTGACTGGGGCGGTCGCCTCCTAAAAAGTAACGGAGGCTTACAAAGTTCGGCTCAGGTGGGTTGGAAATCCACCGTAGAGTATAATGGCATAAGCCGGACTGACTGTGAGACATACAAGTCAAGCAGAGTCGAAAGACGGTCATAGTGATCCGGTGGTTCTGTGTGGAAGGGCCATCGCTCAAAGGATAAAAGGTACGCCGGGGATAACAGGCTGATCTCCCCCAAGAGCTCACATCGACGGGGAGGTTTGGCACCTCGATGTCGGCTCATCGCATCCTGGGGCTGGAGCAGGTCCCAAGGGTATGGCTGTTCGCCATTTAAAGCGGTACGCGAGCTGGGTTCAGAACGTCGTGAGACAGTTCGGTCCCTATCTTCCGTGGGCGTAGGATTGTTGAGGAGAGTTGACCCTAGTACGAGAGGACCGGGTTGAACATGCCACTGGTGCACCAGTTGTTCTGCCAAGAGCATCGCTGGGTAGCTACGCATGGATGAGATAACCGCTGAAAGCATCTAAGCGGGAAGCCAACTCCAAGATGAACAATCCCTGAAGTACGCTTGAAGACTACAAGCTTGATAGGCTGGATGTGTACGCAGAGTAATCTGTTTAGCTGACCAGTACTAATAGTACGTTCGTCTTTTTTAACCAGTTCTTAAATGAACACAATTCGTTCACTACCTTATTTAGTGTATTACTAATAAGAGATTAGTTTACTAGTTATTTAGTTAGGTCTTAGTGCCTTTGTTGACTTTACCAATTATACTTTAATGAGTACATACTCATTTACCCTCAAACAACTTTACAAGTTGTATCTAAGAACATATTGATGTTTTTAGACACAACTTGTCTAGGTGGCTATAGAGAGGGGGAAACGCCTGGTCCCATTCCGAACCCAGAAGCTAAGCCCCTCTTCGCTGATAATACTTGTCCTTTCAGGATTGGAAACGTAGGTCGTTGCCTAGTTAGTTGTTTTTTACTTCATTCACTTTCACATTTCAATACACATAATTTATAGAATATTATATATTACTTTAGGATGTTTATGACTTTAAATAACGATTGGTCAAACTTCTTAGACATAGAATTTCAAAAAGATTATTATATTAACCTTTTAAAATTCATTGAAGATGAATATGCAAATAAAACTATTTATCCCAAAAATGAAGATATATTTAGAGCTTTTAATTTACTTCCATTAAGTGAAGTAAAAGTTGTAATTATAGGTCAGGATCCTTATCATGGGTCAAATCAAGCAAATGGTTTAGCTTTCTCCGTTACTTCTAATGTTAAAGTACCACCTTCATTAAAAAATATATATAAAGAACTTCTCGATGATACTGACTGTGGTATACCTATCAATGGAGATTTGACTTCATGGGCTAAACAGGGTGTATTACTTATAAATAGTGTTCTTACAGTAGAAAAAGCATCTCCCCATTCACATAAAAATAAAGGATGGGAAATATTTACTGATAATGTTATTAAAAATTTGTCTAATGATTATGAAAATATAGTATTTGTTTTGTGGGGTGGACCTTCGCAAAAAAAAGAAGTTTTGATTGATACTAAAAAACATTTACTACTTAAAGCTCCTCATCCATCTCCACTCTCTTCTTATCGAGGTTTTTTTGGATCAAAACCATTTTCTAAAATAAACAACTATTTAAAAGAGCATAAACAAGAAGAGATAAATTGGTGTCTTAGTTCACAACAAACTCTGCTATAACAGCCAGGTGATCTGAGTAACCTTTTCCTTTATGTACTCGAGGCTTTTTACGGCTCATCTTCCATCTATTGATACTTTTACCACTAAAGAGATATTTATCCTTATGTGAGTGTATACTATTGGTTTTATAATGAATGCCACTACTTTTTACAAGAGAAGGAGATATTAAAATATTGTCTAAAGCTTCTTTCTTACCTCTATATATATACGAGTACCTATTTTCTTCATTGGTGTCATACCAAAGGTTGTAAAATTCTCCCTTTGGAAGTGTAGTTTGAGTAGATACTTTAGTATGCTCTTTAGTTGCTAGTATATGATTTATACCTGTAATACCATCTGTATCATTATGTTTTCTTTTTCTTTTAAATAAGATATCTTCTTCATAATGAGAGTTAAAATCTCCGAGGACAATTATATTTTTATCTAAGCCAAGTTCTTCTGTGCGTTTTAAAACTTTTTTAGCAGACACAACTCGCATGCTCTCAGGGCCAGACTTTGATTTCCAGTGATTAACTAATACATAAAGCTCATTGTTATTGATTTTAAACTTAGCTTCTAAGATATTTCTATACCTATATGAAGACTTCACAGCGATCTCATGAGTATATACAAAAGGAATTTTACTTAGTATCGCTACTTTAATGGTTGTATGTTTATAGTTTGCTATTTTATGGTACTGATAGTATAAACCTTTACGTTTAAGCTCAAATCGTAAATCTTTTAAAGCTTGCTCTGATTCTATCTCTTGGAGTCCTATGATGTCGGCGTTTATATCAAAAATTACTTTGGCAATATTATGAAGTTTGATAGTATAGTTTTTTTTATTCCATTGAGAGTATGAGTTGGGTATATACTCTTTGTACTCATGCCCACTTCTTTTTAAGTCGAAAAGGTTTTCTACATTATATGTTGCTATTTTCACTATTTGTGCTCCTTGGAGTAGGGATAAAAGACAAAAGAAAATAACAAATATTTTCACTATTTTATGCCATTTAAACGCAGTAGTTTACTTGTGTCAGGATCTCTATTCATTAACTCTTTAAAAAGCTCTTGCATACTTTTCGCACCGCCACCCTTTAAGATGACATCGAAATACTTTTGTGCTGTTTTTGACTCAAATATTCCCTCATCAATAACAGAGTAAAATGCATCAGCACTTAAAACCTCTGCCCATTTGTAACTATAATAGCCTGCAGCATATCCACCGGCAAATATATGTGCAAATCCATTTTGGAACTTGTTGTACTCGGGTGTTTTAATAAGTGCAGTCTCTTTTCTAATCGTATTAAGGATATTTTGAACTTCATCAGATGTATAAACTCCATTATGAACTTTAAGGTCAAAGATTGAAAATTCTAGTTGTCTTAACATTCCCATGGCAGATAAGAAGTTCTTACTACGAACAAGTTTATCTATCATAATATCTGAAATTGTCTCATTAGTTTTGTAATGGGTCGCGAACATTTTTAGTACTAGTGGTTCATAAGCAAAGTTTTCTAAAAACTGAGAAGGAAACTCAACTGCATCCCACTCCACACCATTAACACCACTTACTTCATTCTCTTTAACTTGAGAAAGGATATGATGGATTGTATGTCCCATCTCATGAAAAAGAGTAACAACATCATCATGACGAAGCAGAGAAGGATTTGTATCACTCGAAGCTGGAAAATTACAAACTACAAAAGCAGATGCTAATTGCTCTTCCCCTTTTTCGTTTAAACAGTGTGTTTGATAGTTATGCATCCAAGCACCACCGCGTTTAGATTCTCTTGCTTCTAAATCAAGGTAGATTCTCGCTCTGAGTCTGTCTTTTACATATACATCATAAGAGAAAGCCTTTTTATGCCATAACTCTTCTTCTACTTTTACAAATTTCATTCCAAAAAGTTTGGTTAAAAAATCAAACATTCCATTAACAACACTCTTTTGCTCAAAATATGGTCTATACTCTTCTTCATCAATGTTATACTGTGCTTTTTTTAGTAACTCGCTATAAAAGGCTGTATCAAAACTCTGTAAATCTTTAGGAGCACTGTTTTGTAACTCACCCAGTTCTTTTTTTGCTTGATTTTTAGAGTTTTTGAGAAGATTTTGTAAAAAATCTAAAACTTCTTCTTCACTATTTGCCATTTTACTAGAGAGTGAGTACTCTACATAGTTTTTAAAACCTAAAAGTTTGCTCATTTCATCTTTTAGTGCAAGAATTTCTTCTATAATTTTTGCATTCTCTGGTGAACGTGATACGTATGCTGTGTAGAGTGCTTCACGAATAGTTTCATTTTTACCGTATGTCATATATGCTATGTACGAAGGCATTTGTAGAGTAAATTTATATTTAGTTATACCATCTTCTTCAAACTTTGCATTCTCAATCTCACTACTTGGTAAACCATCTATATCCGCTTCATCCGTGATAATGTATGTGTAATCATTTGTAGCATTTAAAAGGTTTTGAGAAAAGTTATTTGTTAATTCACTTTTTCTAATGTTTATCTCTTCAAGTCTTTTTTTAACATCAGCATCTAGATGTGCACCGCTAAGTTCAAAGTGTTGAATATTTAAATCTAAAACTCTTTTTTGCTCGTAGTTGAGAGTACTTACTTCATCTGTTTGAATCTCTTTATATGCCTTATATATTTCTATATTTTGCGAAAGTCTTGTTGAATACTCAGTTATAATAGGAAGACTTTGTGTATAGACTTCTTGAGTCTCCTTAGAATTATTCACTGCGTTTAAGTGAGAAAGGGGAGTGAAAAAATGTTCTAGTTTCTCTTCCATCATCTGCATATGTTTTACAAAAGAGTTATAAGTTTTACTCTTTTGCTCTAGTAAATCCTCAACTCTTTTTGTATTTTCTTCTAAGATACTCTCTAATTCTTGTATGAAATTATCTAAATCACATTTAAACTGTAAAAATTTTGACATATTTGTTTTTTCCTTTTTTTTGTTAATCTTCTTCATCGCGTTTTTGAACTATCGCTCCATACTCGTTTATTAAAATATCATCATATTTATTTGAGAACTTTATAAGTCTCTCAATGGCAATCTTACCCTCATCAAATGTCAAAGAAGAATCAACAATCAAGTAAGAGAGATAGATACTATTTTCATTAATTGAAAACTGTAAGTAAGAGAGTTCGTCATTTTCTTTGAGTAGGTAGTCATAGATTTTATCTATATTTTGACTTGGTATTGCACAGAGTTTTGCATCACCGATAATGACACCATTTTCATAGTAGTTGATATCTATGCGTGCGGTTCCCTCATCTATTCTCCATGAGGCTAAAGAACGCCGTGCTAACATAACATTTATATCTAAAGCACTTAAAATATCTTCTATCATTTTTGTAGGACCAGTTGGGTTGTAACCTTTTCGTCTGAGTTTAGCAACTTCTAGTTTTACACCACATTTAGGGCAATAGTCATTACTAATGTTTTTTTCTTCTATAAGATTTTTACACGAAGGACATTTAATGATATTTTCTTCATTTTGAGTAGTAAACGCAGTGAGTGCATCTTGTAGATAAAAGTACGGCAGAGCAAATCCGAGGTTATTCGCATTTTGGATTATAAAAGTATTGACTCCTACCACTTCTCCTTTTATGTTGAGTAGAGGACCACCACTGTTTCCAGGGTTAATTGCAGCATCAATTTGTATGTACTCTAAATCATCTTGAAGTCTTGATGCACGTGATACAATTCCTTCTGTCGCTGTATAGTTAAGACCATAAGGATGACCGATTGCGACAACTGTATCCCCGTCGTTGACATGTATCTGTGCTAGAGTTAAAGCTATAGAAGGTTTCTTAAATTCGCATTTTATAAATGCAAGGTCAAAAAAAGGATCATCATAAATAACAGTCGCAATAGTCCGTGAAATCTTTTTCGCACTCACTACAACTTCTTTAAGTCCACCAACTACATGAGAGTTAGTGATGATAATATCACCGATGATAAATCCAGTACCACTTCCATAAGGAGTCATAATCTGCATAATATTTTCAATCTGTTTTTCGAGGATAATTTGTGTATTCATAACTTAGACCTCTTCAAAATCGAGATTTTTTAACATAATATAGTAAGAATTTGAAAATTCATTGAGGGATGCAAAATTTAAACTCTCACTGTCAATAATTAAAGACGGATATGTCTGTGAAGCTTTCTCTTGAATTTTTTTAAGGGTGTTGAGTATACTGCGTTTAGAAAACTTTTGTGCCTCTTCATCGTAAAGGAGTGTAAAATCTAAGTCCTTGAAAAAAGAACTATTTTGGACTTGTACTAAAATATGAAAAAGTTCTTTTAAGATAGAGTTCATACCATAGTTATAAAGAGAATAAAAAGCGATATAGTTATAAATAGTAGGAATAACATGTGTATAACGGTTATGTTTGTACCATCGTATTTTATTTTGCGACTCATTTATAAATATAACGACATCATCATAAGATGATTTTTCAATAGGATTAAAAGTATATTTTGTCTTATAAAAACTCTTAGTAAAATCTTCATATTTAAGTTCTTTGAGTTCCAGTGTGTACTTTTTGAGTTCTTCATTTTTTGACTCTATTGTAGAGTGCTCATTTGAAAAATACTCTAGAGCTTTTTTAGAGAGTTGATGGTGGATTTCACATTTAATTGAGAGTAGGTAGTCAATTTTAAAGAGGATATTTAGGTATAAAAAAGATTGCATTCCTGTATTGTCATTTGAAGGCAGTGTGAGTACTTTTTGCTCTAACTCTTCTATCCATAACATTAAGTATTTATACTTTACTTTGAGCTGTTTATCTTCTACTTTTTGTAAATGCTGTGTATCTTGGAGTTGTATATCTGGAAACTCACTTTTGAGATGCTCTTTATCGTAGTCACCATTTATAGCCAACTCTCGAAGAGGAAAAAATATCTTTTGAGGGGAGAGCGATATATTGTCTTGATGTAGTTTTAGTTTTATAAACTTCTCATCACTAAAGTAGTTTACATAAGTGAGTTGATAGTTTCTCTCTAATAAGTAGCGTTTAATAGCAACACTAGCCTCGGATGTTTTAAGGATATTTATCTCAGCATAGAGGCTTTCTTTTGTTACTTTACCTTTTATCTTCGCTAAACCTTGATATATCTCAAAGTTGAGTTCGATTTGAGTTTTTTTTAAAATGATGTTTTGATTGGATGTGTCATTGGTGAAGTTTATAATTGACTTGAAAAACAACTCATAAGCATTTAAGATATCTTTTTTCTCAAAAGCTTCATAAGATTCTTGAAAAAGCTCTTCTTCATCTGGTGCAAGTGAAGCATTTATACCTCTTCCAAAAGTAATCATACTGTCATTGGGTGTATCTTGGAAAAAATTTAACCAGTTCATAAACTCACTTTAAAATATATCTTTATTGTAAAGGATATTATAGTAAAAGAGTCTTAAAATGTATAGCCGATAATTTATTTCAATAAAAAATATATAAGTATGAAGTTTGTAAAAGTCATAGCTGCAAAGGCGATTTTATAAAACAGAAGTGGAGATTTTTCTATAAGTGATGCACTTTTTATAAAGTATGGTTTGACTTTTTTTGGATTTGTAAGTTCATATTTCATCTCAGAGTAGTGGGTATAGCGTTGCTCTTTATCCAGAGCAATTGACCTCATTATGACACTATCAAACCAAGCTGGAATATTTGAGTTATAAGTACTCGGTCTTTTTGCTTCTTTAAATGTTGGATTTTGAAATGGTTCTATTTCACCATATGGATATTTCCCCGTGAGTGCGAGGTAAAGTGTGACCCCTATAGAGAATACTTCTGTAGACTCATTGATAGACTCGTCTAAGAAACGTTCAGGTGCTAAAAAGCTTGGTGTTCCACTTTTTGTATTAATCGAGAAAACTTCTGTGATACTACCAAAATCTATAATTTTAAACTCTAAGTTTGCATCATCATCTTTAGCTATCATAATATTTGGTGGTTTTATATCGCCATGAACTAAGTCGTACTTGATGAGAAACTGAGACATATTTAAAAGAGTTGAGGCTAACTCTACTGTGTCATCTATAGTTACATGTTTGTTTTTTAAGTAGCTATCTAAGTCTTCACCATGAAAAAGTTGCATTACATAGTAACGCATCGTTCTATTTTTTGGTATAACAGACTTTGGAAAAAAGTTTGCCTTAAGGCGTTTAGCATTCCATGCCTCTTTTACAAATAAATCTAGAACTGCTTCATCATCAAGTGCTTGTGTAGGTGCAAACTTAAGTACATAATCTTTTGTTTTCTTATGTACTAACCAGGTTCTTTCATTTTGAATAAGAGGTCGAACAAGGGTATATCCATCAATAAGTTGATTTTTCTTGAGACTTTTTGGAATTTCTAGTTGTTGTTGCTTTAGTATTTGTAATTCATCTGCTTGTAAAATATCAATAACGACAGCTGTAGTATCATCAGGGAGATCATCTTCTTCTAGTTTACTCGCCTTTTTTACTAATGCATGAGCCCCTTTATCTATATAAGTCAGTAAGGTGTTTTCATCTAAAGTATTATAGAGCCCATCGCTACAGAGTAAAATTGAGTCATTTTTCTGCAAGATATTTTCAAAGTAGTAAATCTCAACACCACTAGCAATACCGATAGCCTGTGTTAAAACATTTTCATAACCCTCTTCATCCATAGCATGGTCAGATGATAATTGTGTTAGCTTCTCCTCTCTATGAAGATATACACGACTATCCCCTACATTTGCACCATAGAGTCTATTCCCTTGGATTACTACAATAGTTAAGGTAGTTACTAGTTCACTTGATTCATAATTAACTTGAGATTCTTGGTAAAGTATGGCATTTATCGCTTCTATGAAAGTTTTGATAGACTTCTCAATACTCCATGATTTTGGACGAATTTTAAAGTTGTTCATTAAATGCTTTGTTGTTCTTTGTGCTGCTTGTGCTCCTTCAGTAGCACTTCCAACACCATCACAAACAATAGCAACTGTTAAATCCCCAATAGTTTTTACATCATAAAAATCATCACCTTTAAGCTCTTTTTGTTTTGCTAGGGAAAAACCTGAGAATTTAATATTATCTGATACCATAAATTAAGACCTTTTGTAATGTAGTATATTGTATCGGAAATATTTTCTTTTGAGAAGAAGTGGATGAGTGCTTTTTAATCAGTATCAAACATGCGATAAAAACATGTTTGATATAAGAATGGATAAGTTTAGAATTTATACGATAGTTGTGCCCAAGCAACTTGTTTATCATTTTGTGATGCAGTAAAACCATTTGTTGTATCACCTTTTGAAAAACTAGCATATTTAATAAGTCCAGTAAGACCATTTACTCCAGGAATCTTATTAACATATACAAAGTCGATTTCACTACCTAAGTTGTCAGAGTTATTTCCAGTTGTTGTATCAGCTGTAAAGTTATGGTAAACCGCAAGGATTTTTCCAAAACTTTTTGTCTTATAACCTATACGTGCATTTGCATCTTTTAAACCGCTTGTAGGTAAACCAGCTACATAAAATACATCAGCCCAACCATTGAACTTATGGTTAGTACCTAAAGCAGGATTAAACGCTGTTTTTCCAACACTATTCGTTCCACTAAGAACTTCGTAGTTAACACCCACTAAAAATCCAGATATATTTGCACCAAAGTCAAGGTTATAGTATGTTGCATCAGCTTTTACATTTGTTTGACTCGCTGCGTTACCATACTCCATACTTGCATCACTTTGCATCGCATATTCTGCTCTATATTTTAGTTTTGCACCAGCATCTATTTTACCAGTCAGGGCAATACCAATTGTATCGCTGATTGAAGCTAACATATAGTCATAAGCAGTGATATTTAAAGCATCAGACACCTTATATTTAGCATGAAGTAAAATAGAGTTTGTTTCAGTTGTTGTAACACCTGTTACACCTGCATATCCATATACATAAGCGCCAAGTAGTTCTAAGTTTTCTACATCTTTATTTAAAACATATGCGGTATCGTATGAACGCTCAGTCTGTCTCCATCCAACAGTACCGATAAAACGTTGGTTATCGAGATTTAACTGTGAACGGCCAGCATGAAATGCTGTCTTACCCATTTTATAGTCAATAGAAGCTTCTGAAAGCATCGCTTGTTGTTTATCTGCGATAATATCATATTGCTTAGCATTACTATCATAGTTTAAATTACCAGGTGAACTATAGTTTGTGTAACCAAAGTTATTTATACTTTGAAGACCGATAGTTGCACTTAAGTTTTCTACTTCAAAAAGACCAGCTGTCACTGCTAAATGTGTACGATTTGTAAATGAAATAGCTCTAGTAGTTGCACTTTTGTCAACATTAGCCATCTCGTATCGTGGACGAAGTTCGCCTTTTATTTTTATATCATTAAATATATTAAGTCCGCTGTCTGAGGCACTAGCCGTACTTAAAAGACCTAGAGTAGCACTCAATAGTGCAGATGATAAGATAATCTTTTTCATTTTTCTTCCTTATAATTAAAATAACATTACTATTATTCACCGATTATGCTTAAAAAATACTTAATTTAAAATATTAATATAAAATTATGAAAAAGTTTGTAAAATAAGAAAAAAAGTGCTATAGTTGTTTATAACTTTTATTACAGGAGATAATATGTCACTATCAAGAAGAGAGTTTTTAAAGAGTTCAGCGGCGGCTTCGGCTGCAGCTGCTATCGGTATGTCTGTTCCTTCAGATATGCAAGCTGCTGCAGATAAGGCAGAAACTAGTTGGCGATGGGATAAGGCTGCTTGTCGTTTTTGTGGTACTGGTTGTGGAATTATGATGGCAACAAGTGGAGAAGGACTTGAGCGAAAAATCGTTGCAGTTAAGGGAGATCCTGCTGCACCTGTTAATCGTGGTCTTAATTGTATTAAGGGTTATTTTAATGCCAAAATCATGTATGGTGCGGATAGATTAAAACAACCACTACTGCGTGTAGATAAAGATGGTAAGTTTGATAAACATGGAAAATTTGCTCCAGTATCGTGGAAGAGAGCTTTTGATGAGATGGAAATTCATACAAAAAAAGCACTAAAACATGGTGGTCCTGAAGCCGTTGCTGTTTTTGCCTCTGGTCAATATACTGTTATGGAAGGGTATGCTGCACAAAAGATGATGAAGGGTGGTTTTCGCTCAAATGCGATAGACCCAAATGCTCGCCATTGTATGGCTTCTGCAGTTGTCGGTTTTTATCAAACTTTTGGTATTGATGAGCCATCTGGATGTTATGATGATATAGAGATTACAGATACTGTAATATCATGGGGATCAAATATGGCAGAGATGCACCCTATACTTTGGTCGAGAGTAACTGATAGAAAACTTTCAGATCCAGACCGTGTAAAAGTTGTATCTATCCAAACTTATACACATCGTACATCTGATTTAGCAGATGTAGAGATAATTTTTACTCCAAATACAGATACAGCTCTATGGAACTATATAGCAAGAGAGATTGTTTATAATCATCCAGAGTCTATAGAGTGGGAGTTTATTCGTAAGCACATTATATTTGCTGCGGGTCCTGTAAACCTTGGTTATGGAATGCGTCGCTCAGATGATAAGTCCATTAAAGAAGGAAAGTACACAGACCTTGAGATGCAGACTATTTCAAAAGAGATGTCAAAAGTTGTCTCAGCTTCTGAGGGTCCTGCGTTAGAGCCATTTGGTTATAAAGAGGGTGACACTATGGTAAATAATGGTGGAACACTAGGACACTGGGAGATTTCATTTGAAGAGTATAAGCGCTCACTTGAGCCTTACACTTTAAGTTATACAGCGAAGTTATGTAAGGGTGATCCTGATGAAAAATTAAGAGATTTTAAGAAAAAGTTAAAATATCTTGCTGGACTATATATAGAAGAAGGTCGAAAAGTAGTATCTTTTTGGACTATGGGAATGAATCAGCATACTCGTGGAACATGGGACAATACTTTAGCATACAATGTTCACTTCTTACTAGACAAACAAGCAAGACCAGGTTCTGGAGCATTCTCTCTTACTGGGCAACCATCAGCTTGTGGAACTGCAAGAGAAGTTGGTACATTTACACATAGACTTCCAGCTGATATGATGGTGAAAAATCCAAAGCATAGAGAAATAGTAGAAGATAAATGGAAAGTACCACATGGTACATTAAATGGAGTTGGTAAACAGCATATCATGCAGATACATCGTGATATTGAAGATGGTCTTGTGAAGTTTGCTTGGGTAAATGTTTGTAACCCTTACCAAGATTCAGCAAGTGCATCTCACTGGATAAAAGCAGCTAGAGAGATGGATAACTTTATCGTAACATCTGATGGGTATCCAGGTATCTCAGCTAAAGTTTCTGACCTGATTTTACCATCTGCAATGATGTATGAAAAGTGGGGAGCATATGGAAATGCTGAACGCAGAACACAACACTGGAGACAACAAGTCATACCAGTAGGTGATGCAATGAGTGATATTTGGCAGTGGTATGAGTTCTCAAAACGCTTTACTGTTGATGACTTATGGGGAGGTTACCAACCCTCAGGGCCGAGAAAAATACCTTTAAAAGATGTAAGGGCTGAAGCACGAGACATGGGGTATACGGGTGATACAACAATGTTTGAAATCCTCTTTAACAATGAGGATGCAAAATCTTACAAACTTGACCAAAATGACCCTATACAAAAAGGTTATGACAATACTGATGGTTATGGAGATTCACGTAATGTTCGTGGAGAAGATGGAGAAGTGTTTAAAGGTTACGGTTACCATGTAAATAAATATCTCTTCGAAGAGTATGCTGCGTTTGGACGTGGACATGGTCATGATTTAGCACCTTTTGATGTTTATCATAAAGTACGTGGTCTGAAATGGCCTGTTGTAGATGGGAAAGAGACACAGTGGCGTTTTAATGCAAAGTATGATCCGTATGCAGCAGCACAGACGATGAAGAGTGGAAATCCTTTTGCTTTTTATGGAACACTTGCTAAAGCATTGCAGTCAGGTACACTAGAAGGTAAAGATAAAGACTCTAAAAAAGTACCACTTCCAAACAAGGCAAAAATATTTGCTCGTCCATATATGGATCCACCAGAAATGCCAGATAAAGAATATGACACTTGGTTAAGTACAGGTCGTGTTCTAGAGCACTGGCACTCGGGGACTATGACTATGCGTGTTCCTGAACTGTACCGTGCTGTTCCTGAAGCACTCTGTTATATGAATCCACAAGATGCAAAAGAAAAAGGTCTCAAACAAGGTGGTCTTTGTTGGATTGAGTCACGTCGTGGAAAAGTTAAGGCTCGTGTTGAAACGCGAGGTAGAAACAGACCTGCTCGTGGACTTGTTTTTGTACCATGGTTTGATGAAAAAGTATTTATCAACAAAGTCTGTTTAGATGCGACATGTCCAATGTCTAAACAAGGTGACTTCAAAAAATGTGCAGTAAAAATATACAAAGCATAAAGAAGTAAAAGATGGCTAAAGTAGATATGAGCGATAGACGAAAATTTCTTTTAAGCATGGCAAGGTCTGTTGGTCTTGCTGGTATTGGAGCTCTTGTATGGAGCTCAGTTCTAGAAGAATCAGTTCATGCCTCACTACTTTTACGCCCACCTGGAGCATTAAAAGAGGAAGACTTTTTAAAGAGTTGTATTAAATGTGGTTTATGTGTATCAGCGTGTCCATACGATACTCTTAAACTAGCAGCCCCAGGAGATAAGAAACCTATGGGAACACCATTTTTTGATGCAAGAGAGATACCTTGTTATATGTGCGAAGATATACCTTGTGTTCCAGTTTGTCCGACTGGAGCATTAGATGAGTCTAGTGT
Organism: Sulfurimonas sp. SAG-AH-194-C21; assembly: GCF_029215985.1. Taxonomy (GTDB): domain Bacteria; phylum Campylobacterota; class Campylobacteria; order Campylobacterales; family Sulfurimonadaceae; genus Sulfurimonas. The sequence goes on from NZ_JAEMVC010000004.1 coordinate 17,118, forward strand.
AAGCAGTGATGGTGAACTAGACATTAATCTTGCTCAAATGGGTGTAGCTGTTGTTGATCCTTATGCATGCATCGCTTTTTGGGGAATTCAATGTGATGCTTGTTATCGAGCATGTCCTTTACTTGATCAAGCTATTGTTTTAGAGTATGGTAGAAATGAGAGAACGGGTAAGCATGCATTTTTAAAACCAGTGGTTGTTCCTGATGTATGTACGGGTTGTGGTATGTGTGAACATGCTTGTATAACGGAGAAGGCATCGATTACTATTTTACCTAGAGAAGTTGTGATGGGAAGAGCTGGTGATCATTATGTTAAAGGTTGGGATAAGCAAGACCAAGAGAGAGTAAAAAATGCTAAGGCAAAGATTACGACAACTGAGATAAGTTCTAAAAGTGCAATAGATAGTCTCAATGATGAGAGTGGACTCTATTAATGAGATACTTAATTAGTAGAAGAGTTACTCAAATTGTAATCATGGGGCTTTATATAGTAGCCCATCTTTATGGCATTAAAATGTTAGAGGGTAATTTAAGTTCATCTATCGCTTTTAAAACGATTCCACTAAGTGATCCATTTGCAGTACTACAAATGTTTTTTGCAGGCTCAATAATTACTATGGATATTTTTATAGGTGCTTTAATCATAACAATATTTTATGGATTAGTTGGTGGACGAATGTTCTGTTCATGGGTCTGTCCTGTAAATATTGTAACAGATGCAGCAAATTTATTAAGACGAAAACTAGGTATATCTGCGATACAAAAACGTATTTATATGAGTAGAAATATTCGTTACTGGGTTTTGGGTTTGAGTTTAGTCTTATCTTTTTTGATGGGACTCACGGCGTTTGAACTAATAAGCCCAATATCTATACTTCATAGAGGTCTGATATTTGGAATGGGATTTGGGTTTAGTGTAGTACTCATTATCTTTTTCTTTGATCTTTTAGTACATGAGAATGGATGGTGTGGTTATGTATGTCCTTTAGGTGCTTTTTACTCCATAGTAGGAAAATATTCTTTAGTGAGAGTCACTCATGATGCACAGAAATGTACAGAGTGTATGATGTGTAAAGAAGTTTGTCCTGAAAAAGAGGTACTGTTTATGGTAGGGAAGTCTTCACAAACAGTTAAAATGGGTGCATGTACAAATTGTGCTCGATGTATTGAAGTGTGTGGAGATGATGCTTTAAACTTTTCAATACGAAGTTATATTAATCAAAATAGGAGTTAGATATGAAAATAGTAAATAAAATAACACTTGGTTTAGCAACTGCGACACTACTACTAGTAGGGTGTGGTAATCAAGCTACTCCATCAAGTCAGGCTCATGAAGAAAAAGCGGTAGCAAGTATTTCTGAGACCTCACTGGGGTTAAGAAAAACAGATATATATGCTGAAGATGATACTATGTCTGCTAAAACAGAGTATAGAAGTGCGCAAGCAGGTGAGAGTACAAGGATAAAGAGAGCATATCAAGATGCACCTCCTATGATTCCTCATGATGTTACAGACTTTTTACCAATCACACGGGAGAATAACTCTTGTGTAAGCTGTCATGCACCAGATATAGCACCAGCAATGGGTGCAACACCGATTCCTGCATCACACTTTTTAGATATGCGACCTCGTCATACTTGTGATGGTGTAAAATTTAAGAAGTCTATTGACAATATGAAAAATGAAACAGATATTAAACGTTTAACACATCTTAATCAAGCACGTTATAACTGTTCTCAATGTCATGCTCCTCAGTCACAAGGTAATTTAAGTGTAGAAAATCTGTTTGAAGCAAATTTCACTAAAAAAGGTGGAGAGTTTAAATCTAGTTGGGATGAAGTTATGTTAGATGACTTGGATACTGTTGGTGTTGATTCTCGTATTACTGCAGATGATTTAGATAACTCTGACTCAGCTGCAGGGCATTTAAATAAAACTAAACACTAAGTATGAATAGACGAGAACTTTTTGGTTCGCTGACATCTGGGCTTAAGAATGATAAGCCTCATAAGTCAGCTGAGGTCTTAAGACCTCCTTACAATAAAGATGACTCATTATTTCTACAAGAGTGTCATAAGTGTGAAGCAAAATGTGCAGATATTTGTGAAGAAAATATCATAAAAATTGCAGAGGATGCTACTCCTTATCTCTCTTTTGATATGAGTGGGTGTACCTTTTGTGATGAGTGTGCATCTGTATGTGAATTTGGTGTTTTAGAGCTTGAAAATAGAGATAATATTAATGCAAATATAGACATATCAGTATCGGCATGTATCTCATGGCATGATGTGATGTGCTTTTCTTGTAAAGATCCATGTTTAGAAAATGCTATAGTATTTCAGGGATTATTTAAACCTGTAATAGATATGAGTAAATGTACAGCATGTGGTTTTTGCATTAGTCGCTGTCCTGTCAGTGCCATTGAAGTGGAGTTTAAACAGTGAAAATAATTTTAATACTTCTTAGTAGTCTGCTGACTCTCATGGCATTAGAGTACAATAAAGCACTCTATAGTTATGAATCTAGTGGTTCAGTTTCAGATATGGTCTTAGATAAAGAGAGTTTGTATGTGGCTACAAATAGTGGGTGTGTAGATATTTTTAGCATTAGATCAAAACATATGCTAAATCAGATCTGTGTTGAGAAGATAAAAGACTTTATGGCAAAGCAGAGTAACTCTAAAGTTTACTCTATTGATGTTATAGGTGCAAAAATAGCAATTTTATCTCAAGCAACTAAAGGCTTTAGCCGAGTACATACATATGTAGATGAAAAATTGCAACTTCTTATTTCTAATGCAGATGAACTCTGTATTATAAAGTTACGCTTTTTAAATGCAAATACACTACTCTTAGGCTTATTGGGCAGTGAGATAATCTCATACGATATCGCTAAGAAAAAGATAAACTACAGAGCTAAAGTCTCTCTCTCAAAGTTTTCAGACTTTGCATTAAGTGAAGATAAAAAAAGAGTTGTTGTGGCTGACGAGAGTGGTGATTTGAAAATACTAAGTACTAAAGATGGAACTTTAGAAGAGACATTAAGTGGAAAAAACTTAGATAATGTTTTTCAAGTTGATTATAAAAATGGTATCATAGCTACGGCTGGAAAAGATAGAAGAGTTGTTGTTTATGATATAAATAACTTTTCTGCTTACTATAAAAGTGCTCCATTTTTCATCTATAGTGTCGGATTGTCTCCAAGTGGAAATAGAGTTGCCTATGCAAGTGATGAAAATAATAATGTTACTCTTTTTGAGAGTAAGAGTAAAAAAGTCTTAGCTAAGTTTGGTGGAAATAAAATGACTTTAACAAAGATACTTTTTTTAAATGAAGATGAATTTTTTGTTTCAAGTGATGATAAAGTTATTAATTTTTATAGATTAAAATAATGATAAAATACAGAAGAAGGATAGATAATGAATATATCAAGTATAGTAGTAAAAACACTACCAAAGTTTTTAGATGAGGTTGTACAAAGTCTCAAAGATTGTGAAGCATGTGACTACCATATGCATGATGAACAGGGAAGAATCATCATAACTATTGAGGGTGATGGTGTCTCCCAAGAGCTGAAAAAGATGACGGTTATAGAAGCAATCCCACATGTGATTTCAGCAGATATGCAGATGGCATATAGTGAAGATGAACTTGATGCACATATGGAAGTACTTAATAATGCAGATGTAGTTCCTAAAATGCTTTATGATGATGACTTGAAACCTGAAGATATTATCTATAATGGTGATTTAAAGAAAAAAGATTTAGAAGGTTTTGCAAGAACTTTCGATGATACAAAGAAGAGAATATGAGTGTAGTGTTTGAAGCTACAATAAAAGTCAATATTGATAAGAAAAATTGGCATATAGAGCTTAGAGATACAGTTGACGATAGAATGGTAAAATGTTTAACTTTTGAGCTTTTTGAAGAAAAGCTTGAAGAGTTAGGTCAAGATTATGGTGGAAATATTGATGAGGTTAGATGGATGAAAGATGAGGATGTTTCACCTCATATGATGGATGAGCTTAGAATGAAGATGGCAGAAGCAAAAGCGAGAATAGAAGAGAGTACAGGTGAGGCTATAGAGACTTAAATCCTTCCACCTGAAGCAACACCCCAAGTAGTTCTCCATCTTGTTTTTACCAAACTTAAACCTGCAATAGCGATGATGGTAACAGCTGCAAAAATTAAAAATCCAATCATATAACCATCAAAAGTACCCTTTGACCAACCAAGTGTTTTAATAAGTGCTGTTCCACCTAAACCACCAGCGGCTCCAATAATACCTACCATTATCCCTATATCTTTAGCAAAACGCTGAGGGACTAGTTGAAAAACTGCTCCATTTGCCATCCCAAGATTAGCCATAGTAATGAAAAAAACTAAAATGACTAGAGGAAAAGGAAGCGCAACCGTAGCGTTTAGAATAACCATGACAGTAACTATACTAAAGAAAAAGTATAAGGCTTTTATACCACCTATTTTATCTGCGATACTTCCACCAATTGGACGAAGAATAGTACCTGCAAATATAAACAGAGCTCCAAAATACCCTGCCATAACTTTAATGTTATCTTCGGCTAACCATTCTAAACCTAATGCAGCTATTTCATCTGGATAGGTGTCTGTTAGGTACATTTTTAAAAAGACACCAAAACCTACAAATCCTCCAAAACTAATGGCATAAAAAAGGTTAAACCACCATGTATCTCTATCTTTTAATAGTTTCCAATAGTCTTTGAGCTTTTTAGGATTTGCTTTGTAAATATTAGCTGGTGCATCTTTTGCCAAAGTTGCATAAGTGATAAATAAAAGACCTGCAAAACCTGCAGCGATTAAAAAAACTATTGTCCATCCATAATATTGCGCAATTTTTGGAGCGAATATAAAACCCATAGCTGCACCAAAATAAGCAGACCCAGCAATACCTAAAACAAGACCTTGAAGCTTTGGTGGATACCATTGACCCGCTTGAGGAAGTGCAACAGCGAAAGAAGCACCAGCAAAACCAAGTGTGAGTGCTACACCTAAGAGTTGATTATATGTAATAGACTCACCCAAAGAGTAGACTAAAAGAAGTGCTAATATAACTAAAAATTGTGAAACAAGAGCTGTTTTCTTTGCACCAAATTTATCAACACTAAACCCGAGTACAATACGAAGTAGAGCACCTGATAGAATTGGGAGAGAGAGGAGTGTTGCTTTTTGGCTTGTAGAGATTATAAAACCATTTTGTGCAAATGATTCAAATATTTCTGATGAAAGTGGACCCATAAGTGTCCAAATCATAAAACTTAAATCAAAATATATAAAGGCTGAAAAAAGTGTCGGTGTATGACCTTGCCCTTTGAGTTTGCTAAATAGTGCCATAAAAATTCCTAAAAGTAATGTATGGCGAAATTATAATAGTAATTATAATATAACTGTATATATTTATGATGAACTTTTAATCAATTCTACGATATATTTTAATCAACTTGCTCAAAATGTAAACTGATTAGCTTTTCTAAAACCTCTAAAACTTCAACTTCATCACTTAGTGACTCAACTATAGTATGCATTGCAGCTTGGTAAGGATTAAACCCTTGAACTATAAGTTTTGCAGCATAGATAAGAAGTCGTGTCGATACTGCTTCTTGGATTTCACTATCATCAAGTTGACGTATCTCATCTGCAATGGTTACCAGTTTTTGAGCAGTATCTTCATCAACGCCACTCTCTTTAATTATGATTTCTTTTTCTACCTCTGCGTTTGGATAGTTAAAACTCAAGGCAATAAAACGCTGTTTTGTACTTGGCTTCATTCCTTTGAGAACATTTTGATAACCGGGATTATAAGAAACAACTAACATAAAGTTAGGATGTGCCTCTATGAGTTCTCCTGTTCTGTCTATAGGTAATACGCGACGATAATCTGCAAGAGAGTGAAGCACAACAGTTGTGTCCTTTCTCGCTTCTATAATCTCATCAAGATAACAGATACCACCCTCACGGACTGCTTTAGTAAGAGGTCCATCTTGCCAGTATGTCCCATTTTCATCGATGAGGTGACGGCCTATGAGATCGGCTGCACTTAAATCATCGTGACAAACTACAGTATAAACATTTCGGTTTAACTTCTCCCCCATTGCTTCGATAAATCGTGTTTTACCACAACCAGTGGGTCCTTTTATAAGAATAGGTAAGTTCATAGATGCAGCAGCCTCAAAAAGTTCTACTTCGTTTGCTTGTGCTTTATAGTATGTGTTAGTTGTTTGACTCATAATTGTTTCCTTATTTTGTTAAGTTTAGATATATCTGTGGGAGTAGTGTTGGTAGTTTTTTACTATCTCTGATGAGTGCATACCCATTTTTACCAAATAGATAAGGCAGGTACTCTTTTGCTTCTATATCTATAGTGATACAAAAAGGAGTAAGTCCCAGCTTTTTAGCCTCAACTATAGCTTTTTTTGTATCTTCGACACCATATCTTCCATCATATCTATCAACATCATTTGGTTTTCCATCGCTGATGATAAGTAGAAGTCGGTTTTGTGTTTTTTGTTTGACTAAGATACTTGAAGCCTCACGAATTGCGGCCCCTAGTCTTGTATAGTACCCCGGTTTTATGGCACTTATTCGCCCTCTTGTAAACGCAGAGTACTTCTCTTTAAAGTTTTTGATGATTTCTATACGGACATTTTTATTTTTTAGTGACGAAAAAGTATAGATGCTAAAGTTATCTTGGAGCCTCTCAAGCGATTCCGAGAAGACTATAAGAGAGTCTTTTATAACGTCTATCACTCGTATCTCTTGGGTTATACCGGCTTCAGTGGAGAGTGAGACATCAGCTAAAATAAGAGTAGAAATGTCTCTTAACTTTTTTTCATAGTTCTCGTAAAATTTTTGGTGGTGCATGGACTTGTTTTGATGCCCTTTATACTCTATCCAAGTGTCGAGGTTAAGCTCATTTCCGTAAGGGAGTTTGTCATTTTTTATTCGCTCTAACTCCATCATATCTAACTCGCCCTCAAGTTTTTTGACTATCTTTTTGAGTTTGAGTGGTAACTCTTGGGCTTCTATGTTAGTAGTAAGATAGGGTTTTATACAGACATAGTTTTTAAGGTATTTCTCTTTTGAATAGTCCCACTCATCTATAAAGTGCCCCTCACCTAATGGATACTCCTCTTTTGAGTGCATGGAAAGGTCAAGGTCGAGTTTAAGTCGGGCAGAGAGGTTGGCTTTTTTAGCCCCTAAAGTTATTTCATCTAAGTCCTCAGCATTATAAAGAGCATCCTCATCAAAACTATCATCTTCACTTCTATCAACATTTACCTGCTCCATTATGCTCATCATGGCGTCAGGTAAAAAAGCTAAAAGTCCATCAGTCTCTTTTTTATCGTCTAACTGGTTTGCTTTTTTCTTCATCTTTAGAGTATCTGTTTTCTCACTTGGTTTCTCATCTCTACGAGGTTCATCTTCATCATTAAAATCACTATATTTGTTAGATGAGTTTAAGGCTGGGTATATCCAAAAGATAGAAGGGTGTGCATCGAGGTTAGTGTCTCTTTGTTCATAAAAAGTTTTAAAACCAGGGTATATATTTATGAGTTCGTTTATTGCGTTTGTATTTACATCTTCAAGTGAACCTTGTGCATTTTGCACTTTAGTAAACATAGCTATAAGCCAGTAGTAGAGTAGAATGTTTAGCTCTTTAGTCTCAAAATATGCGAGAGATGAAGGAAGATAAAGTGCATCTTCGTCTTGCCATGGAAGAAAAAAGAGAGTACCACTTGCAGAGATTTTCTCTAAAAGAGTACGATTCTTTTCTACAAATCGTTTATCAGTAATGTGTAAATCTTTTCCTTTTTTACCACCTAAAAGATGGTAAAAAAGTTTAAGAGATTTACTTATGTCAAGAAATGAGACAGATGCCTCTTTAAAAGTTTTATCTGTATTTTTATCTAAAAACTTATTCCAAAACTTGCCAATAGTCTCTTCGTATTCAAGAGCAGCAAGTATGGAAGCCATTTTTTATGCCTCTTCTTTTACGAAGAAGCTATAAAAGTAAAGAAATAGACCTGCTACGGACATAACACCAAAGGCTAAACGCACCATATAAACTGGAACTATTTCAGCTTGTGTTGCCATGAAAGACAGAGCGTCTACATCTGGTAAACGCTGTAAGAAAACTTGCATAGTTCCAGCGATAACAAGTGCTGAAGTAACACCAAGCATACCTATAACCATCATCCAAAAAGCTTTGCGTTCAACTGCTTGTGCTTTTGCACAGTTACCATGAGGACGACCTCTTAAAATCGGCATAGCATATGAGATGATAGTAAAAAGTATCATGATGTAAGCTCCGAAAAATGAAAGGTGACCGTGTGCTGCTGTAAGCTGTGTTCCATGAGTAAAAAAGTTTACAGGAGCTAGAGTATGTAAAAACCCTAAAACACCAGCACCTAAAAATGCCATAACTGCTGTACCCTTTGCCCATGTAAGAGCCATTTTGTTGTCATGGTCGATTCTTCTTTTTTTAGCCATAGTAAACGCATACATAATCATCAAGAAAAATGGTAATGGCTCAACAGCAGAAGCAATAGACCCTATCCATAACCAGTAGTCCGGAGTTCCTATGTAGAAGTAATGGTGACCTGTTCCTACGATTCCAGAGATAAGAGTCATAGCGATGATAAGGTATAACCACTTGTCAATATGCTCACGGTCAACACCTGTCACTTTAATAAGTACAAATGAAAGAATAGCACCGAGAATTAACTCCCAAACACCTTCAACCCATAGGTGAACAACGTACCACCAGAAAAACTTATCTAAAACAAGATTATCAGGTACATAAAAAGCAAAAAGAAAGAACACAGCAAGACCAGCTAAACCTGTAAGTAAAACAATAGTTATAACTGTTTTTCTACCTTTAAGTATTGTCATACCGATGTTTAGTACAAAAGCTAACGCCACTACAACTATACCGATTTTAGTGATAGTTGGCTGTTCTAAAAACTCTCTACCCATAGTTGGTAGTAGGTTGTTATAGGTAAGCTCTGCTAGAGTTGCATAAGGAACAAGTAAGTAACCCAAAATTGTAGCAACACCTGCTGCGGCAAATACCCAAAACATGATGTTTGCAAGAAGTGGACTCCAAAGTTCTCTTTCACTCTCTTCAGGAACAAGGTAATAAGTTGCACCCATAAAACCAAAAAGGATAAGAACTATAAGTAGATTCGTGTGAACCATACGAGCAACATTAAAAGGAATTTCTGGAAATAAAAAGTCACCAGCAATATACTGAGTACCGAGTATTAGACCAAAAAGCATCTCTCCTGCGAGAAGAATTAGTGCAAAAATAAAATAATTTTTTGCAACCATTTGTGAACTGTATTTCATCTATTTATCCTTCAATATTTGGTGGCCATTCGTTATCGTCGATACGAGATGTCCAGATTAAGAAGTCAGCAAGATCATTTACTTGTGCTTCACTTAGGTGAAACTGAGGCATTTTTCTTCTGCCAGGCTCGCCTAGTGGTTGAGCTGCCATCCAGCCGTTGAGGTATGCTTTAAAGGCAACTTCATCTTTTAAACCACGTCTATCAAAAACATTTGCAAGCTCTGGAGCATAGTATGCACCTTCACCCATAATAGTATGACAACCAACACAGTTGTTTACTTCCCATAAATTTTTACCCCGTGCAACAGATTCTGTAATCTTATCTGCGTTTGATAATTTAGGTACTTTTTGTACAGTATCGACAGTAAGACCAGCAAATACTAAGATGGCAAATAAAGAACCACCGAAGTAAATATTTCTAGCCATACTTTTGGTAATACGTTCAGACATAAGTAACTCCTATTTAATTTCTACCTTTAAGTAGTATTTGAAATGTTAACTTAAAATAACTTAATACTACCTTTTAGTAGTATTTAATACTTTTAGTATATAATTGGGTATGATTTCAAAAATAAAGGAGTCTTATGCAGTTAAATAACACAACGCAATATGCAATTAGAATGTTAAACTATATGGCAAATTCACATAAAAGTCTTCATCGTGCTAAAGAACTCTCAGAAAAACTTGAGATACCATATAAATTTTTAACTAAAATTATGACAGAGTTGGTAAAAGCTGATTTTATTGTTTCGATAAGGGGAAGAGAAGGTGGGTATACGTTAGCTAAACCGGCATCAGAAATAATGATTTTAGATATTTTAAATCAATTTGGAGAACTTATCCAACAAAATGAGTGTGTCTTAGGTATAGGTACATGCGACAGTGAAAAAAAATGTTCATTACACGATCAATGGGTGGCTCCTAAAGAGATGATGATAAAAATGTTTGCTGAAACAAGTTTGGAAAACTTAGAAGGTGATGAGTTTAAAATATAGATTGAATTAAATAGGCTGACAAACTAAAGAGAATAAATAGTCTTGAGGAGAGAAAATATATACTAAATAAATCTATCAACTTAAGACAAATTATATCAATAGAATGTAAAATTAATGTTAAATATAGTGTATATAAATTTATTTTAAGTATTAATTATGGATAAATTTATTTTAATTGCTTAAAAATAGTTCAAAGTAAAGGTATAAATAAAAGATAACTTCTGTATAATCCAAATAACTTAAAGATAAGAAGAGAAAAAGCCGATGCAGACCCCACTAGAGAGTTTTATAGACCACAAGGCCGATACTGGAATGCAGTGCGGATCTTATGGTATTGATATCCCTGCACTTAAAGAGGGTGAGCAGTATAGGTTTCACTTTGACGCTGTTGTTTGTGTTGGTTGTCGCTGTTGTGAAGTGGCTTGTAATGAGCAAAACAATAACCCTGCAGATATAAAATGGCGAAGAGTTGGTGAGATGGAAGGTGGTGACTTTCCTGCGTTTACTCAGATGTTAAACTCAATGTCTTGTAACCACTGTATAGACCCTGAATGTCTTATAGGTTGTCCTACTGAGTCTTATATAAAGATAGAAGAAACAGGTATCGTTATCCATGATGATGATACTTGTATAGGGTGTCAGTACTGTACTTGGAACTGTCCGTATGGCGTTCCCGTTTTTCATGAAGAGCGAAATATCGTTACAAAATGTCATATGTGTCATGAACGCCTCGATGTTGGTCAGTCTCCTGCTTGTGTACAAGCTTGTCCAGCTGGAGCTATAGAGATAGAAGCTGTAAATATTAAAGAGTGGTTGGATGAGAAAATAGATGAAGAGGGTAATATGCCCTTTTTACCTGATGCTCGTATAACGAACTCTACAACTCGTTATACACTCCCTGATAATTTACCTGATGATATGAAAGAAGTGGATGAGCATATCTTAAAACCTGCACATAAAGAGTTACCACTCGTTTTTATGACAGTACTTACTCAAATCTCACTAGGTGGTTTTTTAGCACTTTTCTTAGGCGATACTATGAGCCTTTTTGGTTTTGAATCAACAAGTTGGATTATGGCACTTTTAGTAATGCTACCAGCAGCATTAGGTTTACCTTTATCAGCACTACACTTAGGTCGTCCATTTTTAGCACTTACTGCTATGAAAAATATCAAAACATCATGGTTGTCTCGCGAGGCAGCGGCTCTTGGACTCTTTACTGGAATGATGAGTGGTGTTGTGGCTCTGTACTTTTTTCAAGTAAACGCCACGCTGCGTTTAGCTTTTGAAGCACTCACTTTAGCTGTTGGCGTTTACGGTATCTATGCACAAGCGATGATTTACCGTATAAGAGCGAGACCATCGTGGGACAGAACTACAACTAACATGAAGTTTTTTGGTGTGGCTTATGTAGGTATATTTTTACTCTCCTTTGCAAGTGCACTTTTAAGTCTTGGTGATGTTGTTATTCCTCTGATAGCTATGGGAATGCTCGGTGCATTAGCACAACTATTTTTCACATACGAAGATACAAGAAGTCTAGATACTATAGAAGCAAACCAGTACGAACTCCAACGCACAAAAAGACTTTTAAATGAGAATTTTTTACGTGTGAAAATAGGGCGTCTGATAAGTTTAGTTCTGGCAGGTGTCATTCTTCCTTTATTAGCATTAGTTTTTGCAGGAAGTGGTTCGTTTGGTCTAGTATCACTTATAATGTTCTTAGCCTTAGTCATAAGCTTAACAAGTGAGATAAGTGATAGATTTTTATTTTATACAACTGTTGTTCCTTTGAGTATGGCAGGTGGATTTTTTGTAGGAAAACAGAGAACTTAGCTTAGTTAGAATCTTTTTAGGAGAATTAACGATGTTTAGACAATCAATTAAGACAAATATAACACTTACCTTCCTTTTTCTTTTGAGTGCAATATCTTCCGCACTCATATATACTCAGTATTATTTTAATTCTAATTTAGCGATTGAATCAACAACAAAAACTTTTAAACTAGTGGGAAATAACATCTTAGATGAAGTTGCTAAAAGCCATAAAATGGTTGAAAACCTCATTTTAGCAAATGTTTCAAATACTAATATTTATCATAAAATAAACTTTCAAACAACTCATCCAGCGACTCAAGATTTAATTGGCATCTTAGAAATTGGTACAGGAATGTATTCAGCTTATTTTACACATAAAGATGGCTCATTTTTTATGGTGATAAATCTATCAGAATTTAAAGAACTTTATGAAGTCTATGATATCCCAAATAAAGCAAAATGGTTAGTGGTTAAAAACTATAAAAACAAAGCACAATATACACTACTAGACGAGGTACAAAAAACTATAAGCATATATGAAAAAGAAAAAGTTTTTAACCCCTTAAAGAGAGAGTGGTATAAACAAGCACTCAACTCTACAAAAGTTATTACTATTAAGCCATATATATTTGCTAGTATTCAAGAACTAGGAACTACTTATATTATGCAAACCAATCAAAAAGGCACAGTTTTAGGTATTGATTTTACTATGAAGAAATTAAGTGAATTTTTAAGTTTACAAACATTTGAGGATAGCTCTGAAGTGTTTATGTTTAATAAAAAGGGGCAGAAATTTGTCTCTTCGGAATATGCTGCAAAAACGATGATGGATACAGTGGACATTTCTACAGAACTTAAGCAAGCTTTCCTTAGTCAAAATAATAATGTTATTGAATATAAAAAAGATGGCAAGAACTATCTTGCAATGTATCAGAAATTAGGAGAGAGCCTCTTTTTAGGAATAAAAGTTGATACACAAGTCCTTTTAAAACCTTATATAAAGAGTATGCAATATTCTCTTGGAATTTCCCTCATTTTATTACTACTAAGTATACCAATTATCTTTTTTGCAGTGAGTAAAATTGTAAAACCTATCAAGGCCCTCATCCAAGAAAATGAAAAGATAAAGAATCGCAAATTTGATGATGTATCAATGATAAAGAGTAATATCATCGAGTTTAGAGAACTTTCAAAATCTCAGGTTGCTATGTCTCATAGTATTAGTGAGTATCAAAAATCGCAAGCAGAATTACTGGATGCTATTGTAAAACTTATAGCTGAAGCAATTGATGCAAAGTCACCGTATACCGGTGGACACTGTGCAAGAGTTCCAAAAATAGCACAGATGCTTGTTAATAAAGCAAGTGGATTAAAAGAGGGAGCTTTTAAAGAGTTTACATTAGAGAGTCCAGATGCACTTAGAGAGTTTGAGATAGGAGCATGGTTACATGACTGTGGAAAAGTAACGACACCAGAGTATGTCGTGGATAAGTCTACTAAGTTAGAGACTATTTATAATAGGATTCATGAGATACGTACTCGTTTTGAAGTGCTTTGGAGAGATGCACAAATAGCTTATCTTGAGTCTAAGTTAAATAAAACAGCTGAAGAAGTTGCACTTGAAACACTGAATGAAAGACAAAAACAGTTAGTAGATGATTTTGAATTTATAGCAAGTGTAAATATTGGCGGTGAGTTTATGAGCCAAGAGAAGCAGAAAAGAATTCAAGATATCTCAAATGAAGAGTGGACTCGACATTTTGATGACTCTTTAGGCCTTGGAGAAATAGAAAAGCTTAGATGTGATACAGACAACAATAAAAATTTACCAACCAAAGAAAAATTATTAAGTGATAAAAAAGAGCATATAGTAAAGAGAGAAAATTTTGACTACAAATCATATGCTGAGTATGGTTTTACAGAAGATGTCCCAGAGTATTTATATAATTATGGAGAGGTTTATAATCTTTGTATCCAAAAAGGTACATTAAGTGCGGAAGAGAGGTATAAAATAAACGAGCATGTGATTGTCACTATAAAAATGTTAGAGAAGATACCATTTCCTTCTCATATGGTCAACATTCCAGAGTATGCAGGTACACATCATGAAACACTCATCGGAACGGGCTACCCGCGAGGACTTACAAAGGATGAACTTTCTATTCCTGCACGGATTATGGCTCTTGCTGATGTTTTTGAAGCATTGACAGCTTCTGATAGACCTTATAAAAAGGCTAAAACACTTTCTGAATCTATTAAAATTCTCTCATTTATGGTTAAGGATCAACATTTAGATGCAGATGTGTTTGAACTATTTTTAAGTAGTGGTGTTTATAAAGTTTATGCTCATGAGTATCTGAAAACTGAGCAGATAGATGACGTAGATATACAAGAGTATCTTAATGCTTAATTATTACACTTTAAGAGAGCTTTTTGATGTCTATTTTATGCTATTATTTAATCAATAAAATAGTAAAGAGATTGTGATGATAAATAAGATAAAAGATTTTTTAGGTTTTGATATACAAGAGAAGAAGTATAAACTTTCTCATGACGATACTTTTGGAATGATAAGTGATGCAAATAAACCTGATAAATGGGTGTATTCTACTTGTGGTTACTGTGGTGTAGGGTGTGGTCTATACATAGGTGTTAAAAATGGTAAGGCTGTTTATACAAAAGGTGACCCAAAACATGATGTAAACATGGGAACACTGTGCCCTAAAGGTCTCTCTGAACACAAGATGATAAACTCATCAAATAGAATTTTAGCTCCGCTTATTAAAAAAGATGGAAAACTACAAAAGAGTTCTTGGGATGAGGTTTTTACTACTGTCAGTGATAGTTTTAAAAAAATCCAAAAAGAACATGGTAAAGCGGCTGTGGCTGTTATTGGAACGGGACAACTTTTAACAGAAGAGTTTTATACTCTAGGAAAGTTTGTACAACTTGGTCTTGGTACAAATAACTATGATGGAAATACAACCTTATGTATGGCCTCAGCTGTTATGGGTTATAAGCAATCTCTTGGAAGTGATGGACCGGTTGCTTCGTATGAAGACTTTCAACATGCTGATACAATTTTTCTTATCGGTGCTAATATCGCAGATAATCATCCAATTCTCACACTACATACAAACAAAAATAAAAGACCAAATAAAAAGATAATAGTCATAGACCCAAGAGCGAGTAAAACTTCTCAGATGGCAGACCTCTTTATCCCTATCAAACCCAGAACAGACTTAGCCCTTTATAATGGGCTTGCTTATATCGTGATGGAGCAGGGTTGGGAAGATGAGGGTTATATAAAAGCTAATACAAATGGTTATAAAGAACTTAAGCGTCACCTGCAAGATTATCCTCCTCAAGAAGTGGCAAACATTACAGGTATAGATGTAAAAACTTTGTATGAACTTGCTCGTGAGTTTGTCTCTCAGGATGCAGTTCTTTCAGCTTGGACGATGGGTGTAAACCAGTCATTTATGGGTACAGATACTGTAAGTGCAATTATTAATCTACACTTGCTGACGGGTCACATTGGTAGAGAAGGAACAGGTCCTTTTAGTATTACGGGCCAATGTAACGCTATGGGAACAAGGGAGACTGGTTTTACTTCAAGTCTTCCTGGGTACAGAAACTTTGGTGACAAAGCTGCACTCAAAGAGTATGCAAAAATTGTAAATGTACCTGAAGAGATAGTCCCAACATCGCGTGGATATAAATATGCTGACATTATAGATGCGATAGATAGAGGTGAAATTAAAGCACTTTGGATTACTGCTACAAATCCTCTTGTATCTTTTGTAAACCAAGAAAAACTAAGAAAGACTTTTGCAAAGTTAGATATGCTTGTTGTGCAGGACGCTTTTTTAAGTGATACAGCTGAGATAGCAGATGTAGTTTTTTCAGCTGCAACTTGGGGTGAAAAAGAGGGTGTTTACACAAATAGTGAACGTCGTTGTAACCGTGCAAACAAAGCAGTAGAGCCTTTAGGAGATTGTAAAAGTGATTTTGATATTGTCTTAGAATTTTCAAAATACTTTGAAGGGGTTAGTGAAATGCTCTTTCCTTCTTGGACTAAACCAGAAGATGCCTTTAGAGAGTGGAAAAAAGTCTCAAAAGGACAACTGTGTGATTACTCAGGTATCACATATGAACTTTTAGAAAAAGAGGGTGGTATTCAGTGGCCTTGTAACGAGGAGCGACCATTGGGGACTAAAAGACTCTATTCTCCGGATATTCCTTTTAGAACAGCTGATCAAAAAGCAAATCTAATTTGTGCAGATTGGTTTCCTATGGCTGAGGCTACAAGCGGAGAGTTTCCCGTTATACTCAACACTGGACGAACAGTTGAGCAGTGGCATACACGCACAAAAACAAAAACTATAGCAATACTTAATGACTTAGTTCCTGAAGCATGGGTTGATGTGAGTCCTAAAGATGCAGAGAAACTAAAAGTAAAAAGTGGTGATAGAATGAGTCTTTCTTCTGTCCGTGGTCGGATTGATGAGGTGATAGTTCGTGTAACTGGAAGTGTACGAGAAGGCAGTGTTTTTGTACCTTTTCACTTTAACACCCAACTTATCAACACTTTAACAAATGATAGTTTTTGTCCAAAGTCAGGTGAACCAAACTTTAAACAGACTGCTATTCAACTTCACTCAAAAGAAGTTCCTGAGGGTTTAGTTATGCAAGAGACGAAGATAAGTGGAGAAATAGCACATCAAAAAGTGGCTTATGAAGGTGTGTCTTACAAAGAAAAAGTGAAAGCCACTTAATAGAAGAAGTTAAAGTTTCAGCTCTATTTGTATAAGTTTTGCATCTCTTCTTATTGTTAGTTTTACAGAATTCACATCGTTAAAGAGACTCTTTTGTGCTAAAAGAGAAAACTCACAGTAATCTTTTTGAGAGAAGTTTATAGTATCTAAATCATTTATAGATAAGATTTTATCACCAATCTTTAACCTTGATTGATATGCAGGTGTATCTTCAATAATAGCTGATATATAGAGTTTCTTCTCTTCATTCCAAAATGTTAAAAAACCAAAACTGTCTAAAAAATCTTCTTTTATTTCATCTTTTATTTTTTTAAAATAGACTTTTTGTTTAGCAAAATTTATAATGATATAAAAGTTTTTTAAAAAAGTATTTCCAGCAATATTTTGTGCATTTTCTTGGTAACTTACAGTAAAGGAAGTAATAGGAATTTTCTTTACAAGATAAAAATCTTTGAGTAGGTAAGTATCTATAAAACTGTGTTTGTTAAGTCCACTAAAACTACTAGAAAATATACCTAATGTTCTTTGTCTTGCTAACTCTTTTTCTCTACAATAATCAAGAAAAACTTCATCCCCTAACATTAAACCATCATTTTTTCCAGTATCTATTCCCACTACAAAGACTTTTTTAGCTACCTGTATGCTAAACGCAGGAATTCCACCATCTAGGAGTAAAAGACTTGAAGACACAAAACCTTTATATTTTGATTCTTTATCACTTAAAACAACTTGCTGTTTATCATAATCAATTTCTAAGATGAGTTTAGCAAAAAGGTTATAGCCTAAAATTCCATCAAATTCTAAGCAAGAAAATGGAAACTTATGAGAAAAGTCATCACAAATAATATGAAAACCATTAAAAAATATACCTTCTATTTCAAGGCTAGGAAGTTTATATATATTTACATCTTTTTGTGCACCAAAAGCATCAAGTGTTTTTAGAGAATCTTGTACTTGTTTACATGCTAATTCTTTGAGTAGTTTAGGGCTTAAAATTGTGAATGCAGCGGTATCGAGGAGTAGTTTATAATCTTTGTTGTTTATACAAATAGTTATAAAAAGAAGTCCTGCTTTTGACTCAAATGGTATGACTGTAGAAAAGTCTTTATTTAGGACTTCTCCACTGTTAAGAGCAGTTTTTTTAGGTGAAAAGAGACTGAACATAATACTCACTATTTATTAAATGCATAAATTATAATCAAAAAGATATTAAAAATTGAATAAATATGGATAAAATAAGAAACTAAAAACATCTAATGGATACAATATATATGAAAGCACTTCAAAAAGCATTTAATATTCGCAGTCACAAACTCAATAAAATAGAAGTTATAAAAAATTCTAAAACACCACAAGAAGCATATGATATGTTAGAGACATATGCAAAAAATGGTTTTGATTCCGTGCCTCCAGAAGATAAGTCTTACTTTCTAAAATGCTTTGGTATCTACTATCGTCCGGCAACACCTGAGAAGTTTATGCTAAAACTACGTATCCCAGGTGGTTTTATGAAAGCTGAACAGGCAAAAGTGATAGGTGAGTGTGCTAAAGAGTTTGGACAAGACTACATAGATCTTACAACAAGACAGCAGTGCGAGCTTCGTTACCTTACTATAGAGTCTTTACCTCCCATCATTAAACGTCTAAACGCAGTTGGAATCTCTGCATTTCAAACAGGTGTAGACAATATCCGTGGAATTGTTGCTGATCCTTTTGATGATTTAGCTTTTGATAATGTTATACCTTCTCATCAAACACTTCTCAAACTTCAAGAGAAATTTTTAGGTTCAGCTGAATGGATTTCAACACTTCCTAGAAAATTTAACACATCTATTACTGGAAACCTCTCAAATAGATGTAATGTTTATGGTAATGACTGCTGTTTTGTTTTAGCACAAAAAGATGGAGTCTATGGATATAACTTGTATCTTGGTGGTCGTGTTGGTATGCTTGCCAAAAGTGCAGATATATTTTTAAAAAATGAAGAAGAAGTTCTAGCCGCGTTTAGTTCTATTACAGAGATTTTTAAGCGTTATGGTTTTAGGGATAATCGAAATAAAAATAGACTCTATTTCCTTATAGCAGCTGTTGGAATGTCTGAGATGGCAAAAGAGATGCGTGAACATACAGGGATAGATTTTGCTCATGCTGGTGAGACTATGACAAAGATGGACTATATTGAGCCCGATCACGGAAAGATACAACTTCGTGATGGAACAACTGGAGTACATGCTGTTATACCTTCTGGAATATTTACCGGTACAGGGATGGCAAAGGCTGGTGAACTAGCTAGTACTCATGGAAATGGTGAGTTACGTTTTGATATGGAACAGAGTTTTTACATCATGGGTGTTAAAGATGTTAATGCTCTTTTAGAAGAGGACTTTTTTAAACAGTATAAAAATGTAGATACTCCATATAAAAATCATCTTATTGCATGTGCGGGAACAGAACACTGTCCATTTGGAGTGATTGAGAATAAAAATGATGCGATACATATGGCTGATTATCTTGACAAAAAAGTACCGCTTGAGAGTGGTCGTGTGCGTATGTACTGGTCGGCTTGTGTAAAAGGCTGTGGTATCCATGGTTTAGGTGACATTGGTTTTGAAGGCTGTAAGGCAAAAATCGAAGGTGTGAATGGAAGTGGTGTACATATATTTCTTGGTGGAAAATTAACAGGTGAGTCTACAGAAGGACACACAGTAATAAAATCAGTACCACTAAAATATGCAAAATTTTATGTCGAGTCTTTAATGTTAGAGTATAAAAGATTACGTAATGATGGTGAAGTGTTTGAAGCTTTTCATACAAGAGTTTTAAGCTCTTATACACGAGCAAATATAGGTTTTGTAATGATGCTTAAAGCTTATCTTAGAGCAAAAAATATAGATGTATTATGTGGTTTTGAGACAAAGGTACTAACAGGTAAAAATGAAGAGTTTGAAGTTTTTGAGCTTGGTCGTAAACTTTACTATCATCTTGCAAAACAAGAAGCATACTCTTCATATGACCATTTTACACCAACTAGTAAAAGAGAAAAACTAAGAGATATTCGTAAGTTAGTACCAGAAATAGATGAAGTAGTGGCACTCATGTTAGAGTATATGTTACATCCTAACGAGAGACTTCGTGCTGTCGTTTTTTCTGAAATAACAGACCATATCCTTCTATACACAAAATAAATTACTTTCTAATAAAAAATGGGGGGGGATTAAGCTCCCTTTATAGTAAAGAGTGTAATAATTATTCATGATAATATTAAAGGGATAATTATGACCATAAAAACTAAAGTACTCGCAACTGTCACCGCACTGCTTCTATTCTTAACTGCTTCTATCACGATTATTGTAGCTATTAAATCTTCTGATGCAATGCTCAAAGAAAACATTGAAAAAATGAAATCAGTAAAGGTTTCTAAGCATGGAGAGATTGAAGCCTACCTTGGTTATCTTGGTGGACTTTTAACCTCGTTGGCTGGACAAGAAGGAACAAAGGATGGTTTTATAGCTTTGAAAAAAGGTTTTAATACTCTTCAAAGTGAACTTCAACTTGACCAAGAGATGGTTGTCAATGCACTCAAGAGTAACTTTAAAAGTGAATACCTAGCAGATGTGAACTATGATGTTCCAAATGCAGCTCAAAAACGAGATATTAGTGCATACATACCAAAAAACAAAAATGCTCAAATAGCACAGTATGTATTTATAACTGATAACAGTGCAAAACTCGGTTCAAAAAATGAGATGATTTATAATTCTAAATACAATAGTAACTATATGAATGCTCATAAACATTATCATGAGTCATTTGATAAGTTTTTAAATGCTTATAGTTTATACGATATCTTTATGGTTGATTTAAAGGGTGACCTTATTTATACAGACTTTAAAGAAAAAGACTATGCAACTAACCTTAAAAATGGTATTTACTCTGATACTGGAATTGCAAGAGCATATACTAAAGCTTTAACACTTCAAGAAGGTGAGATTGCATTTGATGACTTTAAACCATATGAGCCTAGTTATAACGCTTCGGCTGCGTTTATTGCTACTCCTATTTATATAGATGGAAAAAAAGAGGGTGTATTAATCTTTCAAATGCCAGTTGATATTATAAATAATATCATGAGATTTAATGACAAGTTTAAAGAAGCTGGACTTGGCGATAGTGGTGAATGTTACCTTGTTGGGAAAGATTACATGATGCGAAGTAACTCAAGATTTCAAGCTGACATAGATGACAAAGTAGTGCAAGCATTAGGAACTACTATCGGGATTTGGCCAGTGAAAACAGTAAGTACACAGGCTGTCTTTAATGGTAAAAATAATGGTGAGGGAATTATTGATGATTACCGTGGGGTAAGTGTCTTAAGTGTTTATGATACCGTTGATGTATTTGGCACTACATCATGGGCGATAATCGCTGAAATAGATGAAGCCGAAGTTATGGCTCCTGCTCATCAGTTAAGAAATAGTATCCTTATTGTTTCATTTATCATTATGTCAATTGCTGTTGCCCTTTCAGTGTTACTTATAAATATGGTCATGGTTAAACCGCTTAAAGAGTTAGAAAACAGAGCAAGAGACTTAGCACATGGTGAGGGTGATTTAACTCAGCGTTTAGCGATAGTAAGTAAGGATGAAATATCTAATGTAAGTAAGTATATCAATGACTTTATAGAAAAAGTTCAAGATACAATTGTCCAAGCAAAAGAGACAAGTCATGAGAACTCTTCTGTAAGTGAAAAACTTGCGAGTACTTCACTAGAGATTGGTAAAAAAGCTGAAGAAGAAGCTCTCATTGTAAATGAAGTTACAACACAAGGTAGAGAGTTACAGTCTGTTCTAACCGGTTCTATTGAGCATGCAAAAGAGACAGAAAGTGAACTTAATGGTGCGGAGAAGACATTAAGTAATGCTAACCATTTAGTTATTACTTTAGCCGATGAGATTGGTATCCGTTCTTCTGCTGAGGCAGAACTAGCAGAGAAGTTAAGCTCTCTTAGTAACGATGCACAGCAAGTAAAAGGTATTCTTGAAGTTATTGGTGATATTGCTGACCAAACGAACTTACTTGCACTAAATGCGGCTATTGAAGCGGCACGTGCTGGTGAGCATGGTCGTGGTTTTGCTGTTGTTGCTGATGAAGTTCGTAAACTTGCAGAACGTACACAAAAATCACTCTCAGAGATTAATGCAACTATTAGTGTAATTGTTCAGTCTATTACTGATGCAAGTGATGCTATCTCGTACAATGCACAAGAGATTGAGAAGTTATCTAGTAATGCAAATGATGCACAAGTTGAGATTTCAAGTAGTGTTGATGTTATGGCCTTAGCTGTCTCAAAAGTTGATGAAATGGTTGAGGGCTATGTAAGTAATGGAGAGAGTATTCAAAAGATGATAGATAAGGTAGAAGTTGTGAACGAGCTTTCTATTTCAAACGCTAGAAGTGTAGAAGAGATAGCTTCTGCTTCTGATCATCTCTCTTCGATGACAGCAAAATTAAATAATCTTCTTGCATCTTACAAAAGCTAACTATTAACAAGTACAACAATGTGCAAAAAGAAAAGTAGAGATAAAGCCTAAATAGATTCCTACTGAGGATACAGATAGGTAAATCCGATGAAGGACAATCAACCTACTAACAGTAGCAACAATTAAAGAGAATTATTCAAGTATTTTGAATTTGGATGAGCTAATACTTTTCAGATTGTGTATTCTTAGATTTAGTGGAGTTATTTAGTCTAAATCTAGCTCTTTTTACTGCTCAAGAAGTTCAGATAAGTAGTAAGACAGAAATAAATTCGAAGTGGATTAAAAATTGCTAGTTAATCATTATGGAAATAACAGTAGAAATAATAAAGAAATTAAAAGAGTTAAAAAATAGTAACTGCAAGAAAGAACGAATACATTCTCATGCATTATTACTTTTAAATAATGGAAGAGATATAAAAGAAGTAGCAGAGATTTTTGATGTAACCGATCGTTCAATTTATAAATGGATAAAAGCATTTAAAAGTGAAGGTATTTCTAGTGTTTCACGTAAGAGTGGTGCCGGACGTAAAGCGATTTTAAATACAAATAGTGACAAGTCAATTATTGAAGAACAAATCAGTCTTTATCCTCATCAACCTAAAAAAGCATATGCTATGAGTCTTGAAAAACTTTCATCAAAAATGAGCTATAAAACATTCCAACGTTTTTTAAAAAAGCACTTAATCTCAGCTACAAGCGAGTAAGAAGGGATACAGCAAAAAAACCAGATGCTGAACTTTATGAAAGAAAGAAGAATGAGCTTGAAGAACTAGAGAGTAATGCACTCAATGGAAATATTGATGTATGCTACTTTGATGAAAGTGGATTTAACCTAACTCCAAATTTACCTTATGCATGGAGTGCAGTAGGAAAAACAATCAGTATTCCAGCCAAGATGAGTAAAAATCTAAATGTACTTGGCTTTCTCAATATCAATACTTCAAAGCTTTTCGCTTCATGTACTTATGATAAAGTAGATACTGATGTAGTGATTGAACACTTTAATCTTTTTGCAAATGAAATTACAAAAGAAACTGTAGCTGTAATTGACAATGCTTCAATTCACACTAGTCATAAATTTAAAGCTATGCTTCAAATATGGGAGTCTCAAGGACTCACAATTTTTTATCTTCCTCCATACTCTCCACAATTAAATCCTATTGAGATGCTTTGGAAGTTTATGAAATATTACTGGATAGAATTTGATGCTTATAAATCTGCTAAACATATGCAAGATTATGTTGAAAAAGTAATCATAGGATATGGAGAAAAATTTGAAATTAATTTTGGGTAGTTACTTACCAACTCATCATCATGTCGTGAGTAGTTTTTAATATTAGCCATGGTCGTTTTAGCACTTTTTGAGAGTATTTTTTCATCTTTGTATTTATTATGAAATATCTGATATAGATTTATTGCAAAGCTTCTTAGTATTGAAATACTAAAAGGGTTAATATAGGCTATATGGTCATCTTCTTCCATTAGCTTGTCTAAGTGGTAGTGATAAGTTTCTACTCTCCAGTGTTGAAGTATTGTATCTCTAAACTCTTTTGCAGTTGATTTGTAGTTAGCAATAAGATACTCTGTAGTAGTTTTAACCTCACCTGTTTTAAAGCTAGTAGATGTTTTAGTGACCTTGATGATAGATTGTATATTTTTAAATAGTAAGTGGTGCATGACTATATCACAATCTCTATTCTCATACACTTCCACTACTCTAATAACTCTACAATCTCTTTCTAGAGTGTTAAGTTCACTATCATTGTATCTATCACTAGGATTTACAAAGTTGCTTGCAGTTAAAACCACTTTCTCTTTTAAAAGCTTTTGGTTGCCTTTAACTTTCGCTATATATTTTGAGCCTTGGGTATTTATGATATTTAGAATCTCATGTTGTGTAAGTAAAGCATCGAACGAAAATATTTGTGAATCACTTGAAAAGTAATTCTCTTTTAAAAGCTCAGTGAATGCCGGTATCTCACTTTTTTTAGTATGGTCTAAAAACTTATGTGCAAACACTACCTGAGTCTCTTTGTCTAAAACATTTAGAATCGCTTTATGTCCCTGTTGAGTATATTGTCCATTTATATCGCTACCATTGAGCCATTTCCTATCTATTGCTACATTTTTCTTTTTGATATGCTTTGCAAAGTACTCTCTAAAAATTAGTTCTATCTCTTCATTATCTACATTCATTAAAATGCGATGGAGTGTTGATTTAGATGGAATAGAAATATACTTTTTTTCAAAAAGTTTTTTCAGCAGAGTGTTGTTTACTGAACACTCCATCCAGATATGTATCTCTTTAAATGTTGTATTGCCTTTTAACAAGGCAAAGAGTGTCAAGAATAGTATCTCATGAAGTGGATATAGTATCTTATGTTTATCTACTCTAAAGTCTTTTACAGTTTTTAGCTGTTGCAGTAAAAGTCTTTTCTTTTTTAGTTTCATTTGGAGTCTTTTTAGACTTCTTTAGCAAGTTTTGAACCTACTTGCTCTTATTTGATGAATCTCATCGGATTTACCTAGGATACAGAGTGAATAAATACTCAACAGCAGATTTAAAGAGACTTTTTAGTATAATTCACGGATTTTTATAAATAAAAGGTATGTCAATGGCTAAGAAACGTGTTTTAGTAAAGTTTTCAGGTGAAGCTCTTGCTGGTGAGGCAGGTCATGGAATTGACACACAGATTTTAAAGTACATTGCTGAGGAGATTAAATCTCTTGTAAACGCAGGTATTGAAGTTGGTATTGTTATTGGTGGGGGAAATATCATTCGTGGTGTAACCGCTGCTCAAGACGGTATAATCAAACGTACATCTGGTGACTATATGGGAATGCTTGCAACTGTTATAAACGGTGTTGCAATGCAAGAAGCTTGTGAACATACTGGACTTCAAGTGCGTATGCAAACAGCTATTAAGATGGAACAAATTGCAGAGCCTTACATTAACCGTAAAGCTGTAAGACATTTAGAAAAAGGTCGTGTTGTAATTTTTGCAGCAGGAACAGGTAATCCTTACTTTACAACTGACACAGCGGCTACACTTCGTGCAGTAGAAATTGGTGCAGAAGTCATCATAAAAGCTACAAAAGTAGATGGCGTTTATGATAAAGACCCAGCAAAGTATAGCGATGCGGTAAAACTAGATGAATTGACTTATGATGAAGCATTACAAGATCATATTAAAGTGATGGATGATACTTCTATCGCTTTGGCAAAAGATAATAAATTGCCAATTATTGTTTGTGATATGTCAGTTGAAGGTAATCTCTTAGACATTTTAAATGGTAATATGAACAACTGTTCTATAGTAAGATAAGCGTAAAATAAAAGGAAATTAAGATATGAAAACAGAAGAATTAACAGCAAAAATTTTAGAAATGAATCCAAATATGGATCGTTATCAACTAGCACTTGCAATTGCTGCAAGATGTGATGAGTTAGAAAATGGTGCACAAAGTAAACTAAGTGTAAGTGCTAACTCTGTAAAGTCAGCTGATTTAGCACTTATGGAAATAGCAGAAGGTCTTGTTAGAGTTAAAGGCTTTGTTGATTTAGAAAAGTAGATATTTTGTCACTAAGTAAAGTGGAGATTGAAAAAATTAAACATTTTCATGATGTAGACTCTGCTATAACTTATCTATATACAAAAATAAACTCTACTCCGAGACTAGAAAAAGCACTCTCTTTTTCTATCGAAGGGCATAAACTCCAGTTTAGAAAAAGTGGAGAGCCTTATGTAATTCATCCCATCCTTGTTGCCTCTATTGTCGCTTCTATTACAGATGATGAGTCTATGGCTATAGCCGCACTACTGCATGATATTGTCGAAGATACTGAGACAAGTATTGAAGATATTTTAGAACTATTTGGAAAAGATGTTGCTCATCTTGTTGAAGGACTTACTAAAATAGATCTTATCCGTGATAATGAACTTATACCATCAAACTCAGATGAGAGACTTACCGCTTCTGCATTGACATTTAGAAAAATGCTTCTAGCAAGTATTGAAGATGTACGGGTTTTAGTTGTTAAACTTTGCGATAGACTGCATAATATGCTTACACTTGATGCTCTAGCAGAACATAAACAGCACCGTATAGCAGAAGAGACTTTAGTCGTGTATGCTCCAATTGCACATCGTTTAGGAATAAGCTTTTTAAAAAATATACTAGAAGACTTAAGCTTTTCATATCTTTTTAAAGAAGAAAAACATCATATAGACAATTATCTTGACTCAAACTATCATGCTATTGAGTTAAAACTAAATGACTTTAAAGAAGCTATCGCTAAACTGCTAATACAAAATGGTTTTTGTGAAGATGACTTTGAAATACTTTCGCGTGTGAAACACCGCTACTCTATTTACTTAAAGATGCAGAGAAAAGGTGTAAGTATAGATGAAGTACTTGACCTTTTAGCAGTTCGAATCTTAACAAGTGATCCTGTAAAGTGTTATATTATTTTAGGACTTATTCATCTACATTTCCGTCCATTAGCCTCGCGTTTTAAAGATTATATCGCAGTGGAAAAAGATAATGGATATCAGACAATTCATACAAGTGTTTTTTATAATACTGCAATTTTTGAAGTCCAAATTAGAACATACGATATGCATAAAACGGCAGAGTTAGGAATAGCTGCACACTGGAAGTATAAATCAGGAAATGATAACATTAAGCTTGACTGGTTAGATAATTTACAATACCAAGATGAATCTGTTGAAGATTTTTATGCCTTGATTAAAAATGATTTATATAGTGAAGATATATCAGTGTTTTCTCCTACAGGTGATGCTTTTACACTGCCTCGTGGGGCTGTAGCACTCGATTTTGCCTATGCTGTTCATAGTGAAGTAGGAAACAAAGCTGTTTTGGCCCTTGTTAATAAAGTAAGATCTTCTCTGCTAACCGAACTTCACAATGGTGATATTGTAAAGGTTGTGAGTGAAGATGAGATGATTACTAGATGTTCTTGGATTGATGCAGTCAAAACAAGTAAGGCTCAAACAAATATGAAGCTTAATTGTAACATGCGATTACGTGAAATTAATGAAAAGTATGCTGTTAATATTGTAGCAACTGTGATGGGTTTAAATCAACATAGAATCCAAGAATGGTTCGCTGATCATGGTTATGATAATATAGCGAGTATAGCTTCAGATATAGAAAATTTTAAAAATGTCATTCATCGTTATGTAGCTGATATAGGCCAAAATAGTCGTTTTAGAGCTTTTATATCTAGGCATAGATTTAAGCTAAAGAGTACACATATCGCAGGTTTAGACATATACTCTTCTAGCAGTGTTAACGACGTAGTCTTTGATTACTGTTGTCATCCAAAAGCAGGTGATGAAGTTATGGGCTTTTATAATAAGGCTAAGGTAAATGTACATCATAAAATGTGTAGTGTTGCTGCTAAAAAGTTAAAAGACAACTCTAAAATGGTGTTTGTCTCTTGGGCACATCAAAAACTTTATAAATATAATCTCATTGCATCCCTACATAACGAAAAAGGTGCACTCGCTAATTTTCTTACATATCTTGTAAAGTTAAATATAGATATTCACTCTATTGAACTTGGTAAAGAGAGTGAAAATTATACGAAGTTTTGTGAGCTTGGATTTGAATCTAAGGAAGCAGATATTAATGCACTACGTGCTAAAATAGAATCAAAAATAAAAGTAATCCATCTCATTCGTACAGATGACGCTTATAAAAATTAACTATAATAAAGAACGATTGGAGATAGAAACAAAATGATAGAAGAAGCACTACTAGAAATAAACAGAGGTACAGCTGAAATAATTGATATTGAGAGGATTGAAAAACTCCTCAAGGCTTACTTCGATGAGGGGAAAAACTATACTGTAAAAGCTGGTTTTGACCCAACTGCACCTGATTTACACTTAGGTCATACTGTTCTACTTCAAAAACTAGCAACTTTTCAAAAGTTTGGTGCTCGTGTTCAGTTCCTTATAGGTGACTTTACAGCAACTATTGGTGATCCTACTGGAAAAAGTGCTACTAGAAAAGTACTTACACCCCAAGATATTGCTAAAAATATTGAGTCATATACATCTCAAGCTTTTAAGATATTAGATGAGAGTAAAACAGATATAGTTTATAATAAAGAGTGGTTAGATGCTTTAGGTTCAGTTGGTATGCTACAACTCGCTTCAAACCTGACTGTTGCTCGTATGTTAGAACGCGATGACTTCTCTAAACGTTATGCTTCACAAACTCCAATCGCTCTCAGTGAGTTTATGTATCCACTCCTTCAAGGGTATGACAGTGTGCATCTCAAATCAGACATAGAAATAGGTGGAACAGATCAGAAGTTTAATCTTCTAATGGGACGTCAATTACAAAAGTCTTACGAGATTAAAAAACAACAAGCTGTACTCATGATGCCTATTTTAGAGGGTCTTGATGGTGTGCAAAAGATGAGTAAATCTTTAGGCAACTATATTGGTGTGACTGATGCTCCAAATGATATGTTTGGTAAAATTTTAAGTATTAGTGATGATTTAATGTGGCGTTTTTATGAACTACTTAGCTCTAAAACACTTAATGAAATTGCGGACTTAAAAACTGGTGTAAGTGATGGTTCACTGCATCCAAAAAGTGTAAAAGAAGCACTTGCCTTAGAAATAACTACTCGTTTTCACAGTGAGGATGCAGCAAATAATGCTAAATCAGAGTTTGATAAAGTTCACTCAAAAAGCCAAATTCCAACAGATATTCCCGAGTTTTCTTGTGAGGGTGAGGTTTGGATAGCAAAAGCGTTACTAGATTGCGCTTTAGAACCCTCAACTTCACAGGCTAGAAGAGATATTAAGCAAGGTGGCGTTAAAATAAACCAAGAAAAAGTGGCTGATGAAAAGTTAGTACTAACAACTGGTGAGTACCTGCTCCAAGTTGGAAAAAGAAAATTTGCAAAACTAAAGGTAAACTAATGAGTTTTAAGTCAATCAAAATAGGAAAACACACTATCAAAATACCTATAGTTCAAGGTGGTATGGGTGTTGGTATCTCTTGGTCGCAGCTTGCAGGAAATGTAAGTAAAGAGGGTGGACTCGGAGTTATTTCTTCAGTTGGAACAGGTTATTATGATAAAAAAGAACATGTTAAAAAGTTAGTAGCACAGCGTCCTTTAGAAGTAGAAAATTTTTACTCAAAAGAGGCTCTTGTTAAAATATTTGCTGATGCTAGAAAAATTTGTGGTGATGCACCTATTGCTTGTAATGTTTTATATGCAATTAATGATTATGGACGAGTAGTAACTGACTCATGTGAAGCGGGTGCAAATATTATAATCACGGGAGCTGGTCTTCCAACTAATATGCCTGAGTTTACAGCGGATTATCCTGATGTTGCTCTTGTACCTATTGTATCTTCTGCAAAAGCACTTAAAATTATCTGTAAACGTTGGAAGAAACGTTATGATAGAGTACCTGACGCAGTTATCGTTGAGGGCCCTAAGTCTGGTGGTCATCAAGGTTTTACTTATGAGCAGTGTACTATGGAAGAGAATCAACTTGAAAATATTGTTGCACCTGTTGTAGAAGAAGCAGCAAAATGGGGAGATATTCCTGTTATTGCCGCTGGTGGCGTTTGGGATAAGAATGATATCCAAGAGATGATGGCACTTGGTGCTCGTGGTGTTCAGATGGGAACACGCTTTATCGGTACTTTTGAGTGTGATGCACATGATAATTTTAAAGAAGTTCTTATGGCGGCTGAGAAAGATGACATTCAACTTATGGGTTCTCCTGTTGGTTATCCCGCTCGTGGTGTAAGAACTAACCTCACAGGTCTAATTGAGCGACGTGAAGGTCCTTCTATTAAGTGTATATCAAACTGTGTTGCTCCATGTAATCGTGGTGTTGAGGCTAAGGCAGTTGGTTTTTGTATTGCAGATAGACTCTCAGATGCTTACGAAGGAAATAAAGAACTCGGGCTTTTCTTCTCCGGTACAAATGGTTACCGTATAAATGAGATTATCTCAGTTAAAGAACTTATAAATAAACTAACACAGGGCGAATAGTTCTTTAATGGTTCGCTTTGTAGTTCTTCTTTTCATTTTTATAACAGCACTTCATGCATTGAGTGATAAAGAAGTTCTAAAGCGTGCGAATGGTTTTATGAAAACCTCTAAAAAAAGTAATCAGTTTCGTGCCTATAATGATTATAAAAATCTTTATCTTAGAGCCTTAATGAGTGACAATAACAAGCTCAAGTTAAGTGCACTTCAAGGTATAGTGCAAAGTGGTGAGAAACTTCATATTGATATCTCTCAGTACTCAGATGAACTCTCCTCTTTAAGTCCAAAGTCTGTATATAAAACACCAAAATCTAAAGCAAATAAGACTACACAAAAAAAATTAAAAGTAAAATCAACTCATAAATTAAAATCTATTCGCTGGAAAGAAGATCGGATTGTAATGTCTTTTGATAAAAAATTACGTAATAATCAAATTAACTACTTTAAATTATATGATTCAAATACAAAGCAGTATAAATATGTTTTTGATATTCATGCCTCTATGCTCACGCGTTCACAGAATCTCAGAAAAGACGGTATAGATAAGATAAAAATAGCACAGTTTAATACAAATACTCTGCGTTTAGTTATACAAAATAGATATAAACTCTCTATTAGTTTTAAAAAAGATAAAAATTCTCTTGTTGTACACATTAAAAAAATCAAGAAATCAAAATATATAGCACCTACTCCACATGGAATAACACCAAAGTCAGTTAAGAGAAATAAGGTTATAGTAATTGATGCTGGACATGGTGGTAAAGACCCTGGTGCAGTGGGATACAAAAAATATAGAGAGAAAGTTGTAGTTCTTCAAATCGCACAAGAGTTAAAGAGAGTACTGAGTAGTCGTGGTTATAAGGTCCACATGACACGTGACTCAGATAAATTTGTAAAACTTAGAAACAGAACACGCTTTGCAAATAAAAAAAAGGCAGACCTTTTTATAAGTATTCATGCAAATGCAGTCGGCAAAAAAATTGCTCAAAAAGTACATGGTATAGAGTGCTACTTTTTAGCTAAATCACGGTCTTCTCGTGCTAAAAAAGTAGCTGCAAGTGAAAATAGAGCTGATCTTTCAGACATGGGTTTTTATGGTAAAGATACATTTTTAAGTACACTTAATTCACATAATATAGTTGCAGCAAATAAGTTAGCTATAGATTTACAACGCGGTGCACTTGGAAGTTTAAAAAAGAGTTTTAAAAATGTAAAAGATGCTGGTGTTAGAGAAGGACCATTTTGGGTTTTAGTTGGAGCACAGATGCCAGCTGTTTTAGTTGAAGTTGGATTTATTACAAATCCGAAAGAGGCAAAACGACTCGTTAACCGCAAGTACCAAAAGTCTATGGCACTTGGGCTTGCTAATGGAGTAGAGCGATACTTTCGAAACAACTAATTATCAGTATACTGAGCAAAAGCTCATTATACTGGTAGGGACTTAAAGTCCCTACAACCCCCCCCCCTAAAGCTATAAAAAGTAAACTTTTTAAGAAGCCTTATCCTTCTAAATCCTCTTTCTTCCACTCTAGTTTTCCATGAACAGACTCTTTATCACTTATGAGATACTCTATCTGCTCTTTTACCTTAGCGTACTTATACTGCTCTTTAAAATGAGGGATTCTTCCACCTGAAGCATTAGGATGTCCACCACCACCAGCCCACTCTTTAGCAATGAGGGCAACACTCACTTTATAGTCTGCTCTAAGACTCATAGCACCCTTAAAACTTATATCTACGATAAAATCATACTCAGGGTAAGCTACTAAAAAACCATTTCCTACGATAGAAGTATTACCAACTGCATAAGAGAGGTAACCCTTATAGCCTTTATAGTAGATAGTATTGTCTTTTCTTTGCGAACCAAGTAGTTTAACAACATAGTCTGTTGCAAGATTATCAAGTGTATCATTCTTCTCATGTGTGAAAAAAGCTTTTTTGATAAGGTGAATTTTCTCATCAAGTACTATCGGTGCATCTTCTTCATTGATGTATTTTACAGCCTCTTCTAAAAGAGTAAGTTTATATGTATTGTCTTCGTTTGCAAACATAATGCGGTTAAGCTCTCTTGTTTCTGTAACAAGGCGCATACATACTTTACCGTACTCAAAGTTATCATGTTGCTCTTTTTTCCATAAGTCTACTGCGTTTACTATATCTACATACTTACACATCCACTCAGGTTCATCAAAGTCAAAGTGCTCTTTTACATAATCATAGACTATCTTTGTAGCACAACGCTCAGTATCAAGGTAGTACCACTCATGCTTTTTAGCAGACTCAGCACCACTTCCATGATGGTCAAGTAAAATGAGTTTAACATCAAGTTTAGCGGAGTTGAGTTTTGCTACTTCCTCAGTCAACCAGCGAGACTCATCTGCCGTAAGGTTCAAGTCACTTATAAGTACCATTGAAGCAGATTTTTCCGTCTTGATATTATCTAAAATTATTGTTAGTTTTGATTTTACTTCAGGACCATAGTTCGCATTGTAGTTGTACTTTGTATAGGGTGTGTACTTCATCACAAGTTGACAGCTGTAGCCATCAAGGTCAATATGAGAGAGGTGGTGGATAGTTCTATTATTCATAATTTATTATTTCCTTTTATATTAGTTTATATTTATTAAAGATCAACAACGATAGAGCCTAGTACTTCAAAAGTAGCATTAGAATCTATCTCTGCATGTGAGAGTGTAACTATGTCGAGTGAGAAACGCTCAAATATCTCAGCAACACCACGACGAAGTTGCGGATCAACGATAACAACAACAGGACTTATCCCTTTTTGAAGAAGCTCAGCCGCTTTATCGCTTGTTGCTTGGATAAGAGCATTTATCTCACCTACATTTAGCATTAAGTTTCTCACACCATCTTGTTCAACAGACTTTTGGAGTAGTTTTTGTTCTGAATTTGTGTCAAATGTTAAAAGTCTTACTACATTATCATCACTTGAATAAATTTGTGTGATGACTCGTGATAGTTTTGCACGTACTTGTTCTGTAATGAGTTCAACATTTTTAGTAAACTCTGCTATGTCTGCAATGGTCTCTAAGATAGTAAGCATATCTTTAAGTGGAATATTTTCATGAAGAAGCCCTTTAAGCACTCTTTGAATAAGCCCAATACTTGCTACTTTCATAACATCATCAATGATAACAGGAAAAGAGTCCTTGATTTTATCAATGAGTGTTTGTACTTCTTGACGAGTAAGTAAGTCCTCAGCGTTGCGTTTAATGAGTTCACTCATATGTGTGGAGATAACAGTTGAGGCATCAACAACTGTATATCCATTTATGATTGCATCTTCTTTATCTTCTGGCATTATCCATAAAGCATCCAAACCAAATGCAGGCTCTTTTGTTTTGTCCCCGTTTATCTCACCTGTTGCCATACCACTATCCATGGCCAGAAACTTATCTGGTTGGATACTACCATCACCGATACTTATACCCTTAAGAAGGATTTGGTACTGCTGTGGTTCTAGGTGCAAGTTATCACGAATCCGAACTTGCGGCATTAAAAAACCAAAATCACTAGCAATTTTTCTACGCATTGAACGGATACGTTCTAGGAGGTCTCCACCTTGTCCACTGTCTGCGAGTTTTATGAGTTGATACCCAAGGGTGAGTTCTAGCATTTCAACTTTTAGTATGTCTTCTAAGGCAGTCTCTTCTTCTTTGGCTATCTCTTCATGTGTCTTTTTAGGTTTGATTCTTTCATTTTCTTCTTGTTTTTGACGCGAGTTTTTTGCAAAGTTATCTACATCTAAGATACTAAGTTCCCCTTTATCATACTTATAAATCATCCATCCAAGACCTGCAAATAAAATGCCAACAAGACCCATAGAAGCAGTAGGAAGACCTGGAACAAGTGCAAAAAGTATCATAATAAACCCAACAATCATCATGATTTTTGAGTTACCAACCATCTGGTTGATTGTTCCCTCTGCAAAATTATCTCCATCACTAGAACTTCTAGTAATCATAATACCCGTAGCAGTTGAGATAATAAGGGCTGGAATTTGACCTACTAAACCATCACCGATAGTAAGGAGTGTAAAAGTAGAGGCAGCTTCTCCAACAGGCATGTCATGCTGAAAAACACCGATAAGAAATCCACCGATGATATTTATCAGTGTGATGATTATTCCCGCAACCGCGTCACCTTTTACAAACTTAGAAGAACCGTCCATCGCTCCATAAAAGTTTGCATCTTGGAGGATTTCAGCACGGCGTTGTTTAGCCTCTGCATCATCGATAAGTCCTGCGTTTAGGTCCGCGTCAACTGCCATCTGCTTACCAGGCATAGAATCAAGTACAAAACGAGCTGCTACCTCTGCAACTCGAGTAGAACCTTTTGTAATAACCATAAAGTTGATGAGTACTAAAATAGAGAAGACGATGATACCGATAACATAATTTCCACCAACAACAAAATCACCAAAACTGGTAATAATATCACTCATGTATTCAGGTCCATCCGCTCCATGACTTAAAATCATTCTTGTTGTAGCGATGTTTAGAGAGAGTCTAAAGAGTGTTAAAATCAAAATAAGAGTTGGAAAAGTAGTTAAGTCTGTTGGTTTTGGAACATAAAGCGAAATAAGAAGAATCAAAACGGCAAAGGCCATAGATACTGTAAGTAATACATCAAGTATAGCAGAAGGAAGTGGCACGATAATAATCGCTAAAATTGCCATTACAAAAATAACGACACTTAAATCTTTTTGCCCGAGTAAAAAGTTAAGAGTAATTCCGACTTGCTGTCTTAATGTCCGTTTTTTTGCCAACTTACTACTGCTCTCTACTCTTCTACTATGTCAGCTAAAGTAAGGTCTTGTAAAAAAGAGTCTATTTTACCTTGGAGTTTATGTAAAAAAGGCCAGATAGAGCAGACACTTGCTTGTTCTGATGGACAATTTTTCTCAGATGGAGCACACTCAAAAACAGCAGGTGCTTTTCCTTCAACGCAGGACATTACATCTAGCATACTTATGTCTTGTGTCTCTTTATCAAGAGCAAAACCACCTTTAGCACCTTTATAGGACTTTAAGATACCTGCTTTTGCGAGTGACTGTAAGATTTTAGCTAAGAAACTTTTAGGAATCGAGAGCTCACGTGAAAGTGTTTCACTGTCCATTGGCTCTTTTGCAGATGATAGAAGTATTAAAGAGAGTATTGCATACTCACTTGCACGGGTAATTAGCATGATAGTATACTTTATATATGAATTTAGGATTTATTATATCTAAAAAACTTAAAAAATATCAGTATCTATGTCTTTAAAGTTTATTTAGCTATAATCCCAACTCAGCTTCACATTTATTTATGTGAATGTTAGATTTATATACCCATCAGGAGGCTATTATGGCTTTAGATTCGGCTAAAAAACAAGAAATTGTTACAAAATACGGACGTAATGACAACGACACTGGTTCTAGTGAAGTTCAAATTGCATTATTAACTACAAGAATTGCAGAGTTAACTGAGCACTTAAAGATTTTCAAAAAAGATCATGCATCACGTTTAGGACTTCTTAAACTTGTTGGTAAACGTCGTCGTTTAATGAGATACTTCAAGCGTGTTAACAAAGAAGCATATCTTAACCTTGTAGAGTCTCTACAAATCCGTGATAACATCTAGTTTCACACTTTTTCTAACGCTTAAAACTACTTAAAGTTTTAAGCGTATCCCCCAAGTAACAGTCATTTCTCACTATTTGCCAATAAATAATAAAAATTCCTTAAATTTCACGATAAATACAACTAATTCAATTTTAATTTAGTTTACAAAGAGTACCATCATATCAATTGAATTTTATATGGAGGTTTATAATGTCGACAAATGATAAAGATATTGGTACTGAAGGTCTAACATATTTAGATGATGGAGAAGTACTATACACTGATTTGTATCTTCTATCTGAGACTGATGAAAAGGGTATAGTAAGTTATGCTAGTGATTCTTTTTTAAAAGTTGCAAATATGAAGGAAAGTGATCTAATAGGTCAACCACATAATGTTGTTAGACATCCAGATATGCCAAGAGCTGCTTTTAAATCACTTTGGGATGATGTTCAAACAAAAGGTTTTTGGACAGGTTATGTTAAAAACCAGCGTAAAGGCGGAGGATATTACTGGGTATATGCAACAGTACTCCGTTCAGTTGATAAAAGTGGAAATACAAAATATGTTTCAATACGAGTTAAACCTTCACGTGAAGATATTCAAAAAGCTGCTGAGCTTTATGCAACATTAGATTAAGATAAAAGGATTATAAAATGGCATTAATGAAAAAAAATGGTTCGGGCTCATCTTCTGCAGTTGTATCTTCAGGTGGAGTCGATAAACGCAAGCAGAGAACATTAGCAAAACAACAACAAATTAGTGAGAGTATCGCTGGTGTTTCTATGAGTATTTTAGAAAATGCTCAAGAGAGTGTAAGTGCAATCGAAGAGTTGAAATCTTCAATGGAACAGATAGCAACAGCTGCTGAAGAAAATAGTGGAGCAAGTGAGCAAGCACTTTCAAATGTGAAGAACATTAGTTCAAACATTGGTAAAATGACTACAACTATTAATGCAGTAACAGCATCAACGCTTTCTGCTGGTGAAAGTATTATGTCAGCTGTTAGTAAAATCAATGTAAGTGTTGATAGAATGGGAAGTGCAGTAAATGTTGCAAAAGAGTCTTCTAAAAAAAGTGAAGAGCTCAAAGAATCTTCACAAAATATTGGAAATGCAGTTGGCTTTATCGCAAAGATTGCTGATCAAACAAATTTACTTGCATTAAATGCAGCTATTGAAGCAAGTCGCGCAAAAGAGCATGGTAAAGGTTTTGCAGTTGTAGCTGATGAAACACGTGCTTTAGCGGGTGAGAGTGAGAAAAATGCTGAGTTTATTTCAGAACTAGTGAATAAAATTCAGACAAGTATTGATGCTATTATTAAAAGTATTGGTGCAACGACAGATATTATTTCTGGAAATGGTTCTAAGGGTAATGCCTTAGCTCTAAAGATGGAAGAACTTACAAAAATTGCAGTTTACTCAGTAGAGGCTGCTAGAAGTATAGGTTCATATACAAGTCAGCTTGGTGATTTTATTGAAAAGATTAATACTGGTTCTGGTGATATAGCAAAAGCATCAGGTGAGATAGCACTTTCAGTTGAAAAAACGCTTAACTCTATAGAGGTTCAGTCTGATGCACTTGGACAAACTGAAGATGATATAAAAGAACTCTCAAACCTTGCAGAAGAGTTAAAATACTCAACTGATACTATGAAGTCTGCTGAAGATATTGCACTGAGTGCAGATACTATTAGTGCTTCAATGGATGAGATTCAAAATGCACTTGAAGATGTAACAAGTTCACTCAACCAAATGGAAGAGTCATCTCAAAATACTAATCAGAGTGCGTTAAATAATAAAGAACTTGTTGAAGCAGGACTCTTAACAGCTAAAGATATTGATAAACTTATAGAAATCGCAAGAAGAAACTTTGACCTTTTAAAAGTATCGTTTAATGAGGTTAAATCATCGGTTGTTGAGAT
The DNA here is from genome assembly GCF_029215985.1 of Sulfurimonas sp. SAG-AH-194-C21. Taxonomy (GTDB): domain Bacteria; phylum Campylobacterota; class Campylobacteria; order Campylobacterales; family Sulfurimonadaceae; genus Sulfurimonas. Next base: position 55,232 of record NZ_JAEMVC010000004.1, read on the forward strand.
TAAAACATCATTTGGTGACTCAATAGAAGAAGGAAATACTGCAGGAACCGAGTTAAATATAATCGTTAAAGAGACAAAAAGTGTTGATAAAACAGTTGGAAATATCTCTAATTCTATCGTACAGTTAAATATGCTTGCTATTAGTGGTTCTATTGAAGCTGCTCGTGCTGGTGACTTTGGAAAAGGTTTTGCAGTTGTTTCAGCTGACATTAGAAACTTAGCAAAAGATTCTGAAAGTAATACTGAAAAAATTAATGATATCGTTGAGTCGATGAATTCTGAAATAGATACAGTTAAAACAGACTGGGGTGATTTACTACATTCTCAAGGTACAGAAGAGGGGAATATTGATTCTCTTGTTAATGATATAACAGTTATTACAGATGTTCTTGTTGATTTACTAGATAAATATACAGGACTTAAAGCTGCAAATGATCAAAATCTAGAAGGTATGAATCAGGTGATGATTGGTATTAGTGAGATTCAAAAAGCAGTGGAACTCAGTGCTAAAAATGCAAGTGAATCACGTAAAGCAAGTGAGTTGATTATAGATACTGTGACACATATCGGTGAAGGTGTTGAAGAGTTAGCAGTTATGGCAGATGAGCTACAACAAGGTTAAAAATAGGTGCAAATTATGCAAATTGAAGAGATTCTAATCATTAAAAATGCTCAAGAAAGTTATGCTATCTCAACTGATGACATTAACCAAATTTCTAGAGTTCCAGAACTGATGCCTTTACCTTTACGTCCCTATGGTACGAGAGGTTTATGCTCAGTAGGTGGAAATATAGTCTCAATGGTTGACATGAATCAACTGCTTAATATTGAAGAAGTTGATATTAAGGATCATAAAAGTAGAGTCATAAGTTTAAATGAAAACCTCTCATCAAACACACTACTTGTAAGTGATGTATACAATACAGTAGAAATAGACCAAAGTAGAATTGAATACATAAGTAAAGAAGATGATCCTGTTATCGCGATATATAAGTATGAGAAGAGTCTTGTGCAAGTACTTTCTTTGGAAAAGTTGTTTTCTAAAATGAATAAGGTCTCTATAGAAGTAGAGGAAATCGCATCAGGTAAGATAAAAGATACGTTAAAAACAGAAGAACCGAGTAATCGCTTTCTTATTTTTTCGATGGGAAATGAGCAGTATGCTTTAGAAATTGACTATTTACAAGAGATTATATTAGCTGATAATGATTATACGGATGTGGCCGGTAGTGATGATGACTTATTAGGGCTTATAACACTTAGAGATAAGCTACTTATGGTAATAGACTTACGAATTTACTATGGGTTTAAACCTCAAGAGAATGATGCTAATAGAATCCTTGTTATTTCTTATAATAATAAAAAAATTGGTTTATGTATAGATGCTATTGTTGATATTAAAAGTTTTTATAAAAAAGATATAGAGTACCTAAGTGATACATTTGATGGTAATAAAATAGCGGGTGTAATTCATGATGAAGAGAGTATTATTTCATTTTTTAATGACAAACTACTCAATGAAATTTTGACTAAAAATGATACCTTTATAGAATCATCAACTAAAAATGATGATGATGATGATGATGATGAAAATTTTGCAATGGAAGCCATTGTGTTTAAATTGGCCTCAAAAGAGTATGCATTTGATGTACAAAGTGTTGATGAAATTATCGATATTGTAGACTCTACTAATGTTGCGTTTACAGACCGTGCCATTGATGGTATTATAAATATTCGTGGGCAAATTGTTACAATGCTTTCTCTGTTTAGTAAGTTAAACATTGATACATATGTCAATGAAGAGTCTAAGATTATTGTCTGTAATATTGCAGATAATAGAATAGGATTTGTTGTTGATAGTGTAAGTGACATACTTATCATAAAAGAAGAAGATATTCGTAAGGAAGATGATCAATACTTTAGTGGTGTGCTCTCTTTAGATGCGGGAGAGAGACTGGTACTACTTATGGATATAGAAAAAATCGTAACTAAGGAACTAACATAATGGGAAAAAGCATATTAATTGTTGATGACTCAGCACTTGTTCGAAAACAACTCAGTGAGATGATAGAGACACTCGGATTTGAGATTGAATTTGCAAAAAATGGAAAAGAAGCTGTAGATAAGGCAACATCTCACCAATATGATGTGATTACTATGGATATAAATATGCCAATTATGGATGGTATCGAGGCTGTAAGTCAAATAATGCAAGCACAGCCGACACCTATTCTTATGGTAAGCTCTTTAACAACAGAAGATGCAACTATTACTATGGATGCACTTGATCTTGGTGCAATAGATTACATAGCTAAACCAGGGACTATGAATGTTGGGAAAAATGAAAATCGTGAAGAGATTTTAAGTAAAGTAAGTTCTTTAAGTCGTATATCTACAAGACGATTAAAGCGTCAAATGTCAAGACCACCAGTAAGAGAACGCCGTCGAACACAATCTTCAAGTGCAGAGACAAAGGTTTTAGAAGCGAGAACATCTAAAGAGATAGAAAAAGTAGTGCTTATCGGTTCATCTACAGGTGGACCAGGTCTGATAGAGCAGATATGCTCTTCTTTACCTGTAAACTTTAAACATCCTGTTTGTATAGTACAGCATATGCCTGAGCAGTTTACTGCTGCATTTGCACAGCGTTTAGATAGAGCTGCGATACTTCCTGTTTTAGAATCAAAACAAAATATGGAACTTTTACCTGGGCATATTTATGTTGCTCGAGGTGGTGTTCATATGCATTTTGCAAAAAAAGTTTCAGGCAAGATAGTTATACGAGAAGAAAAAGACAAAGGTGCAAGTTTTTTTCAACCAAGTGTAAATGAGATGATGAATAGCGCTGCAGAAGTTTTTGAGTGTAAAAACCTTGTTGGAGTTATACTTACTGGTATTGGTGATGATGGTGCTGATGCAATGGTAAGAATAAAAAAAGATGGTGCATACACCATAGCTGAGAGTGAAGAGAGTGCAACTGTATATGGTATGCCAAAAGAGGCTTATGATAGAGGTGGTGTTTCTGAGCAACTTAGCTTTAAAGATATACTTAAAAAAGTATCTACATTAAGATAATGATGGAGGTGAGACAATGGCATTAGTTAAAAAACATGTAAAACAAGTTGTAGAAGAGTTAGTAACATATACAAATTTAGATGATGCTACAGAAGCTTTTAATGCAACTGATGATGATTCAGAGAAAGATTATATAATTGATGAAATTGTAAAGTTTCATGCTGGTGGAGAGTTTTTAATTGATTATATTCATCAAGTAGATGCACATAGACCTGTTTCAACAAAAATTGCTTCTGCAATTTCTTCTATGGATCCAGATGAAGCACCTATTGAAAAAATAATGGAACTACTGAAGCTTGAAAATGCATATATAAGAAACCTTGGTATCTCAATGTTGAGAGATTTCGGTGATTCTATTAAGTATTATATTGTGAAGTTTTTAATAGGTGATGATAGAGATTTAAGAATCTTTGCTATTAATGTTTTAGGTGATGTGAGTTTTAGTGAATCAAGAGAGATGTTGTTAGAACTACTTGAGACTGAAGAAGATATAAATGTGGCTATGACAGCAGTAGATTACATGGGTGAGATTGGTGAAGTTAAGGACATTCCTCTTTTAGAGTCTTTAAAGACACGTTTTAAAGATGAAGTTTATGTAGAGTTCGCCGTTGATGGTGCAGTTACAATGATAAAAGGATAAAAAGTATGGCTTACTTGTTATCTAAAGAAAATTTTACCAAAATGGGTGAGTTTATTTATAGAAAAAGTGGTATCCACTTAGAAATGAGTAAACACTACGATAAGTTGGCAAAATTTATTGACAGTAGAGCACTTGAACTTGGACTTGAAAACTTTAGAAAGTATTTTTTTAAGCTGCGTTTTGAAGATAAAGAAGGTTTAGAGTTTCAAGAACTTATGAACGCTATTACGGTAAATGAGACATACTTTTTTAGAGAAAAAGATCAGTTTGAAGTTCTTGTAAATAAAATTTTACCAGAGTTACATGCAAAATTACCAGCTTCGAAACCCTTGAGAATTTTATCTTCTCCTTGTTCAACAGGTGAAGAGCCGTATTCTATTATTCTTCATATTGTTGAAGAAGGAAAGGTAGTCGAAGAGAGAGATATTGAAGTTGTTGGTATTGATATTGATTCTACTGTTATTAAAAAAGCACAGATTGCTAAGTATAGTGACAGGTCAATTCATGCAATACCTAAAGATATTCTTGCCAAGTGGTTTAAAAAGAGAGCACTTGGTTACGAACTGGGTGAAGACTTACAGGGGAGTGTTGATTTTCAAGTTGTTAATATATTTGACAAAGCGCAAATGCGTAAACTTGGAAAGTTTGATATTATTTTTTCAAGAAATATGCTTATCTATTTTGATGATGCATCAAGAAAAGAAGTTGCAATGACATTTTATGACATGCTCAATCCAGGTGGTTATGTCCTTTTAGGACATGCTGAATATATGAGTCGAATTGTTTCGGTATTTAATGCCAAAAAGATCGACAGTACTTTAATATATCAAAAATAATTTAATAAAAAGGAAAAAATAATGCCATTAGTAATATTTGTAGATGATAGTGAGACCGCTTTAGCGTCAACGAGAATGGTTACCAACTCAATGCCTATAGAGGTAAAACAGTATACAGAAGCTCAAGTTGCCCTCGCTGAGATAAAAGCAGGAATGACTCCAGATTTAATTATAACAGACTTAAATATGCCTGTAATGAATGGTTTTGAGTTTTTAAAAGAGTTACGAGCAGTGCCGGCAACGAAAAGAACACCCACATTGATGCTAACAACTGAAACAAAACCAGAATTAAAACAACAGGGTAAAGCACTTGGTCTTACAGGCTGGATAGTAAAACCATTTAATCCAGCACAGCTTAAACAAGCTATATCTAGAGTACTGCGTTTACCTGCATAAGGGATATAAGATGATGATGCTTGAATCGATAGATGAATTACTGAGTCATATTAAAGATGTGCAGCTGGATGTTATAGAGTTGTCTAGTGAATCTTTAATGAAAATGAGTGCTTTTATGGAAAAGAATGGACTTGAAATTGATGAAGATATTTCGACTGCTCTTCAGTACCAAGATATTATAACGCAGCAGTTAAATGCAACTATTGAAGCTATTGAGAGTATGAAGCAGAGCATTGATATGTTTTCGCATGCTTTTAAAAGCGATGAGGGTTTAGCACAGCAGAGTATTGTGAAATTGCAAGAAAAGTTACAAGTGACGCTTAAAGAAGCAAAAGAGAAGAAAAGTAGATTTTCTGGTAAACACTCAGCAGAACATGCTGATGATGAAATAGAATTTTTTTAGGAGAATATGATGTCAACAATAATGGTTGTAGATGATTCAAAAACGGTAAGAAACTATCATAGTGCTATACTCAAGTCAATGGGTATGGAAATAGTAGAAGCTGAAAATGGCATGGAAGCACTTGAAAAAAGTTTAGGTGCCCAGATAGACTTGTATCTCGTTGATGTAAATATGCCAATTATGGACGGATATTCTTTTATAAAAGATTTACGCAAACAAGAAGAACATAAGAATGTACCTGTGATTATGGTTACTACTCAAGCTAAAGAAGAAGATAAGATAAATGCTTACAAAGTTGGAGCAAATCTTTTTGAAACTAAACCTATAAAACCTGACCAACTTCAAGCATATATAGATATTTTAGTAAAGAAATAGGAGAACATTATGGATCAATTATTAGAACAATTTTTAAGTGAAGCCCGTGAAAACTTAGCCTTTATCGATCAAAACATTGCTGAGATTGGTGGTGATGACCCCGAATTACTCAACTCAGTATTTCGTGCTGCACATACACTCAAAGGTGGAAGTGGTATTGTCGGTTTTGAAGCTGTTAAAAATATCACGCACCATGCAGAAGATTTACTTGATATGCTTCGTGGTGGTAAGTTAGAGTTTAAAGAATCTATGGTTGAAGTACTCTATGATGCTTTTGATGAAGTAGTTAACTTAATTGAAGCCGCTGAAGAAACAGGTGATATTGTTGAAGCAGATGAAGAAACAATAGCTACTTTAGTCGCTAACTTAAGTGCACAAATGGGCAAAGAAGTTGAAGGTGAGAAAGTGTGGGCTTGTCCATTTACTTATGCAGATAGAGAAGATGTCCTTAATCTACCTCTGGGTACCTTACGGGGTGTAAATAGTGCTAAAGCTAATTTTAACAATACTGAAGTAGATGAAATCTTTTGTAATGAGCCAAACTTATATGCAGTAACTTTTGACATAGATGATTCATGTATGGTTTACGGAAATGATCCTGTTTATACACTAAGTCTACTTGGTGATAAAGTTCTTGGTGTCTTTTCATGTATGGGTGATGAAAATGCGAAGGGTGTTCTCAGCGGAACTGAAGATGAAGATGGACTTTTACTAAAAACTTCTTTAGTTGCATTTATCCATGCTACATATGAAGAGATAGAAGATTCATTATTTAACTTTATTGATGAGTTGACTTTTTTACCTCTAGATATAAATAGTTTGTTGAGTATCTCAAACGGAGATACCGGTCTTCAGATAGACTCATTAAAAGAGTTAGCTAGTATTGCTGAAGATTTAGACTTGAATGCTATAAAAGATGAAGTCTCAAGTGCTATGGATCTTGTAGGTGTGGATACAATTCAGTATGCTAAAATAGAGCGCTTTTTAGACATAGTTGGATTGATAAAAGAAGAAGATACAGCTAAACTAGGTGCTTTTTTCTCCTCTTTATCCATAGGTGAAGCATATACTAATAGTGCTGAAGTAAGTCAAGAAGCAGTTGTAGGTACTGATACAAAAGTTGAGAAAAAAGATGAAACACAATTTGAAGTCTCAGCAGAAGAACTAGATGAAAATATCAAACCTGTTTTACATAGTATCTTTGAACAGCAGAAAAAAGCGATAGAATATATTGAGAATGATGAAGATTTACTTCGTGTTGTTGTGACACTTGAAAATGCACGAAAATATATACCTGATATGCCGGAGTTAACAACACTACAAGATGTAGAGGCATTTTTAAATACTCAGTTGGGACTAGAAAGCAGTTCAGTTGAACCTACTCCTGTAGTAGTAGAAGAAGTTAAAACTATACAAAAGAAAGAAGTTGTTGTAGAGAGCGTTGCTAAAATAGTTCCCGAAGTTGTAAAGCAGGAGAGTGCACCTGCTGTCATAGCCGAAGTGCTTGTGGAAACTCCAAGTGTAAAAGCAGTCAAAACTGTTGCGAAAAAAGCAGTCAAAGAAGAAAAACAAAAGGCTGTTGTTGGTAAGACTGTAAAAGTAGAACAAGAATCTATTGACTCACTTATGAATGTTGTAGGAGAACTACTTGTTGCGAAAAACTCGCTTCCATATTTAGCTGATAATGTTGTAGGTATGACACATGAGCAGATTAAACGAGAGATTATGGATAAGTATATCTTTATAAACCGTCTCTCAGAGCAACTACAAGACCTTATTATGGGTATGCGTATGCTACCTATTTCTTATGTATTTGATAGATATCCAAAACTTGTTCGTGATATTGCTAAAACATTAAGTAAAAAAGTGAAGTTAGAGATGATTGGTGGTGAGACGAAGTTAGATAAAAATATGATAGAGATGTTAGCTGACCCTATGATTCACATCATGAGAAACTCACTTGACCATGGTATCGAAACACCAGAAACTCGTGAACAAAAGGGTAAGAACCCAATGGGTTTAGTGAAGTTAAATGCATATGCACAGTCTGATAGAATTATTATAGAAATTGTAGATGATGGTGCTGGAATTAATGTAGAAAAAGTTGCAAGTAAAGTACTAGAAAAAGGTCTTATGACTTCTGAAGAGATTGATGCACTGAGTGAAAAAGAGATGGCAGAACTAGTACTACTTCCAGGTCTTTCAACTGCTGATTCTATTACAGAGTTTAGTGGACGGGGCGTTGGTATGGATGTTGTAAAAAAATCTATCGAGGGCTTTGGTGGAACTATTGGTATTGTTACAAAAGCAAATGTAGGAACTACCATAACACTCGCTATCCCGATGTCTTTAGCTGTTACTTCACTTCTTCATATAGAGATGAATCATATTCATTATGGTATCCCAATGGATAGTGTAAGTGAAACTGTTAAAATTGAACGCGAAAGTATAGAGTACTTACATAATGAACCATTTATTTATATTCGTGGGGATGTAATTCCTCTTCTGTTTATAAAAAGTATGCTTAACGAAGAAGATATGGAAAATAAACCACTTTCAATTGTTGTTTTAAACATTAAAGACAATTTACTTGCAGTAGTTGTAAATACATTTTTAGGACAACTTGATGTTGTACAAAAACCTCTCGTTGGTATAATGGAAGGACATCCACTTTTTAGTGGAACAGCCCTTCTTGGAAATGGACAAATTATTATGGCAATGGATCCATTAGGATTATTAGGTATTAGTCAAAAACTAAAAGAAGATATACAAATAGTAGCATAAGGAGCTTTGTGATGACAGATTTAATTGTTTTTAGTGTTGCTGAAAATAAATATGCAATGAATATTGAAAATGTTCAGCGTATTATAGAGTCAACCTCTCTGACTACTATTCCTAATGCTCATGCATTTATTGATGGAATGATGTCTTATGAAGAGAAGGTCATAAAAGTACTCAGTTTTCGTAAACTGATACAGATGAATACATATAAAAATGATTTAGAGATTCTTTTTGAAGGTCTAAAAAAAGGACATGCTGAGTGGATAGCTTCTCTAAAAATTTCTTTAGAAACTGGTGCTACTTTCTCAAAAACATTAGACCCTCATGCCTGTGGACTTGGTAAATGGATAGACACATTTACTGCATATGATGATAAGGTCATAGAGATTTTAAATGAGCTTATGGAGTATCATAAGCAGCTTCATATAACAGGTTCAATTGCACTAGATATGTATAAAAAAGATGAGGAAGAAGCACTTAGAATGTTTAATGTAGATATTGCACAAATATATGCACATACTATGGGTGCACTTGAATCATTTACTCAAGAGTTAGACTTAGTCGCTGATTCACTTCAAAAGTTGATTATTTACGAGAATGAAGGTGCTTTTTTTGCTATTAAAGTAGATACTATTGAAGATATCGCTCATGTTGATGAGAGTGATTTTACCAACTCAACTGAAAAGCATGAATCAAGTGACTTTTTAGAATTAGATAATGTTTTAGATTTAGACGGTGTTTTAATTAATGTAATTAAAACAATAAAACTACCAAGGTAAGGAAAATAAGATGTCAATTACATATGAAAAAAATGAAGTTAATTTTACTTCTGTAATATATGAAGATGAAGTGGTTAGTTTTAGAGACTTTTTACAAGAAAAAGCGGGTGAAGCAGTTTCTTTTAACTTTAATGAGTGTGAAGATATTCATCTCGCAATTTTACAGCTTATAATGGCATATAAAAAAAACTATGAGTGTTCTTATATATTTGGTGATACAAAAAAATTATTTCAGACTGTTTTAGAAGGATTTGTGACTAGTGAAAACCATTGTAGTTAGTAATCGTAAGGGTGGCTCAGCTAAAACAACAACTGCTGTAAATATAGCAAGTGGTTTAGCAAAAAAAGGTTCAGTCCTTTTACTTGATTTAGATACACAAGGTCATGCTTCTATCGGTGTTGGCTGTGAGCCTAGTGAAGAGCTTGGCATACACTCGATTTTTGAAGGTAGAACATTAAGTGAGACTTTTATTCCAACAGTACACAAAAATCTCACCCTTTCACCAGCCTTAGTAAACTTTGATGTGTATGAGTATGCAGATTTAAGAGGGATTTTAAAAAATCGCTTTAAACGTGAAAAAATTGCAGACTTTTTTGACTACTGTGTAATAGACACACCACCAACCTTTGATGCACTTTTAAAAAACTCTCTTGAAGTTGCAGATAGTGTACTTATTCCTTTTGTTCCTCATCATTTAGGTGTTGTAGCAGTTGGACAGATGCTTAGAGCACTCTACAAAAGTGCAAAAGCTCAAGAAAGGGAAATAGCAGATGTATCGATACTCCCTGTTATGTACAACCCTCATATTAATGAGCATAAAGAGTCAGTTCTTAAGGTGAAAACATCATTTGGGGCTGATAAACTTTTATCACCAATAGGTGTGGATATTAAACTTGCACAACAATTTGAGAGTGGTAATCCAATTATTCTCGACGCAAAGCGTTCTAAAGGAATGAAAGACTATAATAAATGTGTAGAAGAACTACTTAAAAGGATCTAGAAAATGAATCTACTTATTGTTGATGATAATAAAAATAATCGACTGATGCTTAGTCTTTTATTGGAAGAGTATAGTGAAAACAATGCTGATGTACAATTTTCTATGGATGAAGCAGTTGATGGTCTAGAAGCAGTTCACATGTGCAAGGCTAAGCACTATGATATGGTGCTTATGGATATCATGATGCCAAATATGGATGGAATTGAGGCTACAAAGCTTATTCGTCAAAATGATAAAAAGATTATGATCATTGCAGTGAGTGCAGTAGATGATCAAGCGAGACAAAAAGAGATACTAACACAGGGTGCAGAGGACTACATCTCTAAACCTGTTAATGTTGATATCTTTAATACAAGAATCTCAAACTATATACACCTTATAAATGCTAGAAATAGTGAAAAAGCGAATAAAATCAATAATGAAAAAGGTATTAATCTTTTTACAAAAGAGATATACAATCGTTATACTAAGTTTAGTCTCGCAAGTGAAGATGCTTTATCTGAACTGTGGGAGTGTTTCCTTTTAGAAGGAACTGAAAATTTTGAAGGTTTAAGTGATGTTGTACGAATGATTTTTTCCTTAGGAGAAATGCAGTTGCGTTTAGGGACTAAAAGTCACCTTATAGTGGAAAGTTCATCTGAGTACCAGTACTTTACTGTCACTAATATTGATGCTGTTCCGACTCAAGTTTTAACACTTCTTTTCAAGAAAAATGAGGTCACTTCAGAGTATAAGACAGAAGATAATAAACTCTCCTTTAAGCTTAAAAAAATATTTGAAGTTTTTGAAGCAGAAGAACCTATTTTAGTTGTAGTACCTGAACAGACTATAAAAGTTGAAGAAGCAGTAACGAGTGTAGCGTATGCTTCTGTAGAGTTACAGGTTTTTGACTATTTAGATTCTGAAGATATGGCTGATTTAGAGGAGTATACTACTAAATTAAACTCTTTGATGCTTGTTGTTGGTAGTGGTGATGTAACAAGTGAGGAAGTAGAAGAAATCTATACTTATATAGAGAGACTAGGTTCAATCCTATCGAGTTATTCTGAAATATATGTGATAGCAGATGCTTTGCGTACTTTAGGAAGCACTATGTCTATTCATACGGATATCTTTGTGCAAAACTCTGAGGCATTAGGACCAATGTGCGCAGCCTTTAGTAGAGACTTGATGAGCTGGGCAGAGCAGTCTTTTCATACAGGTGCACCAAGTATAGACTTTATGAATGATACTATTGCTGTAAACTGTCAAACAATTGGAAGTATGTTAACGATGGATAGCGCACCAGCTGGTGATGCTGAAGATTTTGATGATATTTTTGATTTTTAAGGAATGCTAGTATGTATAAAGTAAATGTAATGAGTCCCTGTAGTTGTTTTGTGAAAAATGGACTTTGGGATACACAAGATTTCGATACTAAAGATGAAGCTAAAGTAGAAGCTGAGTCACTCCTAAACAAGATGAAAACAACTTTTTGTTCAAAACATGAGTTCTCTATGAGTGAACAGTTTGGAACATACACAATCTACACTAAACCTCGTCGCTAGAGAAATATCTCTACGGCTCTAGCTAAATCCTCTTTTGTATCGATTCCAAAACCTGTTGAAGTGACTTTTACCATTGTGATACTCTTTTGATGATAGATAGCCCGAAGTTGCTCTAATTTTTCTATGTCTTCAATAGGGGCATCTTTAAGTGAGCAGAACTCTTGTAAACTTTTTTTAGCAAAACCATAAATCCCTATGTGCCCGAAATACTTTGCTCCTCCACCTTGGTTATAAGGAATGGCAGAGCGCGAAAAGTAGATGGCATTATCCTCATCATCTAAAACAACCTTAACAAGATTAGGGTCTTTCGCTGAGTCTGCATTAATAGCATTATAGCAACTGCCCATGATAAAAGGTTCATTGTCATTTTGTAATTTTTTGAGCTTTTTTATAAGCGACTCAACTACATTAGGTTCTATAAAAGGCTCATCTGCTTGAACGTTAATAATCAGTTCATTATCATCTAGGTTTAATATTGTCGCACATTCATGAATACGGTCAGTTCCACTTTTATGAGTCGTAGAGGTAAGCATAGCCTCAATCCCATAAGACTTACATACTTCTATGATTTTTTCATCATCAGCGGCAACGACAACTCTATCTAAATGTGCTACTCTTTGGGCCGTACGAACTACCATAGGAAGCCCACCTATGTCTGCTAAAACCTTTTGAGGAAAACGTGTTGATGCAAGTCGTGCTGGAATAATAATCATAAGAGTAAAGCCTTTATAGGATATAATAAGGAAATTATATCTAAACATATTAAAAAGGTCTCTTTCTTACATGACGCTCTATCAACCAGAATCAGGATACTCTTATAACTCAGACTCCCTTTTTTTATATGACTTTATTTCTCGTTTTAACCCTAAGGGAGAACTGCTTGATGTTGGAGCAGGATGTGGCATAGTCGGTTTACTTATTGGAAGAGATTTTACAAAAGTCAATGTATCTGCTGTAGAAAAACAAGAACTTTTTATAAAGTATGCAAAAAAAAATGCACTTATAAATAAGATAGAGTATCAACTATTTGAGTCTAATTTTTTAGAACTAGAAGAAGAAAATAAATATAACTTTATAGTTTCAAATCCTCCTTTTTATCCCCAAGGTGTTCAAAAAAGTGAAGATGAGATACTGCTAAACGCGAGGTATGCTTCAAACCTTCCACTTGATGCATTTTTTAAAAAAGTGTCGCGTTTACTTAAACCCCATTCTCACTTTGTCTTCTGTTATGACCCTTCCTCTTTTGGAGATATATGTAGTGCTTTAGAAAAAGTAAAAATGAAAATATGTGATGTACAATTTGTATATCCTAAAGAGATAAAAAGTGCCTCTTTAGTAATGGTTCATGCCCGAAATGGCTCTAAGTCTATGATGAAAGTTTTAGAACCACTCATAGTTATGAATGAAAATGAGTACACACAAAGGATACAAGAGATTTTTAAAAAAACAGATACACAGAGTATAAAATGTCAACTATAATTAAAAAAGAGGGTTACCCTTATGCTTTTAACCAAGATGCTTGTGCTACTTGTGAGGGAAGATGTTGTACTGGGGAGAGTGGTTATATACATGTTTCAAAAGATGAGATATTTAAAATAGCTAAGTTATTAAATCTAAGTGTTAATGATTTTGGGGTAAAGTATCTTTTTAAGCATGGCTATAAATACTCTATAAAAGAAGTTCAACATGAGAACTCTTATGAATGTGTTTTTTATGATAGAGAGAGTAATGGCTGTAAGATATATACAGAGAGACCCTCTCAGTGTATCACTTTTCCTTTTTGGGATTATTTTAAAACAAATGTGGAAGAACTAAAAGATGAATGTCCAGGAATAGTTGATGATTAGACTTTGTATATTTTTTATAACTGCTATTATTTTTACTTCATGTTCAGTGAGGGAAGAAGTAAAAGTAAAACCCAATGAAAAATCTTTTTTAGATGAAGACACCTATATACTTTTTGCCCTACGTGCAGAACAAGTTCAAGATTATAAGTCCGCTTCTGATCTTTTTACAACACTCTATGAAAAATCAGATAAACAAGAGTATATGTATCGCTCTCTTGAAAATGATTTGATAGCAAGAGAAAATGAAAAAGTTATAAAAAGAGTAGATGCATTTGAAAAAGAAAATATTTTTGATGTGAGACTGCTAAGATATAAAGTTGTAGCACTTTTTGAACTTGGACAACTTGATGAAGCGATAAAACTCTCAGTTCTTTTAGCAAGTAAGACTAAACTCCCCAATGATTATCTATTAACTTCAGATATCTACATAAAACGACAAGAATTTGATTTAGCTGTTAAGTATTTAGAGAGTGCTTATACAAAAAATAATAATGAAAAAATACTTGATAAAATGTCCATCATTTTATATGTAGACTTAGGAAGAAAAAAAGAAGCTATCGCACACCTAGAGACATATTCTAGAATGATTGGTTGCTCAAAACTTATCTGTCTGCGTTTAATAGCTTTTTACTCTAATGATAATAATATTGATGGCTTACTTACAACATATTTAAGGCTTTACGAGGTTGATAAAAGCCCTAAAATAGCGAAAAAGATTATTCAAATTTATACATATCAACGTGATTATATACAATTGACAGCTTTTTTAGAAGAGTCTAAGAGTGATGATGTGGTACTTTTGCAGCTGTACACCTCTTTAAAGTATTATGATAAAGCATTTGTGCTTGCTTCGAAACTGTATTTAAAAACACTTAACATTGACTACTTAGGTCAGAGTGCTATTTATGAGTATGAAAGTGCTGAGGATAAATCGTCAAAAGTTTTACTTAAAAGTGTTGTGGCTAAGTTGGAAAAAGTTGTAGCGCTAAACCATCAAACAATGTACCTTAATTACCTTGGATACATACTCATAGACCATGAGGTAGATGTGAAAAAAGGAATGATGTATATTGAGCAAGTCTTAGCACTACAACCAAAGTCTGCATTTTATCTTGACTCTAAAGCATGGGGTTACTATAAACTTGGTGAGTGTCAAAAAGCAGATAAACTTATAAAAGAAGTGGCACAGATGGAAGGTGGTGATGACCCTGAAGTTAAAGCTCATATTAAAAAGATAGATAGATGTTTAAAAAATAAAAAAGGTAAAAAATAAAATGATTTTAGATGATATTATCAAAAAAACAAAAGAAGATTTAGAAGAGAGAGAAAAAAAGTTTTCTCTTGACTGGCTTGGACGCTCACTCGCATTTAATGCTAGAGTTCCTCGTGATGTTATCCCTTACTTAAAAGCGACAGAAGAAGATCCATACCGAATTATCTCTGAAGTAAAAAAAGCCTCTCCTTCAAAGGGTATAATCCGTGAAGACTTTGACCCTTTAGCCATTGCACAAAGTTATGAACGCGGTGGTGCTAGTGCAATTTCTATCCTTACAGAACCACACTTTTTTCAAGGAAGCCTTGATTATCTTGGCGGTATTCGTCGTTATGTAGGTATACCACTGCTTCGTAAAGATTTTATTGTCTCAAAGTACCAAGTCTTAGAATCTACTGTTCATGGTGCTGATTTTATATTACTTATCGCAGCAGCACTCTCTAAAGCTGAGTTAAAAGATTTACTTAACTACACTAGACACTTAGGAATGGAAGCACTAGTTGAGGTTCATGATAAAACTGACTTAACAAAAGCCATTTATGCAGGAGCTGATATCATCGGTATTAACCACAGAAATTTACAGACATTTGAGATGAATATGAATCTCTGTTATGATCTTATCCCTCTTATTCCAAATGGGAAAATTATCGTAGCTGAGAGTGGTATATATGAGCATGGACAACTTGAGGACTTAAGTAAAGCTGGTGTAGATGCATTCTTAGTTGGTGAGTCTTTAATGCGAACTGATGATGAAGAGACAGCACTCAGAATCCTTAAAAATGGAGTAGTTTAATATGCGAAAAATACTTAGTATTTCTCTTCTTGCATTAGCACTTCTTTTAAGTGCTTGTACACAAGAGACACAAAACAAGATAGGTCGTAGTATCCAAAACTGGACAGGCACAGATGGTGTTTTAGATGTTTATATGGGTGAAAAACTTGTACAGCGTTATATCAAAATAGATAAACTCTCAACTGCTGTTTCTACAAACGGTACTGAGTCTAGAAACTATAGATATGGTTATGGTTACTTAGATACTAATCAAAACTATAAGGTAGATGCGGGTGAGAAAAAACTTTATTTTGAAGTGAGTAACTTCTCAACTCCATATATCTTTTATGATAATCCAGGACAATAAGCTGTGGATGTAATAGATTTATTTAAATTTTTTATCAACTCTAAGAGTGAAACACCAGATGATGGTGGACTACTTGATTTTATTGAAAATTATTTAGAAGGATTTGAAGCCGTTAGAGTTGATGTTGACGATATTAAAAACCTTTTTATTTATAAAAAATTCTCTGAGGGTGAACATCTCTGTTTTGCAGGACATGTAGATGTAGTGCCAGCTGGTAGTAACTGGGATACAAATCCATATGAAGCTGTTGAAAAAGATGGTTTTATTTATGGTCGTGGTGCTCAAGATATGAAGAGTGGATTGGCTGCGTTTACACAGGCTGTAAAAGAGACTAAAGAGTTTAAAGGGACACTTTCTCTTATGCTTACCTCAGATGAAGAGGGAGAAGCCGTAAATGGTACTGTAAAACTCTTAGAATTTTTAGAAAACAATGACCTGCTTCCAGATGCTTGTGTAGTTGCTGAACCAACTTGCTCAAATAGATTCGGTGATGCTATAAAAGTAGGACGCCGTGGTTCTATAAATGGTTATCTAACTCTCAAAGGCAAACAAGGGCATGCGGCTTATCCAGAAAAAGCGATAAATCCTATTCATAATATTTCAAAAGTTTTAGGAAATATGGCTGGAGTTGATTTGGATAATGGGGATGCGTTTTTCTCACCAAGTAAATTTGTAGTTACAGATATTCGCTCTGGAATGCAAGTGACAAATGTAACTCCTAATGAGCTCCAAATGATGTTTAACGTTAGAAACAACACAAAAACTACACAAAAAGAAGTTACAATGTTTGTAGAAAAACATTTTAAAGGGCTCGATTTCGAACTGCGTTTAACGCAAGGCTCTTATCCTTTTAGAACGGATACAAACACTAAACTTGTAAGATACCTAGACAGTGCGATTGAGAGTGTGACAGGTATACGACCTGAACACTCTACAGCAGGTGGTACAAGTGATGCCCGCTTCATTTCACCTATGGGTGTAGCTGTGGTAGAGTTTGGTGTTAAAAATGACTCTATTCACTCTGTAAATGAGAGAACTACAAGAGGAGAAGTCGAGGACTTGTGTAAAGTGTTTAAAACTTTAATAGACAACTGGGAGTAATTATGAAAAAATTATTATCTATAATACTGTTAAGCATTGCACTTTTTGGTGCAAACTTAGATTGGTCAAGTGACTATAAACAAGCTTTAGTAGATGCTAAAAAAGAAAATAAACTTATATATGTATTTATTACAAGTGATAACTGTAAATGGTGTAAGAAGTTTGCAAACACAACACTGCAAGATGAAAAGATAAAAAAAAGACTCTATCGTGAATTTATAACTATTCATATGTCTCGTGATCAGCATAGTATCCCAACACAGTTTGAAACAGCACCCGTACCAAGACACTACTTTACAGATACAGAGGGAAATATTTTATATAGCTCTTTGGGTCATCGTGGAGTAGCTTGTTTTGATGCCTTTATGGATAATGCACAAGATAAACTCAAAGTAAGTAAATAAAATCAAGGAAATATAATAAATGAAACTAGTACAAACAGATGATGCACCCTCGGCAATAGGACCTTACTCTCAAGCAGTAGTGGCAAATGGCATAGTATATACTTCAGGACAGATTGCTTTAACACCCCAAGGTGGGGATGAACTCTTGAGTGAAGATGTAGTTGTCCAAGCAGTCCGTGTAATGAAAAACCTTGAAGCAGTTCTTATAGAAGCTGGAAGTTCTTTAGACAATGTGCTTAAAACCACTATATTTTTAGCAAATATGGATGATTTTGCCCTTGTAAATGAAGTCTACTCTGAAGCCTTTGGTTCACATAAACCAGCACGTGCAACGGTAGCCGTAAAAACTTTACCTAAAAATGCACTTGTAGAAGTGGATGCTGTGGCATTAGTAAAATAGTACTTTATTAAAGTTTAGTGACCACAGTAGTTACCATCACAACCAATAACTACACCACTATCTGAAGCACTTTGCATTAAAAATTTGCGAAGATGTTTTGTTTTACTTTTTCGCTTGAGTACTTTACGTACTCTCGCATCATCTCCTTTATGAAAAGTAATAAGTTTTTTCCCATCATTAGCAAAAGCTTTTTTCCATTTTTTAGATTTCATACGATCTGCCATTGTATATGGGTCACGATGACACTCTTTGCAGTACTGTAGATAAACTCGAAAGCCTCTTTCATCATAACGATCCATTCTCGCTTCTAAAAGAGTAACGAGAAAAAGACTAAAGATTAGTAGATGTTTTAGATTAAGCATTGAGAATCCTTTTGTACAAATTGTACGATTACACTCTTAAATGAGAATAAAAGTGCATTTTTACAAGCATTAAACAAAACTTAAAGCTTGTTTGGATAGAATTGCGAACTTTAATGTAGAAATACATATTTTTTAAGGACCACAAATGTACGCAATTATTAAAAATGGTGGTAAGCAGTATAAAGTGACAGAGGGTGATGAAATATCATTCGATAAAATGTCTCTTGACGCTGGTACTGTTATAGAAATCAAAGAAGTTTTAGCTGTTAACGCAGGTGAACTAGTATTCGGAGCTCCTTTTGTTGAAGGCGCAATCGTAACTGCTGTAGTTATGAATGAAGGACGTGATAGAAAAGTTATTACTTTTAAGAAACGTCGTCGTAAAGACAGTAAAGTTAAGCGTGGTTTCAGACGAGACTTCACTCGTGTTAGAATCACGAAAATAGCTGCATAGCTAAATAACTCAAGGAGCATAATATGGCACATAAGAAAGGACAGGGAAGTACACAGAATAATCGTGACTCAGCCGGTAGAAGACTTGGTGTAAAAAAATTCGGTGGGGAATCTGTTATCGCTGGTAACATTGTTATTCGTCAACGTGGAACGAAAGTTCATCCAGGAAATAACATGGGAATGGGTAAAGATCATACTCTTTATGCATTAATTGATGGTGTTGTTAGATTCGAAAGAAAAGACAAAAAACGTCAACAAGTTTCAATTATACCTGCAGTATAACTCTACATATTTGGGCATCTGCCCAGATACTTCATCTCAGAATTAATACAAATTCTAAATAAACAATAAATATTTAATAATTAACTCTTTTCATTATAAGTAAATTTTTAAGTATTTAACATTAAGGAAATCAAATGTTTACAGACAGCGTCGAATTAACAGTAAGTTCAGGAAAAGGTGGACAAGGTTGTGTTGCTTTTCGTCGTGAAAAATTTGTACTCAATGGTGGTCCAAATGGTGGTGATGGTGGAAAAGGTGGAGATGTTTACTTTAAATGTGACAATAATACTCACACACTTTCTCATTTCCAAAGAAAGATGCACATAAGAGCAGATGGTGGTAAACCAGGTGAAGGTAGAAACTGTACTGGAAAATCAGGTGATAAAAAAGTTATTATAGTTCCACCTGGAACACAGATACTTGATATGGAAACAGGCGATGTACTTTTTGACATGACTACAGATGGTCAAGAAGAGAAGTTTATTTTCGGTGGTAAAGGTGGGCTTGGAAATACTCACTTCAAATCTCCAACAAACCAAAGACCAACATATGCACAACCTGGTGAAAAAGGTGAGACTAGAGCTATTAAACTAGATCTTAAACTTATCGCAGATATCGGGTTAGTTGGTTTTCCTAATGTTGGAAAGTCAACACTTATATCAACTGTGTCGAATGCAAGACCTGAGATAGCTAACTATGAGTTTACAACACTTACTCCTAAACTAGGTCAAGTAAACATTGGAGATTATGAGTCATTTGTTATGGCTGATATTCCAGGAATTATTGGTGGTGCGCATGAGGGTAAAGGTTTAGGGATTCAGTTCTTACGTCATATCGAGCGAACTAAGATTCTTCTTTATATGGTTGATTTAGGTAACTATAGAGAACTAAAAGAGCAGATAGAAGTACTTAAAAGTGAGATTGCTTCATTTTCAGAAATTCTAGGTTCTTCAAAATATGCTATTGCCTTAACTCGTGTTGATGTAATCCCTCCTGATGAGATAGAAGGTTTAGTAAATGACTTTTTAACACTTTTAGGTTTAGAAAAATCATATACTAATGAGTTTAACTTTGATTCTAAAATGCCTTTTTATGTGCAAGATTCAGCATCAGATGAGTTAGGGTTTGATATAAATAAACCATACTTAGTCGCACCTATATCTTCGCCAACACATAAAAATATAGAAGCATTAAAACATGCACTTTTTAATTTAGTACAAACAGATAGAACATAAGGTTAAAAATGAGACGAATTGTCGTTAAAGTTGGAAGTGCAGTTTTAACACAAGATGGTGATATAGCATTAAAACGCATGCATGCCCTTGTTGCTTTTATTGCCGAGTTAAAAAAAGAAAACGAAGTTATACTTGTCTCTTCTGGTGCCGTTTCAGCAGGATATACTGCCTTAGAACTTGACCGAACACTCCTTGCAAACAAACAAGCTTTAGCAGCTATTGGGCAACCTATACTTTTAAGTAAGTATGCTCAAAAGTTCCTCCCTTTTAAAATCATCACTTCACAAGTTTTAGTTACTGCAGCAAACTTGAACAAATCTGATGATATATCGCGTATAAACAATACTATAAATACATTATTAGCTAATGATATTTTACCTATCATTAATGAGAATGATGCAACATCAACAGATGAACTTGAAGTAGGAGATAACGATCAACTCTCTGCATATATAGCAAAAGACACTGGTGCAGATTTACTTATAATACTCTCAGATATTGATGCTTATTATAATGCTGATCCAAGAGAACACATACATGCCGAAGTTTTAAAAGTTGTAAATACTATAAGTGAAGAAGAACTAAACTGTTCTCCTACTCCCAACAATATTTTTGCAACGGGTGGCATAGTTACAAAACTAAAAGCAGCTGCTTATTTACTTGAAGAAAATATTGATACATTTTTAACGAGTGGATTTGATTTGAGGGATGCAAAATCATTTGCTTTAGATGCAAAACATATAGGTGGAACACTTTTCACAAAGGTTAAGTAGATGATAAATGTAATTTTTATGGGTACACCAGACTATGCCGAAAAAATTTTAGAACGCCTCATTGAAGAAGTAAATATTAATGTAGCCGCAGTCTATACCCAACCTGATAAACCGGTTGGTCGTAAAAAGATTATTACGCCACCAGAAGTTAAAGTTATGGCTGAGTTAAACAAAATAACAGTCTATCAACCAAATCGTCTTCGAGATGAAGAGACTATAGAAGAGCTTTTAACAATAGCTTGTGACTATATAGTAGTAGCTGCATATGGACAGATTTTACCTCGTTTAATACTTGAGCATGCTCCGTGTATAAACCTGCATGCCTCGATACTCCCACAGTACCGTGGAGCAAGCCCAATACAACAAACTTTACTTAATGATGACAAAGAGACAGGTGTAACGGCTATGCTTATGGAAGAGGGCCTTGATACAGGTGATATTTTAAAAATAGATACTATACAAGTACCTAAAGATATGATGGTTGAGACACTATTTGATACTCTTACTGAAGTTGCAACAAACTTAACAGTAGATATACTCAATAACTTTGAGACATATACAGCTATAAAACAAAATAATGAAGAGTCTACACATTGCAAAAAAATAACAAAACAAGATGGTAAAGTATCATTTTCTGATGCACATACAGTGTATAATAAGTATAGAGCTTTTACCCCTTGGCCTGGAATCTACTTAGAAAGCGGTTTAAAGTTAAAAAAGATTGAGCTTCTTGACAAGTGTACTCTTGGAGAAGCAGGAAAGATACTTGAAATTAGTAATGATTCAATAGTGGTGTCGTGTGAAAAGGGAAGTGTACGAATATACACTGTTCAGCCACAATCAAAAAAAGAGATGAATGTAATCTCCTATATCAACGGAAAAAGATTGGCAATTGAAGACACTTTATTTTGATACTTTGGCATCTACCCAAGTATATTTAAAAGAAAAATTAATAGATAAAAATATTTCTTTACCTTTAGCTGTTGTATGTGAACTACAAACAGCAGGTGTGGGAAGCCGTGATAATTCCTGGACTTCACAAAAAGGTAATCTGTTTTTATCTTTTGCATTATCTATAAGCTCCTTACCAAAAGACTTAAAACTAGAATCCGCTTCTATCTACTTCTCATACCTTTTAAAAGAGACACTTGAAGATTTGGGTTCTAAGGTTTTTCTAAAATGGCCGAATGATTTATACATAAATAAAAAAAAAGTTGGGGGTATGATTACAAATATTGTGAATGATAATATTGTTTGTGGAGTCGGTCTTAATCTTATAAAGTCCTCAAATAGCTTTGCAAACCTAGATTTAGAGTTAGATAAAAATATTATACTAAAAAATTATTTTAAAATAATAGAAAAAAAACCTTCATGGAAGCAAGTTTTTAGTAAATATAAGATAAACTTTTATACAAATCAAAATTTCTCTACACATATAAAAGGTATAAAAGTTTCACTATCTGAAGCAGTCCTTGAAGATGATGGAAGTTTAAATATAAATGGTGAGAGGATATATAGTTTAAGATGAGTGAAGTAATAGTAATCGCAAACCAAAAGGGTGGAGTGGGTAAAACAACAACTGCTGTAAATTTAGCTGCGTCTCTCGCCGTAGCAGAAAAAAAAGTACTCTTAATCGATTCAGACCCTCAAGCAAACGCGACTACCTCTTTTGGTTTTCATCGTAATGACTATGAGTTTAATATCTATCATGTACTTATTGGAACAAAAAAACTAAAAGACATTATCTTAAAGTCTGACTTACCTACACTTCATTTAGCTCCATCAAACATTGGTCTTGTTGGAATTGAAAAAGAGTACTATGACACAGATAAGGCAAAAGGCCGTGAGTTAGTACTTAAAAATGCTATTGCAAATGTTAAAAAAGATTATGATTACATTATCATAGATTCTCCACCCGCACTTGGACCTATGACTATAAATGCACTCTCCGCATCAAACTCAGTTATTATTCCTATTCAGTGTGAGTTTTTTGCACTAGAGGGTTTAGCACAGCTTTTAAACACGGTAAAACTTGTGAAGAAGTCTATTAATCCAAAACTAAGTGTAAAAGGTTTTTTACCAACAATGTTTAGCTCTCAAAATAATCTATCAAAGCAGGTTTTTGCAGATTTAAAACAGCACTTTAAAGGAAAGTTCTTTAAAGATGAAGATGGGAAGTATATAGTTGTTCCAAGAAATGTAAAACTAGCAGAAGCACCATCTTTTGGTAAACCTGCAATTCTTTATGATGTAAAATCAAGCGGTTCTATCGCTTACCAAAATTTAGCACAGGCGATTATTAAATAATGAAGACACAGAGACTAGGACGAGGACTTGATGCCCTTTTAGGTGAGATGGACGAAGCATACGAAAATGAAGGTTCTCAACGTGATATGGTTTTAGAAATAGCACTCAAAGACATTAGACCCAATCCCTTTCAACCGAGAAAATCTTTTGACGAGACTGCTCTTGCAGAACTTGCAGAATCAATTAAAGAAGATGGTTTAATTCAACCTATCGTTGTAACAGAAGATATAGATGGTTATGTTCTTATAGCAGGTGAGCGTAGATATCGTGCGAGTAAGTTAGCAAAACTCAAAGAGATACGTGCGATTGTTTTAAACTCTGATGAGCAAAAAATGCGTCAATTCGCTCTTATAGAAAATATTCAACGTGAAGAGCTAAACTCTATAGAGCTTGCAGATGCATATAGTGAACTTATTAAACTACACGATTTGACACATGATGAACTAGCAACTATGTTGCATAAAAGTAGAACACATATTACAAATAGTTTAAGATTACTTCAGCTCTCTGTAAAAACACAAAAAGCACTCTTAGAGAAAAAGATTTCAGCAGGACATGCAAAAGTTTTAGTTGGCCTTGATGATAAAGAACAGCAACTTATTGTAAACTCAATTATAGGACAAAAACTAAGTGTAAGAGAAGTTGAAGCGCTGACAAAATCAATGAAAGTCACTAATAAACCGCTTATTTCAAAAGTGCAAGAAGTCTCTTTTAACTTCAACAGCATAAAAAACAGACTCCAGTCTTTTGGTCTAAAATCAAAAACAAGTAAAAAATCCCTCACAATAGAATTCTCATGTGAAGAAGAAATTGAAGATTTCTTGTCACATCTTAGGGACTAATCTTTCAAATTATAAATCTTTTTCTTCATTTAACTATCCTTTCAATTTAATCATAGTATAATCTCGCAACTTTTAGGAGGTGCTATGTTAGATATAAATCCAATACTACTCTTGGTTACATTTGTTGTATTTGTTTCCCTTATAGCCGTTCTAAATAGTTGGCTTTATAATCCATTATTTAGTTTTATGAATAAGCGCGATGAAGACATTAAAAAAGACCTTGATAAAACAGGTTCTAATGACGATGAAATCAATGCTCTTAATGAAAAAGCTAATTCAATAATTATGACTGCTAAACTAGAAGCTGCGGCCCTAAGAGAAAAAGTTATAACAGATGCTAAGGAATTAGCAGAGAGTAAGTTAGAGGCAAAACGTGCTGAACTTGCTAGTGAATATTTAGAGTTTGAGCAATCACTCTCTAAAGCTAAAGATGAGTTGACTTCTGACTTAATGTCTCAAGTTCCAGGGTTTAAAGAAGCTGTAAAAGCTAAATTTAGTCAAATATAAGGGTGTAATGTGAGTAGAATTTTATTATTAATTGTAATGATATCAACTTATGCATTTGCATCTGAAGCTGGGCATGGTGAAACAGATATTGTACAACGTACAGTAAACTTTTTACTATTTGCAGGGCTTGTTTGGTATCTAGTTGCAGAACCAGCAAAGAATTTCTTTGCATCAAGAAGTCAAGCTATTGCTGATGAATTGAAAAAGGTTCAAGACAAACTGAATGAATCAGTAACTCTTAAAAAAGAGGCACTAGCTAAAATCTCTGATGCAGAGAAATTTGCACAAGATTTAGTAGTGTCTGCTAAGAAAGAGAACAAGATTCTTAATGACAACATCATGACTCAATGTGAGTTAGATTTAGAAACATTATCTAAGCAGGGTTCTTCTACAAGAGACTATGCACAAAGAAAAATGGTTCGTGGTGTTGTTGAAGACGTGATTACAGAGACTCTTGCTCAAAGTTCAGGTGACTTTGATAAAGAAGCTATGGCAAATGTTATTTTGAAGAAGGTTGCTTAAATGGAAGAACTTATTGCAAAAAAATATATTAAAGCTTTAAATGCAGGTTCAGATTTAGCGACAATACAAGGTGTGTCAGAAATTTTTTCAGTATTAGCAGACTCATTTAAAAATGATAAGTTTTTGAGTATAGTGGCTAATCCACATGTAAACGCTTCAGATAAATCTTCACTTCTTTTAGATGCAGTAAAGTCAGCACAGTCCGAGCAGATTAACAACTTAATTAAACTTTTAGTTGAAAATAAGCGTATTAATATAATTCCTGCTATTGCAAGTGAATTAAAAAAAGATATAGCCAACTCTACTAAAACTTATGAGGGAATTATTTACAGCGATAGTGATATCGATGCTAAAGTAATTACTGAATTAAGTAGTGGTTTAAATAATAAGTTTAATTCTACTATTACTTTAACATTTGTAAAGAATGACTTTAATGGTATTAAAGTAGAAGTGGAAGGTCTGGGTATTGAGATTAATTTCTCTAAAGATAGAATCGATAGTCAAATGATAGAACATATCATTAAAGCAATTTAACTTGATAAGAGGAGAACAATAGTGGTAGCAAAAATCCAAGCTGATGAAATCAGCTCAATAATTAAAGAACGTATTGACAACTTTGAATTAAGTGTTGATATAAATGAAACAGGTAAGATTGTTTCTTATGCTGATGGTGTTGCACGAGTTTACGGACTTAGCAATGTTATGGCAGGAGAAATGGTAGAATTTGAAGATACAAACGGAACTCAAGGTCTTGTAATGAATCTTGAAGAATCTGCTGTAGGTGTTGTAATACTTGGAGCGGGTACAGAACTACGCGAAGGTATGAGTGTTAAGCGTTTAGGAAAACTTTTACGTGTTCCTGTAGGTGATGCACTTCTTGGTCGTGTTGTAAACGCACTAGGTGAGCCAATAGATGGTAAGGGTCCAATTGAAACTACTGAAACTCGTTTCGTAGAAGAAAAAGCACCTGGAATTATGGATAGAAAATCTGTTCATGAGCCTTTATCAACTGGTATTAAAGCAATTGATGCACTAGTTCCAATTGGTCGTGGTCAACGTGAGCTTATCATTGGTGACAGACAGACTGGTAAAACTACAATCGCAATTGATGCAATCATTAACCAAAAGGGTAATGGTGTTTCTTGTGTATACGTAGCAATCGGTCAAAAAGAATCAACAGTAGCACAAATTGTTCGTCGTTTAGAAGAACACGGCGCTATGGAATATACAATTATTGTATCTTCAACTGCTGCTGAAGCTGCTGCACTTCAATTCTTAGCTCCATATACTGGTGTTGCAATGGGTGAATATTTCCGTGATAACGCAAGACATGGTCTAATTGTTTATGATGATTTATCTAAGCATGCAGTTGCTTACCGTGAAATGTCACTTATCCTTCGTCGTCCTCCAGGTCGTGAAGCTTATCCTGGTGATGTTTTTTATGTTCACTCTCGTCTTCTTGAGCGTGCTGCAAAAATGTCTGATGAGAAGGGTGCTGGATCGCTTACTGCGTTACCAATCATTGAAACACAAGAGGGTGATGTTGCGGCATATATTCCAACAAATGTTATCTCTATTACAGATGGTCAGATTTTCTTAGAAACAGATCTATTTAACTCGGGTGTTCGTCCAGCAATTAATGTTGGTCTTTCAGTTTCTCGTGTTGGTGGTGCTGCTCAGATTAAAGCTACTAAACAAGTTGCTGGTACTCTTCGTCTTGACCTTGCTCAGTATCGTGAACTTCAAGCATTTGCTCAGTTCGCTTCTGATTTAGATGTGACTTCTCGTCAACAACTTGAACGTGGTCAAAGAATGGTAGAGGTTCTTAAACAAGGTCCTTTTTCACCTCTTGCTGCTGAAAAACAAGTTGCAATCATATTTGCTGGAAATGCAGGTTTCTTAGATGATATGGATGCATCAAATGTTGTTCGTTTTGAAGCTGAAATGTATCCATTTATTGAAGCATCTTATCCTCAAATTTTTGAGAACATTAGAAGCACTTCTAAAGTTGATGATGATACAAAAGCATTATTAATGAAAGCTCTTGAAGAATTCAAAGCTAGCTTTATAGCTAAGTAAGGGATTATTCAATGGCAAACTTGAAAGATATTCAAAGACAGATAAAGAGTGTTTCTAACACTCAAAAGACAACACGTGCGATGAAGCTAGTTTCAACTGCAAAACTTCGCCGTGCAGATGAGCTTGCAAAACGCTCACGTCTTTATGCTCAAAAAATGAATCAGGTGATTGCCGAAATAGCTGGACGTATTAACTGTGCCAAAGTTGGAGGAATTGAAAATCGTTGTTTTAACAAGATTGATAATCCTAAAATGGTTGACATTGTTTTTGTAACTGCTGACAAAGGTTTATGTGGTGGTTTTAATATTAGAACTATTAAAGCTGTTAAAGCCCTTATTAAAAGTTATAAAGAGCAAAATGTTAAAGTACGTTTACGTGGTATCGGTAAAAAAGGTGTAGAATTTTTTAAATATAATGAGGTTGAACTTTTCGACTCTGTTATTGATTTAAGCTCTAAACCTGACAAAGCTAGATCTGATGAGTTTATTAGAACATCTATCATGGACTTTAAAGATGGAAAAACTGATGCTCTACACATTGTATATAATGGGTATAAAAATATGTTAACTCAAGAGTTACATGTTAACAAAGTACTACCTATTGATACTGATGGGTTTGAATGCGAAGACTCTCACAGTTCAATGTTAGAAGTTGAAGCACAAAATGAAGAAGTTATGCTTGATTCATTAGTAAATAAATATGTTGATTTTAACTTATACTATGCACTAATTGATTCACTTGCAGCAGAGCATTCATCTCGTATGCAAGCTATGGATACAGCTACAAACAATGCAAAAGAGATGGTTAAAGGTCTCAAAGTAAAGTTTAACAAAGCGCGTCAAGCAGCTATTACTACAGAACTGATAGAGATTATCAGTGGTGTGGAGTCGATGAAATAATGGAGAATAATATGATTGGAAAGATTAGCCAGGTAATGGGCCCGGTTGTTGATGTTGATTTTGATGGTTACTTACCTGTAATTAACGAAGCAATTGAAGTTAAAGTTAGTTTAGAGGGTAGCGAACATCGTTTAGTTCTTGAAGTTGCTGCTCACTTAGGTGATGGTCGTGTTAGAACGATTGCAATGGATATGAGTGAAGGTTTAGTACGTGGCATGGATGCTACTGCTACTGGTGCTCCTATTACAGTTCCTGTTGGAGATAAAGTACTTGGTCGTATTTTTAACGTTATCGGTGAGACTATCGATGGTGGTGAACAAATTACAGATTCTGAAAAGTGGTCAATCCACCGTGCTCCACCACCACTAGTAGATCAGTCTACTACTACTGAAATGTTTGAAACAGGTATCAAAGTTGTTGATTTACTTGCTCCTTACTCTAAGGGTGGTAAAGTTGGATTATTTGGTGGTGCTGGTGTTGGTAAAACAGTTATCATCATGGAGCTTATTCACAATGTTGCACACGGTCATGACGGTTTATCTGTTTTCGCTGGTGTTGGTGAAAGAACTCGTGAAGGAAATGACCTTTACTATGAGATGAAAGACTCTAACGTACTTGACAAAGTTGCATTGTGCTACGGTCAAATGTCTGAGCCTCCAGGTGCACGTAACCGTATCGCACTTACTGGTATTACTATGGCTGAGTATTTCCGTGATGAGAAAGGTCTTGATGTTCTTATGTTCATTGACAATATCTTCCGTTTTGCGCAATCAGGTTCTGAAATGTCAGCTCTTCTTGGTCGTATTCCATCAGCTGTTGGTTACCAACCAACTCTTGCTCGTGAAATGGGTGCGCTTCAAGATAGAATTACATCAACTCACAAAGGTTCAATTACTTCTGTTCAAGCGGTATATGTACCTGCAGATGATTTAACTGACCCGGCTCCTGCTTCTGTTTTTGCTCACTTAGATGCAACTACAGTTCTTAACCGTAAAATTGCTGAAAAAGGTATTTATCCTGCTGTTGATCCATTGGATTCAACTTCAAGATTACTTGATCCACAAATTGTTGGTGAAGAGCATTATGGTGTTGCGCGTGGTGTACAAACTACTTTACAAAAGTACAAAGACCTTCAAGATATCATTGCGATTCTTGGTATGGATGAGCTTAGCGAAGATGACAAAAATGTTGTTGAACGTGCTCGTAAAATTGAGAAATTTCTTTCTCAACCATTCTTTGTTGCTGAAGTATTTACAGGTGCTCCTGGTAAGTATGTTAAACTTGAAGACACTATTAAAGGTTTCAAGGGTATCTTAGACGGTGAGTATGATCACATGTCTGAAAGTGCATTCTACATGGTAGGAAGTATGGAAGAAGCTATCGCTAAACAAGAGAAAATCAATAACAAGTAATTGTTATTTAAAGGACTATAATGGATAAGATTAAACTTGAAATCCTAACTCCAAATGGCGAAATCTTTAATGGTGAAGTAATTAGCGTTACTTTACCTGGTGAAGAGGGCGAATTTGGTGTTCTTGCTGGACATGCATCTTTAACAACACTTTTAACAAGTGGTGTAATAGATGTTGAAAAAGAAGACAAATCAGTTGAAGCAATTGTTATCAACTGGGGTGTTGTTCAAGTAGATGAAGAAAAAGTAATTATTTTAGTTGAAGGTGCTGCGGCTATCCGTGGTGCTGATGAAGCTGAAATTGCACAAGCTCTAGAAGATGCTAGAAAACTTATAAGTGATGTTGCAGACTCTAGTTCAGCTATTGCTTCTGTTTCAGCTAAAATTGAGTCAGCTGCTCAAAGACTTATATAAGAAAATGTTAAATAACTTAATAGATTTTTATCTTAAAAGTCATCCTGTTACAATAGGTGTACTCGCTTTATTAGCGATATACTTCATTGTACTTAACTGGGTGTTTTTTTATAGATACTTTTCTATTAATACTTGGTTAAATAATGAAAGTAACTCACTTGATTCACTTTTAATGGGTGCTACTACAGTAAATGAAAACTCTTTTTTAAATAATTTTATCAAAACAAGTAATAATATTTCAAAAGAAGTTTTATCTTTAGGTATGATGGCTGCTACCAAAGAAGCTACTAAAGGACTCTCAATCCTCTCTATTTTTGCTTCTACAACTCCATTTATAGGTCTATTTGGCACGGTTGTTTCTATACTAGACACTTTTACGCATATTGGTCAGCGTAGTGGAAGTATGTCTATCATAGCAGGTGGTGTCTCAGATGCACTGATAGCAACTGCAGCTGGTATCTTTGTAGCGATTTTTGCATACACTTACCACCAAGTACTTAAGAGAAAATCATTTGAACTTATCTCTTATCTTCAAATGCAAAGTGATGCGATTATAGCTCGTAAGGTATAGATATGCTATATGATTGGGATGATAAACCTGAGTTAAATATTACTCCTCTTGTAGATGTTATGCTTGTTCTCTTAGCGATACTTATGGTAATAGCTCCAAATATTATATATGAAGAAAATATAAGACTACCTCAGGGTTCAACTTCACAACAGCTCTCTAAAATACCACCTGTACATATTAGTATTGATAAAGACAAACATCTAAAGATAAATAAAGATACTTTTGTTCTCAATGGATTTACAGATAATTTTTTTCTCTATTCTCAAAAATTGGATAAAAAAGCAACGGTACTTATCAGTGCAGATAAAAGCTTAGATTATGGTTTAGTTATGTCTATACTTGGTGCAGTTAAGCAAGCGGGGTTTACAGAGGTCTCCTTAGCTACCAATGGATAATAATACAAATTTTTACATTAGCGGTTTTATAGCTTTTACTCTTTTTGCTCTTATCTTTTTTCTTTTTGCAATACTTCTTTCTAATCCACAAAGTTCTAAAACATTTGCCCTCAAAAAAGATAAGTTTATCTCCATCTCTTTAGTTAGCAAAACTGTAGTAATACCAAAAGAAAAAAAACAAGAGATATCAAAACCAGTTGAGGAAAACATAGACATAAATAATCTTTTTTCAGATGTATGGACAAAAAAGATTCTTCCTAAAAAAGAGCAAGTAAAACCAAAAGACTCAAAAAGACTTTTTGCTATACAAAAAAAGATACAAAAATCTACTCTTAATGATGTAGAAGCTATCTCTCATAAGAAAAATAAAGAAACAGAACAAACTTCGACAGCAGATGAAGTTAATGAATATTTGGCTAAGATTCAAGCTATTGTTTATCAGCATTTCAGAGTTCCTGCAAACTCTGAGGGAAGTAGTGTTAAAACTGTTATTGAGTTAAATGCCTTAGGTCGAGTCTTAGACTTTAGAGTTTTAAATTACTCCGCAAACGAAGCATTAAATGCTGAAGCTGATAAAATTAGGGAAAGGTTAATGTACATTACTTTTCCTAGTAATCCAGAAAAAAAATCAAGTAGAACTATTGTTATACTTATATCTAAGGAATAAAACTTGAAGATACTATTTTTATTAATGTTACTGTTTGGACTAATGTTTGCAGGTGATGCTACAATTGAAGTTATTAAAAAGGTAGATGCATTACCATCGATTGCGATTGAAGATGCTTCAATAAGTTATGATGATACATTTAAATTACAGTTTTTTAAATCTCTTGTTGCAGATTTAAATGTAATTAGTCTATTTAATGTAGACAGATACCATAGATTGACTTATTATAATGCAACAGATGTTGTAGTTGAAAATAAAGATATGAATTATGTACTCCGTTATAAAATGTATGAAGATGATTCTACAGCACTTAATATAGACATGAAAATAATCCAAAATGACTCTACCGTGTTTTCTAAAAGTTATAAAGTGAGTAGACAGAATATTTATATGTTTGTAAGTCATGCTATGGCCTATGATATAAATGAGTTTATGGGTGAGTCTTCCGTTGAGTGGATGAAACGCAAGGTGATATTTTCGCGTATAGTTGGACCTAAAAAAAGTGAAATTGTCATCTCTGATTACTCTCTTGCTTATCAGCATGTGATAGTTAAAGGTGGATTCAATTTATTTCCAAAGTGGGCGAATAGAGCTCAAAATGCTTTTTATTACACATCTCTAGATGCTGCAACTCCAACATTAAAACATGTAAACATAAAAACTCTAAAAGTTTCTAGTGTTATATCTTCTGATGGTATGATGATATGTTCTGATGTAAGTCGTGATGGACAGACCCTTCTCTTAACTATGGCAAAAAAAGGACAACCTGATATTTACACATATAATGTAAAAACTAAAAGGTATAAACGAGAAACTACATACGGTGGGATAGATGTAAATGCACAGTTTATGGATAAAAACCGTATTATTTTTATATCTTCGCGTTTAGGGTATCCAAATGTTTTTTCAAAAAGACTAGATACGAAAGAAGTAGAACAGATGGTTTATTATGGAAGAAGTAATTCTGCATGTAGCTCTCATGGTGATTATATTGTTTATAAAGCGAGAGAAACTTCAAATGCATTTGAAAACAATACTTTTAACTTACATCTTATAAGTTTAAAAACTGATTTTATTCGTCGTTTAACTGCTACTGGAGTAAATGAGTTTCCTAGGTTTTCTGGTGATGGTGATGCAATTCTTTTTATAAAAAATTATAAAAACCAGAGTTCAATAGGAATTATCCGCCTAAACCATAATAAAAACTACCTTTTTCCTCTAAAATATGGAAAAGTACAGTCTATGGACTGGTAAATTTAATTATAATTATATATTTTTTGGTATAATAATTTAATTTTAAAATATCAAAGGAAATAAAATATGAAAAGTATAGTACTTTCAAGTGTTGTAGTAGCACTTTTAGTGTTTGGTGGTTGTAGTTCAAAAGATGTCGCAGTTGATACTGAAAAAACTGAGACTACATCTTCAGCAGAAGAAGTTAAGGCAGTAGAAACAGAAACTATCGCAGCGGAAGAAAGTGTTGTTAATTCAGATACAAATTCATTAGCAAATATGAGTATGTCTGATATTGAATCTAAACTTTCAACTGTTTATTTCGGCTTTGATAAGTTTAGCATTGACTCTGATGCACAAGTTCAAATTACTAAAGCAGCAGAATTAGGTAAAACAGGTGCAGCTGCATACAATGTTAAGCTTGAAGGTAATTGTGATGAATGGGGAAGTGATGAGTATAACTTTGCTCTAGGTCTTAAACGTGCAAGTGCTGTTAAAAAAGCTTTAATTGCTGAAGGAATTGATGGAAGTCGTATTTCTATGGTTAGTTATGGCGAATCAAACCCAACATGTGCAGACAAAACACAAGATTGTTATTCTAAAAATCGTCGTGTAGATTTTAAACTTCTACCGTAGTTTAAATAGTAGTAACAATGAAATACAGTAAGATAGTTTTACTACTCTCTACTGTACTCCCAATTCTTTTATCTGCAGCTGAACCTTCAGCGTTTGGTGCAGGTGACCTCACAAGTTCAAATCCTTATGGCTTAACATCAAATGAAAAAGTTATTTTAGATACCAAAAATAAATTACATAAAGTTTCTGTTAAAAGCAATAACCAAGCAGATAAACTTGATTCATTAAGAGAAAGAATAGATGGACTACAGAGTATAATAGAGAGTCTCAGTAGACAAGCACACAAAAATAAAATAGACTTAAAAAAGCAGATACATGAGAACGAACTTAAAGCAAGCAATAGCTCTGAATATGAGAAACGTTTAAGTGAACTTGCTCAAAAAAATGAAACCCTAATCACACAACAAAAAGTTCTAATAAATGAAATTACTCTTATAGTTGATGAGATTAATAAAAAGTATGTTTCTAAAAATGAGTTTAATGCGCTAGTGAAAGATGTAAATGATTTTAAAACTCTTGTTGCAAAAGAACTCAAAAATAAGAGTAGTAAAATATCTAAAGCAAAAGTAGAGAAGAAAAGCTCTGGACAACTTGATACAGATGCAAAAGCTTTTTTTGATAAGCAGTACTATACGAATGCTATTAAAAATTATGAGCTTTTGATAAGTAGAAATTATAAACCTGCTTATGCACATTATATGATTGGTGAGATGAACTATAAGAGAAAGAATTACTCAAATGCAATTTCATATTTTAAAAAGAGTTCAGCACTTTACTCAAAGGCTTCCTATATGCCTGCTCTTATGTTGCATACAGCTTTGAGTATGGAAGAGACTGGTGACACAGGACATGCAAAGGCTTTCTTTGGGGCAATAGTTGCTAAGTACCCTAACTCAGCTGAGGCTTCAGAGGCAAAACTCTATCTTCAGCCATAATATAGAAAATTATGTTAAAATCGCGCAATTAAAATTATAAGGAAATAATGATGGCAATAGAAGCAAATCAAATCGTATCAATAGAATATGAAGTAAAAGATGGTGACAAAGTAGTAGATAGTAATATTGGTGGAGCTCCATTAGTATTTATGTTTGGTAAAGGTCAAATTATTCCAGGTTTAGAAAATGGAATTGTCAACATGACAGCTGGCGAAAAAGGTGACATTTTAGTTGAACCTACTGATGCTTACGGTGAGTACAATGATGATGCAACTCAAGAAGTCCCTGCTGATCAATTTGCTGGTATTCAACTTGAAATTGGTATGACTCTTTATGGTCAAGCTGAAGATGGTGGAACTACACAAGTAACTGTTAAAGAATTTGGTGGTGAGACTGTAACAATTGACTTTAACCATCCTTTAGCTGGAAAAACATTAATGTTTAGTGTTGCTGTTAACAGTGTTCGTGAAGCAACTGCTGATGAAGTACTAACTGGTATGCCAGCTGAAAATAAACCTGCTGAGGGTGAAAGCTGTGGAACAGGTTGTGGTTGCCACTAATTTTGTAACAGCGAGTGAAGCTTCATATCAGGCTCTTAAAACAGCCACACTTTTAAAAACCTTGAATGTTAATGCCTTAATAATGGGCGAAGTAGGGGTTGGTAAAAAGTGTTTAGCTTCATTTATACTTCCAGATGCATCTATTGTAGATGCATCTTATTTTGATGAGTTACTAGTCAGCCTTGAGTGTTGTAGTGAACTTATCATTACTAACATTGAGAACTCTCCAAACATTAAACGCCTTATTGATACGATTAAAGAAAAGCAGGTTAGAGTTATTGCAACTTCTAAAGGGGCTTTTTCAAATGAATTTATTGATGATTTATTTAGTGTTAAATTCGATATTCCATCTTTATCACAACGAAAAGAAGATGTTGAATTATTAATAAAATTATTTGAAGAAGAGGCACTCACACTGTTTGGTGGTGAACTCAAGTTTGATATAGCTGACTTTACACCTGACTTGAGTCAAAATGCTAAATCTTTAAAACGCCAGGTTATGATTTCTTACTTACATCAAGATATTCAAGATACAGAATTAATGCAAATTATTGAGAATTATTTACATGATAAAATGGGCTCTTTAAGTGATTATAGAAAGTATCTTTACCTTTATGAAGTACCCCTTATTAAAGCGGGTTTAGATAGGTTTGGTTCACAGTTACAGTTATCTGATAAACTTGGACTCAATAGAAATACATTAAGAAAAAAGATAGCAGACAATAAACAATATTTACAAGGAAAATAAATGAGTAAAATAGCAATGATTTTTGCAGGACAAGGTTCTCAAGCAGTAGGAATGGGGAAAGACTTTTATGATAATAGTGAAGTAGCTAGAGAAATGTTCGCTAAAGCTGGAGAAAGAATAGGTGTTGATTTCAAAGAATTAATTTTTGAAGAAAATGAAAAGCTTGCTCAAACTGCTTATACTCAGCCTGCTATTTTATTAGTGCAGATGATAGCTTATAAACTTTTTACTGATGCTTGTCCTGATGTGAAACCAACTATGTTTTTAGGACACTCTTTAGGAGAGTTTTCTGCTTTATGTGCATCTGGTGCTATTGATTATATTGATGCTGTTGAACTTGTACATAAACGCGGCTCATTTATGCAAGAAGCTTGTGTTAGTGTAAACGCAGGGATGATGGTTCTTGTTGGACTTGATGATGAGTCGGTTGAGAAAGTATGTGCAGAAGCATTAGCAGCGGGTAAAAAAGTATGGCCTGCTAACTATAACCAAGATGGTCAGTTAGTAGTTGCTGGAATAAAAGATGATTTAGCTTCTTTAGAGCAGACTTTTAAAGATGCTGGGGCAAAACGTGCCATATTACTTGATATGTCAGTTGCCTCTCATTGTGAGCTTTTAGCTTCTGCACAAGAGCCTTTGGCAGAGCTAATGGGAAAAATGGTTAGTGATAACTTTTCAGCACCAATTATCTCTAATGTAACAACTGAGAAATACTCTTCTAAAGCGCAAGCAGTTGCACTTCTTAAAGATCAACTTGTTAAACCAGTAAAGTACAAGCAGTCTATCTTAGCAGTAGCTCCAGAACTTGATATGGCGATAGAGTTTGGAAATGGTATAACACTTAAGGGACTTAACCGAAGAATAGCAAAAGAGTTAAAAACAGTAAACATCTCTGATATGGTATCTTTAGAAAAAGTTAAAGAAGAACTAAGCGCTTAGTCATGAAAGTTACACTTGCCCAAATATCACCTAAGTTAAACAAAACTAACTTAGCTGATATGGTAAAAATTATAAATAGTGTTAAAGATAGTAGTGAGCTGATAGTCTTTCCTGAACTCTCTTTAAGTGGTTACATGCTCCAAGATAAACTAAGCGAAGATGCTTGGAGTATTGAAGAGTTAGACGAACTTAGAGGGCTGAGTAAAGATATAGATATAGTTGTGGGTGCTGCGTTTAGAGGTAAAAGTCATTTTAGAAATGCCGCTCTTTACTTTTCTAAAGGTGAGTTTATAAGTAGACATAACAAGGTACACCTTCCAAATTACGGAATGTTTGAAGAAGCTCGTTACTTTGAAGCTGGGAATATTTTTGAGAGTTTTATAGTTGATGATAAAACTATCTCTATGGTTATTTGTGAAGATCTTTGGCACAAAAATGTACATCATGACCTGATAGGACAAAATCCTGATATTATTATAGCACTAGTTGCTTCTCCTGCACGTGGATTTAGTGATGATGGTTTGGAGATACAAACGCAGTGGTATGATATTATCAAAACAGTGGCGTTAGAGTGCTCAGCTAAACTTATCTTTGTAAACCGAGTTGGTTTTGAAGATGGGCTTGGTTTTTGGGGTGGCTCTTGCACGGTTGATGAGTCAGGTAGTATTCACAACAGGCAAGAAAATTTTAAAAAAATAATTAAAACAGTAGAGGTTTAAAATGAAGAAAATAGCAATTATGGGTGCAATGCCAGAAGAAGTGGCTCCAATATTAGAAAAACTAGGTGCGTACAAAACAACAGAGTATGCAGGTAATAAATATTATGAAGCTACATATAATGGTGTAGAGTTAGTTGTGGCTTACTCAAAAATTGGAAAGGTGTTTTCAGCACTTACTGCGACAACAATGATAGAGCATTTTTCTTGTGATATGCTTCTTTTTTCAGGTGTTGCTGGAGGAATTAATCCCTCTCTTAAAATTGGAGATTTAATTGTTGCTACAAAACTCTCACAACATGATTTAGATATCACTGTTTTTGGTCATCCAATGGGTTATGTTCCTGAAGGTTCTGTTTTTATTGAGGCAGATAAAGACTTACTGACACTTTCAAAAGTTGTAGCATCTGAGCTTGGTAAAACTGTAGTTGAAGGTGTTATAGCTAGTGGAGACCAGTTTGTCAATGATGAAGCAGTTAAAGCAAATATTGTCAAACACTTTAATGCAGATGCCCTAGAGATGGAGGGAGGAAGTGTTGCTGTTGTTTGTAATGCACTTAATGTACCTTTTTTCATCCTTCGCGCTATAAGTGATACAGCAGATACAGATGCAAGTTTTTCATTTGATGAATTTATGGAATCAAGTGCAATTATTAGTGCAGAATTTATCATGAAGATGGTTGATAAAGTAATAGCAAAATAATGGGTATCAAACTCTCTAAAAAAATCATGTCAAAACTAGGCAAGACTAATGCCGAGTTTAAACTAATAGCAGAGGGTGATAAGATACTTGTAGGCCTCTCTGGAGGTAAAGACTCACTTACTATGATTCATGCGATGAGAGAGCAGCAGAGACGTGCTCCTTTTGAGTTTGAGTTTATCGCTGTAACTATCTCTTATGGAATGGGTGAGGACTACTCAGCACTTGCTGCTCATTGCGCGGAGCATGGTATCAAACATATTATCAAAGAGACACAGACTTATGAACTTGCAAAAGAGAAGATTCGTAAAAATTCCTCTTTTTGTAGTTTTTTCTCTCGTATGAGAAGAGGGTATCTTTATAGTGTAGCATTAGAGTTAGGTTGCAATAAAGTAGCACTTGGACATCACCTTGATGATGCTGCTGAGAGTTTTTTTATGAACTTTATTTATAATGGCCAGATGAGAAGTTTAGCCCCAAAATATACTGCAACTAATGGGCTTATAGTTATCCGTCCACTCATCCAAATGCGCGAACGCCAACTTAGAGCTTTTGTAGTAGATAATGATATAGAAGCTATTGGTGATGAGGCTTGTCCTGCTATGCACTTTGATGTTAAAATGCCTCATGCAAGAGAAAATACTAAACAGATGTTAGCAAAAATGGAAGTAGATTTTCCACAACTTTTTACTTCTCTTAATTCTGCATTTAAAAACATCAGTGCAGATAGTTTTTTTATAGTCGAAGAGTAACATTTTTAAGCTAATTATTGATTAGTCGATATTATCCTTAACTCAAAGGATATATCATGAAAATCGCTAATTCAAACATCGCCTTAGCATCTTCGTATAAACAAGAAAAACAAACGATAGAAAAAGAATCTCTTATACAATGGTTCAGGGCAGAAGATGCACCTAACCAGATAGTAAGAGGCTCAAATACTTTTCTTTCAAACAATCTAAAATCCTTAAATATATCAGATAAAGAGTTGATAGATGAACCACAACTCGACCCAAAATTAATGCAAATAGTTAGAGCATTAGAAGCATTGATGGGTAAAAAAATCAAGATAGTCATGCCCTATAGTCAAGACTCTCGGGAGCCTAATGGACAAAGTGAACTTCAAGGTTGGGGCATAGACTACAGTTATTCAAAAACAGAAACTTCACGCCAAGAGTTGAACTTTTCTGCAAAGGGTAGTATTGCATTAGAAAATGGAAAAACTATAGACTTTAAACTTATGCTGAGTATGAAAAGTGAGAGTATAAAAAGTGAGTCTATTACTTTTAAAGGAGGTGATGCACTCATAGACCCTTTAGTTATAAACTTTGGTAATGAACAGGTCTCTTTTAGTGATATAAAACAAAATCTTGACCTTGACTTGGATGGTAATGTAGATGAGTTTAATTTTATCAACAGTTCAAGCGGTTTTTTAGCCTTAGATAAAAATGAAGATGGACAAATAAATGATGGGAGTGAACTCTTTGGTCCAAATTCTGGAAATGGTTTTAGAGATTTAAAAGAGTATGATAATGATAAAAATGGCTGGATAGATGAAAATGATAGTGTCTTTGATAAACTCTTGATATGGACAAAAGATAGTGAGGGAAAAGACACTTTTTATAGTTTAAAAGACAAGGGCATTGGTGCACTGTATCTAGAGAGTGTTACAACTAAGTTTGATTTTGAAAAAGGAGAAGAGTTGTTTGGAAAAATGGCTGAGAGTTCTGTATTTTTAAGAGAAAATGGCTCGGTTGGGGTGATAAATGAGTTAGATATTAAAATCTAATCATCTTCATAAATTACAACTGTTCCCGCTAAGAGATCATGTAAGCCGCGTTTATCATCTCTTATAGCAACCATAATGAAACCGATAAGAAATGAAAAAGTAGAAGCGATATAACCAAAAGATCGAGTTATTGCTTGTCTATTATCGATATCTTGAAAATTTTTAGCATCAACAATTTTAATATGTACAAACTTTTTTCCAGGTGTAGCCCCTTTAAATCTTTTCCAAAACAGCATTGTAATAAGTAAAACAGAGACTTCAAAAAGTAGTTCCCATTTGAAGGAGGTTTGCGGTAGAGTATCTAGTGCATGAGTATTCGCACTCATAGCCATCATCACATTATGTTTATATTGTGAAAAGTCAAACCAGTTACCATCACTTAAAAGGTAGATAACAATTCCAACCGGTAGTGCTAAAAAAACCGTATCAAGAAGTGAGGCTACAAAACGAATAGTAAAACCTGCATATCTAATAGTGCCCATTACTCAAGTAGTCCATACTCATGAGGTGGTTTTGGCTCACCATAATAGTAACCCTGAATATAATCAATCCCAAGCTCATGAACTATATCATTAAGCTCTTTTGAACTTACAAATTCTGCAATGGTTTTTATATTCGCACTTTTAGCATAGCTTAGCATACCTTTTAACATATGTTGTATATTTTCATCATAGGTCAGCTTTTGTATGATGGAGCCATCAATTTTTATATAGTCAATTTTTAGCTGTAATATATGTGCAAAGTTAGAGTATCCAGATCCAAAATCATCAATAGAAACTTGACAACCGTAACTCTTTACCATAGTAATAAATTCTTTTAAAAGATCATAATCTGCTATATCCTCTGATTCTAATATTTCAAATGTCATACCTTTACCACCATATTTTTCAAGACGATTACGTATATACTCTACCATACTTGTAGAAGTGATATTTTCATATGTAAGATTCATTGAAATATCAATACTGTTTTTTTCAAATATATTAAAAACTTTTTGCATCATCTGGCGTGAAAAGTATTCAAATGATTTATCTTCTTTTGCTGAATCTAAAAAATAATATGGAGAAATAACTTCGCCATCATCTGTTTCTATTCGAGCAAGAGCCTCATATTTTAATATTTTAGCTGTTTTAGTATCTACTATAGGTTGTAAATATGGAGTGATATTTCCCTCATTAAGAGCACGTTTGTATATCATGAGCCTCTTAAGTGTTTCTTCTTCTAATTGCAAGGAAGATTGATTGTTTTTATACACTTTATATTGTATCTTAGAAAGAATTGCTTCTTGAAGTACTAAATCTGCATGGTTAAATAGGTTAGATAGTCCATATGCGATACCGGCAGTAAAATCTGCACTTATATCTTCATTTAACGTATTGACATGGTATGTATTGTCCATTAGAATTGAGTGTTGTATCAGTAGTAAATATTTCTCAAAAAGAAGAGGATTTGGGATAAGAATAGCAAACTCTTTGAGGTTGAGAGAGTAAAGGGAAACTTCTGCATCTCGAATTATATTTTGAAGTTGTTGTGTCTTATTTGAAATCATACTCACTGTAAAATCAAAACCATAGAGGTTTTTCAACATATTGACCTGTCTAATATGTAAGATAATAAGCATTGCTTCTTCATCTAAAAGATTGATATCATGGACTAGTGTATTCCTATTTGGTAGTTTTGTTACATGGTCCATGTTTTTTAAATTAGTGATTTCATCATCATGCATATCAAGTACAACACTGTTTCTACCATTTTTTTTAGCTTTTGAAAGATTTGAGTCTGCTAAATTATAAATATCATTACAGTATAAATTTTTATCTTGAGTATGGATGTTTACCGCTCCAATAGAGAGTGTGAAAAAGTCAGAGACTTGACTCTTTTCATTAATAATCTTGAGTGATTCTACACAGTTTAATAATTTTTTACTTAAATTTTCTATATAGCTATCATCGTAATCAATTAGAATGATAGCGAATTCTAATTCAGTAACTTTGAAAATTTCATAGATTTTATTTTCTAAACATATCTTGAGACCATCCGCAATCTGTAAAATTGCTTTATCTGCTAAGAGTCGGCCATGTGTATCTTTATAGTCTTCATAATAGTCTACACTTAGTAAAAGTAGGGCAAAATACTCTTTTTTCCAATTTGTACGGTTTAGCTCTCTTTTAAAAAATGTATCAAAATATCTTCGATTACTTAAAAGTGTTAAGGGATCCTTGATAGATAATTCTTCAAGCTTTTTTTTACTTGTAATGTCTTCATTCACAGCGGTATAACCAATCTTTATATCTTGATCATCATAAAGAGGCTCTATAAATGCTTTAACCCAATACTCTTCACCCGTGACTTTGTTGTTTTTAAATTCTCCAGTCCATATTTCATTTTTGTGAAGTGTTTTCCAAAGGTCTTGTATAACAGATTTATCTAAATCTTGATTGCGAAATATACTATGGTTTTGTCCAATAATTTCTTCTCTTTTATACCCTGTTAATTCTAAGTATGCAGTAGAAATATCGATAATCTTTCCAGCGAGATCAGAAGTAGTTATATATACATATTTGTCAATAATTTTATCTTTTTGAGATAAAAGAAACTTTTTATTGTTAATTATATTCAAATAAAAACCCCCAAATTAGTAATCTATATTATTATACATAATAAAAAATTATAAAATACTAAGAGGAGAAAGATTTTTGATATTTTGGAAGTATAGAGAAACTGGAGAAGCCTCTCTATATTAAATATTATACGTGGTAGTTAGGAGCTTCTTGTGTGATGATAACATCATGAACATGAGACTCTTTAAGCCCAGCAGATGTAATTTCTACAAATTCTGCTTTTTCCCAGAACATATCGATAGTTTCACTTCCACAATAGCCCATAGAAGCACGAAGTCCACCCATCATTTGATGAACGATTCCAGCGATACTTCCACGAAATGGAACACGACCTTCAATTCCTTCTGGAACTAACTTATCAGCAGCAGTTCCTTCTTGAAAATATCTATCAGTTGAACCTTTTTGCATAGCTCCGATAGAACCCATACCACGGTATGACTTGTACTGACGCCCTTGAAACATTATAGTCTCACCAGGAGCTTCTTCCGTTCCTGCGAGTAATGAACCAGCCATAACACATGATGCACCAACAGCAAGGGCTTTAGCGATGTCTCCAGAGTATTTTATACCGCCATCAGCGATAACAGGAATGCCAAAAGGACGAGCAGCCTCAGCACACTCATCAATAGCACTTATCTGAGGAACACCAACCCCAGCAACTATACGCGTTGTACAGATAGACCCTGGTCCAATTCCTACTTTAACAGCGTCAGCCCCAGCTTCAATTAAAGCAAGAACAGCTTCTGAAGTTGCAATATTACCAGCGATAACATCTACCACTAGAGTCTCTTTAATTTTACGAACAGTATCTAAAATACCTTTTGAATGACCGTGTGCAGAGTCAAGAACTAAAACATCAACTCCAGCATCAACAAGAGCTTTAGCTCTGTCATATTGACCAACACCAATAGCAGCACCAACAACAAGACGACCAAATAAGTCTTTATTTGAGTTTGGATACTCAATGCGTTTTTTGATGTCTTTGATAGTGATAAGACCTTTTAAAAATCCATCTTCATCAATAATAGGTAGTTTTTCTATTTTGTTTTTATGCATAATATCAGCAGCATCATCAAGGTCAATACCTTTAGTTGCAGTGATAAGAGGCATAGCAGTCATCGCTTCTGATGCTAGTTTTCTCATATCTTTTTCAAAACGCATGTCACGGTTTGTTAAAATACCAAGAAGTTTATTGTGACCATCAACAACAGGAACACCAGATATTCTGTATTCACTCATAAGTAGTTCTGCATCGGCTAAAGTAGCATCTGGGTGTACAACAATCGGATCAATAATAATACCACTCTCAGATTTTTTCACCTTAGTTACTTCTTTACATTGTCTCTCAATGTCCATATTTTTATGGATGATACCTATTCCACCAAGTCTAGCCATTGCAATTGCAGCACGATACTCAGTAACTGTATCCATTGCAGCAGATACCATAGGGATTTTAAGGCTTATATTTTTTGTTAGTTTTGTTTCTAGTGATACTTCTTTTGGAAGAACTTCGGAATATTGAGGTACTAAAAGTACATCTTCAAATGTTAGGGCGCGTTTACGAATTCTCATGGTCATCCTTTAAAATTTTTGGATTATATCTATATTGTGCTAAAAAAGAGGTAAAAGTATTTCTTTAATGGCTATAACCAATCCTTAAGAGGTTTAGGTTTTCCAAGAAAATAACCCTGCCCATAAGTGATACCTATCTCTCTTAATGCATCAACATCTTCTTGTGTTTCAACATACTCTGCGACTGTCTCTTGGTTATTAAGCTCTGCTATCTCGTGAATATATTTTATAACAGCTCTATCCGTAAGGTCATTATGCATATCCTTTACAAAACTGCCGTCTATTTTTACAACATCAAAAGGCATAGATTTAAGATACTCAAATGATGCCATACCTGTTCCAAAGTCATCAAGTGCAAGACCAATTCCAACATTTTTAAGCCATACTATAAACTCATTTGCTTTGGCAAAATTTCCAACAGCCGAGGTCTCTGTAACTTCTAACTCTAGTTTATGCCATGGAAAGTTAAAGTGCATAACTGCTTCTTTTACTTTTGCTTGAAAGTCAGGGTTTGTTAGAGAAGAACCTGCAAGGTTTATATGTGCTGAGTGTAGT
Source organism: Sulfurimonas sp. SAG-AH-194-C21 (assembly GCF_029215985.1). GTDB lineage: Bacteria > Campylobacterota > Campylobacteria > Campylobacterales > Sulfurimonadaceae > Sulfurimonas. Next base: position 99,952 of record NZ_JAEMVC010000004.1, read on the forward strand.
TTTTCTATATGCTTAGGATTTTGTGTAACAGTCTCTAGGTACGTCCATAAAACCCAAATATCTATCTCGTGCATCTGTTGATAACGCTGTGCTGTAGGTAAAAAATTATCTGGAGGAATAAAGTTATTGTCCTTATCCCACATTCTAATAAGTATCTCATATGAGTACATATCTGTTTCATACTGCAGTGGTACTATGTCTTGTGCAAAAAGTTCAAAACGAGAAGGTCCTGAGAGTAGAGCTTCCTTAATAAACGCAGCAGTTTTAAGTTCTATGTTAAAGCGTTCAGTAATATCATCCTCTGGATCATATACATAAGACTTATTTCTTCCTTGTGCTTTAGCACTGTAAAGGGCTGAGTTAAGAGCTTTTATCAACTCTTTAAATGTATACTCAAAGGATTTAAAGTGAACAAAACCGATACTTGCGGAAACACTGTACGATTCATTATCAGAAGTAAAACGAAAATCACGTAGTTTTTCAAGACTTTTATCTAAAACATCTAAACCGTCTTTTTCACTAGAATTTTTTAGTAGAACCATAAATGCATCACCATCAACTCTTGAAAAAATAGAATTTTTAGGAAGTATTTTTGCATAGTCACTTGCAATCATTTTTAGTAGTTCATCTCCTGCTTGGTAACCAGCTGAGTCATTTATAAGTTTAAACTGATCAAGATTGAGAGATAAAAGATTATATGTGAAGCCTGACTCATCTTTTAGTACTGCTTTAATCTGTTCTTCTATAAAGAAACGGTTTTTTATACTTGTAAGTTGGTCATGCTCTGCTTGAAAGTGTAACTCTTTTGATGAGTCTGCGACCTGTTGCATAAGGTTGTTATATCCACTAAAGAGCTCTTCTATCTCATTTTTAGCATTTGTTTGTACTAGTGTTATTTTTTCATGTGTTGGATCACTTTTTTTCATAGCATTTAAGAGTTGTGTAAAAGGTTTTGTATAGTTCGCTCCAAGAAAAAAACTGACGATTAAACCTAAAAGAAGAGCAAAAGGAAAGATACTGATAATGCTCCAAGCTATCTCTTCTTGTGTCTTTTTATGTTCAGCGAGGTCTATATCTACGAGTGTATAACCATACACATAACCATCCATACTGAGATCTTTTTTAATATAAAGACTATTTTTTGTAAAGAGTGAAATTTTTTGTAGTACTTCTTCTTTATGTTTTTTGATATTTGCTATGGAACCATACCTGTAGAGAGTATTATTTAAATCATCTACAAGAACTATACCAACAACACTATGAAATGCCCCCAACCGATAGCTGATGTCAGAAAAAGCATCTGTAGTAGGATTTAATATGACTTTTAAAAAGTCATTATTAAGAGACTTCGTAACTGATTCAACTTGTGCAACTGCACTCTCTTTACTTTGAGAAGATTGTATATTTAAAACACTAAAGAGGGTTGTAAGCTCGACGAGAGTGACAACTAAGGTCATTATTAAAATTAGCTGCCATTTTATACCAAGTCTATTCCACATTTATGTTCCTTTATTTAGCGTTTTGGAGGTTAATTACCGGAAGTTTGAAGTCATTTCCCCACTCTCTCCATGAAGCATCATAGTTAGATACATTATAACCGAGTTCACGCAAAGCAAAGTAGTTTGTAGCTGAGATTTTACCTATGGCACAGTATATAATGATTTTTTTATTTTTATCTAAACCTTTATAAAGGTCTTTAAGATCTGTAAGGTCTTTGAGCACTGCACCTTTGTTGTTCGTATCAATGTTGTGGCTTGCTGGAATATTTATAGCTTTAGGAATATGTCCATAACGTTTAGCAGAAGAAACTTCGCCTTCATAGGCCTTATCTGGACGAGCATCAATGATAATTTGATTTGGATTTCTTGTTGCTATTTGTGTTGCAAATTTTGTAGCAAGTCTATTGTTATCAATAATAGTAATATAATCACTTTTACTCACAGTGGGTGTCTGTGTCGAAGTCTCAAACTTTTTGTCTGACCACTGTTTGTATCCTGCGTTTAAAAGTTTTACATCCTTAAACCCATAGACCTCTAATGCCCAAAAAAGACGAGCTGCATCAAAGAATGATCCATCGTCGTATATAACTAACTTATCATTTGCATTTAAACCTAAGTTTTGTACAACTTTTTGCATTGTAAATGGATCTGTGAGTTTACCATTAACTTGCATGTTGGCATATGTAAGGCCTATTGGAAAGTTTAGAGCACCTATTATATGTCCTTTACTATAAACATCAGCAGCTCTAGTATCTATAAGTTTATAGTTTGTTCTTTCTTGGTTAAAGCTAGATGCTTCGATACGAAGAGAAGATGCTTGAAGACTGAGGGATGTAAAGAGTAGCACGAAGATGAGAAATAGTGTTTTCATTATGAAATCCTTTATTGCAATTATTCTACATTAAAAAAGATAATATCAACCTATAATAAACAAACTATAAATACATTATTTGTGAGAGGAAAATAATAATGGCTACGAGACTAAAAGGAAAAAGATGTGCCTTGAAAATCCAAGGTTGAATTCCGAATAATTTTTGATTGATCCCACGAAAACCTAACCATAAACCTAAAAAGGCTTTAATACTTAAAACTATTTGGAAATAACTCATACCATTATCACTAATCTCACCAAAAACTTGTGAAAAAAGATATAAGCCACTAGCTACTGCAACCATAAGAGAGTAGGGTACCACTTTTCGAACATGTATCATGATAGCTTCACGAGCCACTTTATGCTCTTCTTCACTTAAAGTTTGTTTCATTTTTGAGAGAAAAAGAATATCCACAAAAAGAAATCCTCCGTAAATAAATACAGAGTAGATGTGGATGGTGTGGATGAGTGTATAAAGCATTATTTTTGGTAAGATACTTCGCGTTCAAGTGAGAGTGAACCATCAAAAAGAGTCTGCTCATCATAAGCTTTTGCAATGAGTTGTAAACCAACAGGCATTCCATCTGCATTTTTCATGATAGGAAGTGAGAGTGCTGGTAATCCAGCGAGGTTTACACTAATAGTGTAAATGTCACTAAGGTACATATCCATAGGCGTTGCAAGTTCACCAAATTTTGGTGCAACACTTGGAGCAACAGGCGATAAAATCAAATCAACATCTTCAAATATCTTTGCATAATTATCTTTAATGATATGACGTGCTTTTTGTGCTTTTACATAATAAGCCTCGTAGTATCCACTAGAGAGTACAAAATTTCCAAGCATAATACGGCGTTTTACTTCATCTCCAAAACCATTACTACGAGTGTTAATAAAAGTCTCTTCTAGATTTTTACCATCAACACGGTTACCATAACGGATACCATCATAACGAGCAAGATTTGTAGTAGCTTCAGCAGTCGCTGTAATATAATACGCAGAGATGTCAAACTTAGAGTCTTTCATCTCATGTTCTACTATAGTATGACCTTGAGCTTTTAGTGCTTCTAAAGCTTTAGCATAAGCATCTTTTACATCTTGGTTTGCACTCTCTAAGTACTTTGGAAGAGAGGCAATACGAAGTTTTCTCTCTGCATTTAATGAGGGAGTCACTTTGTCGTCTTTACCTGCGTTTGTAGAGTCTTTTTCGCATGAACCAGAGATGATGTCATACAAAATTGCAGCATCTTCAACATTTTGTGTGAGTGGACCAATCTGATCAAGACTAGAAGCATAAGCCCCTAAACCATAACGCGAAACGCGACCATAAGTAGGTTTCATTCCAACTATTCCACAATAAGCTGCCGGTTGACGAATACTTCCACCCGTATCACTACCAAGTGCAGCGATAGCAAGACCCGCACCAACAGCAGCAGCAGATCCACCTGAACTTCCCCCTGGCACATATTGAGGATTTATAGGATTCAGTGTTTTACCATAAAAGCTAGACTCAGTAGTACTTCCCATAGCAAATTCATCCATATTCACACGACCAAATGGAGATAATCCTGCATCTGTAAGTTTGTTGATAACAGTTGCATTGTAGGGAGAGATATAACCTTGAAGGATATTTGAAGCAGAAGTAACAGACCAGTCTTTAACTTGAATGTTGTCTTTAATAGCGATAGGCACACCCTCACCTACATTTTTTACATCAATGTAAGCGTTAAGTGCAGGGTTGGCTTCAATTTTCGCTTTTAAATCATCTTTAAATTTCTTAAGTTCGTCTTTACTCAGCGTAAGTGCTTTTTTTAATGTAATCACTAAAATTCCTATTTTTTATATTAATAATAGCGATTATATCAAAATGTAGATATAAGGAGTATTAACGGGGTATTGCTTTTAATAAAAGGTCTTTATCTGTTGCTTTGATAAAACCATAACTCGCATAAATATTCTGTGCATCATTACTTGTTAAATAAGCAAGGTATCTAGAAGCATTATATGCATGTTTACCTGTCTTTAATATACCTATAGCATATCCAACTTTATCACCCATATTGTAAGCATCAGATATTTCTACACCTTCAAGTTTACGACCCTCTTTTTTTGCATGCTCAACTTCTGTTGCCCATACTATTCCAACATCAGCTTTTCCATTCTCTATAAGGTATGGTGTTTCTCTATGGTGTCTTTGTGTGAAAAATGTTTCACCTTTAATTGCCCAACATCCTTTACACTTTTTATTCGCTGTAACTGCTTCATAAATACCTAGTTTGTCAAGCATTGTTGAACCATAAAATTTAAATATTCCCTCTGTTAAAGGATTTGGAAGTGATTTAACTAAAGATTTATTTGCTAAATCTTGAGGACCTTTGATATTTTTAGGATTTCCCTGTGCAACCATTAGCTCTAACTTATTGTGAGTATAAATCATATAATCATCCATAATGTTTTTCTTCTTAAGTTTTTTAAGGTGTCCAAGATTAACACTGGCAAAGAGGTCTGGATTCTGTGCAGTTTTAATACCATTAATTGAACCCTGTTTTAAGATTTGTCCTTTTAAAATTTGTCCAGGTGGAATAGTTTCTAGATATATTTTTTGTATATCTGGATTTTTACTTTGAAAGTCATGGATTAACTCTTCCATTGCCATAAACTGGTTACCAGCAACATAAATAGTTAAATCCGAATTGTACGAATCACTAATGTTTCCGTACTCAACATTTTGGTTAATGTGAAAAGTTCTGTAGTCGTGGTTTTGCCCAGCTTCATCTTTTGCAGATAGGTTTACAGATAAACAAGAGAGTGTAAGTAATGCTGTCGAAGCAATCTTTGTGTATAATTTCATGTTATAAATCCTTTATGATTTTGATATGAAAAATTATACTCTTGGAGCGTAAAGAAAGTGTGAAGTTTATGTAGGAGTATTTACGAAGTATCTCATGTTTATACTACCAAGCCTATCACCCCATGCGATGTAGGTGATTTTGCGTCCTGCTTCGACAAAGATATGATTATCTCCAAAGTAGTGTTCAAGGATATCGACAATTTTTTCAGTTTTTGGAAGTGTAACTATCCAGACAAACCCGATAGATTTAAGTGAAGGTATCTCTTTAGAGCTTCGCATGATGTCTCGTAACTTAGTTTCTATAATAGTGCTTGTATCTTCAGTTGTAAACTTTGAAGTCTCAACAAAGGCTTCAAGATTATACGTCTCATCCCTTACTTTTTTCCAACGGTCATGTTGGAACTTTTCTACAAAGTTATACTCTGGAGTCGTTTGTTCTTTAAGACAAACGCAGTAAGCTGTTTTAATTGCCTCTGGCACATTTTCTCTTAGGTACTTTATCTCATCTTTTGTATAGTTGTTTTTGGAAAATCCTTCTTCGTTAAAGAAGCTGATTTTTTGTAGTTTTTCTAAGCTTTGTGTATCTGTGATACGGTTTATCTCATTTACAACAGCGGTAGGATAGTTCCCTATCCAAGTCCATTTAGAGTTTTTTTGAAGAAATTCTACTGTTTTTCTACTGTTTTGAATTCCATTATGTATATCAGATATTATTTTTTTCATGAGAGTTATTTTTTCTTTGGCATCTGTTGTAAGTAATCTTTATAACCTAGTTCTTGAAGTTTAGAAGATTTATTGTCTACTTCTTGTCTCATGTTTAGTTTATAAGCTGTGATTTTCTCTCTAACAGAATTATCCATTGCCCCAATAATCTGTGCAGCTAAAATACCTGCGTTTTTTGCACCGTTGATTGCAACAGTTGCAACCGGAACGCCACCGGGCATCTGAACGATAGAAAGAAGTGAATCCATACCATCTAAAGATGAACTTCTAACGGGCACACCGATAACAGGGAGAGCTGTCTCAGATGCAACCATTCCGGGTAAGTGAGCAGCACCACCAGCACCCGCGATGATAACTACTAGACCTCTATCCTCAGCACTTTTTGAGTAAGATATTAACTTCTCGGGCGTTCTATGTGCTGAAACGATGTCAACCTCATAAGCAATTCCAAACTCTTCACACATAGCAACGGCTGCACTCATAACTGGAAGGTCAGAGTCACTCCCCATAATAATTCCAACTAATGCTTTACTCATATCTTTTTACTTCCTTTGATTTTTAAAATGTTTTTTGCCTTCATCGCTTTTTCTAAAGCCTTGTCTATATCATCATCTAAAATTGTAATATGCCCCATTTTTCTAAATGGTTTTGTGAAAGTTTTTCCATAAAAATGAAAAGAGAGTTCTGGAATCTCTAATGCATCGTGAATACCATCAATAAATGGCTCACCAGCATAACCCTCTTCACCAAGTAAGTTAACCATTACAGATGGAGAGAGTAGTTTTGTCGAACCTAAAGGAAGGTTTGTAACAGCACGGATGATTTGCTCAAACTGAGAGGTTGCACATGCTTCAACAGTATAGTGTCCTGAGTTGTGAGGTCTTGGAGCGATTTCATTTACGAGTATCTCACCACTTTTTGTTAAAAATAACTCAACACCAAAAATACCAACACCATCAAGAATTTCTATACATTGTGTAGAAATTTCCACTGCTTTTTCTTCTACTTCTTTAGAGATTTTAGCAGGTGCCATAACGATGTCACAAATGTTTGTTCTATCATCAAAAAGCATCTCAACAACTGGATAACATTTTATCTGTCCTTCCATATTTCGAGCTACGATGATTGCTAGTTCTTTATCTATGTCAACAAGTTCTTCTATGAAAGACTCAGCTTGGATGGCGTGAAGTACATCTTCCGCTTTTTTAAGCATCATAACGCCATTGCCGTCATAACCCTCTAGTTTTGCTTTTTGAACAACAGGAAATCCAAACGCAGCCAAGTCTTCATCTGATGAAACACTTTTGTATTTTGGTACAGGAATACCGCGTTCATCAAGAAGTTTTTTCTGCTCGTACTTGTTTTGGATAAGTTCTATGACATAAGGGGAGGGGTGGATGATGTGTCCGTTGTCAAACAGTTCTTTTAAGATAGAAGTCTCAACGTGTTCTAACTCAAAAGTTGTAACATCAGTCTCTTGGACTAACTGCTCCAACATTGCCACGTCATGAAAACCACCCATGATATGCTTGTCTGAAACCTGAGCGGCAGGACAGTTAAAAGTAGGGTCAAGTATAGTCACATGAAAACCCATCTTTTTAGCTTTTTGAGACATAATCTTACCGAGTTGTCCACCACCGATGATACCTAGCTTTAAGTTAGAGTAGTTGAAATTTTTATCCATTAGTTTCTCTTTGAAGTTTTATAAGAGAGATTTTAACACAATTCTACTTTGGATATTATTTTGAACGATTTCTCACTTTAGAGACTCTTTTTTTATTTACTTTGTATTTATATGCATCGAGTGCATAAGTGATTTTATCTGAGAGATGATGGATGTCTTTTACTCTACATACATCACCACTTTGAAAATACTCTCTATTCTCTTCAAACTTACTCATAAGTTCTAAAAAGTCTATGTCTTTTAAAAATGGATAGAGTGCAACTGAGTGTTCTTCTCCCATCCAGTTTTCTAGTATGCAGATAACTAAAAACTCAGGTAAGTATGCAAGTTGATCTCTATAGTGTGACTGGATTACTTTTGCCATTACATCATAGTAGTTGATGAGGGCCTCTTCACTTTTAGCAAGTTTCCTAAAAAGAGGAGAACTGTTTGATAACTGTACTAAGTCTATAAAATAGTCTACATTTACAACACTATCTTCAAGTTTTACTAAGAGGCTTCTCAAAGTGTCATATACATAAGTTGTGTCTGCGTTTGTACCAACACTTGCTACATAGTTGGCTTCATCTATCTTAGCAAAGTATCTCTCTAGTGCTGTTCGACAAAAGACAAGTAGTGCTTCTGTCTTTACATCTCTTAGCATTGTTGGTTTTACCCTGTTTAAACAGTTGTTTCTCATAAAGTCATTTTTTGGAATGATGCTCATTTTAGCTCCTCATATACTTCTAGTTTATTTTAATACAGTGTAAAGTCGTTTTTTAATGATACTAGATTGTTCTCTTTGATGATTTTAAGCATATTAGCGAGTTGCGTAGACTTTGCTTCTTCATCAGCAATAGAACTCTTCGCTTCCATCTTAAAGTGTTTCATATTTGAGTCTAAGTAACCCGTATTAAATTTACCTGCCATAAAGTCAGCATCTCTTACTATTTCTCTATGAAGTGGAATGTTCGTTTTAAATCCTTCTATATGGTACTCATCAAGTGCACGTCTCGCTTTGTTAACTACACCCTTCCAATCAAGTGCTGAAACAATTAATTTTCCAAGCATAGAGTCATAACAAGTTGGAAGTTCGTAGCCTGAGTAAAGAGAAGTATCGAGTCTAACCCCTGGACCACCTGGCGTTAAGTACTTCTTAACAGTTCCAGCAGTTGGCATAAAGTTGTTTTGAGGGTCTTCTGAGTTGATGCGAAACTCTATGGCATAACCTCTGAAGTTAATCTCTTCTTGTTTATAGAGTAGTTTATCTCCACCCGCTATCTCTATCATTCTTTGAATGATGTCAACACCGGTTACTATCTCACTCACAGGATGCTCAACTTGAACTCTTGTGTTCATCTCTATGAAGTAGATATTGTCTTTTTCATCGAGTAAGAACTCAACTGTACCAACACTTTCATAACCCAAGTCTTTCATCGCGTTTACAGAAATGTCAGCAAGTTTTTTTCTTGTTGCATCATTTAAAAGAGGTGAGGGTGTTATCTCTATAACCTTTTGGTGACGTCTTTGAATAGAACAATCTCTCTCACCCAAATGAACAACATTCCCATAAGCATCGGCTACAACTTGAATCTCTATGTGTCTAGGATTCTCAACATACTTTTCTATGAACACTTCATCTCTTGCGAAGTACTTCATAGACTCGTTTGTAGCAGAGTCAAACATATCTGAGAAGTCTTTTGCATGATAAACGATTCTCATCCCACGTCCACCACCACCAAACGCAGCTTTTATGATGATAGGAAAACCAATCTCAGTAGCGATTCTCTCACCCTCGGCTTTATCAACAACTGGAGTGTCAGTTCCTTCAAGAACGGGAACACCAATCTTTTTCATAGCCACTTTTGAAGCCATCTTATCACCGAATAGTTCTATATGGTGAGGTTGTGGTCCTATAAATATCAAACCATTGTCTGCACAGGCTTGAGCAAATTCAGCACTCTCTGAAAGAAATCCATAACCAGGATGGATAGCATCACAGTCTGATTTTTTTGCTAAATCAATAATCTTATGATAGTTTAAGTATGCTTCAACAGGATTACCCATGATAGGGTAACACTCATCTGCTCTTGGAACCCAAACACCATTTACATCAGCTTCTGAAAATACAACAACACTTTTAATCTCTAACTCTTTACAAGCTCTAATTATCCTCAGTGCTATCTCACCTCTGTTTGCGATTAATACTTTTGATATTTTTGTCATCTAATGCTCCATGTGATTAAGTACGCAAATTTTAGTATGTTTGGTAGAATAACTCTACACATATTTTGCACATAAAGTTATCTATTTTTGTCATAAAAAGACTCTATTAATAACTTTTAATCTCTCTTAAATTGTTATATTGCCTATTTTAGCTATACTATTACAGATGATGAGGGACAATGAAAAGAGAAACACTTAACAAAAAAACAAAGATATCTAACGATATACTGTTCTATATATACACAAATATAGAAGTGGATATAAACATGGATGAGCTTGCCCAGAGTTATGGTTTAAGTAAGTTTTATATGCATAAGGTTTTTAAAGAGATTTTTGGAAGAAATATCTACGAGAGTATAAAATCTATTCGCCTGCAAAAAGCATCCTCTTTACTTCTTACAAATAAATACTCTACTATTACAGAGATAGCTGCACTATGTGGGTACAGTTCTCAAACGTCTTTTATCCGTGTGTTTAAAGAACGATTTTTGGTAACGCCAACGGCTTGGAGAAAGGGTGGATATAAAAAATACTCAAAAACCATACTAGAAGAGTCCAAAAAAGCAAAATCATCCAATGCAAGTTTTGAAAATTTAGAAGCGACAATAGTAAAAATGCCTCCAATCCAAACTTACTATATAAGACACAATGGATATAACGATGATGTAAAGCAGACATGGCAGAAAATACAGACATGGATGTATAGTAATGATATAAAAAAGTATAAACATATAGCACTTTTTCATGATAACCCAGTTGTAACACACCTTGATGAGTGTCAGTATGTAGCTTGCATCGAGGTTGAGGATGAACTTTTAGGTGAGCAAAGATTACCGAAGTTTAATATCTCTGATGGCGTTTATGCACGATTTGATATAAGTGGGGTTGATGGGGATTTTTTAAAGTTTATGCACTGGTTATACAATGAGTGGCTTCCAAGTAGTGAGTATGAAACTACTACAAAACCACCCTATGCTATCTACAAAAAGAACAAGTATCTTTCAGATGATCATATCTTTGAACTTAGTTTTTATCTTTCTATAAAGTATTAACTTAAGCTTGAATAGCCATCATTTTTGGATGCTCAGCTGCAACTTCTCGTACATCTTCATTTTCATCTTTAGCAAGTACTTTGAGTATATCTAAAGATATTTTAGGGTTCTTCGCAACTGCTGCACGAACATTTTCATCGTCGTCTTTAGAAAGTGTGTAGAGGATTCCCATCGTGATACTAGGATTTACAGAAACAGAAAGACGTATAAATATATCTTCATCTTTAGAGAGTTTATGTATAACTCCCGCTGGTGCGTTAGGATTACCTGCTACCCAAGAAGCGATATGGGTATCTTCACTTAACATAACTAAAGTCTCAACTGATGTGTTAAAGTGCTCTGCAACAAACTGTCGAACAATCTGGTTTTCATTTTTAGCGAGGATATCTAAAGTCTCTGTATCTGTGTTGAGGTGTGCTGCTACTTGAAGAAGAACAAAACTATCCGCATTATCAACGAGTCCAGCTAAAACCTCCGCACTTGTATCTTTATCTTTTGCTATTAATAGTGCTTCCATAGTTGTCATGTGTGAGTACCTTAAAATTTATTTTATTATGCGAATTATAGCGAATGGAGTTTAAAGGGGTATGGGTTTTTTATTTGGGTTTATTCTGATTGAATATATTTAAAACTTCAAAAGATGTTGACAAGTAACAAGTTTACCACTATACTTTTTTCATGAAGATTAATAAAACATATTTTTTTATCATTACTTTAATGCTTACTCTTTCGCTTTTTAATGTTGGTTTTTCCTCTCTTATCTTGGATGAGTCATCAAAAACAGCAACTGAAATATCTCTTGAAAAAGATCTCTTAGAAAAAGATGCAGAAAAGAAAAAAGACAAAATGACTCTTGCTACTTTTTTTAATATATCAAATTTACAAAAAGAATATAACAAACAAACAGATATAGAAAACCATTACTCTTATTTAGATATAAATCAGCTCCTCAAACCTCCTAGATACACTTACCTTTTCGTTTGATTTTATATAAAACCATTCAGTTTCAAAGAAAAAGTTATGTTATCGACTAAACATTTATCCGGGGACATATTTAGTGGCTTAACAGCTGCTATAGTCGTTTTTCCTCTAACTTTAGCCTTTGGTATTGAGTCTGGTCTAGTTCGATAGTTGGTCGTTTATTATTATCATCATGCAAATATTCCCTTTCTTTGGATTTTAATCTCCAAAGAGCATCGTTGATAATCTAAGTTAGATAGAGTCTATTATTAGTCAAATTAATACAGATGCACTTGTCCTCTCTGTTGTAACCATCGCTATTATTTATCCTTTTCCCGAAGGTAAGTAAGAAGATTCCCTTTTGTGTTGGTTGCACTTGTAGGACTCCCCTAATTGCATCTGTGTTATATATGTAGGAACGTTTAC
>NZ_JAEMVC010000041.1 GCF_029215985.1 Sulfurimonas sp. SAG-AH-194-C21
ATAATATCTTTTGGAAATCTAAGACCTTGGGAATTTCCCCATTTTGAAATAGTTGCTGTCATTTAGAACTCCTCAATGTATATCCAAAGTATATCATATTTTGCTCTCTCTTACAAACGCCATAGCTCTCTCATTTACATAAGCCAAATCATACCACTGTTTTCTTGGTGCTATCATGTTTAAGTTCTTTGGATTTGAGCTTCTTGAGAGTGCTACATAAAACTGTGAGGGGGCAAATATTTCGTTAGTCTCGATTATTAGGTCTTCTATGCTCATGCCTTGTGACTTATGTATAGTGATAGCAAATGCCAGTTTTATGGGGAACTGATAGATGCTAAAGAGATTTTCTTCTACCATCTCTTTTTTGCCATTGACACTTTTTTCACTCCATCTTGCTTTACTCTGTGCACTACTTTCTAACTTTATAACAACACCATCACTCTTTTGCACAAAAACATTAGTTGCGTCTACATTTATAACAACTGCTCGCTCACCGTTAAAGTAGTTCCATGAGTTTCTCGTAAAAAGTACTGGAGCTCCTACTTTTAAGACTAACTCTTTTTCTATGCGGGCATCATTCATAAAATGCTCTACTTCATTGTCTTTCGTTGATTTTAGATGTTTTATTATCTGGGCTTCTTTAACAAAAAGTTCACTATCTATATGTTCTAGTTGGCGTTTATTATGCAAGTTTGCTGAGACATTTTTTCCAAAAAGAAAAGTGAATTTACTCAAGTCCTCAGGTAGTGGTTTTATATATGAGTTAAGTTGATTATGAACACTCTCATCCACAAATCCGAAACGCACATGGTTGAGAAGTCCTATGAACTCCACATCATCCGTTCTGTATATATGTGTAAGTTCTATCTTCTCAAACGCCATCTTCCCCCAAGCCTCTGACTCAAAAGCAAAATGAACATCGCTTGAGCCTCGGACTACAGGAGGAAGTTGTAAAAAGTCACCTACAACTAAAAGTACTCCAGTAAAGTCAGACTGCTCTAAACGCAGGGTTATCATTTCAAAAAGAGCATCACTCACCATACTTATCTCATCTATGACTATAAGTTGCATGGCGTTTATGAGCTTTTTTATCTTCTTTTTTATTTCAAACTTACCCTTACTTTGTAAATCTTCTACATCATTAGCGATGCCTAGGTCTAAAAAGCTATGAAGTGTTTGCCCACCTATAAGAGTAGCTGCCATTCCCGTTGAGCCAAGTTTAGCTACTTTTTTTGCATCACTTTCAAAATGTTCTATAATTTCTCGTGTTATTGTTGTTTTACCAACCCCTGCACCACCAGTTAAAAATACATTTTTGTTTGATTTTAATTTATCTATAGTAACATTTAGCCAATTCATGAACAAATAATAGCTTTTTTTACTATAAAAATAGCTAAAACACTGTAGCATTTAGTAACAATATTTGGAGAGATAATGAGTCAAAGAATACTTATAGTTGAAGACAATAAAACACTTGCAAAACTGATTTCTAAAAAGATAGAAGCCTCACTAGATTTTAAAGTAGATGTAGCCTACTCACTCGGTGAAGCAAAACTCTTTTTAAAAATGTATAAGTACTTTATAACACTACTAGATATCAATCTACCAGATGCACCCAATGGTGAAATCGTTGATTATGTACTCTCAAAAGGAAACCGTGCTATCGTTTTGAGTGCTAACATAGATAAAGACTTTCGTCAAACAATTCTGAAAAAAAATATTATTGATTATGTTAATAAAGGTGGAGTGGATGATATAAACTATATCATTCAAACTATCACTAGACTTCAAAAAAATCAAAACCATACTGTTTTAGTTGTTGATGACTCTATGGTTTTTAGAAAACAGATGCAAAACCTTTTAGAGAACATGTTTTTTAAAGTCATAGCAGTAGCACATGGTGAAGAAGCCTTAAATATTTTAAATCTAAATAAGGACATCAACTTAGTTCTCACTGACTACCATATGCCTGTTATGGATGGACTGGAACTTACTTACGAGATAAGAAAAGACCATAACAAAAATGAGCTAGCTATTCTTGCAGTTTCATCAAACAAAGACAATGAAGTAAATGCTCTCTTCTTAAAAACAGGTGCAAATGACTTCATAACAAAACCATTCTCTAAAGAAGAGTTTTCATGTCGTATTAACAATACGATTGAAGCACTTGAGAACATTCAAATAGTTACAAATCATGCTAATCGTGACTATCTCACGGGTCTTTACAACCGCCGTTTCTTTTTTGACACTATGAGTGAGTATCAAGATGAGATAAGTGATGGTGGTGAAAAGTTTGCTGTTGCTATGATAGATATAGACCATTTTAAAAAAATCAACGATACACATGGTCATGATGTAGGTGATAAAATCATCATCGCTTTATCCGAGATACTCAGAACCTCAACAAGTCATAGAGATATAGTAGCTCGTTTTGGCGGGGAAGAGTTCTGTATGGTTCTTAAAAATATTAACAGATATAGTGCCTTAGATATTTTTGAACGAATTCGTAAAGAGGTTGAACAGTTTAGTTTTAGTGTAGATAAAGATACCTTTATAAAATTCACTATCTCTATAGGTGCAGCTATCCATGCCGATGAGATACTAGAAGAGACAATTAACAACGCTGACATGATGCTTTATAAAGCTAAAAACTCTGGACGCAACCAAGTAGTTTTTGAAGACTAAGGGTTACATAAAAGTATGCTAATCCAAATTCCTCAACATTTTGAGAGTAACCCAAACACCTTAAAACTCTCATCTCTGAGTCTACTTTACTACTTTAACAAAGAGCAGACTCAAAAAGTCAATGTGCAACTCAACAAACATATGCTCATTCATGTCTTTAATGGTTCTAAAACTATTCATGTTGAAGATGATGACTACTCTATACAAGAATATCAGAGTGCTTTTATCTCAAAAGGGCAGTACTTCATTAGTGAGCAGTTATCCGATGAAAAGTCTTACTTTGATGGGATGATGGTTTTTTTTGATGATGAGTTTTTGCATAAACTCTTTACAAAGTATGATACCTTAAAAGAAAAAATGGATGGTGAGACTCCTAGTGCACTCTTTATAGTAGAAGATTCTACTCCTCTTCATGAGACTATGTTGTCAACAAAGAACTATATAAAAAGAGAGTCTAACGAACCAGCCCTAGTTCAACTCAAGTTTGAAGAGATATTTTTACAACTGATACAAAGTAACAAATCAAAGAAGATTTTACACTATCTACAGTCTTTGTATACAAGTAGTGTCTATAAGTTCCAAGACTTCATTGAAAATGGGGAATTTACTACCGTTAAAGAGATGATGCACGAGAGTAAACTCTCCGAGCCACTCTTTAGAAAAACCTTTGCTAAACTCTATAAAACTACACCAAAAGAGTGGTTACTCAAAAAATCCTTACTCAAGGCAAAGTCTCTTTTAGAAGAAAAAAGTCTTAGTGTCACACAAGTATGTTTTGAGTGTGGTTTTAACTCTCTGTCTTGGTTTACAAAAAGCTTTAAAGAAGAGTTTGGCACTACTCCTAAAAAGTATCAACAAAACTACTAAAAACTACAACAAAACTATCAGTATATAATTTTAACTTATATTATAATCACTCATACACAAGGAGTATATTATGAACAAGTTAACAATTCTTTTACGAGTAGTTGGAGTTATCCAAATTATTTTAGGTCTTATGTACCTATTTGCACCAGCATTTCTTTTATC
This sequence comes from Sulfurimonas sp. SAG-AH-194-C21, assembly GCF_029215985.1. GTDB lineage: Bacteria > Campylobacterota > Campylobacteria > Campylobacterales > Sulfurimonadaceae > Sulfurimonas. The sequence continues at coordinate 3,715 of NZ_JAEMVC010000041.1, forward strand.
ATCATTAGGGCATAGTGTGCCAGAGAGTGATATTTTTCATCCATTGGGAATGTTGGCATCTAGGTTTATAGCTTACGGTATCGCGTTTATCTATATATCTAAAACTGCTATGGAGCATAAGTTATGGATTAACTTTATGATTCTAATTCAAGCTATTGACCTTTTTGCTGGTGTTTTTTATACAGCTACAGGTGCTGTAACTTTAGAGCTATCTGGATTTACTATGTTTAATGCGACATGGATTATGTTACTTTTGTATCTCTTTTCAAAAGAAAAAACAAAATAAAAAAGTTATTTTTTCTTATTCTACTTGTGCCCTATGTTTTAACTGCACAAACAGGATACTCTTTTATCAACCTTGGTATAAACTACAGCACGGCAGTTGATAATACACTAAACGGAGATTTTAGTTTTTTGAGTGCTGAGTATGGTACGGGTTGGAGTTTTGGGGAGTACTACGGTAATGTCAATATTCAAAACCCAACTAAAAAGTACAAAATACCTGCACCAAATAATCTTAGATATACTATGGTAAATGATTTAGATATCAAAATAAATGAAGCTTTTAGAGTTCACTATCAAGACTACCATTTACAAAGTGATTCTTTACTGGTGAATGATTATGCTTTAGGGTTTTCTTATAAATATGAAAATCCTAAAATATTTTGGTTAAAACCTTTTATTGGTATTCATTATACTGATGATAGTTATTTTACTGGTCTTAATGGTTATATGACTGGTTGGCTTTTAAACTATAACTTTAAGCTTTTAAATAATAACTTTTCCCTCTTTCAATGGAATGAGATAGAATTTTTAAGAACTAAAAGCTTTTATGAACTTAGTGATGGAACACCCATTGGAGACTCTAAAAGTTACGGCTTGAATGGTGCTATCAAACTTTTTTGGCACCCAACTAAAAAAATAAAAACTGGTATCGAATATAGATACTCAAAGTATAAACGATGAAGTGCAGAACTTTTATCATCTTTTGTCTATACTGCTAAATATTACTTTTAAAGGATTTAAAATGTATGAAAATAAAACAGATGACTTAATCTTAGCTACCTTAGCCGCTGACACTTACTGTCTCGGTTCACACTGGGTTTATGATCCAGCTGAACTTAAAAATCTCAAAATCGATTGGGCTGAGTTAAATGCACCAAGTGTTGCTTGGCATGAGGGTAAAAAGCTTGGTTACTTTACACACTATGGCGATCAGATAAAGATACTACTCGCATACTTAGAGAAAAACCCAGGTATGTTTGACATCTCAAAGTATATCAACTACTGGAAGGATGAAATAACAAGCATCACAACTTATATGGATGGTGCTACAAAAGAGACTATTGAAAACTTATCAGAAAACAAAACTGTTCCTTGTGGCTCAAACGCACATGATATGGCGGCTGTTGGACGTAGTTTTGCTCTGCTTAAAGTATCTCAAACAAAAGAAGAATTTTTAAGTAATACTGCTATATTTGTAAAAGCCACTCATGATAATGCTGAAGTTTTAGAAGCGACACATTTCTTTTCATCACTACTTTTAGCTACTTTAGAGGGTGCAGATATAGTTGCTACTATGGGGACACTCAAAGGTAACTATTCACAAAATATTCAAACATATATACAGAGTGGACTAGACTCAAAAGGTGCAGATACGGAGGAGACTCTTCAGAGATTTGGTACACACTGTGGCGTTGAAGTTGGGATGAGTGGTGTTGTTCACTTACTATGCAAACATGATAAGTATGAAGAGGCACTTATCGCTAATGCACATTGTGGTGGAGACAGTTCATCAAGAGCTATGATTATCGGGGCAATTTTAATCGCTAAAGGTGATAAGTCACAAATACCACTCAGATGGCAAAAGTACCTTTAAGGCATAAACATCAGCACCTTTATATTTTTATGGTTGCACCAACAGTTTTTTTATAAAGAACTCCAAAAAGAGGTACTCAAACCCATAAAAAGTGGTGATGAGTACACTAAAACTTGGGCTGATGTTGGTTGTAGTACTGGGCTTATGAGTAGGCTAGGACATTCTCTAAAGTACAAAGTAATTGGTTTTGACATCAATGCTTTTTCTCTTTTTGTAGCAAGACTAGTCTCATTTAATTCGAAAAATATCACTTATATAAAAGAGGATTTTATTACTTTAGAGCAGAAATTTGATGTTGTAAGTGCTACCTCACTACTGAGTGTAGTTGATGATAAAAAAGAAACACTTAAAGAGCTGATGCAACTTTTAAGAGATGAAAACTCTACCCTCATCATAATAGAGCCAACTCAAAAAATGACAAAAGAAAATGTCTATGCACTCATGCCAAACTTTAAAAAGTTTTGGTTTTACAAGGGTCTTCTACTTTGGGCAAGTGCGAGAGAAGGAAAAGCAGTTTCTTCGGACTTGTTTGAGAACTTAGAAAAGATGAATGTTTCGCATGAGTACTTTTTACATAAGATGGTACGAGTTACATATATTCAAAAATCATATTAATAAATTATTTGCTATAATCTAAGTATATATTTGAAGGAATCTATATGAAAATGTATGCCCCTTGGGAAAAAGCTTTTAAAAAAGTAGCTACTCCACTAGAGCACTTTATACATGCCCAAACAACAACTGGTATTATTTTAATGTGTATGACTGTTTTAGCTTTAGTTTTAGCTAATTCACCCTTAACACAAGACTATGCAGATTTTTTTCATACAGAAGTGGAATTTGCTGTAGGTACTTGGTATCTTGAACATACGATTCACCACTGGATAAATGATGGACTTATGGCTATCTTTTTCTTTATGATTGGACTTGAAATAAAACGTGAGATTTTAGTGGGTGAACTTTCCAACCTTAAAGTTGCTATTCTTCCTATCTTAGCAGCTATCGGGGGAATGGTACTTCCCGCCCTTATCTATCTACTTATAAACTATGGAAGTGAAGGTGCTTCTGGTTGGGGTATTCCTATGGCAACTGATATCGCTTTTGCTATTTCTGCTCTTGTGCTTTTGGGTAAACGAATCGCGCCTGCTCTAGTTACATTTCTAGTGGCACTAGCTATTGTTGATGACCTTGGTGCTGTAATTGTCATCGCAGTTTTTTATACAGAGCAGATTCATCTCTTACCTCTTGCTTTAGCCGGAGTCTCTTTTTTAATCATGGTGCTTTTTAACCGTGTCGGGATACATATGATTCTTCCGTATTTTATCGTTGGACTTTTTATGTGGTTTTTTATGCTTGAATCTGGTGTACATGCTACTATTGCTGGTATTATTGCTGCGATGGCTATTCCATCAAAGCCAAAAAGAGCACCAACAGACTTTACAACACATACAAAAAACCTTCTTAATGAGTATGACACCTACCCAATCGCTACTGATCATACCATGCATGAAAAACAAAAGGCCATACTACTTAACATTAAAGACACCATAGACTCAGTAGGCTCACCATCTGCAAAACTTGAGCACGACTTACATCTTCCTGTTGCCCTTATTGTCATACCTCTTTTTGCACTAGCAAACGCAGGCATAAGCATTGACTTTTCATCAGTAGGTGAAACAATTTTAAAACCTGTCTCACTAGGAATCATTGCAGGGCTTCTTTTAGGGAAAATTTTAGGAATTGCCGGAGTCTCTTATATAGCTATAAAAATTGGTATTGCGAAACTTCCACAAGGAAGTTCTATGAGTCAACTCCTCGGTGTAGCATCACTTGGAGGTATAGGGTTTACCATGAGTATCTTTGTAGCTGACCTTGCGTTTGCAGGTAATGACTCTCTTATCTTTCAAGCAAAGATAGGAATTCTTTGTGCTTCGTTTATTGCAGGTCTGTTTGGGTATCTTTGGCTGAGATTTTGGAGCCACAAAAAGTAAAGTCTAACTCGTCAGATGCCTCTTTATAGAGAAGTGGACTATCTAAGTCTACATACTCTATAACATCACGGTAATTAAATGCCAAGTACAAGGCTGCGTTTATAGAGTAAGGACCTTCGAGCATAGAACCTAACATACACTTTATCTTATTTGCTCTTGCATATTCTAAAATTTCAACTGCCTTACTCACTCCCCCACACTTCATAAGTTTTATATTTATCATGTCAGCTGATGAAGTCTTTGTTACTCTTTTGACATCTTCTAACGTAAAAGTAGCCTCATCTGCGAGTATAGGGATTTTTGTAGCATTTGTAACTATCTTTAAAGAGTCTAAATCCTCTGCAATCACGGGTTGTTCTACAAGTTCTATGTTTAACTCTTCTACTGCGTTTACATACTTCAAAGACTCCTCTAAACTCCAAGCTTGATTTGCATCTATGAGTAGTTTTGCATTTGGCAGAGTAGACGAGAGTTTTTGAGTTACTTCTATCGCATGGGTTATGTCACTTCCAAGTTTTACTTTTAAGATATTCATTCCATACTCACAAGCACTTTTTGCATCATGTACCATAGTATCAACAGCATTCAAACTTATCGTTATATCAGTCTGTATGGCGAGAGTATTTTGTAGTTTAAAGAACCCAAGCAGACTCATAAACGCGATATCTAAAGCAGCTTTAGCACTTGAACCTATACTTTGTTCATGGAGTAGTTCTAAGGCTTTTGTCACATCTAAACCGATAAGAATCTCTTTTACTTTAGCTATAGATACCATAATTATTTCTATATTTTCACCCGTTATAGCCATAGTAGCAGGTGCTTCGCCAATCCCGACTTCATCATCTTCACATATAACATGTACTCTAACAAACTCAATAGTCTCAACTCGACGAAGTGCTGTGATAAAAGGAGTTTTCAAGGGGATATATTTCACCTCACATCTTATGCTTTTAACTATCATTGACTCAGTCCTATTAAAATATTTCCAAGAAGTAAACCACCAAAAGTACCGATGATGTAACCCATTACAGCCATAAGCACACCGACACTTACAAGTGATTTGTTATAAGCTGCTGCAAGGATAGGGGCTGAGGCGACTCCTCCAATGTTGGCGAGTGAAGAGACTGCTATGCTAAAGAGGTCAAGTTTAAAAACTTTCGCACCGAGGATCATGATTAACGCATGGATGAGCAGTATACTAGCTCCTGCTAAGACATACAGTCCTAAACCAGAAAAACTCTCTATAACTGCATGCGAACCGATGAGGGCTATGAGTAGATATAACATAGAAGTTGATAACTCACTTGCACCATTTAATTCTTTTAGTTTTGTAAACGAACCAATTATGCCAAAAGCTGAGGCTAAAATAACCATCGTTGTTGTGGCATTTATGATTTGAAATAGTGTCGATAAATATTGAGTGGCGAATGATATACTCAAGGCTAAAAGAATTAAAAGCCAGTATCTTTTGGCCCCCATATTACAAGCACAGGCGATGTCACCTAAGTAGGCTAAGTTTTCACTACTCTTAGTAAACTTGTTAAAGTAAGAAGCAAAAGGTACTAAAAATAACATTAGCATCACCCAAAGAGTATAGTTTACACTATCCACGACAAGGGCATAAGCAAAAGCCTCTTCACCGACATTTAAAGCAGATCCTACTGCTATCATGTTTGCCGTACCACCGAGCCAAGACCCAGCTAAAGCCCCAAATGCCCCAGACATGGAAGAAGAAAAGTCAAACAAAACTGCTACTGCAATAAATCCAAATGCTATGGAAAAAACAGCTAAAATGTAAGCGATAACTAAAGACTTTCCTAATTTTAAAAAGTGTCTTAAATCAACTTGGAGTAACATCAAAAAAAGCATAGCAGGTAAAAGGTTCGTTTTTGTCTGTTTATAGATACTACTTATCTCTGCGTTTGCATCAAAAAGCCCAAGTGAAGCGAGTAACATACTCGAAGCATAGATAAAAACAACTGCTGGAATAAGCTTAAAAACCCTTAAAGATGTTTTACTCTCAAGTAGATAAAATACAGTAACTACAATAGCAAGTGAAAAAAGGTATAAAAGTGGATTACTTATCAAAAGGTTGCTCTCTGTTTTTTTTATAAGTGTATCATAAGTAAAGAATATATCAAGGGGAAAATATGAAAAAACTAACAATGGCACTGCTAACAGGTCTAACATTTTCAAGCACTCTTTTTAGTGCAACACTCTCAAACGAGATAAAGAATAGCTCCCTAGTCGTCTATAATTCTAACTTGGGTTTAGTTCATGAAGAGCGCGAACTTAGTCTACATCAGTCTGATACAAGCATCATTTATAAAGGTGTCGCTTCAAGTGTACAAACAGACTCTATAAATGTAGAAATCTCTCCAGATGTTACACTCTACTCCCAGCAGTATAGATTTGACTCACTTACTCAAAGTAAACTACTCCAAGCACACATAGGCAAAAAAGTAGAAGTGAGACTCCTTCGAAATAAGAATGAGTTTAAACTTATCTCTGCTACTCTACTTGCGTTTAATGGGCAAAAATCTATAGTAAAAACTCTTGATTACAAAATCATAACTGTAAAAAATGATAACATTATTTTTGATAGTATTCCAGATACACTCATCACAAAACCCTCTTTGGTTTGGAATATAAAAAGTAAAAAAGATGTCAAAACTACAATGAAACTTGACTACCTTATCTCAAATATCAATTTTAAAAGTAACTATATTTTAAACATTGATGAAGATAAAGCAAGTCTAGTCGGCTGGATAAGTGTAAACAATAGAAGTGGCAAAAGATTTGAGAATACAAAACTCTCACTTTTAGCAGGAGACATTCAACAAAAACCAGTGCAAATTGAACGAGTTTATAAAACTATGCGAGTTATGAGTAATGCTCAAAGAGTAGTAGAAAAATCTTTTGAAGGGTATCATTTTTATGCCATCCCCTTTAACATTACACTTGCTAATAATGAAACAACACAGATAAAATTTCTACAAGAAAATAACATAAGTATTCAAAGACTTTACTCTACAACGCTAAGTAATCCACTCTACTTACAAGGCGAACAAAAAAGTGATGTCAGTCAGTTTATCGCGTTTAATGGAGTCAGTATGCCTTTACCAAAAGGTGATATTCGTATATACTCTCAACTTGAGGGACAAACTATACTTTTAGGTGAAAATGCCATTAGTCATACTCCAAAAAACACAGACATAAAACTCAGAACTGGAACAAACTTTGACTTAAAAGTAGTACAAAAAACTACTAAACGCGAGAGTAATGATGAGTGGTTCAATGTGGATGTTGAGTACAGTGTGAGCAACAACTCTGATACTAACAAAACGGTAGAAATATTAGTACCATTTAACACACATACCGATTCTAAAGTAGATACTAATGAAACATATACTTTTACTAAGGGAAATTTAGTTACCTTTAGCGTAAAGATAAAAGCAAATGCAAATAAAAAATTCAATGTAAACTATGAGAGTAAAAAATAATGGCAAAATATATAATACTAGATACAGAAACGACAGGTGTAAGTGAGACAGATAGAGTTATACAGCTCGGATATGTAGTTTTGGGTACAAACCCGATAGAAGTACATAATGAGTTTAACTCGACTGATATTCCTATAGGTTTTGGGGCGATGGAAGTTCATGGAATTACTCCTGACCTTCTTGAGGGAAAAGTTATATGTACTGAGACTTCTGCATATAAAAGATTAGAAGAGTTAAATACAAATGATAATTATCTTATCATCCACAATGCTCCTTTTGATATTAAGATGCTCGAAAAAGAGGGTTTTAATGTGCAAATGAAAGTCATAGATACACTCAGAGTAGCTAAACATATACTTCCAGATGAAGATGCACATAGACTTCAGTACTTTCGTTACAAGATGGAACTTTATAAAGAAGAAGAAAAAGAGGCAGCTACTCTTGGCGTGGTTGTTAAAGCCCATGATGCTATCGGTGATGTGCTTGTGCTTAAACTTCTCCTCTCAAAACTTAGAATTGCAGTCCAAGAGGCATACCCAAGTGAGAATCCCGTTGAGAAGATGGTGGACTTAACAAACACTCCGATCCTTGTAAAAACATTTCGTTTTGGAAAACATAAGGGTAAAGAGTTAGTCGAAGTTGCACGAGAAGATGCAGGTTATCTCAGATGGATGTTAAGTAATATGGACAATTTAGATGAAGATATGAAGTACTCGATAAATACTGTTTTAGCCCAGTAAAGCAAAAATTATAAACATAACAAACGCCAAACTTCCACTTATAAGAGCATACGGAAGCTGCGTTTTAACATGTGATATCACCTCACAATCACTCGCCATTGATGATATGATAGTCGTATCAGAAATCGGTGAGCAGTGATCTCCAAAGATTCCTCCACTTATGACAGCTCCTATGCACAACGCAATATTTGCATCCATACCTACTGCCATTGGAACTGCTATGGGTACCATGATGCTAAAAGTTCCCCAAGATGTTCCCGTAGAAAATGAGATAATAGATGAGAGTAAAAATATTATCGCAGCTAAAAAATATATACTGACATTTTCACTCGCTAAAGATGAGAGATAGACACCAGTTTTTAACTCTCCCGTAACATTTCCCATAGCAAACGCGAAGACTAGTATAAATGCAACGGGTATAAAAGATTTAGCTCCACTGTATGCTGTTTTAGTCCAAGTTTTTAAAGACATGACCTGAGTACTAACATAATAGACTAATGTAAAAAGTGTAGTTGTGAGCATCGTGTAAAAAATAGCACTAGAACCACTCCCTTTTAGTATATTTCCCTCTCCCGTAATGTAGAGAAAAACAAATACTAAAACTATCATCAAAAAAACTGGCAGTATCATAAGGTACATACTCTTAGTATATATATCTTCTTGCATTAGACTATGAGTCTTATAGCTTACATTTTTCATCCCTCCAATGTTAAAACCAAAATATATAAAAAGAAAAGTAATAGCAAGGGCAAACATCGCATAAAAGTTATATTTTAAAGCATTTATCAGCATTTCAGTCGCGTTTTGCTCAATATAACCTAAAGATATCTGTGTGCTAATAAGCCCTAAAAGTAATGCACCATAGCCATTAAGGACAATGAGGGAGCCAATGGGTGCAGAGGTTGAGTCACAAACAAAAGCAAGTTTCTCATGAGGGATTTTATACTTATCACAAAGTGGCTTTCCAACTGCTCCTGAAACTAAAGCTGTTATAGATGTCTCTATAAAGATAAGAACACCTAGGATATAACT
>NZ_JAEMVC010000040.1 GCF_029215985.1 Sulfurimonas sp. SAG-AH-194-C21
CTTCGCAACCTGAATAAATATAACTGTTTTGTAAAAAAATCTCCTATAATAATCTATTTTCCCCTATTTTAAACAATTTAATTTTTTATTGGCGTAATTTAATCTCTTGTTATATCTATTATGATATTATTTTATATACAATTTTAGGATTATTTATGAAAGAATATATTAAAGATCAAATTAAAAAATCATTTGAAACAAAACAAATAATTTATGAAGATGAAGAGCTATTAAATAAGATAGAATTAGTTGCAAAAGCATGTGTGGCCCTTTATAAGGGTGATAAAAAAACAATTTTAGCAGGAAATGGTGGGAGTGCTGCTGATGCACAACACATTGCAGCTGAAATGGTTGGGCGTTATGGCTTTGATAGACCTTCACTACCTTCTTTAGCACTTACGACTGATACCTCTGCTCTTACAGCTATAGGAAATGATTATGGTTATGATCAGGTTTTTTCTCGCCAACTTGAGGGAATGGGACAAGATGGTGACATATTTATTGGAATTTCAACTTCTGGTAACTCTGTAAATATTATTAAAGCATTTGAATCTGCCAAGAAAAAGAATATTATGACAGTTGCTTTAACTGGTCGTGATGGCGGAGAAATGGCTAAGTTAGCTGATATTGCTCTTATTGTTCCCTCAAATTCTACTCCTCGTATTCAAGAATCACATATATTAATTGGTCATATTCTTTGTGATATTATTGAAAAAGAGACATTCGGTGATGGTATTTCTCTTTAATATATGAAAAGAGCACTTTATTTAGATAGAGATGGTGTTATTAACATTGAAAAAGCTTATCTCTACAAGATAGAAGACTTTGAGTTTATAAAGGGCATAATTGATTTATGTAAATATTATCAAAATCTAGGATTTATTATCATTGTTGTTACTAATCAGTCAGGTATTGATAGAGAGTATTATAGCGAAGAAGATTTTTCGGTACTCACAGCTTATATGACTGAACAATTCTTATCTCATGGAGTTAAAATTACTCATGTATATCACTGCCCTCATCATGAAAATATCTCTGGTAAATGTGAGTGTCGTAAACCTGCACCTGGTATGCTCTTACAAGCAAAAAAAGATTATGATATAGATTTACTTAACTCTATAATAATTGGAGATAAAGAGAGAGATGTGGAAGCTGGTTTAAATGCTGGTTTGCATGAGACTTACCTTTTTGATGAATTAAAAACTACTAATGAGTCTAAAGCTACAAAAATAGTAGATAAATTAGATCAAATATGGAAAATATAAATGTTAATATTGAATTCTGGTGGAACTTTTAATAAACGCTATAACAGTTTAAATGGTGAACTAGAAGTTCCCTTTGATAATCATGCTATAGAGTCTATTTTAGAGAGTGTCAACAAAGAATATTCTCTAGCGGGTGTAGTATATAAAGATAGTTTAGAAATGACACAAGATGATAGAAGTATGTTGGCAAATATTATTAGGGAATCAACAGAGACAATATTTATAATCATTCATGGTACTGACACTATGCATTTAAGTGCAGAATTTTTTGCTGAAGTTTTTGAGGATAAGATAATTATCTTAACAGGTTCTATGGTTCCTTATGAAATTGATAAGGTTGAAGCTAGTTTAAATTTAGGAATGGCATTAGGATTTTCTTATGCGATTAAAGAAAGGGGTGTATATATCTGTATGAGTGGTTTTATTGAAAAATTTGATAAATTAGAGAAAAACAGAACTTTAGGAAAATTTGAACTTGTCAAATAAAGTTCTCTGTTCTCACTGCCACTTAGAATTTAGTGAAGAGGTAATGATTGTAGATGATACTCATTATTTTTGTTGTAAAGGTTGTCAAGGAGTCTTTCATCTTTTAAGTGATGAAGGGTTTGATAGTTTTTATGATAAAGCCGGTGATACTAAACTTTCAGCCCCCACGACCCAATATGAAGATTCTTCAAATTTTAACGCTCCTGCTTTTTATGATAAATTTGTAAAAATTAATAATGATGGTTTATATGAAGTGTCTTTAATTATTGTAGGAATCCATTGTTCTGCTTGTATTTGGCTCAATGAAAAAGCACTGCATAAGATGGATGGTATCGTTGAAGCCCAAATCAATTTTACAAATAATAAAGCAAGTATTATTTGGTCAGATGATGTAGTAAAACTCTCCGCTATTATAGATATGATTCGGGCTATAGGCTATGATGCATACCCTTATGATGCCTCATTACAAGAAGTTCATGCAAATAAAGAGCGCAAAGATTATTATCAGCGCATGGCTGTGGCTATTTTTGCATCAATGAATATTATGTGGATTGCTGTTGCTCAGTATGCAGGTTTTTTCTCTGGAATGACACAAGAGATAAAAACTATTTTAAATATAGCAGAGGGAATTCTTGCAACTCCCGTACTCTTTTATAGTGGTTGGGTTTTCTTTCGTGGTACGTACTATGGTATGAAAAACGGTGTGGTAAATATGGACTCACTTGTTGCAACAGGGGCGAGTGTAACATACATCTATTCTGTATATATAACTTTTACAGAGAGTGGTGAGGCTTATTTTGACTCTGTTAGTATGATTATTACATTCGTTTTAATTGGAAAATTTTTAGAAGTGATAAGTAAAAAAAATGCAGCGGATACCTTAGATGTTATTGCTAGACATTTACCAAGTGAAGTGAATGTTCTTAAAGACAAGAAAATTAGTACATGTAAACTTGAAGATGTAAATATCGGTGATGTAGTAGTTGTATCATCAGGTGAGAGAATTTTACTTGATGGTGAGATAGTTCTTGGAGAAGGCTCATTTAATGAGTCTAGTCTAACGGGGGAGAGTGAGCCTGTATATAAGAAAGTTGGGGAGAGTGTTATAAGCGGTACTACTAGTATTGATGCTGATATCCATTTTAAAACCTCACGAGATTTTGAGCACTCAACTCTCTCTAACCTTGTATCGCTTTTAGAAAATGCTATAAATAAAAAACCGAAGATACAAGTTTTGGCAAATAGACTCTCTGAGCATTTTTCAACTCTAATCTTATTACTAGCATTTGCTACATTTTTTGTATGGTGGTTCTGGCCACATTCTCTTGAAGAGTCTTTAATGGTAGGTGTATCTGTTATTATTATTGCCTGCCCTTGTGCACTAGGGCTAGCTACTCCGGTTGCAACACTTGTTGGACTTAACATTGCTGCTAAAAAAGGCATACTTTTTAAAGAAGCAGCACAACTCGAAACTATAGCAAAAGTCACTACTCTTTTAGTAGATAAAACAGGAACATTAACACTAGGTAAACCTAATGTAGTCAAAGAAATTCTACTGCATGATTTTGATAAAAGAGTACTTTACTCACTTGTAAAATCCTCTAAACACCCAATATCTCAAGGAATTATTCGTTTTTTTCAAGAAAAGAATAAAGTTGAAGAAATTATTTTTGATTCTCTTAGTCAAGTAGCAGCTAGAGGAATAAAGGCTCAGTATAATGAGATGCAAATAATAGGTGGTAACTTACAGTTTATGTTAGATAATGGCATAAAGTCTGATTATAAAAGTGAGCATAGTCTCTTCTTTATCGCTATAAACAGTGAACTTGTTGCAGTTTATGAACTGAGTGATACTCTAAAAGAGGGTGCAAAAGAACTTGTAGAGAGTTTGAAGAAAAAAAATATTGAGACAATTATGCTTACAGGTGATCATGAAAATAGTGCTAATAAAGTTGCTCAAATTATAGGAATTACTAATGTGCATGCAAACTTATCTCCTCAAGATAAACTTTCTTTTGTACAAGAATTACAAAAGAATAAAAAAATTGTAGTCATGGCTGGTGATGGTGTAAATGATATTTTAGCACTTGGTGCTGCTGATATTTCAATAGCTATGGGTAGTGGTAGTGATATAGCTGTAGATGTAGGCGACATAGTTTTACTTAATGACTCTCTCTTCTCCTTACTCTCAGCATTTCAAATTTCATCGACTACATTTACTCTTATAAAACAAAACTTTGGAATTTCACTTGTATATAATGCGGTCACTATTCCTTTAGCCATGGCTGGGTATATCATCCCTCTTATTGCAGCACTCTCAATGAGTTTTAGTTCACTTCTAGTTGTTGGAAATTCTTTACGTATAAAATATAAATATAAAAAGGCTTAAATATGGATAGTTGGATAATTAGTATGATGTTGGGTGGGTCACTGTTCTTAGGTGCACTAGCTCTATTGGGATTTATGTGGGCTGTTAAAAATGGTCAGTTTGACGATGAAAATAAGTTTTTAAATGCTACAAAATTTGATAGTACCGAAGATTTAAATGATGCTATAGAAAAAGAGAGAAAAAAAGAAGCATTGAAAAAGAAGAACTATCGTCCTGAATAATGGATATCCTAGAGAAGGATATCACATTAACACCAGAAATTACTTACCGACTGTGTGAGAAAAAGCGTCTAAATCAGCATCACTATATTTAGCAACTTGACCTTTCATAAGACCTTTCATTGGACCACCGTAAGAACCGTCTTTGTAACCTTTAAGAGCTGCTGCGATATCTGCATGAGTCATTTCTGAAACTATTTTAGATTTACCCATAGCTTTTTTCTCAAAACTTTTACCATGACAACCAACACATTTACCTGCAACTACACCTGCAGTTAAAGTTGATACTAATGTTAATGCTGTTACTGAAGCGATTATGATTTTTTTCATTTGAATTCCTTGATTTATAATTTGTATAGGATTATATTATTTTGCATCTTAAATGCTTGTTAATAAATTAAAAGGTATCATTTTATTAAAATAAACTACTATAGGTGTGAAGATGAGATACATAGAAGATGATTTAACAAATAAAACAATATTAATAACTGGTGGTGCTGGTTTTATCGGTTCTAACCTGGCTTTTTACTTTCAAGCGAATCACCCTGATGCTAAAGTGGTGATTTTAGATTGTTTTAGAAGTGGAGAAAAACTGAGTAATGGTAACTTAAAAAGTTTTGGACACTTTAAAAACCTTATAGGCTTTAGTGGTGAGATTATAAGTGGGGATATTAACGATAAAGATTTACTAGTGCGTTTAAGAGATGAATATAAATTTGATTATATCTTTCATGAAGCAGCTATAAGTGATACGACAGCACAAGAACAAGACCTAATGATAAAAACAAATGTAAATGCATATAAAGATTTACTCAATTTAGCTGTAGCACATAAGGCAAATATGATTTATGCCTCTTCTGCAGCAACCTATGGAAACGCAGAGTCTCCTCAGAGAGTTGGTCGTGAGGCACCTCAAAATGTATATGGTTTTTCAAAACTTTCAATGGATCACTTAAGTCGTGAGTATATGAAAAAAACGGATATTAGCATAGTAGGACTACGTTACTTTAATGTGTATGGAGCAGGGGAATACTTTAAAAATTCAACTGCTTCAATGGTACTTCAGTTTGGACATCAAATATTAGCAGGAAAAAATCCTAAACTTTTTGAAGATAGTGACAAAATACTTCGTGATTTTATCTATATCGGTGATATTATTCAGGCAAATGTTAAAGCGATGCAACCCAAACAGAGTGGTATTTATAATGTTGGAACCGGAAAAGCAAGAAGTTTTCAAGACATTGTTGATATTTTACAAGCTGAGATTGGTACCTCTTTAACATGTGAGTACATTCCAAATCCATTTATAGGTTCGTATCAGTTTCATACAGAAGCAGATATAACTACAACTAAAGAAGCCCTCGGTTATGAACCGGCTTACGAGATGGAAGATGGCATAAAAGCTTATGTGTCTGAGATAAAACGAATTTATGAAGTAGAAGTGAAGTAAATGCATATTTTAAAAAAAGCACAGCCAAATATCCTTGTTATAGGGGATTTAATGATAGACCACTATCTTTGGGGATCATGCGAACGTATAAGTCCTGAAGCACCTGTGCAAGTTGTAGATATAGCAAAAGAGACAACCGTTCTTGGTGGTGCTGGAAATGTTATAAATAACCTTAGAACTTTAGGGGCAAAAGTTAGTGTAAGTAGTATTATCGGTGATGATGAGAATGGTAAAGAATTACTTGGTATGCTTAAGAATATAGATGTAAACACTGAAAATATTGTTACTCAAAGTGGAAGAAAAACATCAAAAAAAAGTCGTATTATCGCAGTCTCACAACAGATACTACGTTACGATAGAGAGAGTAAAAATGAGATAAGTCAGAATTCAGTAAATAATATACTTAAAGCTCTAGAATCTTCAATAAACGCTTACGATATGATAATCCTTTCAGACTACGGTAAAGGTGTCCTAACACAGGAACTATGCCAAGGTGTGATACAACTTTCTAAAATAAAAAATGTAAAAGTTTTAGTAGATCCAAAAGGGAGTGACTTTTTAAAGTATAAAGGGGCTTACCTTTTAACACCAAATAAAAAAGAGGCAATCTTAGCGACAAAAATAGAAATAAACAATGCTAAAAGTTTAGAAGAAGCTCTTTTAAAACTAAAATCTGAATGTGACTTGGGTATTTCACTTATAACACTCTCAGAAGATGGAATCGCAACTCTTGATAAAACAGTGGAAGTGTTTCCAACGGTTGCTAAAGAAGTTTTTGATGTAACGGGGGCGGGTGATACTGTTATCGCTTCAATAGCTTTTGCTTTATCTGCTGGTAAAACAATTCAAGAGAGTGCTGCGTTTGCTAATCTTGCTGCTGGTGTTGTTGTTGGGAAGATTGGTTCTGCTACTGTCAGTATTGCTGAGATTGAGGAGTATGAGGCTACTTTACATAAGAGTACTTCAGATGCACATATAAAAAGTTTTGAAGATATCGCTACTTTAGTAAAACATGCTAAAGAAAATGGGAAAAAGATAGTGTTTACTAATGGTTGTTTTGACATACTGCATGTAGGGCATGTAAAGTATCTTCAAATAGCTAAAAGCTTCGGTGACATACTTATAGTTGGTTTAAACTCTGATGAGTCAGTATCACGTTTAAAAGGTCCTACTCGACCTGTCAATATAGCAGAGGATAGGGCTTATTTACTTGCAGCTCTTGAAGCTGTTGATTTTGTTGTACCATTTGTTGAAGACACACCGTATAACCTCATTAAAATGATAGCACCTGATGTGCTTGTAAAAGGTGGTGACTACGAAGGAAAAGAGGTCATCGGAACAGAATTTGCTAGTGAGTTAAAACTGGTTGACTTTGTTGATGGCAAAAGTACAACAAAAACAATAGAAAAAATTCAAGGACAGACATGTTAAAAAAAATACTTTTAATCACAGCAACAGCAATATCGGCTTTTGCTCTTCACACAGCAGAAATAAATATCAATGATAGAGATTTAGAACTCGGTGTAAAGTTTGATATGGGACAATTTAATAATAATATTGAGCCAAATACTATTTTTATTGGTGCAAAATTTTTAAATGGACAAAAAGAGAACTCTAAACTTGAAAGTGGTGGTTCATTGAGTGTAATTGATCCATATTTTGAAGTTAATTTTTTAATGAAAAAAGCTATTGGTGATATGGGTATGAGTTTTGGAATGGGTGCTAAACTAAATTTTACAAAAGATTTCTCTACATTACCTTTAGGCCTTGAGTTTGAGTATGCTATACCTGCTAAAAAACTTGTACCAATGTATGTGTATGGTTCGGTTTATTATGCTCCAGGTGCTTTAAGCTTTTCTGATGCAAAAGGTTTTTTAGAGTATCGCATGAGTTATGATGTTGAAATTATTGATAATGGTCGCATAACAATAGGATATAGAAATATTAATACAAACTACGAGACAGCACTTGGTAATGTAGTTTACAACGACTCATATTATGCAGGTTTTAAGTTCGCTTTTTAAGCTTGTAAATCTTTAAGTGCTTGAACTACCTCTGCTGAGGTAATATTCTTCATGCAGTCGTGATGTCTTAAAGGGCATTCACGTTTCATGCATGGACTGCACTCCATCTCTTTTCTTACAATAACACTTTTCTCATTCATCCATTGTGATGTTTCTTTATACTTTGTCGGACCAAAGATAGCTACCGTTTGTACTTGATATGCTGCTGCTACATGCATGGGCCCACTGTCATTTGTGAGAAATAGTGAACATCCAGCGATATTGGCACATAACTCATGTATATCTGTTTTTCCTGCAAGGTTTGTATAGTTTTTGATACCTAATGAGATGAGGTTATCTTCTATTTCTTGAGCCATCTCTACTTCATTTGGTCCACCAAATATGATAATAGTATACTCTTTAGAAAACTCAGAAGCTACTTGGGCAAAACGCTCAGGATACCAGCGTTTAGCACTGCCATAGGTAGCCCCCGCATTTAAACCTAAAGTCGGTTTATCAAATTTTCTAGCTTCTATAAAGAGTTTTAGTTTTGGTACAGGACCAGCAAAAGCATCAGTGTTTATCATTGCCAAATCACAATACTGCTTTACTAGATGCTGGTTTTCTTGTATTTTTGGAGTGTGTGAGAGTAAGAGTCTTGAATGCCATGACCTTTTTGCTAAACAGATAACTGTATTTGTAAAACGCAGCAGTAGTGATGAGTGTAATTGATTTCTAAATGTGATAGCTAAGGAGAACTCACCTAGTTCTCTTGCAAGTTTGTATGTAGCGAGTAAACGCGAGGGTTCTTTTTTAGTCTCATCTACAATTGCTCTCTCACATAAAGGGTGGTGTTTAAGAGCCTCAATACTTACAAAACTTCCAATAAATGTAAATCTAGCATCAGGGTAGTGCAAAGCTAAAAGTTCTATAGCGGGTGTTGCCATAATAGCATCACCTAACCAGTTTGGCAGTACAACTAAGATTCGCATTTGTTTTCCTTAAAGAAGTATCCATACAGTGCATAAGTAGTGATATAAACTATGAAAAATGATGTTATGTTATCACTAAGAAAGTGACCACCCCCAATAATACGGGCAAAACTCACAGCCACACCATAAGTAAGCGCAAGGGTAATCCAAAGTTTTTTTCTACTTCTAGCTAAAAGAGCAAAGCCTAATATACTAAACGCGGCAGAACCGTGTCCACTTGAAAAAGAGTTTCCACCTTGATCGGAGAGTATAAATGCAGGCGTAAACTCTTTGTTCCCTCCAAAAATAACGATCTCACCTGGTCTTGCTCGTCCCCAATTCTCTTTTAAAGTAGCATTTACAATAAGCCCAGGAGCAAGTGCTAATACTAAAACTATGTAAATAATTGTCTTTTTATCAAGTCCCAGTATACTTTTTTTAGTGATCAAGTTATAGATAAAAAGAGTTATGCTTGAGAGAGCGAGAGTGGTAACTACAATAGGTACTGACTTGTAAAAAAGCACCTCGTAAAGAGAGCCTTTAAGGTAAAAATCATCTTTATAAAAAAGAGAAGAAAAAGAAAGGTCTATCTGTGGAAATAGAATAAAAATAATAGAAAAGAGTAAAAAAGCAATCCAAATATAAATAGGTGTGTTTAATATCTTCTGTTTTATAAACATTATTTTACTGCATCTTTTACATAAATGTAAGTTGGTTTTGGACTTATTGCTAAAGTTTCATTTTCTAAAAGTTTACCATCCCTATCATAAACAAGAAAAAACTCTTCATTGTGTAGGTCTGTATCTATCAGGGACCAGTGAACCTGGAGTAGTGTATCATCTACTAAACACTGGAGTATATAGTAGTCGCGTTTGATATCTAAACGTAAAAATTGAGCATTTTGCAGAGTTGTAATCATAAACTTAAAAGTATCATATGCTACGCGTTTTTTAATACCATCTCTATTGTCAACAAGTCCATAACCAGGGGCAATAAGCTGATGCCAAGCTACAGAGTCAACTTGTTGTGAAGCAAATGCTAGAAGATAATAACGTAGCATATAGTTAGCATAAGACTCTTCACTCACACACTCTTTTTCACTTGTGGGAGCATATGGAGCAGTACCACTCAGTGGCCAATTAGTCTCTGTTATATGTAACTTCTTTGCTGTTTTTGGACTAAGCCAAAGCATAGTACTGAGCCATGCTATCTTATCTGAAAGCGTGAACCCAAGTTGTGTGTTTTCAGGAGCACCACGTCTATCAACATATAAAAGTGTACTCACCCCATCGTACTTAAAATTAAAAAAGTTAAAAAGTGTATGTGCTGTGAAATGGTACTCAAAGTCGATAACACTACTTCCTAAGAGTTCTAGATTAGGAAATTTTTCTTTTTTGAGTCTAAACGCCACTTGAAAAAATTTACTATATTCATCTACTGAAAAAAATCCCCATTTTGCACGATTAATAGTTGAGCCTATCTCATATCTTATCACCAAACCATCAAGTTTTACAAAAATAGTTTCTAGATTTTTTTCTAATAGTTTTAAATCTTCAATATTTTCTCTATCTTGTAATATTTTAAGTGTAATATTTTTATCTGCATGTCTTTTTATAAAGAGTGCAAGTTCGTCTAACTTATCCATCTCCCAAAGTTTACAACGCAGTAAAATATTTTGAACTGCTAACTCTTTGAGTAGTGTATCTGTTACATCTTTTTCTCGCTCGTAATCCACACCTAAAGAGATAAATGAAGACTGCTCTATTACTCTTCGTCTTACAAAAGGCATTGCCACAAGGGAAATAGGTAATATGACTAATGCACTCAGTGCTGTTTTTATAAGTGAGAAAACTTGGCGTTTACGCATCTCTTTTTTATATACTTTATCTGTAAGTAGTGCTGGTTGATCGGAATAATTATCCCATTTAAAAGGTTCTTTCATAAGTGCTATTATAACTATATTCAGGTAAAATAATCCAATAATTGATGAGGAAAATAATGTTATGAATATCTTAGTGGTACGTTCTGATAAATTAGGTGATTTTATAACTGCTTTACCTGCCATATATGTACTAAAACAACATAACCCTCAAAATAAAATCATCGTCTGTATTTCAGAGATTAATGCTCCCTTAGCTAAAGAGTGTGACTTTATAGATGAATTTATAATAGATGATAAAAACGAATCAGTTTTTGTTTTAGCAAATAAAATAAAAACGAAAAAAATTGATGTCTCAATTACATTGTACTCAAATACACGAGTTGCATTTGCTCAGTTTTTAGTGAGAATCCCTAAAACAATAGCTCCCGCTACAAAAATAGCACAAATTTTTTATACCCATAGAGTAAAACAAAAACGCAGTGAAGTGAAGATGGCAGAGTTTGAGTACAACTTAGAACTTACTCGTAAACTTTTCTCTTCTATAGACTTAAACTACAAACAACCACTTCTAAGTTTTGATAATTTAGATAACTTTTATGAAGTGTTTTGTCTTAACCACGAAATAGAAAAAGAAGTCATCGCATTTCATGTTGGTTTCGGTGGATCTTCCGATGCCAACCTAACACTTGATGAGTATGAAAACCTCATAAAAAATCTTTTAATCACAAAAAAGTATCAAATAGTAATGACTTTTGGACCAGATGAAAAAGATTTATATGAAGCAATGCAAGCTAGATTTAAAGATTTAGATGTTGTTTTTTATCTCTCTACTGATGGGCTTGTGTACTTTGCAAAACTCATAAGTCAATTTAAACTTTTTGTAAGTACATCAACGGGAACTTATCATTTAGCTTCATTGGTGGGAACTACTACTATGACATTCTTTGGCAATTCACTCTTTGCTAGTGCTTCTAGGTGGAAGAGTGTTGGAAATATAGAAAAGCAGACTCACTTTATGTTACCGCACGAGGGAACGCAAGAGAGAGAAAAGATGTTTAAAAAGGTAAAACTAGAACTACTTAGTCTTTAGTTTTATGAAATATGTTAAAATAAGAGCTCAATTAAATTTATTTGGAGAAAGTATATGAAAATAGCAGTAGCAGGAACAGGATACGTAGGTATATCAAATGGAGTACTTCTATCACAACATAACGAAGTAGTAGCCCTTGATATAATTCCTGAGAAAGTAGAGATGCTAAACAATAAAATATCTCCAATAGAAGATAAAGAAATAAGTGAATATCTCGCTACTAAAGAGTTAAACTTTCGTGCTACACTAGATAAAGAAGAAGCATACAAAGATGCTAGCTATGTCATCATATCAACTCCTACCGACTATGACCCTGAGACTAACTACTTTAACACTTCTCTTGTAGAAATAGTAATAAAAGATGTGCTTGAGATAAACCCAAACGCTACTATGGTTATAAAGTCAACAGTACCCGTAGGTTATACTAAGTCTATAAATGAAAAGTTTAATACTACTAACATTATATTTTCCCCAGAGTTTTTACGTGAAGGACTTGCTCTTAAAGACAACCTCTACCCTAGTAGAATTATAGTAGGTGAAAAGTCTGAAAGAGCAAAAGTATTTGCAGAGCTTTTAGCACAGGGAGCTATCAAAGAAAATATTGATATATTACTCACAGACTCAACAGAAGCAGAAGCTGTTAAACTCTTTTCAAACACGTACCTAGCAATGAGAGTCTCGTACTTTAATGAACTTGACTCATATGCACAAGCACATGGACTAGACTCAAAAGATATTATAAATGGTGTAGGACTAGATCCTCGCATAGGAAACCACTATAACAATCCAAGCTTTGGATACGGTGGTTACTGTCTACCAAAAGACACTAAACAACTTCGTGCTAATTACAAAGATGTACCAAGTAATATCATAGGTGCTATAGTAGACTCAAACTCAACACGAAAAGACTTCATAGCAGATAGTATTATTGCTAAAAATCCAAAAGTAGTTGGAATATATAGACTAGTGATGAAAAGTGGAAGTGATAATTTCAGAGCATCCGCAATCCAAGGTATTATGAAACGCATTAAAGCAAAAGGTATCGAAGTTGTTATATATGAACCTGTAATGCAAGAAGATATCTTTTTTCACTCTAAAGTCATTAAAGATTTAGAAGAGTTTAAAAAGATGAGTGATGTCATAGTCGCTAATAGATTTGAGAATATACTTGATGATGTAAAAGATAAAG
>NZ_JAEMVC010000042.1 GCF_029215985.1 Sulfurimonas sp. SAG-AH-194-C21
CAAGAATAGATGAAATAAAAGAAATACTTACAAGCTTAAGAGTTGGATTCAGTGTAATAATTGGACTTCTAGTTGTTATAGTGGGTGTTTTAATCAACAAAGAAAAAATGTCAGATATAGATATCTATTTTTGGATAGGCTTAGGTTTTGTACTTTTACTTAGTGTTGGGCTTATCTATGTTGTTAAATCTATTGTAAAACACTTAAAAGAGATAAGGGAGACAGAATAATGAGCACAATAGCATTAGTTACTGTAATTATTATAGCAATAGCATCATTCACATACAGTATGTATACAATAATTGACTATAAAACCACTTCATAAGACTAGCTTTTACCTACTTTAATCATATTGTAGAAGTTGAGAGTTCAAAGTAAATAAAGAGCTGTAAACAATAGTTTCTTACTTATTTTGGGAGGCTTACAAGTGACTCTTTATATTTAAGTTTTACAAGAAGCTTCATTTTTCATACTAAGGATAAAATCTATTACTTTTTTCTCTGGCATTTCACATGGTCTTAAAAGACCCGAACCTATATATGGATAATAATTTAGACTAATAAACCCACTACCACCTAACTCCTGTGCATAAAGTTTTATAAGTTTAGAACCCAGTAGTGTTTGTTTAGATAATAGGTAGTGTTTATCATAATAAAAGACATCATAACTGCCATCTTTTAGGGCTAAAACTTTAGTATGAAATAGTTTTTTTAAAGGCATTTAAAAACTTCTAAATGCACTTGGTATCAAAGCATCACTTCCTATACTCATAGCTATATCTAATTCTCCAATCAATCTATTCTTATCCTTAGGTAGTGTTCCTGCAAGATGAAGAGCATTAGAAGCATGATTAGATCGAAAGATAATTTTATTTTTAGGGTTGAGTTGTTCTAAAAAAGATTTCTGTTCTTTTAAGAGTTCCTCATCACTTATAAATGTAAAATCACTAAAGTGCTTATAGAAATTTTCTTTTGCATCTTCTTCTAAACCTATTTGCAGTGTACTAAGATAATTTATTCTTGTTTTGTTCACTATATTTGCTGTACCTTCTATGTGTTCTTTGCTATATTTATCACCACCTAAACCCAAAATCACAGTCGCAGATATTTTCATGTTCTTTGGAACTTTGTTGAGTGACTCTATTATTTCATTTTGTGTAACACCTTTAGTGATTTTCTTTAAAACCACTTCACTGCCAGTTTCAATGCCATAGTAAATAAGGTTTAATTTATGCGTTGCTAAGAGTTTTAAGTCTTGTGTTGATTTTTCAAGTAGATTTTGTGCAGAGGCATACGTTGAGACTCTTCTTAGTTTGGGAAATGTTTGGCTTAAATACTTTAGTATGGCACACAAAGTATCAGTTGACATCGCTAATGCATCACCATCTGCCAAAAAAACCTTATGTGCTTCTGGGTAAGTAGTTCCTAAAATATCTATATCCCTATAAATCTCTTCTAAACTTTTCTCTTGGTATTTTTTTGTTTTATACATAGAACAAAAAGAGCAGTTGTTATAACTACATCCTAGTGTTACTTGAACAATTATATTGTCTGCTTCTGCTGGTGGACGAAAGAGTGGGTAATCATACTTTATCATTTGTGTATTTTAGCCTGAAATAAACAATATATCATTCTAAATCGTTTATAGTGTATAATAAGAGAAATAAAGTTGAGGACAATACTCTTATATGCTAGATAAATTTTATAAAACACCACAGAAAAGTGCTTATTTTCTCATTTTAATTCTAGCAATTTTTGCGACACTCTATAATGCAATTTTACCTCTTCATGGTGATGAAGCTTACTACTGGATGTGGAGTCATGACTTACAGTTAAGTTACTTTGATCACCCACCAATGATTGCCTACCTTATCTACTTTACTAACTTTATCTCAGAGAGTGAATGGGGAGTGAGACTTGTACCTGTTCTAACTATGAGTATCTCTTCGGTTTATCTTTACAAACTCACAGCACTCATTAGTGATGAGAAAACTGCTCTAAACGCAGTAGTCATTATCTCTTGCGTCCTTTTAACTCATGCTGGTTATATTTTTGCAACTCCTGATGCTCCTCTTATCCTTTTTTGGACACTTTCACTTTATCATTCATACAAGGCAATATTTGAAGGAAAACTCTTAAACTTCATTTTTGCAGGTCTGTTTTTAGGTGCTATGATGATAAGTAAGTACTCAGCTATCATGCTTGTTTTGAGCATACTTATCTTTATGCTCACTAAACGCAGAGACTTGTTTTTAAACCCTTATCTTTATCTCTCAGGTATTATCGCTACTCTCGTTGTGGCTCCTATGCTTTACTGGAACTATGAACATGAGTGGATAAGTTTTCTTTTCCAACTCGACCATGGTTCAAGTGACTCCTACACTATACAACCTTGGCTTATTTTAGAGTTTGTCTCTTCTCAGTTTGGTGTTTTCACTCCTGTATTTACATGGCTTTTATTTTATTATCTCGTAAAAGAGAAGATTTATTTTAAGGATGAAAAACTCTACTTTATAGCTCTGAGTGTAGTAGTAATTTTGGTCTTTTTTCTTTATAAGAGTTTTTATGTAAGTATGGCACCGAGTTACTCAGCTCCGGCTTATATCGGTGGTGCGATACTACTGAGTATTAGTATCCAAAAGTATGAGCTTAAAAAGAGTTTTATAGTTGGTCTAAGTATCGCGATATTTTTCACTCTTTTAGTGCGCACGGCACTTATAACTCACCTCCCAGAACTCCAACGTTTTATGTATAAAACAGAAGATGTTGTAGATAGAATGTACACGCATGCTAAAGAGGGAGATAAGTTTTATGGGGCACACTTAACTACTGCTGCATACATAAAGTTTTATCTTCCAAATCATCCTGACACTGATGTGGCTATCGACTCAAGATACTCTTACTACGATATGGTTAGAGATGAAAGTACTTGGCATCAAGATGGTTTAGTACTTTGTCGTAACTCTAAACGCGAGGCACAACTTCTAAAGTACTATAAAAATGTAGAACTCATAGACACCTACAAGGTCTGGAACAAACGTACATTTTACACATATAGAGTCTCCAATCCAAAACAAATTGAGAAAAAATGAATAACCTTATAACTCTTTTACGTCCGCACCAATATGTTAAAAACCTTTTTGTTTTTGCACCACTTATCTTCGCGTTTAACTTTAACCAAGAGAGTGTTTTTAATGCTACTATCGCGTTTATACTCTTCTCACTTCTTGCGAGTAGTATCTATGTTTTAAATGACTTTATGGACATAGAAGAAGATAAAAAACATCCAACTAAAAAGAATCGTCCTCTTGCCTCGGGTGCTATTTCCCTTACCACTGCTAACTTTATTTTTCTTGGACTTTCATCAACTACTCTTATAGCCACATATCTCTTCTCGCATGAGCTTTTTGCAGTTCTCATCAGCTACTTCGTACTGAATATTTTATACTCATACAGATTTAAACACATCGCAATAGTTGACATATTTATCATTGCTACGGGTTTTGTACTGCGTTTATTTGCAGGTGCACAAGTGACAGACACTCCTCTCTCAATGTGGATAATCATCATCACTTTTTTACTCGCTATCTTTTTAGCGCTTGCTAAACGCAGAGATGATGTTTTACTATCCATTGAAGGTAAAGAGACACGAAAAAACATAGATGGCTACAACCTAGAGTTCGTAAACGCAGCTATGGTTCTTATGAGTGGCGTTGTGATAGTGAGTTACTTACAGTACACAGTTTCACCCGCAGTTATAGCTCGTTTAGGGAGTGAGTATCTCTATCTCACAACTCTTTTTGTTATCCTCGCCATTCTTCGTTATATGCAGATAACTTTTGTAGAACAGCAGAGTGGTAGTCCAAGTAAAATAGTTTTAAAAGATACTTTTATAAAAGTCACTCTTCTTTTATGGCTCATTAGTTTTGTAGGGATTGTTAAGTTCGTATGATAGCGATTCGTTACATCTTCTTTGCTATCATATCAACCATAGTAAACCTTTTTTTTCAGTGGTTGAGCTTTTTTGTATACAGTGGTTTTTTATCACTCTATCTTGCTATGTTTTTGGGAACACTCGCAGGTTTAGTGCTAAAATACATACTCGACAAAAAGTACATCTTCTTTCATGAAACAAAGGGTGTAAAAGACAACACTAAAAAGTTTATGTTCTACTCTCTTATGGGAGTTTTTACGACCTTTATATTTTGGGGTTTTGAGATTGGTTTTGACTATCTTTACGAAGATGAAAATGCAAAGTATCTCGGTGCTGTAATCGGTTTAACCATAGGTTATGTAGTGAAGTATGCTTTAGATAAAAAATTTGTTTTTAAGGACTAATGTTTGAGTTTACAAAGCTGGGGAATGTACCCTCTCGTAGAAAACACTATCATAGAGTTTCAAAGTCAAAAAGAACTTGCAGAGAAACTTGCACTTGCAGATGAGCTGATACCTTATGGTAATGGTCGTAGTTATGGAGACTCTGCCCTTAACGACACTCTTGTTCACACAAGACCCTATGACTACTTCTTAGACTTTGATGAGTCTACTGGTATCTTACATGTTCAAGCAGGAGTTTTACTCTCTGAGATACTCGAGGCCAGCGTCAAACGCGGCTGGTTTTTAAAAGTCACTCCTGGAACAAAACTCATAAGTGTTGGTGGTGCTATCGCCTCTGACATTCACGGAAAGAACCATCATATAGAGGGTTGTTTTAGTGAATGTGTGGAAGAGTTTAGCATTATGTTAGCAGATGGACAGATACAAACAGTCAAAAAGGGCGAAGAACTTTTTCTTGCAACTTGTGGGGGAATGGGTCTAACCGGAGTCATCCTCACAGCAAAAATAAGTCTTAAAAAAATAAACTCTCAGTTTATAAACCAAACGACAATAAAAACAAAAAACCTCAAAGAGACTTTTGCTGCGTTTGAAGAGTATAAAAAAGATCCATATAGTGTGGCTTGGATAGACTGTCTCGCAAAAGATGAAAACATAGGAAAGTCACTTCTTATGGTTGGTGATTTTGCAGACGATGGCGATCTTCGCTACAAACCAAAGTCAAAACTCAACATTCCATTTAATTTTCCTTCTTTCGCTCTTAACACTCTAAGTGTAAAAGCTTTTAACTGGTTGTACTACTGGAAGTCAAAAGATGGTGTTTCAAAACAAAAAGTGCATTTTGACAGCTTTTTTTATCCACTTGATAGCATTAGAAACTGGAACCGTATTTATGGTAAAAATGGTTTTACTCAGTACCAATTTATCTTACCAAAAGAGTCTAGTTTTGACGGACTAGAACGCATACTAGATAAAATATCAAAGAGCGGAAAAGGCTCGTTTCTCGCAGTACTGAAACTCTACGGTAAAGAAAATGCAAACTATCTCTCTTTTCCAATAGAGGGTTATTCGCTTGCTCTCGACTTTAAGATAGAAGATGGACTCTTTGAGCTTTTAGACGAGCTTGATGAGATAGTTGTAGAGTGTGGTGGACGAATTTACCTTACAAAAGATGTTCGTGTGAGTAAAGAGACATTTGAGCTTGGATATGAAAGAGTTGAGACATTTAGAGCGTTTAGAAAAAAACACAATATGAGTGAGAAGTTTAACTCACTACAAAGTAAAAGATTAGGATTATAATATGAGCTACGTTTTAATAGTTGGGGCAAAAAGTGATATAGCAAAAGAAGTGGCACGTGTATATGCAAAAAATGGTTACAACCTATACCTAGGTGCAAGAAAAGCCGACGAGTTAGAAGAGTTCAAGACTGACTTAGAAGTTCGTTCTGCTATAAGTGTAGAGCTTATAGAGTTAGACATCACAGCATATGAAACGCACCAAAGTATCTATGAGAACTTAAACGAGAAACCACTTGGTGTTATAGTTGTTTCAGGTTACATGACGGAACAACATAAAGCGCAAAAAGAGTGGAATGAAACACTCCAAACTATAAATGTTAACTACACAGGAGCCGTAAGTCTTTTAAACATCATCGCAAATGACTTTGAAGAAGAGAAACGCGGATTTATCGTAGGGGTTAGTTCAGTTGCAGGCGATCGTGGCCGTAAAACGAACTACATCTACGGAAGTGCTAAGGCTGCGTTTAGTGCTTATCTATCGGGGCTTAGAAACAGACTTTGTGAGAGTAGTGTAAGTGTTCTTACTGTTAAACCAGGTTTTGTAAACACTAAAATGACAGAGGGTTTAGCGCTACCTGAAAAGCTCACAGCCCAGCCAGCAGAAGTTGCACAAGATATTTACAATGCACAACAAGCAAGTAAAAACACTCTGTATACAAAATGGATATGGCGATACATCATGCTTATCATCACACACATTCCAGAGTTCATCTTTAAAAAGCTGAGTATATGACAAAAACCTACCTAAATGAGATAAAAATAGTTGGGCTGATACTCTTAGCAAAACTACTCATCTTAGCACTCGTACCACTTACAGGTGATGAAGCATACTTTATAAAGTGGGCGACGCATCTTAGTAGTGGTTACTACGATCATCCACCTATGGTTGGCTGGTTAATCTACCTTATGAGTTTTGTAAGCGATGACATAATCTTCTTTAGACTTTTCTCCTTTATGGCAGCTATAACGGTTGCGTTTAGTATCTACAAGATAGCACAACTCTATGTAAACGAGAACAAAGCCTACTTTATTTTCTTACTCTTTTTGGTTTCGCCTGTAGATATTTTGATGTCACTTTTTACAAACGACATCCCTCTTGTTCTGTTTGGAACACTCGGAACTCAGTTTTTTCTCTACTCCCTTAAAAAAGAGCAAACAGTTAGATATGCCCTACTTTCAGGACTCTTTTTAGGAGCTGCATTTTTAAGTAAGTACTTCTCAGTGTTTTTGTTTATTTCACTCTTGGTATTTGCCATAAGTGTCTACAAAACAAAGTCCATAAAAACCCTTCTTATAGCGATGCCAATAGTCCTACTTGCCATCGCCCAAAACATGTACTTCAACTACAACTGCTGTTGGAACAACATCATGTTTAACTTCTTTGCAAGGACGGAGAGTCACTATAACTTTGAGACATTTTCAAACTTTCTTCTTAACCTAGTTTATGTCGTAACGCCATGGGCATTTTGGTTTTTGTACAAAAGCAAAAAGAACTTTGTAAAAGACGAGTTACTTATACTGCTCTCACTTATTTTAGGACTTATGTTTTTCGTGTTTTTTACAGTTTCACTCAAAAACCTTATGGGCATACACTGGTTTATACTTTTTCTTCCTTACATCTTTTTACTCTTTGCATATCTCGATGACAAGTATCTGCACAAACTCTTTAAGTACAACGCTATTTTTACGGCTGTGCATATAGTCATCTTACTCACTGTGCTTATAGCGTTTCATCTACTTCCAAACTCTGTTTTTAAACCGAGTTACTTTTATGAGGATGCAGTTCTTAGTTCTAACATGAAAGCCACATGCAAAGTTTTAGATGAAAAGTACGGAGATAAAAAACTTTTCTCTACAGGCTACACAAACTCTGCCATGTTTAACTACTACTGTAAAAAAGATATGCCGATGATATTTAGCAACTCTGTTTTTGGTCGCATGGATGATAAACTTGTAGACATTCGCGCTCTTAAAGACACAGACTTCTACATCTTTAACAACCGTGAGATAAAAATAAAAGAGTATGACAATGTTTGTGACGCGGTGAAGATACAAACATTTAGAGTTGAAGACGCTCTCTTTTATGTAGGAGAGTGTAAAGGTTTTAACTATGACAAGTACAAGACTCACTACCTAAACGTGCAACAAAAGAAGTTTTATGACATACCTGAGTGGTTACCACAAGGTAAATGTTACTTTAACGACAGGTACTTTGTGGCAGAAGACAAATGACCTTAGCACTCTTTGATTTTGATGGCACACTTACTACTAAAGACTCTCTTGGAGAGTTTATAAAGTTTGCCGTTGGAAAACCTACTTACTACTTTAAACTAGCTCTTTTTTCTCCTATATTTTTTCTCTACAAAACAAAACTGATGGACAACTCTTATGCAAAAGAGTTACTCTTTCGTCTCTACTTTTACAAGATAAATGAAGATGAGTTTAAAAAGAAAGCCCAGAAGTATGGTGAGACAAAAATCAACGACATACTAAGACAGAACATCTACGAGAAGTTTTTACAACACATAAAAAATGGTGACAAAGTCCTCCTAGTATCAGCCTCTATGAGATGCTGGCTCTCACCATGGGCACAAAAACACAAGGTAGAACTACTTTGTACTGAACTCGCGTTTGAAAACAAAACATTTACAGGACACTTTAAAACAAAAAACTGCCATGGTGAAGAAAAACTCACAAGAGTACAAGCACACCTAAACCTAGATGACTACGATAAGATATATACTTATGGAGATAGTAGTGGGGATGATGCTATCCTTGGTGTTGCGGATGTTAAGGTTAGAGTTAAGTAATCTTTTAAAAGTCTAATGGACTGATGAGTTGTGCTTTATTCATCTCCGAGACTACATGAGTGTAAATCATAGTCGTCTCTACTGACTTGTGTCCTAAAAGCTCTTGTATGCTTCGGAGGTCAACTCCAGCTTGAAGTAAGTGGGTTGCATAGGAGTGTCGAAAGATATGCGAAGTCACTCTTTTGTTCAAGTTTACTTTTAAAGCTGCTACTTTTATGTTTCTACCTAATGTTTGAGGGTGGACATGATGTCTTCTTTTTTCTTTGCTTCTAGGGTCAGTAGAAATTTTCTTCATTGGAAAGAGATATTGCCATTTAGTTTCAGTTTGTGAACGAGGATATTTTTTTGCCAATGCATAAGGAATATATACACTTCCAAAGCCATTTTCTAAGTCTTGCTTGTGAAGGGTTTGAACAACTTGTACTTGTTCAAGTAGTTTCTCTTTTAACTTTTGTGGAAGAGGAACAGTTCTATCTTTGAGAGATTTAGAATCCCAAATATATACTTTGTTAAATCCGAAGTCGATGTCTTTTAGTCTCATATTCAAAGCTTCACTCATTCGCAGCCCACATCCATACATCATGTATACTACTAAACTGTACTCTTTAGATATGTTTTGAAGTATACTTTGTACCTCTTCTTTTGTTAAAACAACTGGTATATGTTTTCTCTCTTGAGCACGAAGAGCTTGTATGTTCCACTGTGACACATCAACACCTAGTACTTCTTTATAAAGAAAAAGCAATGCACTAAAGGCTTGGTTTTGAGTAGTTGGAGACACTTTATCTTTAGTGGCTAGTTTTGTTAGATACTCTTCGATTTCAACCTTAGCCATTTCTATAGGGTGCTTTTTAGAATGAAATAAAATATACTGCTTAATCCAATGTACATAAGTTTTTTCAGTTGAAAAACTATAATGTTTAAATCTTATCTTGTCACGAACCAAGTCCAATAACTTTCTTTTTACTTGCATTTTACACTCCCACTTTAAGGTTATTTTTGTGTGTTATGTAAGATTATGCATAATTAACTATTAAAAATGATAGTTATTTGACATATAGACATTTAACACACACTTATTCTTTAAGGATAATAGATGAATTTCTCAATATTCCTTAATTTTATTGCGTTTTGACATTTTATTTAGTTATTTTATAAATTTATTAAAAAATAACTGTGTATCTTATTTTTAATATTTAAGGTACTTCTGTATATAATGTGTTTGAATAAATAGTTGTACGTTCCCGCGGAGCGAGAACGTACAACGGCGAAGCTGAGCCCTAAACGGGTCACCAACCATTTGTCGTATTTCGCTACGCTACATACAACAAATGGCAGGAGTCCCACATCAAGCTATACTCCAGAAAATCGCAAGCGAATTTTCTGAACTATAACTTAATGGAGCTCAGCTTCGCCGTTATGAATCATATCCACATCTACAAAACCACTTGAATATCGCAAAATACCATTTTACAGCTTGACAAAGTAATGTATTTGATATATACTTGCGAACTCAAATATATATCAAGGAAAAATATGAATAAGAATTTAGAGTTACTATTAAACATATCGTTATTGAATACAACGATAATTAAAAAAATGGATAGAAGTCTTAGTGTTCATGGTATTGCATTTTCAGAATTTATGGTTATGTATCAAATTTCTCTAACTCCCCATAAAACAATTCGCAGAATTGATTTAGCCCAAGAGGTGGGAATGAGTGCATCTGGTATAACGAGACTATTAAACCCGATGGAGAAAATAAAACTGATTGAGAAAGAAGCAAATCCTCGCGATGCAAGGGTCAGTTTTGTAAAGTTGTCTGATGCTGGTATAGAGCTTTTAAATAACGCTATGAAAAGTGTAGCACAGAGTTCAGATGAAATGCTTAAAGAGTTTAATACAAAAGATATAAATGTTCTATTTCGTTTAGCAAAAATTTTAAAATGAAAGAAGCCTCTATGAGCTTATTAAACAGAGATAAAAAATACCCTATGTTCATGCCAGACGGAACATGCATTGAACAGACTGTTTATTTAAAAGAAGTAATTAATCATCCACGTATTAGTGTTGGAGAATATAGCTACTATCATAATTTTGAAATACTTGAAGACTATGCTGCATATCTTGCTCCATATTTATTTCAACTCAGCCCAGATAAATTAGAGATAGGAAAATTTGTGCAAATTGCACATGGGGTACGATTTATAACAAGTTCTTCCAATCATAAGATGAGTGGCTTTTCCACCTATCCTTTTATGAATTTTATGATGACATCTCAAACTACAAGTGAAGATATACTCGCAATGTTTGAAGAGACACAAAGTAAGGGCGATATTATTGTAGGAAATGATATTTGGATAGGATTTGAAGCGACTATTATGGCTGGAGTTGAAATCGGTGATGGTGCAATTATCGGTGCCAAGTCAGTAGTTACAAAGGATGTAGAACCATATACCATTGTTGCAGGAAATCCTGCAAAAGTTATCAAAAAACGTTTTGATGACAACATCATCCAGAATTTATTAGATATTCAATGGTGGAATTGGGATATTGAAAAGATTGAAAAAAGTTATAGTATTATTACAAGCGATAATATGGAAGCAGTAATAGCACTACATGAAAGTTCATAACAAGTACGAGGAGACCAATAATTTGCCCTAGCGGGAAAATTATCGCTCACGACAGTCGTTATATCCAAGCAACCTGACAAGAAATTTCAAAAAAGGAAGTTTGAATATGCCTATTTTAAGAAAAATGGGTAAATTAATTTTTCGGAGATTTCTTTATGAAAAAGTCTACTTTTAGTGTTTTTACACTTTTTATACTTCTAGGATTGAGTGGCTGTGGTGGTAGTAGTGATACTTCTACACCAACAACAGAAGTACCAACAAATGATACAAATACTACACCGATAATAGAAATACCAATTGACAATGAAGTTATAAATATAGTTACGATTTCTAATATTGGTAATAGTATTAACGGTTTAGGTTATTATGGGGATAATGTTATCTTTGGTAACACAAAGATAACACAAGGTATTTGGAATATAACTGAAATAGATAGTAATAATCAACAAATTTCTTATGCTATAAAAGACACCCAAACACAATGGTATAAGAATGATAGAATAACAATGCTATTATCAACAGGTTTTACAGATATAGGATACTATGGAGTAAGCGAGGATGGAAAAGTATTAATTGAAAATTGGGAAACTGTAAATATTCAGATGACATACAGATACCTTAATGAAATGACATTAAATGATAAAAAATGTATGAAAGTCACAATTGGTGAGAATTTGAAAACATATGC
>NZ_JAEMVC010000043.1 GCF_029215985.1 Sulfurimonas sp. SAG-AH-194-C21
TTTGAGAAAAGAAGGCAATTTTTAAGTTTTTAAAACGACTTAAGTCTGGTAAATCTTCTAAGATATTTCCACTAAGGTCTAAAAGTTCTAAAGAATCACAAAGAGTAAAAAGTTCTTCGGGAAAAATCTTTAAATCTTCTTGTATTTTGAGTTCTTTTATGCCTAGTAGAGAGCCTGAACGAAGTTCTTCTAAACTATATTTCATGAAGTATATCTCATGAAGACAACAGGTCTTTGAGTGATTCTTTAGGACTCTTCCCCTCTAACATTGCATACACCTCTTTTGCAATAGGTAAGTATAAGTCATTTTGGTGAGTAAGTTCATTTAGGGCATAAGTAGTACCTATACCCTCTGCAACTTCTCCAAGTTCTTGAAGTATATCTGCTTGTGACTTTCCTTTTGCTATACCTAAACCTACACGAAAGTTTCTACTCATAGGCGAAGAGGCTGTCAAAAACAAGTCCCCCGCTCCACCTAAACCTACAAATGTTTCAGCCTTAGCTCCATAAGCCAAACCAAAACGCTGCATCTCTACTAAACCACGAGATATGAGTGCAGCAGCCGCGTTTTTACCAAGACCTAAACCCTCACAAATTCCAGCAGCTATTGCGATTACATTTTTATATGCACCTGCAACTTCAGCTCCTACTACATCGGTAGAAGTATAAGCCTTTATAAAAGATGGAAAGAGTTCCCCAAAAGAAGAAGAAAGTTCTTCATTTTTCGCATTGATTACAAGCGCCGTAGGAAGAGATGCCATCACTTCAATAGCAAAAGAGGGACCTGAAAGAAAAGCGATATTTTCATCTGGAACATACTGCGAATATATCTCATTTAAGAACTTACCACTTGTTGCTTCTATACCCTTAGCCCCAACAAGAATTTTTTGTCCATTAAAGACAAAGTTTTCTTTTAACCATGAGGCAATTTGTTGTGCGGGAACAGTAATAACTATGTACTCACACTTTAGTAACTCTTCTAAAGAGACAAAATTTTCTAAATCTCTAGGAGTTCTCGAAGTAATTAAAACATCATTCTTTTCGCTCAGGGCAAATGCTAAAGCACTTCCCCATTTTCCAGCTCCGATTACACCAACTTTCATATTCTCTCACTTCCTATTAGCTCTTTAAAATCTTCTATATCTTTTTCATAACCAACAACAACTAAAATATCTCCACATTTGAGTACATGATGTTTTACTTTAGACGAGTAGATAAACTCATTTTTCATATCTTTATCCATAAGTGAAAGTACTATAATACCCCTGTATTCATTCCAGTCTATACTCAGTAACTCTCTATCTTTTAAAATTGTGTCTTCATCTATCTTGATTTGTGCGATTTTCAAATCATTTTCTTCAAATAAAATACTTTCTAGTACCTTACTTGATATTGGAAGTTCTAAAATATTTGCTATGATATCTGCAGCTGTCTCAACAACAGGAATCACCTTATTTGCTCCAGCCATTGTAAGCTTGTTCGCGTTTTCTAGATTTGAAGCGATAGCAACAATACTTAAGTCTTTAAAATAAGCACGCAGAGATATAGTTAAAAATATATTTTGTGCATCATCTTCTAAAACACAAAAAGCTATAGAGTCTGATATTTTCACAGTGTTCTCTATACTACTCCAATCATCACTCAAATCAAAATATTCCACTTCATTTATCTCATCACTTAGATTACTTTCATCTTGAGAGTAGAGCCGAGTTCTTTCATACTTTTCTCTAATATTTTGGACTATTTCAAGACCATATTTGTTATATCCAAAAATCAAAGCTGTTGTTTTATGCATCTCTTACCTTTGTTTGTAAATGATGTTCAAACTCCCCAATAAAAACCTCATAACCAATAGCAATAATATAATCACCCACTTCAATAGCTGTATCCTTATCAGGATTAAATAAGAACTTATCAGTATCATTTTTATAAACACCCAAAACAATAACTCTATAGGCACTATTACCAAGCTCACCAATAGTTTTAAAGTTTTCTCGGACTCTTGTAGTGACTGCTAACTCGTCAATTTTGACATTACCATTAGCACTTCGCATCGCATGAACAACTTCAAAGGCAACAGGTTTACCTATAAACTCTTTTGTTATCATTGCAACAAGTTCTTGGGGATAGACTAGATGATTTATTCCTGCAAATTCTAACTTTTTACGATTAGAGTCGTTCATAAGCAAGGAGAGTATAAAAACTTCTTTATCAAATGAACGAACTGTTAAGGCTGTATATACATTTTCAACATCATTAGCACGCAGGCACAGTACAGCTTTTACTTGCTTACTTATGTCTATACCAAGGTTTTTATAGCTTGAAATTTTTCCTGGACTATAATGAAGTGCGGTTAATCCATCTTTTTTAGCCATATTAATTCTCGTGATATCCTCATCTAAAACTATAATATTATGAGAAGAAGATGCAAGTTTTTTACATAACTCTTTGGCAACACTCTCATATCCACATATAAGATAAAACTCTTGCATTTTAGAAAGATTTTCTATAGTCTTTACTTCTCTTATCTCTTCTAGCTTGTCTGTGAGTGCTGAAACAACTAAAGATGTTGTAAATGCCAAAACTGCAATACCCGCAGTGATAACAAGCATCGCCACAAAACGCCCTGCATCAGTTACTGGTGTAACATCACCATACCCAACTGTTGAAATAGTCACTATAGACCAGTAAAGAGCATCAAAAAGAGTATTTATAGGAGAGGCATCATTATTAGCTTCCATTACATATATAAGCACAGAAGATACAAAAATAACGATAGAGGAGAATAGTCCAAGTGTTATAAACTCAAACTTTTTAGTTGCAAGTACTCCGGCAAGTGTCTGAAAACTTCTTGCATAACGGAATAGTTTAAAAACACGAAAAAGTATAAAAATCCGAAGTAATCTTAACTCGTGAAAAAATGGAAGTATTGCAAGTAAGTCAATTATAGCTCGTACAGATACGATATAAGCAACTTTTACTCGAAAAACTGTTAAAAGTGCCTTGCTTAAACTGATACTATGCCCTAAAAACGAGTCATGTTCAGCACGTTTAACGATAATCTCACTCACACTACTACTCACCCATAAACGCAAGACATACTCTATAAAAAATATAATTGAAATTATATATGTACTAAAAAAAAGTAGGTAATCATTTACAGGATATTTTACTTCACGTATCAAAACTGCTACACTTATAAAAATAAGTGTAATCATCAAAATATCTATATATTTTTTATATCTGTATTTATCGTTTTCAAGTAAGTTATAAAAAAATCGTTTATTAGACTGATAGCGTTTAGAAGTTTGCAGTGCATAACTAGCGTTGACTATCAGACGTTTTATCATTGATTTTTATCCTAATTTAGCTTTTAGTATTTCATTAACAGCTTGAGGGTTTGCACTTCCCTTACTCGCTTTCATAACTTGACCTACAAAGAAACCAAAAAGTTTATCTTTTCCGCCTTTGAGTTGTTCTACTTTTTCAGGATTTGCCGCGATAATTTCATCACAGATAGATTCTATTGCGCCCATATCAGTAACTTGTTTAAGTCCCAGAGTATCAATAGCTGCATCTACTTCAGAATCATTTTCCATCAAGTAATCCAGTACTTCTTTAGCTGCTTTTCCACTTACACTCTGGTCTTCTATGCGTTTAACTAAAGTTCCAAGTTTCTTCGCGTTTACAGGAGTATTTGTAATGTTTACTTCGCCTTTCATTCGGGCTGCTAGTTCAACAGTTAACCAAGTAGTCGCATTTTTAGCACTAATACCTTCAGACATCATCTCTTCAAAAAAGTGTGCCATTTCAACACTAGAAGTAATAACTCCTGCATTATAGGCATTAAGTCCAAACTCTTTTACAAAACGATCGCGTTTAGCATCTGGAAGTTCAGGAATTTTGCTATATTTCTCAAACATTTCATCAGTAACTACGGCTTTGAGTAAATCTGGTTCAGGAAAGTAACGATAATCTGCAGCCTCTTCTTTTCCACGCATAGAACGTGTTTCTATTTTTACTTGGTCAAAAAGCCTAGTCTCTTGGCAAATCTCTTCATCATATTTACCATCTTCCCAAGCCTCACTCTGACGACGCACTTCAACTTCAATAGCTTTTTCAATAAACTTAAAACTATTAATATTCTTCACTTCAACGCGAGTATAGAGTTTCTCATCACCTTTGGGACGGATAGAAACATTTACATCTACACGAAAAGACCCCTCTTGCATATTTGCATCACCAATATCTAAGTAACGGATGATAGAGTGGAGCTTTTTAAGATAAAGTATCGCTTCTTCAGCACTTCTCATATCAGGTTGTGTAACAATCTCTAAAAGAGGTGTTCCTGCACGATTTAAGTCTACTTTTGAGCGGTCACCTTCGTGAATGTTTTTTCCTGCATCGGCTTCAATATGTGCAAAACCAACACGAATAGTTTTCTTACGACCATCGTCAAAATCAATCTCTAAAGTACCATTTTGAATAACAGGAGTATAAAACTGAGTAATCTGATAAGCTGTTGGGCTATCTGGGTAAAAGTATGACTTTCTATCAAAATAAGAAGTACGATTTACAGTAGCACCAAGTGCAGTTCCAAGCATAACTGCTTTTTGTAGGACTTCTTTATTTAAGACAGGAAGTGCACCTGGAAGTGCGAGACAAGTTGGACAGGTATTTGTATTTTGTTTATGATTAAAACTCGTTGCACATGAGCAAAAAAGTTTTGTTTTTGTGTTTAATTGTACGTGGACTTCAAGCCCAATAACTACTTCAAACATAGAGTTCCTTAAATATATTATTATTAATTTTCTATTTTATCTAATTAAAGCTTTTAAAGCCTATAAACGAAAAATTTGCAAAGTTAAAATAATTTGGGTATAATGGATATACGATAAATATTGAAAAAGCCTACCTTGTTGTGAAGCAAGTGCGGAAAGTTATGGGTCTTACTCGCTAAGATTGCCAGACTACCAGATGGATATTTACACCCTCTCCCTTTTCTTTATCTATCATAATTTAAACTATGCATATATCTATATTATGTATCAATGGAGAAAATTATGAAAACCACAGCCCTTATTTTTGTAACATTTTTAGCAACAAGCACAATATACGCTGCAGAGATCAATTCTTATGAAGTTGAGTTTAGTAATGCAAAAGTAAACTACATAGATGTTCCAAAGCTAAACTTACAACTAAAACACAAAGAAGAGAGTAGTTTTGAGTTTATACTCGGATATGCAAACAGTCTTTTCTCAAACACAAAGGAACAAGACAGTGCTCAAAAACAACATAGTCTAAACCTTGCACTTAACTATGAGTTTTGAGTAAGTTCTTCAAGTAGTTTTGTCTGTTTTTTTGCTTCTTGGAGTCGTTCTTTATTGACACGAAAAGCATCAAGCAACAAAACTAAAAAGAGTGAGAATATAATATAAAAAATAGTTGAGAAGATTGAGAAAGAAATTCCCAAAAGAAGTGAAAATTTAAAAGTAAAAAAAGCACCGATAAGCACTATAGCCCATGATGCTCCTTGCAAAAAGCTTATGATACGATCATAAATATCTTTTTGCATTTGTGAAAAGCCTAGTGTTCTTCAATAGTAACTGCACCACCAAGGTAAACATACGTAAGCATCATGAATATGAAAGCTTGTAAGAATGCCATGAATGTTAATAGTGCAAATGGAATCATTGGTAGAATCCATGGAGCTAACATAAGGATTACCATTAAGAACATATCATCACCTTTTACATTTCCAAAAAGACGGAAAGAAAGAGACACTAAACGTGAGAAATGAGATACGATTTCAATTGGAAACATTAACCAATATAACCACCAAACTGGACCTAAAAAGTGCTTGAAATATTTTACAACACCTTGACGACGGATACCTTCAAAGTTGTAGTAAACAAATACAACAAGAGCTAAAGTTAAAGGCATTTCTAAAAATGAAGTAGGAGCTTCAAAACCTGGAATAACACCGATTAAGTTAGCGATACCAACAAAAAGACCGATAGTTGCAACAAGTGGAAGGTAACGACGAGCAGGCTCTCTACCCATAACATCAGCACCCATTTGTAAAACACCACCGATATATGCTTCCATAAGGTTTTGTGTACCCTTAGGAACTAACTGTAAGTTACTCATAGCAACTCTTACAAGTAAAAGAGCGATACCTGCTGAAAGTAGCATGTGTGTGATGTAGATAAAAGTCTTATCATGTGTAAAAAGTCCGAAAAATGTAAACAATTCTGGCATAGAAGAGCTCCCTGTCTTAAAATAATTACGAGATTATAGTCAAACTTGCATTAAAAGATTATTAGTCTTAAAAAATATAGAGCTATTTTGCAAACTCTATAGCTCTACTCTCACGAATTACATTGACTTTTATTTCCCCTGGATACTGAACTCTTTCTTCTATCTCTTTAGCAATTTCTCTTGCCATTAAAATAGACTCATCATCATTTATGAGTGTAGCATTTACTATAACCCTAACTTCTCTACCTGCGTTTATCGCATAAGCCTGCTTTACACCGCTATGTGCTGAAGCTATCTCTTCTATCTCAGTTACTCGTTTTAAAAATGACTCTAAAACTTCACGTCTTGCACCTGGCCTTGCGGCTGATAGAGCATCTGCTGCACAAACGGCACCACATTCTATAGAGTTTATCTCTTGTTGCCCATGATGCGCATAAATGGCATTTATAACCACTTCATCTTCATTATAACGGTTACATATTTCTGCACCTAAGTCCACATGATTTCCATCATGGTCATGTGTCATTGCTTTACCTATGTCGTGGAGTAGTCCAGCACGTTTGGCGAGTTTAACATCCCCACCCATTTCTGCTGTCATTATACCTGCTAGGTGTGCAACTTCAAGAGTATGTGCAAGAGCATTCTGACCATAACTTGCACGGTATCTTAGTCGTCCAATGAGACGCATCAGATCAGGATGCATTACACCTATATTTAACTCAGCTACGAGTTCTTCACCCTCAGCTAAAATCTTGCCTTCGAACTCATTTGTCACTTTTGTATATATCTCTTCAATACGAGCAGGTTGAATACGCCCATCCTCTATAAGAAGTTGCAAAGTTTTTGTAGCAATCGCGCGTCTATAAAGGTTAAAACTACTCACAAGTATGGCGTTTGGTGTATCATCAATGATAATATCAACACCTAAAAGTGTCTCAAGAGCTTTAATATTTCGTCCCTCTTTACCAATGATACGCCCTTTGAGATCATCATTATCTAAATGTACAAGGTTTGTTAATCGCTCACTTGCAAATTCACCAGCAAAACGACTAGTAGCTTGTGCGAGTATGAAATTGGCTTTTCGCTCACCCTCTTCTCTCGCTTCATTTTCATAACGCCGTACAATATGAGCTATATCACCACGGGCTTTGTACTCAACTTTTTTAAGCAGTGCTGATTTTGCCTCTTCTTTTGTCATACCAGCACTATGCTCTATGACATGGAGTGCTTCATCTATCTTTTTTTCATATTTCTCTTGTAATGATGTAAGAGATTTTTCATTTCTTTCTAAATTAACTTTTTTAGTCTTGATGATAACTGTGTCTTCTTGCAGTTTTGCTTCTTCATCCTGCTTATAGCGTTTAAAACTCTGTTCTTTACGGACCAGAATATCTTCTCGCTGACTCATATCTGCTTTTGCTTTTTGTTTTGCTTTATCAAAACTTTTTTGTGCTTCATGTTCAATCTCTAAAGATTTTAGACGTGCACGTTCAAGTAGTGCTGATGCTTCATGTTCTATTACATTAGCTTTAGCAACGGCTTGTTGTTTGTAAACATCAAAATTAGCACTTGTTAATTTTTTAGAAATGTAAAACCCAACAACACCACTGACTATGGCTGTTCCGCCACCTAGTAGTATCTCGTTTAACATTATGTTTTTCCTATTATCTTCTTTGGTGTTATAGTCAAGTCACAGGCAATGTCATGTGCATCACAGATGAACTCTTTTGTATAACATAACTCGAGTTGTGTAAAAATTATATATGGTCGTTTTTGTAGTTTTTCAAAAAAACGATCATACATCCCTTTTCCAAAACCAACTCTTTGTAAGTTTCCATCAATTCCAACTATTGGAACAATGGCGATATCTATTTTATTTATATTTCTATTTGTATTACCTGCTTCGTAAATATTAAATTTCTTTCGTCTCAGAGGTAGTCTAAATGGTACCATCTTAAAACTTTGCTCAACCATAAATGGTATGTAAATATCATTTCTTTTACGCAATTCGACTAAGGTCTTCACAATATTTACTTCCATATCTAAAGGATAATAAAAAAGAATTTTCTGTCTTTTTTTATTTTTTAACAACATTAAGAGTTTTTTATTTACTAAAGATGTCTTATAAAGTCTATTATGTCTTGGACTATTTTTTAAAGTTTTTAAGCTATTTTTTCTAAAGGTACTTTTACTCAGAGTCATATTTAATCTTTTATCGCTATAATTTCGCTATATTCTACACAAATAAAACAAATTAAAGGTTAAAAATATTATGTTAAAACTTTCTTTTCTTACATCTCTAATCGCACTTAGTTTACTTTTGAGTGCTTGTTCTAAAGACGAGAGTACTTCAGATGAAGCTAACTCTATCCTATCCACAAATGAATTTTTACTTACAGGTTTAGATAACACACAATATACTGTGAAAAAAAGCCCTAGTGGATTTAGTGTCACAGAGGCAGCAGGAA
This sequence comes from Sulfurimonas sp. SAG-AH-194-C21, assembly GCF_029215985.1. GTDB lineage: Bacteria > Campylobacterota > Campylobacteria > Campylobacterales > Sulfurimonadaceae > Sulfurimonas. The sequence continues at coordinate 8,730 of NZ_JAEMVC010000043.1, forward strand.
AAGTGATAATTATAGATATATTTGCAACATGGTGTCCTCCTTGTCAAGCAGAAGCTTCACACTTAAGTTCATTACAAAAAAAGTATAAAGACTCTTTGCTAGTTCTAGGTGTGACAGTTGAAAATAATATCAAAAACAAAAAACTTCAAAAATTCAGAACTGAGTATCATGCTAACTATCCACTAGTAAACTCAAGTGAAAATGCTCGTTTTATAGATGCAGTAGCTGAGAAACTAAAGATCGGAAGTAACTTTGGTATTCCTTTAATGGCAATGTATAAAGATGGAGTACTTATCAACTTTTACCAAGGTGCAGTTGAAGAAGAGTTTCTTGAGAGTGATATAAAGAAAGCATTAGGACTATAAAATGTTCGGTTTTATTAAAAAAGGACTTGCTAAAACTGTTGAAGCTTTAAAAACAGTAGTTCCAAAGAAAAAGATAACCTTTTCAAAAGAAGAACTTGAAGAAATTCTTCTTGAGGCTGATGTTGAGTACGATTTAGTTGACATCATAATAAATGAAATTTATCAAGATAAAGTGACACGTGAAATACTTCGCTCAAAACTCTTAGCTACTCTAGCACATACTAAATATATTGAACCAGAATTTACAGCTCCCTTTGTTGAGCTTGTTGTAGGTGTAAATGGTGCTGGTAAAACAACAACTATTTCTAAACTTGCATACAAATATAAACAAGAGGGTAAGAGTGTTATTTTAGGTGCTGGAGATACCTTTCGGGCAGCAGCTATTGAGCAACTGACACTTTGGTCTAAGAGACTTGATATTCCTATAGTTGCTTCAAAACAGGGACATGACTCTTCTGCTGTAGCTTATGATACTATTGACTCAGCAAAAAGTAAGGGTATGGATCATGTTATCATAGATACCGCAGGAAGACTTCATACTCAAACGAACCTAGCAAATGAGCTTATCAAGATAAATCGTATCTGCGATAAATCCCATTCAGGTGCACCTCATAGAACTGTTCTTATTCTTGATGGAACACAAGGAAACTCAGCAATTGCACAAGCAAAAGCCTTTAATGAGATGATAGGAATTGACGGTATCATCATCACAAAACTAGATGGAACTGCAAAAGGTGGGAGTATCTTCTCTATCGCTTATGCACTCCAGCTCCCTATCATCTTCATCGGAATAGGTGAGCAACCTGAAGACTTAACTCCATTTGATAAGTATGAGTTTGTCGACTCTCTTTTAGATGCACTGTTTGTAGAAGAAGTGTAAGGACTTTACTCCTCAAAATCTTCACTACAAATGAATAATTTTTAAATCTTAAGCAAAAAATAGATAGTACATTAAAATTATTAAAAAAGGTTTATTTTTAATAATCATCACACTACTACTTTTAACCCTTCTTTTTTTAGTACTGAAAAATATATTTATTTTAGTATATCTCTATTTAATATTATGTCATTTACTAAAATAGAAATTTTATAGCTGATATTTATTTTAATTTTCCCAATAATCCACCTTCCAACTTAGTTTGAAATACATTTATAAAGCTTAATGCTTGATTATTGCACTTTAACATTGGTGTAGAATTAATAATCTCCATTAATTCTTCGTTAGTAGTATAAAATTTTAAATTATTTAATCTCTCAGAATCCTTGAATATGTTATTAAATATTTGATTAGCTTTACTATTTAGTTCAAAAAAACCCAAAGAATCAATAGTGTCTTTCAGTGTAATAAATTCCTGTTCCTTCCTTGTATATGCTAAATAATTTGCAAATATATAAATATCACTACTCTTGACATAATTGACATTTTGAATATTTTCTTGAATGTTATTAAGCATTTCATTAACTTTTTCTTTTGTGATAATATTAAATTGATTTCTTTCAAGAATCTCACTGTAAACATTATATGCATTTTCAAAAGATTTATCAAGAAAGAATAATCCTCCTAGACTTATAAGTCTTTTGATTAAAATATCAATCCAATATTGTTCTTGAATGTTCTTGAATTTTTTTAAGATACTTATAGCTTTTGACTCATATTTAATTGCTGTTTGAAGATTAGTTGATATATCATTATAACAACATGCAACTATATTATTTAATATTGATAAGTATTGTCTAATCCAACGATCTTTATTTTTAATAGAGTAAAACACTACTTCTTCCTCTAGTTCAATTAAAGCATTTAAAGCTTTTTCATTATATCC
>NZ_JAEMVC010000044.1 GCF_029215985.1 Sulfurimonas sp. SAG-AH-194-C21
AAAAACATACAGTGCAGAGTTTAAAGCGAAAGTAGTGTTGGAAGTTTTAGAGGCTGAACTAACACTAAATCAGATAGCAAGTAAATATGAATTATTACCAGCCAATGTAAAAAACTGGAAGAAGATGTTTTTAGAGAATATGAGTCTTGCCTTTGACAAGAGTACAGTTGTCAAGGAATATAAAGAGAAGATAGAAGTGCTTCAAAGTTCTAATGATAGTCTTGCAAAAAAAGTTGGTAACCTAACTGTAGAAAAGGATTTTCTTGTGGAAAAGCTACGAAGCTTGGTCTCCTCTAAAACAAGAAAAAAGTTTGTGGATACTGAGCATGAAATGTCATTAAACCAGCAGTGTAAATTATTGCATATTGCAAAGTCAACACTCTACTATTCACCTGTAAAAAGATTTAGCACAGAGTGGGAGATAAAGTTCCTTAATGAACTTAATGAGATACACTCAGAATTTCCCTACTATGGAACTCGTAGACTTGTCACAGCTCTTGAGAATGAAGGCTATTGGGTAGGTAGGAAACTGATCAAGAGTGCAATGGAATATATGGGGATAAGAGCCTTGTATCCGAAGCACCGTACTACTCAAGCATACAAAGAGCATTACAAATATAAGTATCTACTCAAAGAGTTTAAAAACGATAAGAATCAAGTTATTATAGAGAAGCCTAATCAAGTATGGGCTACTGATATAACTTACATTAAATTAGAAAAAGGGTTTGTGTATTTAGCAGCAGTTATTGACTGGAACACTAAGAAAATACTCTCTTGGAAGCTCTCAAACACTATGGATATAAAGCTCACAACAGATGTGTTAAATAAAGCATTGTCACTCTATCCTAAACCTGATATCTTTAATACAGATCAGGGGTCGCAATATACTGCACAGGCACATGTTGATATACTTAAAAAACATGACATTAAAATCTCTATGGATGGTAAAGGCAGAAGTATTGACAATATCTGTATAGAGAGATTCTGGAGAACGATTAAGTATGAAGAGATATATCTTAATGACTATAAGAGCATGAGTGAACTGAGATTCTCTATAGATAACTATATAGTAAAATACAACTCAAGACGATTACATTCTGCTATTGGAAATAAAACTCCTAATGAGGTTTATGGTGAAGCTATGAACCAGTTAGAGCTGAGTAACAATGAGTTACTAGAAGTAGCATAATGAGTGAAATAAGAATGTTGGGTTAAGTGGTCTTGACTAATGGGGACGCTATAGAAATATACATATACATAAAAGTTGTCAAGCCGAAATAGACATATTTTTAAAATCAATACCACTTCAAAAAAAACGTAAGATTCTTATAGAAGTACATACTGATAAAGGTGGTTCAAAGAAAAAAAATCTCAATATTTCTATGAGAAGGGCTAAAAATATAGCAGGTTCATTCTACTATAAAGAGTATAAAAACTCTAAAATTTATTATAAAGGTTTTGGAAAATCACAACTCATATATGATGATGAAACAAAAAAAGCAAATATTGAGAACCGAAGAGTTGTTGTAAAGTTGCGTTCTAAAAACTTTAAGTTTCTTACACAAGAGTATAAACTTTTTCTCAAAGAAAAAAAGTTAAAAAGAAAATCTAAAAAATACTTAAGTAAAAAGTTAAAAAAACAAAAAAAGCTAGATATACTTTCTTACACAGGCGAAGCAGATACTGGATGGATTTACTTTGGTAAACCTAGTTTAGCAAAAAAGTTTACTATAAGCTGTGTAGAGGATAAACCAGTAAAAGTAAAACATAGGGCTATAAGTAAGTCAAAAAAGAGTGAGTTTATGTCTAGCTTTTATGACAAAAAAATAAGTACTTCATTCTCTGATAAAGAGTTAGAAGTCTATCCTATTTATATTTACGAAAATGGAAAACTACCTATAAATAACCCAACTCTTTTTCTTAAAAAAGAGAACACTACACTGCGTTTTCAAACAACTGTAAACACATACCGAGGAAAAAAAGGAATTTTATATCGAATTTTTGTTAATGGCAAAAAGGAAGTGTCATGTGTAGACCTTGTTATCCCTTATGACGATGATAGAGTCTCTTATGGACGAGTATATATGAAAAATAAGAGAGAGTTTGCACTTAAACCTTAAGTATTAAACCTCTTATTTATTAAACATCACGGAGCCTAGTCTAACCATGTTAGATCCACACTCAATTGCCATCTCAAAATCACCACTCATTCCCATAGAACAGATAGTTGCATTTGGAAGTTCTTTGTAGATACTGTAGGTTGTATCAAAACTATTTTTAATAACTTTTACATCATCAGAATGTGCACCAATGCTCATAACACCCCTGAGTTTGATGTTAGGACACTGCTCTATAATACTTAAATACGCTTCTTTTGCATCTTCGGGCATAACACCAAACTTAGACTCTTCTTTAGCTGAGTTTATCTGCATCAAACAATCAAGAGTCATATCTTTGGCTTCTAGCTTTTTTTGAAGTTCGTGTGCTAAATCAAGTGAGTCTAGTGCTTGAAAAAGGGTAGGGTCTATGTCAAGAAGGTTATTTATCTTGTTTTTTTGAAGGTTACCTATGAAGTGCCATTCTAGTGGTAAGTCATCAAGTTCTATAGACTTTGCTTTTAAGTCTTGTACTTTGTTTTCACCAAAAGCACGTTGACCGATATTGTAAAGAGTAGAGATATCATCAGACGAAGAGTATTTACTTACAGCTACTATTTTTACTATATGGTGACCACTTACTCTGAGACGTGCAGTCTCAACACGACGGATTACGGTATCTATATATAATTTATGTTCAATATTTGTCATTTTTATCCTGATTTAAGTACTTTTAAAAGTTTGTAATTTAATTTTTGAAGTATATCATAGATATATATAATTTTTTAAAGATGTGAGAAGAGAAGGTGTTAAGCTAGAGAATTATTTCTTCTCTAGCTCTTAGAAAAAGTAGTTTATGCAGTTACTATAATGTTTGTCTTTATAGTTCCAAGTACATTACCTGTAATCCAGTCAAGAATATCACATGTGACAATAAACTCACCAACTTCTGTTGGTTCAAAGATGACATCATAACGCTCAGCTGAAACAGCTTTTAATTCAGTTACCTGTATCGGATTTGGAAGCTCACGACCATCTGAAAGATATACAGTTCCAGTGAGTCCACCAAACTTAATATGTTGTGGATGGTAACCAGCACAAACATAACGTGCAAGTAGTTTTTCACCTATTTTAACAGTAGCTGAAATAGATGCTACATTCATAGCTGAAGTTCCTGATCCATCTACTCCTGTTATAACAAAGTAGTCCGGTTCAAGAAGATGAAGCCCTACATCCTCGCCACAAGTACCAGCATCCCACTCAAGTGTATGCCATCTAGAGTCTATTTCATCAACAACCCAAAAAGACTCCACATCATAAGTTATTGCAGATGAAGATGCTGTAGGAGAGACTAAAGTTCCTGGTCCTTCTGGAGGGTCAACTATTAAGGCTCCATACATTCCCATCTCAGCATGTAAAACAGTGTTTGTATGACAATGGTAAAAATAGGTACCCGCATGCATTGGTCTCCATTGGTAAGTGTATGTTCCATCAACATCCCATGTAATATGACCAACACCATCGGCATGGTCGGCTGGCTCAATTCCGTGATGATGTACAGTATGGTTCCACATATTACCATCAACTGTTAGTCTTGTGTGGACAATAGTTCCTGCATTGATTCGCATGGGAGCAGAAGGAAAGGTTCCACCATTCATACTTCCATCATTTGTAAAGCCCCACATTGTAATTTTTTTTCCATCATCCATTTTAACTGGAATATTCATATCAATACCAAGGTCAAATGTTACATCAGGAGTAACTACTCCAGGAGTTGCCGGTGAATCCGGGTAAATATAACATGTTGTATTATTATCATTCATTTATTTGTTCTTCCTTACACATAAAATATATCAGTTATTGCACCAAATAGGTAGAATCCACCACCTGCAGTTTGGGACATTTCTGTATGAAGGTGCATTGGATATGTACCCGTAGTCACTGGTGGCCAAGCATCAGGTGGAGGGTCAAATGGAAAAATCACATCAACAATACCACCATTACCATCAAGAGGAACAATATCTTTTAACCAAATATCTGGTCTGATCTGTCCATTACTAGTTAACCATTCCATATGATTTGCATGTGTATGTACTGCTTGTTGTGCCATTCCAGCATTTAAAACACGGACAAGTGTTCTATCTCCTATACTTCCCTTTAAATAAGAACGAGGATCATACATATTGTTAAGTGTTGGATCGCTATATCCAGGTGCTCCTGGTGGACGACCGCCTAGACCATTAAGAGTAAAAAAACGTGGTATAAAAGGAGTATTTGGAGTATTTCCATTTTCTACCATTGCATTCCAAATAGGGTCAATATCATTAAATAACCAAAACTGCTGTTTAACAAATGTTGGACTTCCTGGGTAGAGTTCATTTGTGCTGTCACGTGGCATAATTGCTACAGGACCATGCAGACCACATAAACGGTTATAAGGAGCATTAAGTTTATCATAGTAGAAAAATGTACCAGCTCGTGTAGCTGTAAAAGTAACTGTTTTTGTTGTTCCTGCTTCTATGACACCACTATCTATCTGTCCATCTATAACAAAACTATGAGGTGTTTGAAGTGTATTAACTATAGTTACACTTACTGTATCGCCCTCATGTATAATAAAGGGATCACCTGGGATATTTAACTCAGATGTTGAGTTGCTAAATCCCATAAAATAAATATCTTCACCTGTTATTTGAGTGATGTATCCCTCAGTTATGTATAAGGTTCTATTTATAGTAGCAGCATGAGCACTTGATACTGCAACAGTGAGTGCAGTTGTACCTGCAGCTACTTTAGCAAGACCAGCCATACTAAACTGTAAAAAATTCCTACGTTCCATATATTTTCCTTCTTATGTTTGATTTATTTAAATCGATCTACAAAATGAAAGTTAAAGGCTTTAATTTTAATAGGTAAGAATATTATAAGCTCTAAAAAATTAAATGTATCTTAAGTAAAAGAGGATTGTTTTAGGAAATTTTGTATAATATTTACTTATTTCTCAGTGGATTTTTACATTTTTTATATATAAAATAAACTTATGATATTACCTATGTGAGGGGAGTAAAGGGTAGATGAATCGTTCATAAGTTTTTTGAATATTTAATCCTTATCTTATTGAAAAAATATGGATTAAATAAAGAGATTATTGATGAAATTTTAAAAAAAATATGTAACCGATTGTTACATTAAAATTACATATATAAATTAATTAAATCTTATATAACAATTACTATTTTTTTATAATTAACTAGTCTATCCAACGAGTCTATTTATATCATTAAAAAGTCCGAGTCCCATCAGACCAAAGAGCATTATCCATCCGGCTATTGTAAACTTTATCATAACGGCTTCACTTGCTTCACGGCGAAAGATAAGTTCATATAGATTAAACATAATATGACCACCATCAAGGGCAGGAATTGGGAGGAGGTTAAGTACCCCGAGGTTGACACTGATTAGAGCTGCAAAAAATAGTACACTCATCCATCCTGCATCCGTAGCATCAGAAGTGAGTTTTACTATACTTATAACACCACCTAACTCTTTGGCAGGAACATCACCCATTATAAGTTTTTGTACACCGGTAAATATCATAGTACTAGCAAAAACAGTCTGCTGCGTTGCATAAGATAATGTCTCGCTAATACTGAGTTCAAGAGGATGAGTAACACCAGCTGAACCTATACCTATCATCTTCTTTTGTATAGTCTCACCAAACAAGTTTTTTGTCTCACTTAGTTTTGGTGTTAACTCTTTGTACTCTTTAAATCCAGCTCTTAGTATTTCTAATTTAAGTGTACCCTTAGAGAGCTCGATGATGTCTGCCATCTCTTTCCAAGTAGTGATACTTACACCATTGATAGCAGTGACAGTATCGTTAGTGTCAAGTCCAGCTACAAATGCAGGAGAGTCTTTGAGAACTTTACCTATAACCGGAGAGAGTATTTGAGGACTTCCAAGGGCTATAAAAAAGTATAAAACAAACGCGATGATAAAGTTAAACGCAGGACCAGCTAAAAGGATAAATATCTTTTGAGTAGGTGTTTTTACATTATAACTATCATCATCATAACTCTTTTTGCTAGGGTCACTATCATCTTGCCCTTTCATACGGACATATCCACCAAGTGGAATGGCGGCAATTGTCCATTCAGTATCCCACTTTTTAAAACTAAAAAGTTTTTTACCAAAACCGATGCTAAAAACTTCAACATACACACCCATCATTCGAGCAGCGATGTAGTGCCCAAGTTCATGAAAAAATATAAGTCCGCTAAGAACCAAAAGTGATACAAGAATTCCCATTATGACTCATCCTTTAAAAGTGCTTTTTTAAAGCCCCATAGATACTCTAAACCTGAGTAGAGCGTTAAAAATACTGCAAACCACAAAAGAGCATCACCAAAAGGCCATCTCATAAGTAAAAAACCTATGGCTATCATTTGGGCTACTGTTTTTACTTTTCCTGCCCATGAGGCTTTTACACTTAGACCTTCGCTTACAGCAACAGTTCGTATACCAGTTATAAAAAGCTCACGAACTATGATGATATAAATTGCCCAAGCCGAAGCTTCACCAACCATCATGAGACCTAGAAATGCCGCTAAAGTGAGCATTTTATCAGCTAATGGGTCTAATATAGCTCCTAGCATAGTCATCTGATTCCACTCTCTTGCAATGTAGCCATCAAAAAAGTCAGTAGAAGAAGCTAGGACAAACAGAAGTGAAGCGAAGTAGTAGTTCCAAGTGATGTCAAAACCATTATCTGTAAAAATCTGTGGATTTAATATAATCCAAAATATGAGTGGCGCTAAAAGTATGCGTAAAGATGCTAGAAAATTTGGTAAATTTAGCAAAAAAATCCTTTTGGTGTATTAATAAGTGTGATTTTAGCTTTTTAATGCTTTACATTAGATATAAAGAATTTTTAGATTTAATGTAAGATTATGTTTTTAATTGTATAATTCCATTATGTTAACAGTTTTTATTTCAATATTTATATTATCTTTCGTTTTTATCCTCCTCTTAATCAAGTATTCTGAGTTTTTAGGATTACAGGATATCCCAAATGCAAGAAGTGCACACAAGAAAATTATCCCGCGTAGTGCAGGAGTTGGTTTTGTCTCTTCTGTCTTAATTAGTTTACTTATATTTAATCCAGATCATATTTTTACTAGCTACTGTATTTATTTGTCTATATTCGCAATAATGTTAGTTGGTCTGTTTGATGATAGATTCTCATTATCGCATCGTTATAAATTTATAGCCTTATTTGTTGTTGGAATATATATCGCCTTGCATGGTGTTTTAATCAACTCTCTTGGAACCTACTTTGGTTATGATTTAACTATGCCTATTTGGATAGCTACTATTTTTACAGTTTTTGCCATCATTGGTTTTTCTAATGCTTTAAACTTAATGGATGGTTTAGATGGTCTTGCCGGTGGGTTATCACTTATCATGTTACTGACATTCTTCTCCATAGGTTACATGCATAATGACGAATTAATAATGACCCTTTCTTTAGTTTTTATAGTAACTATCAGTGTATTTTTGTATTTCAACTGGTATCCTGCACAGATTTTTATGGGAGATAGTGGTTCTTTAACCTTAGGTTTTGTGATATCTGTATTGAGCATAAAATCATTAGCATACATGACACCAAGTGCTGTTCTTTTTATAGTAGCATTACCTTTAATAGACACATTTATAGTTATGCGAAGACGCATACAAAGAGGGCAGTCTCCTTTTAAGGCAGATAAAAATCATATTCATCATTTTATGTACAAAACGAAGGTAAATGTAAAAGTTTCAGTGAAGCTTCTTATATACATTCAACTAGCACTATCGGTGATCGGATACCAGTTAAGAAATGAGAATCAGATACTTTCATTAGTTCTGTTCTTTCTTTTAATGTATGTGTTTTTAAACTTGTTTGATCAAAGGTTCAGATACAGAGTTCCAAAGAAAAAAGAAAAACTTACATCTATTCGTAAGGTTTTTAAAAAGAGTACAAAGGAAAAACTATAATTAAATATATTTTTTCCATAAATAGCTGCATAAATCAAGATAAAATTTCAAATATTCCTTACTTTTTATAAGAACAAATTTACAAATAGTAGATACAATATGCTCTATATTTAAAGCGATATAAGGAATCTATATAAATGCAACTAAGCAAAAAAAGCTTGACACACTTAAAACAGTTAGAAGCTGAATCAATCCATATACTTCGTGAGGTTGCAGCAGAGTTTTCTAATCCTGTGATGATGTATAGTGTAGGTAAAGATTCTTCAGTGATGTTACACCTTGCTATGAAAGCTTTTGCACCCTCTAAACTTCCTTTTCCTATGCTTCATGTAGATACTCTTTGGAAATTTAAAGAGATGATAGAGTTCCGTGATCAAAGAGCCAAAGATTTAGGTTTTGATTTGATTGTTCATTCAAACCCTGAAGGCATAGATATGGATATATCTCCCTTTACACATGGCAGTAAAGTTCATACCGATGTTATGAAAACACAAGCACTTAAACAAGCTCTTAATTCTGGTGGTTATGATGCTATCATCGGTGGGGCTAGACGTGATGAAGAGAAGTCTCGCACAAAGGAGCGTATATTTTCATTTCGTGATACACATCATAGATGGGATCCTAAAAACCAAAGACCAGAACTTTGGAATATTTACAATACTGCTATAACAAAAGGTGAAAGTGTACGAGTCTTTCCTATAAGTAACTGGACAGAGCTTGATATCTGGCAGTACATCTATCTTGAAAACATAAAAATACCATCACTTTACTTCGCACAAGAACAAGAAGTAGTAGAGTATGAAGGTACAAAAATAAGAGTAGATGATGAACGTATGCCCGAAGAATTAAGAAAAACTGCAAAAAAAGAGATGGTGCGCTTTCGTACTCTTGGATGTTACCCATTAACAGGTGCTATTAATTCTACTGCTACAACACTCCCCGAGATTATAAAAGAGATGTTACTCTCAACAAGTTCTGAGAGAGAAGGTCGCCTCATAGATAAAGATCAAGAGGGTGCAATGGAACTCAAAAAGATAGAGGGATACTTCTAATGGATATTATTAACTACTTAAAAGAGCATGAAAACAAAGATATGCTTCGTTTTTTAACATGTGGAAGTGTTGATGATGGTAAAAGTACCCTTATAGGGCGTATGTTGTATGACTCTAAGATGATTTTTGATGATCAGTTAGCTGCTGCTGAGAGTGAAAGTAAAAAGTATGGAACAACTGGTGAAAAGATAGATATGGCCCTTCTTGTTGATGGTTTACAAAGTGAGAGAGAACAAGGTATTACTATCGATGTAGCCTATAGATTTTTCGCAACTGAAAACCGTAAGTTTATCATTGCAGATACTCCGGGTCATGAACAGTACACTCGTAACATGGTTACAGGTGCTTCAACAGCGGATGTTGCTATCATACTCATAGATGCTAGAAAAGGCATACTAACACAAACAAGACGCCATAGTTTTATAGTGTCACTTCTTGGTATAGAACATGTGATAGTAGCCATTAACAAGATGGACTTAGTAGACTATAGCGAAGATGTATTTAACGAGATAAATGATGCATACAGTGAACTAGCAAAAGAGTTAGGCATAAAAAACACTTATCCCATTCCAGTTAGTGCACTTAATGGTGATAATGTAGTCGATAGAAGTGAATTTACTCCTTGGTACAAGGGTAAAGCACTACTCGGACTACTTGATAGTATGGATATAAGTAAAGAACAAAAAGAAGAAAATTTTAGGTTTCCTGTACAGTATGTAAACCGCCCAAACTTAGACTTTAGAGGATTTTGTGGGACAATCGCTTCTGGAAGTGTAAAAGTAGGAGATGCTATTACTGTTTTACCATCTGGAAAAAGCACTAAAGTTAAAAGCATAATCAACGGCGGAGATATCACAGAGGAAAATCGTGAAGTAACTACAGAGGAAGCTTATGCACCAATGGCTATAACTATAACAACAGAAGATGAAGTTGATATAAGTCGTGGAGATATGCTTGTACATACAGATGATATGCCACGTGTTTCAAACTCACTTAAAGTTATGCTTGTTTGGATGGATGAAAAACCGATGGATACAACTAGAACATATGATATAAAAAGAGCAACTTCAGTAGTCTCTGGAAGTTTTGAGCATATAAACTATAAGATAGATGTCAACACTTATGAGAGAACAGTAGTAGATAGCTTAGAACTTAATGATATCGCTTCATGTAAGATGCTTTTAACTCGTCCCATAACAGCTGACTCATATGAAACAAATCGCTTGACAGGAAGTTTTATAGTCGTTGACCGTATCAGTAACAATACTGTTGGTGCGGGTATGATTGTTGGAGTTTCCAAACGTGATGAAGATAAAACAGTA
>NZ_JAEMVC010000045.1 GCF_029215985.1 Sulfurimonas sp. SAG-AH-194-C21
AAAACTGGCGCGTCAGTACCACCCAGATGTAAATAAAGACCCCTCAGCAGAAGAAAAATTTAAAGAGATTAACTCAGCATACGAGATACTTAGTAATAAAGAGAAAAAACAGCAGTATGATATGCAGGGTGATGCAATGTTTGGTGGTCAAAACTATCACGACTTTTCTCGTAGTCATGGAGGGGCCGGTTCTGGAAGCATGGAAGATATACTTCGTGAGATGTTTAATGGCGGTGGCGGAGGAGGAAATCCATTTGGCGGTGGTGGTTTTGGTGGTGGCGGAGGTTTCCAACAAGAAGTAAATCTTGATATGGAAACAAAAGTCACTATCCCTTTTGTAGTTTCAATCCTTGGTGGAAGTCACTCTGTTGCTGTAAATGGTGATAGATTTGATATCAAAATTCCTGCTGGTGTCAACACTGGTGAGAAGATGCGAGTTAAAGGAAAAGGTCATGCTCAAGGTGGTCGGGTAGGCGATTTGTTCTTAAAAATCACAGTTGCTTCAAGTCCTGATTATGTTAGAGAAGATGATGACTTAGTGAAAACTTTTGACGTTCCACTCTCAGCTGCACTTTTTGGTGAGAAAATAGCGATTCAAACACTAGAAAAAGAGATAAAACTCAAAGTACCTCAAAACACAAAAAATGGACAGCGTTTTCGTGTAAAAGAGATGGGTGCTATGAACCGCAAAACAAAAACTCGTGGAAATCTTTATCTTAAAGCAAATATAGTTTTACCGAGTATTGACGATTTAGATGAAGATTTAGTAGAGATGATGAAAGAGAAACTTCCTAAGGACTAAAAGATGATTCATAATTATGATGAGCCAGTTTATCTGATAAGTATAGTATCTAAGATACTTGATATTCACCCACAGACATTAAGACAGTATGAGCGTGAAAACCTTATCTGTCCTTCGCGTTCAAATGGTCGTATAAGACTCTACTCTCAGCGCGACATCGATAAGATAAAACTCATATTGCGTTTAACACGTGAACTCGGTGTTAATCTTGCTGGAGTTGATATTATCCTGCGTTTAAAAGCTAATGTTGACGGAATGGAAAAAGAGATAGCTGAACTTAGACATGAGGTAAACCGTGCGACAAATGCACACTCTGTCTCACCTGATAAAGCACTAGTTACAACTCGTAGTGTGTACGAGATGATAATATTTGAAGACTAGGGAGTAGTTTTTTACTCTGAAAGTCTTTTTATATCTGCTCCAACACCTTCTAACTTTTTCTCTAAAGCATCATATCCGCGGTCTAGATGATAGATACGGTGTATATTTGTTTCTCCATTTGCTACTAATGCTGCTAACACTAGTGCTGATGAAGCTCTTAAGTCTGTAGCCATTACATCCGTTCCACTGAGTTGTGTTTTCCCATTTACAGTTGCAGTATGTCCGTTTAAACTTATATCTGCACCCATGCGTTGTAGTTCACTTACATGCATAAAACGATTTTCAAAAAGTCTCTCTTCAATGATAGAAACACCATTAGCTTGCGTGGCTAACGCCATAAACTGTGCTTGCATATCTGTTGGAAACGCAGGGTACTCTTGAGTGATGATTTTAACAGCTTTTATCTCTTTAGCTGGGTGAATAGTAATAGTATCTTCGGTTAAAGTAAAACTACTTCCCATCTCTTCGAGTTTTGCAAGAACCGCACCTAAGTGCTTAGGTTCTACACTTGTAAGTGTGATTTGTGACTTAGTAATAGCACCCGCACACAAATAAGTCCCAGCTTCTATGCGATCAGGAATAATACTAAAGTCTACAATGTCAATAAGCTCTCCCGCTGTTCCGTGAATTGTAAGAACAGCTGTTCCTATGCCCTCTATCTTCACACCACTCTCATTAAGCACTTCACAGAGTTGTACTACTTCAGGCTCAAGTGCTGCGTTTGTGATGGTGGTTTTACCATTTGCAAGTGCTGCTGCCATTACGATATTTGCTGTTCCCGTTACTGTAATTTTATCAAAGACAATGCTACAGCCTTGAAGACCTTTTGGTGCTCTTGCTTCTATGTAACCCGCTTTTATTTCTATCTGTGCACCCATTTGCTCTAATGCTTTAAGATGCAGGTCAATTGGACGTTGACCGATGGCACAACCACCAGGAAGGGAGACTTCACAATGACCAAAACGTGCAAGAATTGGACCCAAGACTAAGATAGAAGCTCTCATGGTTTTTACAATGTCATACGTTGCTTTGGTTTCATGGAGAGGTTTTGTATCAACCACGACTTTGTCATCCAAGAAATTTACCTCTGCTCCTAAATTTGTTAAGAGTTTTAGTAGTGTTCTTATATCAGCGACTTGGGGTAAGTTTTTGAGATTTACACTATTTTTTGCAAGGATTGTCATCGCTATGAGAGGAAGAGATGCATTCTTTGCACCTGAGATGTTGATAGTACCTGAGAGTGAATCAACACTCTGTGCTTTTAAGTAGTCCATAAGTCTCTTTAGTTGTTATTTTAATTAATGATATTATATCTAATTAATTTTGATATAATTTTAATTATAAATATGCGAAGGAAATAGTGATGAGTTCAGCTTTAGATAGATTAAAAAACCTTACAAATAAAATCTCGAGTTATGAGCTTACACGTAAAAACAATATGGTGCAACTCAGAGAGCTTTTTGTTGCAGTTGGCATAGACAAAAAGATAGATACTTTTGAAGAACTATTTTTATTTAAGGCTATTAACCTCTCTGGTGCTTCACTCTTAGAAGAAAATTTAGGCGAGATAAAAGAGGGTAAGTACTTACAAGTTTTAGCAATTTCTTATGATAAAAATGCAAAAGTTAAAAGTAAAAATACTTCACTCGCTTACTTTGGTAGAGTTGAGAGTGTTGATACAGACTTTAAAAATAGAGTTGTTGAGTTTATCATTCGTTATCGATTTGAGAAGAGTTTTATGACGCTAGAGCATTACAACCGTATGTTAGGTGATTTTGGAAAAAAAAGTGAGTAAGTTTTATCTCTATCTATGGCTAGTTTGGGCTCTGCGTTTAACATTTACTAGTGTTGTCTCTGCTCTTATCTTAGC
Source organism: Sulfurimonas sp. SAG-AH-194-C21 (assembly GCF_029215985.1). Classification (GTDB taxonomy): domain Bacteria; phylum Campylobacterota; class Campylobacteria; order Campylobacterales; family Sulfurimonadaceae; genus Sulfurimonas. The sequence goes on from NZ_JAEMVC010000045.1 coordinate 3,054, forward strand.
AAGCATAGTCAGTGCATATTTATATGTTTCACAAGGTATGGCACCTATTACTCAAGAGTTAAAGACTGCTCTTTTTGATATAACAAAATTTTGGTTTTTGATTCTTTGGAGTTTGACACTCTTACTCTTTTTATTTAGAACACTAAAGGGTATTTTTAACAGCTGTTTTAACAACTATAAACTCCAACTACTCACTTGCCCAAATGAGGGAGTGAGCGCAGTGATAGAAGAGGTGGGTTATGGGGACTTAGTAAAAGTGTGGAGAAAGTGGTTTATGCTTATCATCTGGCTTGTAGGTGCACAGATGATAGTGGCACTGATCTTTACATATCTTTTTAGTTCGTATGATGCTGTTTTTGACCGGTTTAACATCTATGTTTTATATGCTTTCATCTTGAGTGCAGGGTACTTCTCTTTTATGATACTCAGTGTTAGGTGTAAACGGGTGAAGTTAGTAAAATGCTAATATTTTTAGATACTGAAACCACAGGACTAGAGACAAAAGATGTAATATGCTCGGTGGCGTTTATAGATGATGATACTTATGGATATGAACTTATAAATGAGGGCAAAAAAATATCTGCTGAGGCTTCAAGTGTACATCATATAACAAACGAAATGATAAAAGATAAGCTAGCCTTTAAAAAGAGTAGTGTGTATAAGTACCTACAAGAGCATAACACAGATGAAAACACTTTAGTCGCACATAACATTAACTTTGATTTAGGAATGATGGCGTCAGCTGGTTTTATCTGGAAGGGTTGCATTATAGATACCCTGCGTGTAAGTAAACATCTTATACAAGAGTGTGAGGGTTTTTCACTACAACTCCTGCGTTATGAGTTAAAACTCTATAGAGGTGAAGAGAAACTCAAAAATCAGTATGGAATTAAAGATGCTTTACTTGCAAATAACGCCCTGAGTGATGCTTTTGTTACTAAACTGCTCTTTGGATATTTAGAAGAGATGGTGAGTGTAGAAGAGATGCATACACTTAGTTTTAAAGAAGTTCTTTTAGCAAAGTTCTCTTTTGGTAAACATAAGGGAAAGTACATCGAAGAGGTGTGCATAAACGATACCTCTTATGCTCAGTGGTTACTTTCTAGTGATACTGATGAAGATATAAAATATAGTATAAATTATTATTTACAAGGAAATGTATGAAAATAGCCGCACAGTGTAAGTCTCCACTTCTTCAGAAGTCTTTAGAACTTTTTTTAGATAAACACCTCTGTTCACTGAGTAAGTGTGACATAGTTGTAAGAGATGAGCCTTGTTTAGCAGATGAGCGTTGTTTCTACATAGGAAGTGATGAAAAAGCTGACTTAAAAAAGCCCTTTTCAAAATCACAGCTTATTTTAGCACTAGAGAAGCGTTTTGCTATTTTGAATCCACAAGATGAGAGTGTAGAGACAGAGAATATAGAAATAATAGATCCTGCTATGGACTTTAGTATCTTAGAAAAACGCATAGAGTTTTTAACACAAGAGTATCAATCAAATATAATACGAGCAGTAAAAGCATTTTATGAAAAATAACAACAAAAAATTTACAAAAAAAATAATAAGTGGAAAGTTTAAAGGTAAAGTCTTAAAACTTCCAAGTAAAACTACAACAAGAAGTTCAAAAACAATAGTCCTGGAGTCATTTTTTAATACTTTACAGTTTGATATTATAGATGCTAATTTTGTTGAGGTTTTTTCAGGCAGTGGTTCTATTGGTTTAGAAGCTTTAAGTCGTGGGGCAAAAAGCATTCAGTTTATGGAAAAAGATAGAGATGCACTTGTTACACTTAAAGATAATATTTCTCGTACAGATCCAAGTGCTTGTAGTGTCTATGGTGGAAATAGTTTTGAGAATATAAATGCAGTAGTCTCAAAACTTAAAAAACTAGATGAAGATGCTTACTTTTATGTAGACCCTCCATTTAGTATACGTGAAGGTATGGAAGAGATTTATGACAAAACTATGAATCTTATAAAGGCTTTACCGGAGGAATGTGTGAAAATGATTATTATTGAGCATATGACAGGTTTAGAAATAGAAGAGACTTTAGGTGCTTTTCACATCATCAAAAGTAAAAAATTTGGGAATACAAGCTTAACTTACCTCTCCTCAGAGTAAAGTGGAATAAATATTGCTATTTCTTGAGTAATTCAAGGATTATAATGAAACTTTTTTTACTACTACTTCTTTTTATATCAGCACTAAACGCAACTAAAATCAATGATGTTTCCAACATTGTTGGTGTGCGAGAAAATCAGCTTATCGGTTATTCTCTTGTTGTTGGACTAGAAAAAACTGGTGATGGTACTACTTCAAAGTTCACACTTCAATCAATTGCAAACATGTTAAAAGCAATGAATATTGATATGCGACCAATCGATATAAAGTCAAAAAATGTTGCAGCAGTTGTTGTGACAGCAACGATGAAACCTTTTGCAAGACAGGGTGACAAGTTCGATATAACAGTCTCATCTATCGGTGATGCAAAATCACTTGAGGGTGGAACACTTCTAATGACTCCTTTAAAAGGGGTTGATGGTAAGATATATGCACTAGGACAAGGTGCCGTAAGTATTGGTGGAAGAAATACTAGAGGTGGTGCCGTAACCCATCCAACGACTGGAATTGTATTTAATGGTGCTTTTATCGAACGCGAAATAAGTATTAACCTCTTTAATCAAGAGTATGCAACACTCTCACTCAAAGAAGCAGACTTTAAAAATGCAGTAGCTGTGCAAAAAGCGATAAATAGTTTTTATAACACACAAGTTGCAGTTGCAATGGATTCAAGAAGTGTAAAACTCAAACGCCCAAAAAATCGTTCGATGATAGAATTTTTAGCTGAGGTTCAAGATATAGATATGAACTATCGTCCTAAAAATAAAATTATCATCAACGAGAGAACTGGGACTATTGTAGCAGGTGTAAATATAGAACTAAAACCAATAATACTCACACATGGTGATATCACTATAAAAATAGTTGAGCAAAAAAATATGTTGGCACCTGATGGTTCTGTAAAAGTTGATAAAGATTTAGTTATAGGCCTTAATGAAAATGAAATATATACCAAGGAGGGCACAACTACAGTAGCAAACCTTGTACGATCCCTACAAAAGATGGGTGCATCTCCAAAAGACATAATCTCTATACTCGAAGCTATGAAAAGTGCAGGAAGCATTGTAGCTGACTTGGTGATAATGTAATGTACGGCATGAATAACATAAGTAATATAGCACAGCTCAATATACAAAATACAAATATTCCAAAAATTAATGAAAAAACTGATGACAAAGAACTCCGTGAGCAGACTGATGCCTTTGAAGCTGTTATCATTAAGATGTTGATGGATAATGCGGCAAAAAATGATACTGATGTTTTCTCTTCTCAAAATGATCCAGGAGATAAAATATATAAGTCAATGTACCGAGATGAACTGAGTAAAGCGAGTGCAGGGGGCTTTGGTTTTTCACAAATGTTATATGATTATTTAAGTAGAGAAAAGTGATGAAATTTCCTTTAGTAAATGAATAATTTGCCGATATAGAGGTATAAAGGATAAATTATGATTTCACAAACAAATGGTTCTGCAATTGCTGCAGCTTATCCAAGCAAAGCCAATGAAGTAAAAGAACAAAAACAGACTGAAACTGTCTCATCTCAAGGTGAAAATAGTAAAGTTGATGAACTCAAGAAGTCAATAGACTCAGGTGAGTACAAAGTAGATATAAACGCTTTATCTCAAAAGATGGCGGATTCTTTACTTTAAAAATATAAAGTAAAACAGGAGTTAGATATGTTATCACATTATTTACAAAATGCCTTACGTGATTTAAGGGATATAATTAACATTACAGAATCTGACATAGAAGATATAAAAAAAGCTGAGCATACTACTCAGTTCGAGAGATTATCACTTAAAGAAGAAAAACTAAAAAGTTTTGAAGCAAAAAAAGCAATAATAGACCATGAGATATCTTCTTTAATGACGGCTAACCCAGATGTAAAACTACCAGACCTCCTCAATGAAGAACAACACATACTACTTGAAGAGCTCAAAGTTGAACTCAATAATTTACGCGAAGTAAATAAAAAATATGCAAAATTTGTTTTACTTGTAAGTAATTTATACAATACATTTTTAGAAAGACTTGTTCCAACAGAAATGCAAGGTTATGATAAAGTTACTGCAAAAAATGCATCAATTTTAGAAGTGAGAGTGTAAGATGCCTTCAATTCTCAATAGTCTTAATATTGGTTATAGCGGTTTAAGTGCTGCCCAAGTTGGGATAAATACAACTGGTAATAATATAACAAATGCAGAGGTAGAAGGCTACACAAGAAAAAGAGTAATTCAAGGGGCTCAAACACCACTATTTTCTGGTGCAGGTAATGTTGGAAATGGGACACGTGTTGAAGATATTCAAAGAGTTTTTGATAACTTTGTTTTTGATAGATATACAAGTATATCTGCAGATAAAGAGTATACTGAATTTACACAAAAGTCTTTAGAAGAACTATCAACTTATTTTCCAGAAATAGATGCTGTTGGTATTAAGGCTGATTTGACTGAGTACTATAACATGTGGCAAACATTCGCAGATAATCCAGATAATGATGCTATTAAAGTGGCGTTAGCAAAACAGACTGAAACATTAGCAAAGCATATTCAACAAACACAATCACAAGTAAGTGGACTTCAAAATACACTTAACGAGCAACTTGCAGTAGACCTTAACCAAGTTAACGATTTGGCAAAAGAGTTGGCATCATTAAACAAAACGATCGATACAGCTGAAGCTGGAGATGTATATACAGCTAACGATTTAAGAGATAGAAGAAATGTAATTGAAAGAAGTTTATCAAGACTTATTGGTTCAAAAGTGAGTAAAGGCCAGCTTGAATCGAATATTGAGATTGGTAGTAACTCTAACACAAAAACAGGTAGTTATACAGTTAGTATAAATGGTTTTAATCTAGTTGATGGAAGTACATATCATCCTTTAAGTCTTACAGGTGAAAATAATAAGAATGGTTTTTTTGAAGTTTCATATGAAAGACAAGATGGTGTACTTGTACCTATGGAAGAGTCTATTCGTGATGGAAAAATAGGAGCTATATTTGACCTTCGTGGAGGAAGTATAGACTCAACGACTGGTGTTCCAACAGATGGTACAGTACAAACTGTAATAGCACAATTAGATGCATTTGCAAAAGGGCTTATAGAAGCAACAAATAATCTTTATGCAGGAGCTTCTACGACAAAAATGTCTTCTAATCCACAATCAATAGCTCCAAGCAGTTCACTGATAAGTTCAGCTTTAAATATCAATGAAGGTGCATTTGATTTAATTGTTTATGATATTGATGGAAATGAAGTTGCTAGAAGAAGTATAAATGTTGATGTATCTACATCTTTGAGTGGGATAATTAACTCCAACTCTATTGAAGGGCAAATGTTAGCCAATCAAGATGATAATGATGATGGAAGTGCAAATAATGATATAGATGATTTTTTAACTTTTAACTACCAACAGTCTGCAGATGGGATTACAAGAGTTGAACTTTCAATGGAAACTCTTGCAGAGTCTAGAGGTTATACTTTCGCTATATCAGACACTTTAACTACTACAAGTTACAGTTCGGGAACAAATTTTGCCGGATCACTAGGTTTGGGAAGATACTTGGATGGTGATAATGCAAGTACTATAGCACTTAACTCAGCACTAAGAGATAATCCTACAAAAATTGTAGCTGGTTCTTCCGGGACAGCAGGAGACAATAGAGTAGCACTCAGTATGATTCAGCAACAGTTTGAATCATACCAATTTGAGGTTGGTTCACAATCATACGATACAACTATATATGGTATGTTTGATATTACTGCTACATATGTTGGTATCTCAACTAACACAGCAATAAGTAGAAATGAAACAACTAGTACACAGTATAATGCAGTAGAACTAGAGTACTTTTCTGTCTCAAAAGTAAGTATAGATGAAGAGTTGACTAATCTTATAAAATATCAAACTGCATATGGTGCAGCTGCTAAAATTATTACAACTATAGATCAAATGATGCAAACACTTTTAGGAATGAAGCAGTAATTTAAATGCCAATATATAGTTTACTCATCTTCTCTTGTGTTTTTCTCTTTTCTTTTTTTGGTGGATATATCTACTCTAACGATGCTTACACTCTTCACTCTTGCGCAATTTTACTAGCTCCTTCATTTGATTATTTTCTTGGTACAGATAGATTAGGTCGTGATATATTAGCTCGTTTGATGGAAGGCGGTAAAGTTTCTCTTATTATCGGAGTTGGTAGTGCATTTATAGCCTCTTTTTTAGGGCTTATTTTAGGCTCGATAGCAGGATACTTTAGAGGAAATGTAGACAAGGCTTTTATAGTTACTGTAGATCTCTTTTTAACTTTTCCGACGTTTTTTTTACTTTTAGCACTTGTCAGTTATGTAAATGCTTCAGCCTGGGTTCTTATAGTTATAATATCTATAACAGGTTGGATGACTACGGCTAGGCTTATTCGTTCAGAGAGCTTTAAAATTACTTCACAACCTTATATTAAGATACTCAATATTGCAAAAGTCAAAAAAACAAAAATCCTCTTTAAATACTATGCACCAATACTCGCACCTATCTATTTTGTAAGTTTTACCTTTGGTGTTGGTGGGGCTATACTCGCTGAGTCAGGTCTTAGCTTTTTAGGTCTAGGTATAGTCGCTCCGCAAATGAGTTGGGGTACAATACTCAGTGGTGGAAAAGACGTTGTCGAGATAGCATGGTGGGTAAGTTTTTTCCCAGGATTTATGATATTTTTAGTGACTTTTAGTCTTATAAATATTTCAAATTATCTTCAGCAAATTACCAATAAAAAACAGATACAAAACTAAAGGAAACATATGCAAGAAAATAAAATAGGGTACCTATTTATAGTGATGGCTAGTGTTGTTGTTATTTTAGCAGGGATTAAAAGTGCATCGGCAATTTTAGTCCCTTTTTTACTTTCACTTTTTATTGCTATTATCCTTTCTCCATTGTATCACTACTTTAAGTCAAAAAAAGTACCAGAGGGGTTAGCACTTGTACTTGTTATGAGTACGTTCTTAGTTGTTTTAGCACTAGTAGGAAAACTCATAGGGACTTCAGTAACAGACTTTAGTGCGAACATAGCCAAAGATTTTAATAAAAAAAAGAAATGGATAAAGGTAGGATTAAAGTCTGAAGATGTAAGAGAGCTAGATGCACATCATAGAAGACAAGAAACTATAAATCTTATGAGAATGGGTGAAGAGCCTAATTTCATTAAAGAAAGAAGACAAGACAAAAAGGTA
>NZ_JAEMVC010000046.1 GCF_029215985.1 Sulfurimonas sp. SAG-AH-194-C21
AATAATAATATAGTTTGGCATGATCATCATGTCTCTAAAGAAGAACGGGCAAAGATAAAAAAACAAAAACCGTGTGTTGTATGGTTTACAGGTTTAAGCGGAAGTGGAAAGTCGACTATAGCAAATGCTGTAGAAGTAAAACTCTTAGAAAAACAAAAACATACCTACCTTTTAGATGGAGATAATGTCAGACTCGGTTTAAACAAAGGACTAACATTTTCAGATGAAGATAGAGTTGAGAACATACGAAGAATAGGTGAAGTCTCAAAACTATTTATAGATGCTGGAAGTATCGTTCTGACAGCGTTTATATCCCCTTTTAGAGAAGATAGACAAAGTGTGCGTGAGTTACTTACACAAGAAGAGTTTATAGAAGTGTTTGTAGATACTCCTTTAGCCATATGTGAGAGTAGGGATCCAAAAGGCTTGTATGCCAAAGCAAGAACAGGGGAGATAGCGAACTTTACAGGTATCTCTTCACCTTATGAAGCTCCAACAAAGGCTGAAGTACATTTACATACAGATGCACTTAGCATTGAAGAATGTGCAGATACAGTAGTAGAGTACTTAGTAACAAAAGGATATATTTAATGTTAGAACAGATTGAACTAGAAAAGATAGTAGAAATTGCACAAAAAGCTGGTGATGCAATAATGGAAATATATAAAAAAGATTTTAAAGTAGAGTACAAAGATGATAAATCACCACTTACAGAAGCTGACATAAAATCAAATGAAATAATCTGTAGTGCCTTAGCAAAAATGTATCCAAACATACCAATGCTCTCAGAAGAGAATAAAGAAGTTGCTTTTAAAGATAGAAAAGACTGGGAATACTACTGGTGCATAGATCCAATCGATGGTACAAAAGAGTTTGTAAAGAAAAATGACGAATTTACTGTAAATATAGCACTTATTTATAAAGATACTCCCGTTCTTGGTGTAGTGTATGCACCTGCAATAGATGAAATGTACAAGGCAAAAAAAGGGGAAGGGGCATTTAAAAATGGACAGAGACTTCCTTTAAAAACAAATAACAATCCAAAAGATAAACTGTATGTAGTAGCATCAAAGTCACACCTTTCAGAGGAGACACAAGCTTTCATAGATAACTTACAAACAAAAGAGATAGAACAAGTAAGTAAAGGCTCTAGTCTGAAACTTTGTATGGTGGCAGAGGGTATTGCAGATATATACCCTCGTTTAGCACCAACAATGGAGTGGGACACAGCAGCAGCCGATGCAGTAGTACGAGAGAGTGGTAAGATGACTTATCAGTTTGACACAGATAGTGAACCAGTTATTTATAATAAAGAGAATCTGTTGAATCCTTGGTTTATAGTAAAAGATTAGTGAAAACATTTTTTAATATATAACAACTTAAGCTAAAATATAAGTAAACTTGACTACCATACGACCATAAAATAACAAATAAAATTAGTTTAAATTAAAAGAAGAGAGATAAATGAAAATAGCGATAGCGGGAACAGGTTATGTAGGACTCTCAAATGGTGTTTTACTTTCTCAACACAACGAAGTAGTAGCACTAGATGTTATAGCAGAGAAAGTACAGATGATAAACAACAAAATATCGCCTATTGAAGATAAAGAAATATCTGAGTATCTTCAAACTAAAGACCTGAACTTCAAAGCCACTTTAGATAAAGAAGAAGCATATAAAGGTGCTGAATTTGTCATCGTTTCTACTCCAACTGATTATGATCCAGAAACAAACTACTTTAACACTTCTTTAGTTGAGTTAGTCATAAAAGATGTGATGGCTATAAATCCAGAAGCTATTATGATTATAAAGTCGACAGTTCCTGTTGGGTATACTAAAAAAATCAGTGAAGAGTTAAACTGTAAAAACATTATATTTTCTCCAGAGTTTTTACGTGAGGGTAAAGCCCTTCATGATAACCTCTATCCATCGAGAATTATTGTTGGTGAAAAGAGTGATAGAGCACAAAAGTTTGCAGACCTTTTAGCACAGGGTGCTTTAAAAGAAAACATTGAGATTCTTTTAACAGACTCAACGGAAGCAGAAGCAGTGAAACTCTTCTCAAACACTTATCTTGCTATGAGAGTTGCATACTTTAATGAGTTAGACTCCTACTCACAGTCTCATGATTTAAATACTAAAGACATTATAAAAGGTGTTGGTTTAGACCCTCGTATAGGAAACCATTACAATAATCCTAGTTTTGGTTATGGTGGGTACTGCTTACCTAAAGACACAAAACAACTTCGTGCTAACTATAAAAATGTTCCAAGTGATATTATAGGTGCCATAGTAGAGTCAAACAGTACACGAAAAGATTTTGTCGCATCTAGTATTGTAGCGATGAATCCAAAAGTTGTAGGTATTTATAGACTAGTTATGAAGTCAGGAAGTGATAACTTTAGAGCTTCTGCTATTCAAGGTGTGATGAAGCGCATAAAAGCAAAAGGGATAAAGGTCGTCATTTATGAGCCTGCTATGGATGAAGATGTCTTTTTTAACTCAAAAGTTATAAAAGATTTAGATGAGTTTAAAAGAGTGAGCGATGTCATAGTAGCAAATAGATTATCGGATAATATCAAAGATGTTGAATCTAAGGTATACACTCGTGATCTTTTTGGTAGTGATAGTTAAATGAAAAATACAAAGGAAAAGTAATATGGCAGAAAAAAAAGTAGCATTAATAACAGGAATAACAGGACAAGATGGTTCATACTTAGCAGAGTTTTTACTAAAGAAGGGCTATATTGTTCATGGTATCAAACGCCGTACTTCACTTTTTAATACTGACAGAATCGATCACTTGTATCAAGATCCTCATGTTGAGAACAGAAACCTTATTCTTCACTATGGTGATATGACTGACTCTATGAACCTAACTCGTATCATACAAGAGACACAACCTGATGAGATTTATAACCTTGCAGCAATGAGTCATGTTGCAGTAAGTTTTGAAACACCAGAGTATGTAGCAAACGCAGATGGAACAGGTACTCTTAGAATCCTTGAAGCTGTAAAACTTTTAGGACTTAGTAAAAAGACTAAAATCTATCAAGCATCAACTTCAGAACTCTATGGAAAAGTACAAGAGACACCTCAAAAAGAGACGACTCCTTTTTATCCAAGAAGTCCTTATGCTGTAGCAAAGATGTATGCTTACTGGATAACAGTAAACTACCGTGAAGCTTACGGAATGTTCGCATGTAATGGAATCCTCTTTAACCATGAGTCTCCTGTAAGAGGTGAGACATTTGTAACAAGAAAGATAACTCGTGCAGCTTCTAAGATAGCACTAGGACTTCAAGATAAACTCTACCTTGGTAACCTTGATGCTAAACGCGACTGGGGACATGCTAAAGATTACATCCAAATGATGTGGTTAATTCTTCAAGCAGATGAACCAGAAGACTGGGTAATCGCAACAGGGGAAACAACAGCTGTAAGAGACTTCGTAAGAATGGCATTTAAGTATGCTGGAATAGAGTTGGAGTTTAAAGGTGAAGGTATGGATGAAAAAGGGTATATAAAAGCTCTTGATACTAAGAGACTTGAGGAACTTTCCCTTACAAACATTCAAGTAAAAGTTGGCGATGAAGTAGTTGCTGTAGACCCTAAGTACTTCAGACCAACAGAAGTGGACCTTCTTTTAGGTGACCCTACAAAAGCAGAAACTAAACTAGGCTGGAAACGCGAGTATAAATTAGACTCTTTAGTAAATGACATGATGCAGTCAGACCTAAAACTGATGACAAAAGATGTTTATCTTCAAGAAGGTGGATATAAAACTTTGAGTTATTTTGAGTAATGAGTAAATCAGAAAAAATCAAAGAACAAGTAGGTTGGTTAAAAATTGTATTTGGAATATTAACAGCTATAAATCTTACTCTTATTGCTTGGTTGACAAATAACTATAGCGATACAACACTAGAGCCATGGAGAATTTATCTTGGAGTTCTTATAGTGCTGTTGGTTTCTTTTGCTATAATATATGTAAATAAAAAAGCAATCAGTAAAATTGATGCATTAGAGGAATTGTAATGGAAGCTTTAGTTATAGTAGCTGTTCTTGTGGCGATTGGGTCTATTCTATATTCAGCATATGAAGCTGCGACTCATTAAAGCATGACTAAAACAAGTAAAATATACATAGCAGGTCACAGAGGACTTGTTGGTTCAGCAATAGTGAAAAACTTAGAGTCTAAAGGCTACACAAACTTAGTCTATAGAACTCATAAAGAGTTAGACTTACTAGACTCTAATACAGTAGCAGAGTTTTTTAAGCAAGAAAAACCAGAGTACGTAATACTAGCCGCAGCAAAAGTTGGTGGCATAGTAGCTAACAACACTTACAGAGCAGACTTCATATATGAAAACCTCCAAATTCAAAATAATGTAATCCACCAAAGTTACCTAAACAAAGTAACTAAACTACTCTTTTTAGGAAGTACTTGTATCTATCCTAAAAATGCTCCACAACCTATGAGAGAAGATAGTTTACTGACAAGTGAATTAGAGTACACAAACGAACCGTATGCCATAGCTAAGATAGCAGGTATAAAGATGTGTGAGTCTTATAACATTCAGTATGGAACTAACTTTATATCTGTAATGCCTACAAACCTTTATGGACCAAATGATAACTTTGACCTAGAGACTTCTCATGTACTCCCAGCACTTCTAAGAAAGATGCATGAAGCAAAACTTAACAATACTTCTCAAGTAGAAATATGGGGAAGTGGCAAACCTAGACGAGAGTTTTTGTACTCTGAAGATATGGCAGATGCATGTGTGTTTATACTAGAGAGTCGTAACTTTAAAGATACATATGATGAAAAAAGTAAAGAGATAAGAAACACTCATATCAACATAGGAACAGGTGTCGATATAAGTATAAAAGAGTTAGCACTTACTATCAAAAAGATAGTCGACTATAAAGGTGAACTTTACTTTAATGACACTAAACCAGATGGAACGATGGTAAAACTTACTGATCCGAGTAAACTTCATTCTTTAGGTTGGAAACATACTACTGAACTTGAAGAGGGAATAAGTACTATGTATGAATGGTATCTTCAAAATAGCTAGATGTTTTTAGATACAAAGACCTTTGCAAATATAGTTCAAAAGACACCTCTAATAGCTATTGACCTCATTGTAAAAAATGAGTTAGGTCAAGTTCTGTTAGGGAAAAGAGTAAATAAACCCGCTCAAAATAGTTGGTTTGTACCAGGTGGAAGAGTTTTTAAAGATGAAACACTTGATGACGCTTTTACTCGCATAGTTTATGATGAACTAGGGGTAAAACTTACGAGAGATGCCGCAATATTTCACGGTCTATATGAGCATTTTTATGATAACAATGTTTTTAATGATGACTTTTCTACGCACTATATAGTTTTAGCACATGCTATACAACTAAATGAAATGCCTGAGTCAGATAAACAACATAGCTCATATAAATGGTTCACTATAGATAAACTATTAGATGATAAAAATGTGTATACTTACACAAAAGACTACTTTAGACAATAAACTGGAGAAAAACAATGACTAATATTATTTTATGTGGTGGTAGCGGAACACGGTTATGGCCGATAAGTAGAACACTTATGCCTAAACAGTTTGTAAAACTTTTCGATGATAAGTCACTCTTTCAACTTACAGTACAGAGAAACTCAAAAGTTTGTAAAGAGCAGTTTATAGTTTCAAACACAGAACAGTACTTTTTAGCACTTGACCAACTAGAAGAACTTAAAAAAGAGAACAACAAGTATCTACTAGAACCAGTGGGAAGAAACACCGCCCCTGCTATAGCACTTGCTTGTATGGTACTAGACAAAGAAACGCTAGTCCTTGTCACACCATCTGATCACCTCATAAAAGATGAAGTAGAGTATGCAAAAGTACTCTCTATTGCAAAAGAGTTAGCACAACAGGATAATCTAGTAACATTTGGAATCACACCATCATTCGCCGAGACAGGATTTGGTTACATAGAAGCACAGGGTAACAGTGTCAAAGCCTTTCACGAAAAACCAAACAAAGAGACAGCTCAAAAGTATGTCGATGCAGGGAACTACTACTGGAATAGCGGGATGTTTTGTTTTAAAGCAGGTGTTTTTTTGGATGAACTGCAAAAGTACTCTCCTGAGATTTACGAAACTTGTAAAGTGGCACTTAAAAATGCTGCTGATGATGACATAACTCGTATAAAACATGAAGATATGGCAAATATACCTGAAGATAGCATTGACTATGCAGTCATGGAGAAGTCTAGCAAAGTTAAGGTTGTTGCTTCAGACATAGGGTGGTCAGATGTTGGTAGTTTTGATGCACTTTATGAAGAACTTCCAAAAGATGAAAATGGAAACACTCAAAATGAAAACCATATAAGCATAGACTCTAAAAACAACTTAATCTATGGCAGCCAAAGAAAAATAGCAACTGTAGACATAGAGGACTTGATCATCGTAGATACTGGAGATGCACTTCTTATAAGTAAAAAAGGAAGTTCTCAAAAGGTGAAAAAAGTAGTAGCCGAAGTGAGAAAGACTACAGAGTTACATAACATACACTTAACTGGCTATAGACCATGGGGAACATACACTATACTTGAAGACACACCAGGCTATAAGATAAAACGCATAGAAGTAAAACCAGGTAAACGCCTGAGCTTACAAAAGCACTACCATAGAAATGAGCACTGGATAGTAGTGAGTGGAACAGCTACCGTAACAGTAGGTGAGAAAACCATGCTCATCAGACCAAATGAAAGCACATACATAAAAATGGGTGAAGTCCATAGACTGGCTAATGAGGGAAAAATCCCCGTAGTACTCATAGAAGCACAAGTTGGAGAGTATACAGGAGAAGATGACATAGTCAGACTAAATGATGACTTTCAAAGAACATAACAAGTTATTATTATTTGAGGTAAAATCAATATCTAAGGCTAAAAAACTATTATTTATATCTTTTATTTGTGAAAAAGTTTTATTTTTCCCTCCAATCTCAAATATATACCGCCAATTCTAATATCAAGTGCAATTTCCACCTAACTTAGATTGTTTACTTTGGATTGAGTGGTATCTTGATATATTCAATACCTCTCTTGAAGAGACATTGAGTATTATCAACAAAGTAATTGCAAAAGCAAAGTTTTGGGATAACATCAGAGATATTTCGCTTAATGCGCGTCAGTTAAAAGTACTTAGAAAATTACTTGAGTACAATGATGGGGAATTTCAAGGTGGCTTAACAAGTAAAAAATATGTAGCTATGACAAAAGTATCGATAGCTACAGCTAAATGAGATATACAAGAACTTCTAAAGCATGGATGTATTTACCAAGTTGAGGGTTTGCAGGGAAGAAATGTTAAATATGCAGTAAAAACACTTTTGTAACTCTACTGCATCTTCTCTCTTTTCAATTTATGACTTAATTACTGATTTTACTAAACAAATGAAAGATAAAAGAAGAGTTTGGTATAATGATTCCATACTGGAAAGATAGTTAAGATGAATGTTTAAGAAAAATCGGAGAGAAGATAAAATGCCTAGAGTTGATTTACTAAAAGAAGAGTTGGCAGTTTTAAGAGAAGAGTATAAAAATTTATTTCTTTTTCTTTTGGCAACACTTACTGCAACATTTACAAGTTTTTATCAAGTATTGACAGGAAAAGTAGAATTGTATATTTTAATTGTTTCAGCTTTAGGGTTTGTTGCTTCTGTATTTATAATGTTATTAATTAAAAGAACAAGATTAAAAATGGATAAAGATATTAAAGAATTAGGAGAATTAAAATGATGATAATAATCACACTAATAGGAAGCCTTATGCTGACAGGACTAATAATATATGCAGCAAAAGAAATGGTGAGTGTATAGGTGAAAATTAGACTATAATGCCCCTGAAAATCAGGACAACTCTCTGAATCTAAAATATGCTTCTAATTCTCTTTTATCAATCAAAGAATAATTACGATTTTTTATGATGTACGATATAATATTTGTATCCAACATATAAATCAAAACAGCTCTCTCTTGAACTTCAGGTTGCGTTGTATCTGGTAAAAAGTCTTCCATATCTTCAAGGGCATTTCGCATAACAGCCCATTTGCTTTTTTCCTTTGGACTCAAGATGATGGAATGCCCAATATGTTCTATATAGACTTCATCCGTATCTACTCTATACTCTTTTGGTATTCGTACTGCTTGACTTCTACCATTTTGAAATACTTTTGCTAACCTTATTATTGCATTCTTGCTTGTAAAAATTCTCTATTGTGGGATTGTTTATATTTAAAGATAACATAATAAAGGCTACAAAAAGTGTTCTCGATAAACCTCGGCATAGAACACTCTATAAAATCTTGATTGAGAGCTTTGAAGAAGAATGTATGCTCTGTATTAAGTCTACTTATTATATCTTTCTCTCTTGCCAAGCAGTTGGGAATGCTAAAATTCTTTGGATTGTTTGTTGGACTTCATAAGCGAACTCAGAACCAAGATTTGTTTTGCATTTTTCGTAGTAATCAACAGAAAAATTTAATTCAAGCTCAGTATCTGGATGAAATAAGTATTTCATCTATGATTTTAATCTTTTAGCTATTTTTTGAAAAACTTCATCTCCATCAAGAAGGGATATAGCATTTGTCTCAATATCAGTCTTTCTTTGATTTATTTCTTTTATCCATAGAGCATCTAAAGGTGTGATACTAGCTAATATTTTATCAACAATTTTAGTTTTTAAATCTATTGGTAAAATATCTATTTCATCGAATAGTTGTTCTTGTTTTAAAGCTAACATAATGAACTCCAATTTTAAATATAAACCATTCTACCAAAATGGTTTATATTTTACCTTTAAGTTTGTTACTAGTATTAGATGGAAGTTCAAAAGATGTAGAGAAGCGTACAATTAGACTTAAGTCAAAATATGCTAAAAATCAAATAGAGTTCATAGGCTCTTCAAAAACAGGAGGGTATGTTGTAAAAAGAAAAAGTAACTAGTTAGCCTACTTGTTTTTCTTAAAGTCTTTTTACTATTGAATTAGGATCTTTTCTAATCTTTCTTTTGCTGTTTCCAAGTCATTAAAGCTTGATTGAGAACTTTGAATATTT
>NZ_JAEMVC010000047.1 GCF_029215985.1 Sulfurimonas sp. SAG-AH-194-C21
GATAATGATTTAGTGGAATATATCTCTTAGTATGAACTACAAACATGGTTTGATAGCACTCTGCACTCTTTATACCGAAAACTTAATAACATGCATTTGCTGTTTGGAATATTGACTTACATCAAACAATAACCTACCTTTTTCTTCAATAAGCCAAATAACCTGTACTTTATTTGGGATTTTAACTTCTTTAAAACTTTTTTCTATATCTCCATCTGTAGCACATATTATCAAATCAGGTATCTCACGACTTGATTGTTCTAATAAGGCCTTAAAGCCTGGTTCCATGATGGTTCCTCCACTACCTTGTCTCTTTATGAACTTATCTTTAGTTCCAAATTTTTGGATATCTTTTATCTCGGCGTCAACTTGCACGAGAGTAAGACTTTTAATAGAATATCTTCTCTGGATTGATTGCACTTCTGACATTAAAGAACTAAGAAGTTCGTCATCAACAGAACCTGATACATCAAGCACAACGGCTAGTTTAGGTTTTTTTCCAGGGCTGTATCCATATATGTCTAAATCATCTTCGAATATGGGATGTTGTCTGGACTTATTTGGTTCTCTGTAGCGCATAGAATTATTTAAGGAGTTTCGCACCTTTTTGTTAAGTATCTTTTTCCAATCTTTGTGTGACTTTCTTTTTCCAATTTTACTTAGTACCCCAGTTGCTTCGCCTGGTGTAAATCCTCTTGCAAAGTCTGTTGAATCATGTATCATTTCATTTAATGTGCTATCCATGAAAGAGTTTAATACATTATCATTAAGTTCCACACCAACTTGTAGCTGTTGACCATACTCATGGTTATCCATCTTACATGTACCATTGTTTAAGGCTTCTATGGTTTTATCAGATAAAGATTTTGACTCTATTTCATCATCAGAACTATTATCTTGTGCTTGTTTAAAAGAACCTTCTTTTAAAGATTCTTGTATGAGCTCGACATAATATTCAAACTCTCTACCAATCTCATAATTTTCAATGCCATACTTTTGGAAAAGTGACTGATAAAAAAGTGCTGCAATAGGTGAATCTTTATAGTTACCAGTACGAGGTAAGTCTTTAATATAAGGAATCTCTCTACACCCATTAATCACTATATCTTTTGCGGTTTGGATGACTTCTTTATTGATGCTATCGTCGTAGTTTCCTCGGGCAAAGTGATGGTTAATTATATGTCCCGCACTATGTTTGAGAATGGCAATAATTTGGTCTTTATGAATGACTCCAAGTATCACAGGATTTACGACAATAACAAAATTTCTCCCATTAAAATAAACGGATGAGACAAATGATTCATCAAAATGAAATTCATATTCACACCTGCTTAGAAAATTTGCATACCACAGCAACTCATTTGTGTTAGTTGCTATCATAGAAATAATCATCTCTTTAAATACTGTTTTCCAACTACTATCAGGATTAGCAATGATAGACTCAATGGTTTTCATGGAGTAGAGGTAGTCTTGACTACTGTTCAAGTGATGCAGCCTCAGACATTTTTATAACATAAGGGAGTGTTGAAAACTCTGCAATTTTTTCTAAGACGTCTTCTTTTTTCTTGCCTTCTCTCTTTGGGTAAACTTGCGTTGCTAAATAAACAGTGTAATTAAAGATATTTCTATATCTTTTTTCCCACATATCAGAAAATGAGGGGTATTTATTTTTGTACTCTCGTGGTAAGTTTCCTATACTGCTTATATTAAGGCCTAATTCTATGAGGTAGCTTATGCTTTCATAGGCATTGTGAACATTCATTGCCTTATTTAGATAGTTATTATAAGATCGGTCAAACACTATGCCTGAAGCATGAAAATATTTTAGTATTTCTACGTGATTTTTATTTATAATTTCGACAATAATATCAGTACCTAATGTAGCTAGATTAGCCCCATTATTAACGGCATTGCGTAAGTCTTTAATATTGCCTTTGATGGCAGAAATTTTCATTTTAGTAAAGTGTTGTGCTTCTTTAGAAATACCTTTATCAATAAAATCCTTTTGCAAGGAGTCATTTTCATAACTATAGGCCATTTCATAGGCATATTCTAAATCATTATTATGCTCAAGTGCACTCAAAACTTCTGTATAGTTAAAACATACAGCGTTTGAAATGATAACTTTATTGAAGGTTATATTTGAGTTTAAAATATATTCGATTATTTCGTAGTTAACTTCTTCAGCTTGTTTTTTTGTGTAATATCGGCTTAGTGCAGAGTTAAGTGATTCGTTTTTATTTACCCCTATCAAAACTGCAAATTTCATCATGTTTAAATTCTTAGTATCTAATCCCATTCTAAACAAACGCGATTTGTCAGATTGATTCCAAGATGTAAATCCTTCTAAAGAGTTTGGCCTTTGTAGATGATACTCAATGATAAATTGTAATAGATCATGTCTTTTACTCCTTTTCTCTCCATGCCAATTTATTGCGGATGAGCCCATCCATTCGCTTAAGATTATGTTTGAATTGGCATGTATATTAAAACCATTTTCAATTAACAATTGTAATACTTCTACACTAGCAATGGTTAAAATAGCAGATAAAAAGAGTGAAGCTGGTTTTGCACCTTGCTCAATGGCTTGCTTTGCAAGGCTTAAGTCACCTATATTAATAGCAGCTAGAAGGGTGCCATTAAGAAGACTTTCATTCGTGCACGCTTTAAAATCAGGAATTAAAAGATTTAAATATTTTTTGTCTTTTTCTATGGCTTTTTGAAGCACATACTCTTTTATGGTAGCATCATGCTCTACGAGTAGATTAATAATTTGATGATTGCCTGTTTTTACGGCTACATCTAAAGCATTCTTAGGAAGTTTGATATTTAAGTTGACGTCCGCACCCTCAGCTAGCCACTGTTTTACCTCGTCTAAATTTCCTTTTTCACAGGCTTGCATGAGATTTTCATGAAGGTAAGATGGTGTCATATTATTGCCCTCGAAGGAGTTCTGCTATATATGGATTGGTTTTATTTATATGTTTTACCACACCCTCAGATACTTTTTTATTGATACCTAAGCTATATTTTTCATCTACCTTATCTATAAAAGTTTCAGCCGCACCAATACCAATTTTTAGTGACATAATGTGTTCGGCTGAACTTAGCTTAAGCATAATTGCAAATATATCATCGCTTACACTCTGCGCTTCTAGGGCGAAAAAGCAAGAGCTAAGAATATTACTCTGAGTTACGCTCTGAGCGTCATCCAATTTGGATTGTATTGACTCTATAAGTTCATCATAAGCAGATGTGTCATTCTTCTCTTTTACTAAATATTCCTTAAAGTCTTTTGCTTTATGTAAGTCCAAAAATTCTGTAAGTTGCTTTTGAATTTTACTGAAAAACAAAACTTTAGAGCTCTTAAGATAGTTGACAAGTTTAGGGGTAACTTCTTTACTAGATAGGGTGGATAAAAGGCTTAGCAAATCATTGGCATTTTTTTCAGTTTTTTCATAAGAATAGAGTAGTCTAGAAATCATATCCCATCTTCTTGGATCCATTCCCGGATCACTCATATCATCTTCATTACTTTGAAGTAAAAAGTCAGCACGATTATCTTCAAGGTAACTAATGATTGAGGGGTGAACCCTTTGTCTATTGTTTTTCTTATCATGCAAAAGAGCATAATTCTTTTTCCATGACGTAAGAGTAGTTGTAACCTTTACTATGGCCATTCGACTTAGCATGGCCTTATCAAGTGACTCAACAAGGTAATTACCGTCATCTATGGGATTACCAGCACAGACAATAAACAAAGACTCTGGTAATTTAATGCTATCAGAACCAAACTCTTTTTTAAGTATTAGGTTCATTAAACTTTGAAGATTTTGTGGCTCCGCACGGTTGAGCTCATCTATAAAAAGAAGCGTTTCTTTATTGTTTTTATCATTGTGAAGTATTGTTGATACCCAGTTAGGTATAGACTTCTTAAATACAGTAAATTTTTGATCATTAAAGCCTGCTACAATATCTGTTGAAACTGTCCTACCGTAAAACTCTATATGATCTAAGGAAGCCACCCCCATAATGATACAATCCATATCTTTTGACGCAGCATACTGCTCTATAATCGATGTCTTACCTATCCCAGACTCACCCTCTAAATAGGGGACAATTTGGGACTCTTTATATATGTCTAAATGTGAAAAACTAATGTTCATCTATATGTCCTATTACTTATCTGATGGCATTTTATTAAAGGACACCTTTAAAAGCCCTATACTTAATTAGCTATGCAAGAAGTTTATACCCCAGTGAATGAATCTCCTGCAAGTGGAGATTCACTCACAGGGGTGTATTTTCACAGGGGTGTTTCTTCTTCGTCAGCTGCTTTAATACATAAATGAAGTCAGTTTTGCTATGATACCAAAAAGTTTTAATAATAGGACTTGTTACTTACAAAAGGAATTTTAAACATTATGGAAGATATAAGAGAACTATCACAAAGAATAATAAACAACGAAGTAATAATATTTGCCACTTTTAGTGGTATACGAAATAAATCACTTAAAACTTTCAATAAAGCAACAATAAAAAAAGTAATGATTAAAAATGAACTAAAATATCAATTTGAATATATTTATGATAAAAATGTAGAACATAAGAACTTAAACAAGATTGATTCAATAAATGAAATAGACAACTTACTTAAAACATATTTTAAACAAGCATTGATAAATACACTAGAGTCTGATTATCATATTTTAGTTAGTAAAAGTGGTGTTGCTAAGATAAATAAAAAAGCTGCTACTAAGAAGTTTGAAGAGATCTCTCATAATAGAAAGAAAAAGTATATTTTAAATGAAGGTGAAGTAACATCATTTTTAGTAGAACTAGGGATTATGACAGCAAATGGTAAAGTTATAAACTCAAAATATGATAAGTTTAAACAAATAAATCGTTATTTGGAGTTGGTGTCTGATTGTATTCCTTATTTAGATAAAAACAAAACTATCAGAATTATTGATTTTGGATGTGGAAAAGCATACCTTACTTTTGCACTTTATGATTTTTTAGTATTAAAAATGGGTTACAATGTAGAAATAGTTGGCTTAGATTTAAAAGAAAATGTAATAAAATTTTGTTCAAACTTGGCAAAAAAATTAAATTATGATGATTTAAGATTTGTACAAGGAGATATTAAAGGGTTCAATGAATTTGAAAATGTAGATATGGTTATCTCTTTACATGCTTGTAATACTGCAACAGATGATGCCCTAGCAACTGCCGTAAACTGGGGAGCTAAAGTTATTTTAGCAGTACCTTGTTGTCAGCATGAGTTACTTAAAAAAATAAAAAATAAAAAAATGGTTCCTTTGCTAAAATACGGAATTATTAAAGAAAAACTATCTTCATTACTTACTGATAGTTTAAGAGCAAACGTATTAGAAATCATGGGTTATCGTACACAAGTAATAGAGTTTATAGATATGGAACATACACCTAAAAATATTATGATTAGAGCTTTTTTTGAAGATATTTCAAATGTTGATAAAGTTGTAGAAGAATACAAAGAATTTAAAAAAGAATGGCAAATTTCTCCCTATATAGAAGAAGCTTTTGGAAAAGGATTGACGAGTAAGTTAGAATAGCTGACTTAGATAGACCAAAAAAAGAACTTCCAGCACTAGAGGTAGATGTTACACCAAAAGCACTCCCTCAAAACTAATTTGCTATAATTAATCTATGCAAATAATCTTTGAAAATCATGACTTCGTTATATTTAACAAACCACAAAATCTCAACTTCCATAGTGAAGACGGTGAAGCTGGTTTTGTAGTTTTAGCTACAAAGCAGTTACATGTAGAGCAGTTATATAGTGTTCACAGACTAGATAAAATGACTTCTGGTTTAATTATCTTGGCAAAAACAAGTAAAGTTGCGAATAGCTTTGCGAAAATGTTCCTAAACAAAGAGATACAAAAGTTTTACTTAGCTTTGAGTCTAAGAAAACCAAAGAAAAAACAAGGCTGGGTAAAAGCTGATATGGGAGCCTCTCGCCGTGGAACTTACAAGCTTCTAAAAACAAAAGAAAACCAAGCAATAACACAGTTTCATAGCTCTACATGTAGAGTGGGTGAGCGTATGTTTTTAGTAAAACCACATACAGGAAAAACTCACCAAATCAGAGTAGCATTAAAGAGCATAGGATCCCCAATAGCAGGTGATGTTAGATATGCAAATGCTGATGAAGCAAAAAAAGAAGACCGCGGGTACCTTCATGCTTATGCTTTAGGGTTTACATTAAATGGTGAAGAATTTTCTTTTGTTTGTCCACCTTTTGATGGGGAGAGGTTTTTATCTGATGAAGCACAAAAAACTTTACTAGAATGGGCTAAACCTTGGGAGTTATTTAAATAACGGCAGTCGTGAGCAATAGTTTAGCCGCTAGGGTAAACTATTGGTCTCCACGTTTTTGTTATGTCGTTGTGCTTCTGACGTCCTTAAAGTTGCAACGGAAATCCGTTGAGTTTTTCAGGTCCTCATTGCATTTACCTTCCTGTACTTCTGTTAGCGTTTAGCTTTTAGATTCATCTTGAGTGTTTGAGGTTCTTTTACCCTGCAAACTCAATACAATTACGACCCTTTTCTTTTGATGTATAAAGTGCAGCATCTGCTTTAGCTAGCATATCATTAACATTTAATACTTGAGAATCAACCATCACTACACCAATGCTAGATGTCATAGATACTCTTTCCCCTTGATCATTGAAAAATACACAAGATTCAATTGCAATTCGGATACGCTCTGTAGCTATACGAGCTTCTTCAATATTTGTATTGACTAAGATGATTGCAAACTCATCCCCACCTAATCTACCTAAAACATCAACATCACGAATAGACTCTAAACAAGCTTGAGTAAATGCGATAATTGCTCTATCTCCAGTAGCATGTCCATGTGTATCGTTTATTGTTTTGAACTTGTCAATATCAAGCACAAGCAAGGCAAGGGTTGTATCGTATCTTTTAATACGCTTTAGTTCATTATCAGCTTTCTCAATAAAATCACGACGATTAGAAATATTTGTAAGTGCATCTGTATGTGCTAAATAGTGTAACTCTTCACGCAACTTTAACTGTTTCCAATGATTACGCAGGATAAGTATAGAAAAAACCCAAAATATAACTACAATTACAAGCGTTATAAATGTTTTTTCTCTCCAATCTTTAAGCCAATCCTTATCAGCTTCTCCAACAACAATGACAAATGGCATATCATTAATCTTTCTAGCACCATACAAACGACTTTCACCATCTAAAGGAGAGATGGCACTGAAGCTCATGTAATTCTCGGAAGAAGATAGAAATGATTCAACTATTTCATCATTTACTTTTTCACCTAACGCATCTCTAAGTGCTGGTTTTCTTGCCAGTAAGTTCATATTTGTATCAGCAATTGCAATAACTCCATGCTCAGCAATTGTTATTTTTTCTATCCATTCTTGAAAAAAACTTAGTTCAAGTTCCAATCCAACCATGCCATAAAATTCATTAGATGCATTTCTAAAAGAACGGTTTTGGATAACAGCTAAATTTCCTGTATTACTTTTAAAAGAGGGTGTGATATATTGTCCAAGTTTATCATTTTTAATATGTTCCATGCACCAATCACGTTTACTTCCATCAAATCCTACTATAGATGTACGAGGAGGTTTATTGTATGTATGAGTTGTTATACAGTTTTTATTAGCGGTACCCACCCCTATAAAATAGCTGGGCAATGTTCCCAATTTAGATTTTATAAATTCAGTTATTTCTACTTGTTTAACTGTGTTTGGATGAGGATATTGTAATTCATTTAGTGGAATGTGACTAATCATATCTAATAATACATAGTCTGATGCTTTAAAAGAACTTTCTATCCACTCTGTAATTAAAAAACTTTTATTAGCAACACGAGATTGAACATCAGAAAGTTCTTTAACATATCCGGAGAGAATATCATAGACTACAAATATGCTAATAAGCAATGAAAATAAAATAGTATAGATTAAGCTTTTTTTATATTCTGTCATTATATCTTAACTTCTCTTTTTTGCTTTATAATTTTATCTTCTAATTCTACAGAAAAGATACTTAATATTCACGATAATCGGCTATAGACACATAACGGTCGAAGATAGCCGATAAATTTCCGTTAGGTAATTTATTGGATACTCTGTTTTGTTGTCTGTTCTTTTCAGCTTAATACTCTTTTAGCTTTTTTATTAACTCTTCTACAGATGTAGTTTGACTAAGTATAGTTTGTTGAAATTTGTAAAAATTTTCTTTACCTAGTTTTTTATAAAAATAAAACCAATATAGGGTAACAAGTAGTTTTAAATCAAGTTTATTTATCTGTAATCTTTTATTTTTTGGTAAATTGTTGATTATATATTCATAACCATCTTTTCCACCAAAAGCTTTAATCTTTGTTAGTATTCCATATTTGGTGATGTCATCTGGATAAAAAAATACAATTTCTTTATTTGTTAGCAATAGAGAATATAAAAAAGATGTCAT
>NZ_JAEMVC010000048.1 GCF_029215985.1 Sulfurimonas sp. SAG-AH-194-C21
GAGCTATTTTTTCTTCATAAGTTTGTATATCTTCTTCTTTTTTATGTTTTATGGCACCTTTTAGTAATAAGATATACTTTTTTTGAAGTTCATCTTTTATCATCTGTATTTTATCTTGGCTGATATGATTCTCGTTTTTTAAAAGTTTTTCTAAACTAAGAACTCGAAATCTATCCATACCCCAGTGTTTAAAACTCAATTGGTCTTCATGCCCTGCATACTTTTTTATCAACTTTTTATCTATTAAGGCTATTTTATTTTCTATCATGATTCGTAACCATAAATCATAGTCTTCACAGACTTCCAGAACTTCATCAAAGACACCAATAGTCTCAAGTATACTTTTGTATATAAGTACTGATGAAGGGGCTATATTGCAAAAGGATAAGTTCTCCATAAATATATCTTTACCAATTTTTCTAAACTTTTTAGGTATTTTAATATTTATGTCATCTCTTAACCATATTTCATCTGTATAACTCATAAGAACATCAGAATTATCTTTATGAAATAGCACTTGTTCTTGTAGTTTCGAGTCTATCCACTCATCATCAGAGTCTAAAAAAGCTATCCATTCAAAACTTGCGTTTTTTATACCTAAGTTTCGTGCAGATGAAACACCAGAGTTTTTTTGATATATATATTTTATATTTGGAAATTTTTGGAGGATTTGGGATGTATTGTCACTTGAACCATCATCTATGACTATGATTTCGTCTGCTTGGTAAGTCTGCCCTAAAACAGACTCTATCGCACGTTGCAAAAACTCATATCTGTTATACGTAGGGATGATAACAGATATTTTAATAACTTCTTACCAAACCTTTAGTTCATTATATAAACTATCGCGTTCTACTGGAGAAAAACCACTGTTTTTGATGAGTGCTGTAAAGTCTTCAAGAACTACACCATTAGCACTTTTAGCACCTGCTGCTGAGTTGATCGACTCTTTTTCTATAGTTCCATCTAAATCATTTGCTCCGAACTCTTGCGCTACAAGAGCGAGGTTTACAGTTGATGTAACCCAGTAAGCTTTTAGGTTAGGTACATTATCAAGTACTAAACGTGCTACTGCCATAGTTTTTAGTACTTCATTTGCCGTTATTGGGGCTTCTATCTTCAAGTAGTTATTCTCAGTCTGATACACAAGAGGGATAAAACAGTTAAAACCACCTGTGATATCTTGTAAGTCACGAATACGCATCATATGGTCGATCCGATTTTCACGAGATTCTACATGACCAAAAAGCATAGTAACATTAGACTTTTTACCCCTCTCATGCCATTTTCTATGTATCTCAAACCATTGGTCTGAAGTAACTTTTCCTTTACAAATCTTTTCACGGACTTCTTCATCAAAGATTTCTGCACCACCACCAGGCATAGAGTCAACACCGTTTTCTATCATCAAGTCTAAAACTTCATCATAAGTAAGCCCATGATGACGAGAGAGAAAATCAACCTCTGCTGCTGTAAGTGCTTTTATGTGTAGGTGAGGATACTGTATTTTTATCTTTTTAAAGATACCTAAGTACCATTCAAGGGTAACATTAGGGTTGTGAGCTGAAACAATGTGTACCTCTTTAGCACCATTTTTGTCTATCTCTTCTACAATTTTAAGTATATCTTCATGACTCATAGTATACTGGTCTGGATTTTTTCTAGTAGCTGAGTATGCACAAAAAAGACAGACATCTGCACATACATTTGTAGGGTTTATGTGACGGTTTATATTAAAGTATGTTTTTTTACCATGAAGTTCCTTGCGTTTAGCATCGGCTAAATCACCAAGGTCAAAAAAGTCCATATCATATAGTTTTACTGCTGTTTCAAAATTTATTCGGCTCATATATTCTCGATTGTTTTTTCTGATTATATCAAAATAGTTTTAAGCCAACTTAAGAATATAACAATACAATATCTAGTAACAAAAAGGATAGAAAATCATCGTAAAAAAAAATAATATAGCAATGTTTATAGATTGTGATAATGTTAGTTCTAAATACATAGAAGGTATATTTGATGACTTGTCTCAGTATGGAACTGTAAATATCAGACGTGCTTATGGGGACTGGAAAGACAGAAAACTTCAAGGCTGGGAAAATGTTTTACAAGACTATAACATTAAACCTATTCAACAGTTTGCTTATACAAAAGGGAAGAATGCTACTGACATTGCTATGATAATCGACATTATGGATATTCTATACACTAAAGAGTTAGAGGCTGTTGTTCTCATAACAAGTGATAGTGACTTTACTCCCATCGTGACTCGTATACTTTCAGATGGTATAACAGTGTATGGGTATGGCGAGGCAAAAACCCCTATGGCGTTTGTAAATGCTTGTGGGCAATTTATATATGTTGAAAAACTATCTACTATTGAAGAAGATGAAGAGGACATAGTAGAAGTAGAGCAAAATATAAGAGGAAAGAAGAACAACTCTGCTGTCACTGAAGCTGTCACAAAGTATCTTGGAAATAACTATGACATACGAAAAGACTTCAAACTCATTAACCTACTCAAACAAGGTGTTGAGCGAACTGCGGATGAGCAAGGCTGGGCAGATGTAAAAGACATCTCAAAGTACATTAGGAAAAACTCTTCTTTTTCTCAAGTAAATTATGGGTTTAAAAAGATGGGTGACCTCATAAAAGCCGTAGATAAATTTGACATAGAATACATGGGAGATAGAAAAACTCAACTCATGATAAAAATAAGAGAAAAAGCAAGGACAAGAAGATAGTTTTACTCCTCGTAATGAGCAAAAGCACCCTCAACACTCAAGACATTTTTATAGCGAGTGTTGGTTAATCTCACATGTTTTGTTTTAATGTCGCATATAGCAAGACGGTAACTAGAGCTCATAAAGGGCTCAACGATACAGATGATTTTTCCATTTACCTCGCGCGTTGCATGAATATCTCCATGGAGTTTATAAAAGAAGTACTGAGGATAACTTAGAGGTGTAATCTCTACGATGTTCACACTCTCTCTATCTTCTAAACTCTGAGCAATAATGTTTGCGTCTTCAAAGTTATCAAACTGCACACACCAGTCATCAAACTTCTTGTTAAACTTGATTAACTCTTCATCTAAAAAACCACCTGCTGGGGATTGTAGGGCAAAAATAGTTCTACTCATTTATAATATTATTCTCAATTTATTTTTTTCTGATTATATCAAAATAGTTTTAAGCCAAGTTAAGTGCCTTATTTTAATATTTTATATACACTATCTTCACTTTTCATCACTATGGTAAACTCTACTCGTCTTGACTTTTCCAGTTCTTTTAACTTTGAAAAGGCCATTCCATTTGCTCTAAAATACTTCTCCAACCAAGGTCGATTAGACTTTATGACATCTTCATCTAAACTATAACAGTAAGACAAAACCTCATAAGCTCGCTCTTGTGAAAGTTGCATATTTTTGAGATATATCTCTTCTTTTGATGTCGCATTTTCCCAAGTATCTGAGGTATGTCCTTCTACTCTTAACTCAAGTATCTCATCTTTATACTTTTCTTGAGTTAAGATTTTTATATATCGAGAAAAGAACTCTTTTAAGATGGCTTTAAACGCAGGATTTATCTTACTCTCACTCACTTCAAAAAGTACTTGTTCTGAAGAAAAAACCATACTATTATCTTGAGTAATAGTTGCGTTCCAGTTTTCTAAGTCATTCTCAAACTCTTCATACAATGCCTCATTTATATTTGCCTTAGTATCTCTATACTCTATGGCAATATCTATCACCTCTTGTTTCTCAGCCTCAACTTTCACCATAAAACTAATCGCGATAAAGAGAAAAACAAGCATCAGGCCTGACATCATATCGGATATACTTATCCACTCCCTATTCATCTTCTGGCTTTTCTCTTAGTGTTTGAGTTACGGAGAGTATAGTTGAAACACTCATCCCAACAATGGAAGTAAAAAATGCAGTTTTGAGTCCTACTAAAATATCGTTGACACTATTTATAATATCTTCAGGGTTAAAAGCTTGAAGCCCTATGAATATACCTACAAAAGTACCAAGTACACCAACACTCACTATCTGACTTTTTAAATCTTTACCTGTTTTTTTGGTCTATATATCCGAGAACAAATATTACAACTGTAAAAACAATATTAATAGGGTCGAGAATTACATCAAGTAAAGAAGAAACAGCCTCTTTAGTTTGTGTTGCTTCACATATTCCAAGTATTAGGTTCGTTTTATTGCTAGATATTATCTTCTTACTTATCCCATCCACATTTGCTAACTCATCTATACTTTTAAAACACTGATTAGATTCTCTGTATTTTATGATTTTTTGAGCTTTCGCTTTACCTATACCGTTGAGTTCTAGGAGTTCTGAAGATGAGGCATTATTTAAGTCAACTAATGCAAAAAGAGATGAAAAAGTAAGTAAAAACATGATTATATATTTTAAGATGATGCTATCCTTGTTTCTTCGCTTAGTAAAATGATTTTTTCTTTTAGAGGTAATATTTTATTTTTAATTATATCCCAAACTTCATCTGCATCTATACCAAAATAATCATGCGCAATGATATTTCTAAAGTCTTTTATCTTTTGCCAAGGAATTTCATCGTGATTAATTTTATAGTTCTCATCTAAGCGGTGAATTGATTCTCCAATAACAATAAACTGCATCATTGAGGCATCAAAACTTTTTTGGTCATGGTAAAAATCATCTGCATCAGAAAAATCTTGAGAGTATAGCTCTACTTTTTCTATAGCTTCAAGAAGAGCAAATAGTTCAAATTTTACTTTAGTAGACATAAATTGTATCTTGTAAAATTTCCTTCTTTGCATAGGATTTAAGGTATTTTTCTCGTGCTAAATCAACATTACGACCAAATGCTTGTGTCAAGTAGTTTGAAAGAGAATTTTTTAAATCATTGATATTAGCTGTATTACTCTTAATCTCTATTAACAGGTCAACATCACTATCTTTTGTCTGTTCATCACGTGCAAATGAACCGAATAGTCCGAGTTTTGTAAGAGAATAATGTTCTTTAATATATATCTGATTTGAGCTTAAAAACTCTAAAATTTCTTGTTTTGTATTCATAGGATAATTCTAACATAATTAATCTAATTAGTATACAGTTCACATCTTTCGAGTTCATTTATAGTTTACAGTATGCAATAATTTTACTCAGATTTCATCATATGTTTCTTAGTCTGCTTAGTTGCTACAGCCTCGTAAGGATCCTCTGGCCAGTAGTGGCGTTTATACTTTCCTCGTAACTCCTTTCTTACCTCAGCATAAGAGTTTTTCCAAAAACTACTGAGATCATATGTTATCTGTATGGGTCTCATAGCTGGTGAAAGCAGTTGTATTTGTAGTGCAATAGTAGAGTTAAATATCTTAGGTGTATCTTCTAAACCAAACATTTCTTGGAGTTTAACATGTAGTGCGGGTTTACTTATGTCAATATAGTCTATATAAATATTTGAGCCACTTGGTACACTCACTTTTTCCGGTGCAAGTGATACTAACTTTTGTTGATTTTCCCAAGAGAGAAGAGAGAGTAA
The DNA here is from genome assembly GCF_029215985.1 of Sulfurimonas sp. SAG-AH-194-C21. Classification (GTDB taxonomy): domain Bacteria; phylum Campylobacterota; class Campylobacteria; order Campylobacterales; family Sulfurimonadaceae; genus Sulfurimonas. Next base: position 5,549 of record NZ_JAEMVC010000048.1, read on the forward strand.
CATAGGATAGATGTCTAAAGTCTCTAACATCTTAGGAGACTTTATATCTGACATAAAAGGCTCAAGCCATACATCTAAAGAGTCTAGTAAGACCTCATTACTTAAAGACTCCATAGGCTCATCAAGATGCAGGTTTACAAACGCCACTCTATTTTGTAAACTCTTCGCTCGTTTACTCCACGATAGAAGTTCTAATCCCTCTTGCTTTATAAGCTCTAAAAGAAGTACTTTCATATCATGTTTAGCACTTAAAGCTTGTGGTTTTGAGTAGAGTTCTAAGTGTAAAAAGTGAGCGGACTCTCTTAGGTCAAACTTTTTACTCTCTTTATTATAAAGAAGTTGCTCTTTTATCTTTATAGTATGAGAAAAGTGCTCCTCTATCGTGTCTAAGTTTATAGCCATAGCAAGGTTTATAAAAGAGTCTTTAGCATTTGCATGAAGGTTTGCTACCACTAAGTACTCTTCATTAAAAAGAGCATCTTCCACAGATAAAATAGCTCCCTTCGCATTTGAGAGTTTGTATCTATTATCATTTTTTACCCTGCGTTTAGCTAGTCTATCTGGGTATGCTAGAAGCAGTAACACACCTGTCATATCAGCATCATAAGAGTGCTCTTTTTTTACTATATTTTGCATCTTTTTAAGTTTAGTAAAGATAAAGTCAGCCTGCTTGACAACCTCTCTCGCTAAAAAACTATCTATATAGGCAGAGTCAAAATCTCTCTCTTTTAAGTGAGTAAAACGCGACAACAAGTCACTCTCATCCCTAGCATTTTTAAAAACATCTCTCTCACCAAGCATAGCACTAAGCAGTGTGGCTTCACGAGCATACCCCATAGTGTTTGCTTTGAGTATCATGTATGCAAAACGGGGATGCACTCCTAACTTTATAGCATCTCTTCCAAACGCAGTTATCTTATGTTTAGCATCTAACATTTCTAATGAAGTAAGTGTTTCTCTAGTCTCTTGTAAAACAACTGTCTGTGGTATGTCTAACCACTTGAGTTCATCAAATGCAGTCACTCCCCAAAGAGAGAGGTCAAGAACTAATGAACTCAAATCAGACCGAAGTATCTCTGCTTTTGTACTTTGCATCAAGACCTTTGACTCATGCCAAAGTCTATAACACTTTCCATGACTCATTCGCCCTGCTCGACCGGCTCTTTGAACACTAGAGTCTTTAGAGATAAAACTAGAGTCCAAATGGTTCATGGCGTTTGCATAGTTATACCGTGAGAGTTTTTCTAGTCCGGTGTCTACAACTATCCTCACTCCCTCTATAGTCAAAGAAGTCTGAGCAATATTTGTAGCAAGTATAATTTTTCGTCTATTTGATTTTTGCAGAGCTTTATCTTGCTCTTTTTTATTTAAAGCTGAGTACAGAGGACAAACTAAGATATCATCATTCTTTATGACATTACCCAAAGACTTTTGAAGATTTCGTATCTCTTTTACACCCTGAAGAAAAACGAGTATGTCCCCTGCATCATGTTTAAGAGCATAGTTAATGATTTTTACAAGTTGAGTGTTCATGGTTTTAAGAGTAGGTGCAGGAGTTTTTATGTCAAGGTAGTGCATCTCCACATCATAACTCTTGCCCTCAGAAGTCACAACTGGAACATCCCCGAGAAGTTCTACTAAAGCGCAAGCATTCAGAGTTGCCGACATTATGAGTATCTTCAAGTCTTCTCGAAGTAGTTCTTGAACTTGAAGTGAGAGTGCTAAAGAAAGATCACTATGGATACTCCTCTCATGAAACTCATCAAAGATAATCATACCAACTCTTTCTAACATCTCATCAGCTTGTAACATTCTGACTAAAATCGCTTCCGTTACTACAAGTACTTTAGTTTGTGCAGATTGAGCATTATCCATTTTGACTTGATAACCAACTCTTTTTCCCACTTCTTCACCAAGAACTCTAGCCATTTGAGTAGCTACCATACGAGCAGCAACACGACGAGGTTCTAACATGATGATGATTTTACCATTTAAGTATGTCTCATCCATTAGTGCCAAGGGGACTCGTGTACTTTTTCCAGCCCCAGGGGGTGCTTGAAGTATGAGAGTAGAGTTTTTACGTAGTTTATCTGTAACATCAGATAAAACAGCTTCAATAGAGAGTGTTTTCATACTAATAAGGACTATTTTTTAAAGTAGTAACAGTACTCTAAGTTACCCTCTTTTCCTGTAAGTTTTGAAGGGGACTTTTGTACTAGTTTCCAGCCTATAACTTGTGTTGCATCTTCAAACTTTTTCATCGCATTTTTTATGGCTTTTGTATCAAGAACGACACCATGTTTGTCGCGTTTCGCTTCTCTACCCACCTCAAACTGTGGTTTAAAAAGAAGTATTATCTCATCAGATGCTAGTCTATCTACATCACTCAGTATATGTAAAAGAGAGATAAATGCAACATCACTCACAACTAAGTCAAACTTTTTCTCACTCTCGTAAGCCCTAATGTCACACGACTCATACACATGTACTCGACTGTCATCTCGAAGTGACTTATGAAGTTGGTCAGTCCCAACATCAACAGCAGATACTTCACTCACACCACATTCAAGGAGAACCTCAGTAAAACCACCCGTAGAAGAGCCGATATCCAATGCTACTTTCCCCTCTACATCTAAGGAGAGTTCTTCTAAAAACTCAAGTAGCTTAAACGCAGCACGAGAGACATACTGTTTGTACTCTTCTACATTTACAGCATCACCCTCTTCTACTTTAAAAGAGCTTTTTTTAATGAGCTTCATATTTACAGAGACAAGCCCCTCTTTAATAATA
>NZ_JAEMVC010000049.1 GCF_029215985.1 Sulfurimonas sp. SAG-AH-194-C21
GTGCAAATAAAAGAATGTCAGAATTTTTAGTGCCGAAGAAAGTATCAAGTAATTATATTAAAAAAATTATTGTACATTCTAATAACACAAAAGAGAGAGTAGAAAAAATAGTAGGTAACACAATAGCTGTAGAAGTTAATAGAAATTTTTATTTTTAGGAGAGTAAGATGATAATGGAAAAAACAGGAAATATATTTACGACAAAACAACAAACAATAGTTAACACTATAAACTGTGTTGGTGTAATGGGTGCAGGTATAGCATATGAATTTAGACTAAGAGAGCCTAAGATGTATGAAAAATATCAAGAGCTTTGTATTACAAAAAGTATTGATATAGGAAAGCTTTGGATATATAAAACTGAGAAACAGTTTGTTCTTAATTTTCCTACTAAATATGATTGGAAGTTACCATCTAAAGAAGAATACCTTATAAAAGGATTGGAAAAATTTGTTGCAACATACAAGCAAAAAGGTATTAAATCTATCGCATTTCCTCTTTTAGGTGCAGATAAGGGTGGTATCTCTCCTACTGTATCTCTAAACATTATGAAAAAGCATCTCTCCCTCTGTGATATAGATATTGAGATATGGCACTTTGATGCATCAGCAAAAGATGATTTATATGAAGATTTTATAAATATATTTAAGGATTTAGATGTTGATGTAATTAAAGAAGAAGCTAAAATTCGAGTTGATATAGTAAGAAAGATTAAAAAATCTCTCGATGATGAAAATATTAATAGTATAAGTGGATTACTAAGAACTAAGGGAGTCGGAGATAAAAGCTTAGAAAAATTGTTTTTATATATTAAAAATTATAAAATAACACATAAAACTTTGTTTGATTTTTAATAAGAATAATTAAGAATTCAAGCTGTTTATAATACTTTAGCTATACTTTAAGGATGTATTACTCAAAGGAAAAAGATGGAGTACTTAAAATTATCATATAAAATAGATGCTAAAAAACCATACATCTTTATAGGCTCAAAAATTCGTGGTGCATTTGGCTATGCTCTTAAAGAAGAAGTGTGTGTTAATCCAATTTTTAAGTGCGAGAACTGCTTCTCTGCTAAAGAATGTATCTTTTATGACTTTTATGAAGCCCAAAATACTACAAATAACTTTAGACTAGACTTTAAACTATTTAGTAAAAAATATAAGTTTTCACTTCTTCTTTTTGGTGAGGCTCAAAAACATAAATCAGCCTTACATAATGCGATGATGAATTCACTCAAAGAGTATAAGAATATAGACTTCAAAGAGAAAGTAAAAAACTTAGAAAAGAAAAAGACAGTAAAAATCATTAAACTCAGTTTTATAACACCACTACGTATGAAAAAAAAGAATCGTTTTGCCACAAGAGATATAGACCTCTTAGATATTTTACTTTCAATTTATAAACGCCATCGTGATTTGAAGGGCTTAGATTTTGAGCGAGCAAATATAGATACAAGTTACAAAGTGGTGAGTAAACATCTTTTATATCAGGAACTTACACGTAGAAGCAACAAACAAAATACAAAAATGCAACTTGGAGGGCTTATGGGTGAGATGGTTATAAGTAATGTAAGTAAAGAAGTCTATAACTTACTAAAACTAGGTGAGGTTATAGGTGTTGGCAAGAGTACAGTTTTTGGACTGGGAAAAATAAAAATAGAGGATGTAGGATGAGTAAAGACACCAATAGTAAATACTTGTATGGCGCAAGTGTGCAAGGCATACAAGAGTTTATATTTGCGACAAACAGACTTAAAGAGATAGTTGGGGCTAGTGAGTTAATCAAACAGATATCTCAAGATTTTAAAAAATATGGTGCAGATGAGATTTTAGTGAATGCAGCAGGCAACATAAAAGCTATTTTTAATTCTAAAGAAGCATGTGAAAAAGTGGTTTTAGAATTTTCTAAGGAGATACAGCAAAAAGCTTATGGAATCACTATATCTCAGACAGTAGTGGCATTTGAGGCTAATCATACTCAAAATGATATAAATACTTTAGAAAAAAATTTAAAAATACAAAGAAATAAACCCTCCACTCCTCTTGATATAAGTCTAAACATCATGAAGTTAAACCCTTCAACTGCTAACCCTTTAATAAACAAAGAGAGTGATAGTGCAACAGCACAAAAACTAAAAGCCTATGCAAGTATAGAGAATAGTGAAGAGTTTAAAGATCTAAAAGATATATCTAACTCTAAAAATAAACTAGCAGTAATCCACATAGATGGAAATGCTTTAGGCGAAGTTATAAGAAACCTCAAAACTCCTCTTAGTGAATTTTCAACAAACTTAGAGAATGCCACAAGAGAAGCTTTTAGCAAAGCAAAACAAGACAAACATGTAAGAGAGATAATATTAGGTGGTGATGATGTTACTCTTATCTGTAATGCTAACGATGCACTCTCCTTTACAAAAGAGTTCTTAGAAAGTTTTGAAGAAGAGACACAGGTACAAGTAGGCTTAAGACTAACAGCCTGCGCAGGAATAGCCTATACAAATGATAAATACCCTTTTCATTATGCAGTATCTTTAGCCGAAGTACTTTGTGGAGTTGCTAAAAACCATTCAAAACGAAAAGCATCTTCTCTTATGTTTCATAACATACAGAGTTCTAATTTTCAAACATGGGATAAGTTTGTACAAGATGAACTTACTATAAAAAATGACAAAGAGACAATTAGAGCTGATTTTGGAGCTTACTCTTTAAGTGAGTCTAAACCTCTCATTACAGATTTGAGAAATATAGTAGAGTCTCTTCGAGTCAAAGAGAGCCCAAGCTCTAAGCTCAGAACTTGGTTAGGTGAACTCTATAAAAGTAGTGAGTATGCCCAAAACTTTTTAGACAGAGTAGATAGTATGGCAGATATCAATCCGAAATATTCAAAGAAAATTCTTAACAAAAATTTTAAATCCTTACATGAAGAGTTAAGCTTAAACAACTTAATAGTTGAGAAAAAAACCCCAATACATGACATACTAAAGATTCTTTCAGTAACGGAGGCAAAATAATGACTTTAAAATACACCCTCGAATTTTTCGACTATTGGCATCTTAGTTCTGGACTGAGTGCTGGGGCAAAGCTTGATAGTACAGTAGTAAAAGATGAAAACAACTTACCTTATGCAAGTGGAAAAACAATGAAAGGTTTAGTAAGAGAAATGACAGAAGAGTTTGGAGAGATTGGCTTTTTACATCAAGCTTACTTTTCAAACGCTACTTTAAATGCAGACTTACAAGAGCAGATAGTCTCTAATAAGCTACAAGATAATCTTTATGACATCATAGCATCTACTAAGATAGATAGCGATGGCATAGCAGTTGATAACTCCCTAAGAGAGATAGAAGTTGTAGTACCCATTATCTTATATGGAGAGGTTCGAGACATACCAGAGAAGCATATACAGACTCTTGTTAAATCTCTTAAACTCATAAAGAGAATGGGCTTGAACCGTAACCGTGGATTAGGACGTTGTGAGTTTAGTGTAGAGAAGAAAAAATAATGCAAGAGTTAATTTTTAAAGTAGAGTTTCTAAGTGATATTGTCCTGCCTGCCACTTCAAATACAGAAGGAAATATTGTCCAGTTGGACTTCATAGCAGGAAGTAATTTTTTGGGTATGGCTGCAAAAGAGTACGGAGAGTATGAAAATAGTTTTGATGTCTTTCATAGTGCGAAGATGCGTTTTGGAGATGCGACTATCTTAAATGGGGGCAAACAGACTTACAAAATGCCACTCTCATTTTTTCATAAAAAACTAGAAAATGAAATAGTTTTCAACTCTCTTATAGAAGATTTCTCCAAGCTAGAGCAACTTAAACAGTTTAGAAATGGCTATATCACAAAAGATAAAGATATAAGCTTCATAGAGTACAACTACTCTCAAAAGTCAGCCTATGATAAAGACAACAGAAGAAGTTTAGATAAATCTATGTTTGGCTACTCAGCTATGAGAAGAGGGAGTCTGTGGCAGTTTACTCTAAAGTATGATGGTATATCTTCAAATGATTTAGAGCGTATAAAAATAAATCTTATTGGCATCAATAGACTGGGTAAATCAAAGTCAGCACAGTACGGAGAGGTTAAAATCTCCCTAAGCGGAGAGAATGAGAACATTCAAAACAGTACCCTCAAAGAAGAAGTTGTTCTATATGTCAAAAGTCGCCTTTCACTTATAGATGAAGAAGGGAATCCTACTTATGCATTAAAGTACCTTTGTGAGGGTCTTAAAGAAGAAAATATTGTCTACGAGAAGATACAGCTTAGAACTTCAACTTTTACTCCATACAACGGGGTGAGACAGACAAAAGATTATGAGCGTATTTGCATCAACAAAGGAAGTGTTATAGTCCTAAAAAAAATATCTCAAACACAACTTGCTAGTTTAGAAAATGGTATTGGTGCATATCTAAGCGAAGGCTTTGGCGAAATTCTTGTAAATCCATCTTTTTTAGATGTAAATAGATTTACTTTCAAAGAGTCTACAAAAGAGCAAATACAAAAAGAAGTTCTAAAAGTAACAGATGGTACTGCTCTCTTTTTACAAAAAAGAAAAAACACTCAACAAGAAGCACTTAACATAGCAAATGAAGTGCATGACTTTATCAAAGAAAATCCAAGACTCGCTTCAGAAAAGATGAATTCTCAGTGGGGAACTATTAGAAGTAAATGTGCGAGTGAAGAGGATATTTATGAAAGTGTTAAAAGGTACATCACTCATGGTATAGCAAAAGAGAAGTGGAAAGGTTCAAAAACCACAACACTTTTAGCAGCCATCAAAAACAGTGCAAATCCAAGAGAGTTCACTAAACTACTCTCTATGCAAATACCAAAGTTAAAAAGTTTACAAGAGGATACACCAAATGAAAACTAGACAGGTTGCACACATTATCATAGAAGCAGACACTCCTTTAAAAGTAGGTTCTAACGCAAGTGATTTTCTTCAAGATAACCCTATTCAAAAAGATTGGAATGGCTTACCTATGATACTTGGAACTTCTATCGCTGGTGTTTTAAGAAAAGATTTTAATGAAAACTTAGTAGATGATATATTTGGAAAAGATAATGGCTCAAAAGTTATATTTTCAAATGCACTACTTTTAGATGAAAACATGCAAGTAAATGAGGGTTTACTTCAAAAGAAGACACCATTTTTACAACTTTTTGACATCTTGCCAATTCGTGAACACACTTCCATGACAGATAAAGGTGTAGTAAAAGAACATGCAAAGTTTGACGAAGAGGTTCTCTACAAAGGTACCCGTTTTAAGTTTAGCATAGAGATGATAGACAATGAACAGAGTTTCGAGCAAATTTTAGATTTACTCTCTATTGCATCGTTTAGACTTGGTGGAGGTAGTTCCAAAGGTTTTGGCAAGTTAAAAATCTTAAGTATAAAAACAGGTATATTTAACTTAGCATCTTATGAAAACTACACAAGCACTCTTAACCATCAACTCTCAATAGAGTATAAAGTACAAAGCAAGGCTTCACAAACACACACAAAGTACACTCTCTCCCTCACACCAGATGACTTCTTCATCTTTGGTAGTAGTTTTGGAGATGATGAAGCAGACTCAACGCCAATTTATGAAAAAGTAGTAGATTATGATTCAAAAAAGCTAAGTGATAAACAGCTTCTGCTTCCTGCTAGTAGTATAAAAGGGGCCATCGCTCACAGAACTACTTTTCACTACAACTCTTTAGTTGGAAACACTATTGAAGATAAAAATGGTTTTTACACTATTGAAGCCATATTTGGATCGGCTAAAGATTCTGAAAACAAAACAGGAAAAAAGGGAAAAGTAATCTTTTGTGACTGCTTTAAAAAGGACAAAAAAGAGACTAAAACTTTTGACCATGTAAGTATAGACCGTTTCACAGGTGGAGCACTAGACGGTGCACTTTTTCAAGAAAAAACTATAGCTCAAAAAGATATGTGGGAGATAGAGATACTTCTAAGCAAAGATATTGAAGGTAATGAACTCCAAGCATTTGAAAATACACTCACAGACATCACAACGGGCATGTTACCTTTTGGTGGCATGACTACAAAAGGGCATGGTTTTTTTACTGGAGAGCTGTTAAGAGATGGAGAGAAAATATGAAAAACAACAAACAAGAAATAGAGACTTACATAAACTCACTCAAAGGATATGAGGGTTATGTACAGTTTTCAGATAGACCTATAGAAGATATTTGGACTCAAAAAAGTGATATTAACGTAAATGCAAAAGATGGTTTTGTTTATGAAGCACACTTTTGTAATGGTACTGAGTCTATAAGTATAAAACAGATAAATGATAGTTGGTTCGTCTCGACTACAGACATATCTAACATTTCAGATGAAGATACTCAAGTCTACCATGCTTTTGAGAAAAATGTAAAGATGGCTCAGATTTGGGGAGAAGTGGCAGATGAATTTTGTGAAGGTATGAAAGTACAAAAGATAAAAAAAGTAGTTTTTGTAGGATTTATTAAAGGGGACTCAAAATGATAACAGCACCATTTAACTTTGTACCACTGAGTGAAGAGGTATTTTTTCCAGATTGGGCGCAAGATGTAAGTCACGATATACCTTTTGAAGATTCACAAAGTGGTGCTATAGAAATTACACTTACTGCTAAGAGTCCTATATTTGTAAGAGATTCAAAGGATGAAGCAAGGTTTTGTCATCATCAAGGAGAACACTATATCCCTTCTACTAGTGTTAAGGGAATGATTAGAAGTATTGTAGAAATTTTAAGTTTCTCTAAAATAGAGACTGGTAGTTTTAATGACACGACTTATTCAATACGAGATTTATCTGATTCTAATAACTTTTATATGAGGGAGATGAGAAAAGATACATTTTGTGGATGGATGAGAAAGGATGGTAATGATTACATTATCGAAGATTGTGCAAAACCAGGAAGGATCAAACATGAAGAGATTGATACAATCTTTGGTATTGATTTCGCATCAAAGTTTAAAAAAGGAACTTTTGCAAACAAAGCAGATAGCAAAACAGCCCTGAAAAAATATGCGATGATTAAAAGCGATACTTTTACATACCCTTTTAAACACACAACTACATCAACGATTGGAGACAAAAGATATAGTCTTGACAAAACATCTTCTCTTGTGGGAACTGTGGTATTTACAGGACAGCCAAGTGGTAGAGATGAAAGTAAAAAAATACCTAGTGGTAAGGTTTATGAATTTATCTTTTTTGAAAAAAAAGAGGATATTGTTTTAGAAAAAAAGATAGTTGAAAACTTTCTATTTGCATATTTTGATGAAAGAGAGACACAACCAACAGAGTCTCCTGATTGGACATACTGGAAGAAAAAACTAAACAATGGAGAAAAAGTACCAGTTTTTTTTCAAAAATCTGGTAAAAAAATAAAACATTTCGGTCTTTCTTATCTTTATAAGTTACCTTATGCATACAGTGTAAAAGATGGTATACCTGAGACTCATACAGATGATAGATATGATTTAGCACAAACAGTTTTTGGATATGTTAAAGGTAAAAAAGCATTAAGAGGAAGAGTACATTTTTCTCATTTTAAAGCCACTTCAAATGTACAAGAGTTAGGAAGTACAACTGAAATACTAGGAACACCCAGAGCATCATACTTCCCAATATATGTACAACAAAAAGATGGTAACTTATACACAACATTTATGGATGCTTCCTTTGCATTAGCAGGGAGAAAGCGATACCCTATTCATGCCTCAAACAATACTGTAAAGACCACAGATACAGGAAATGAGAATGTAGGTACAAAGTTTTCACCTTTAAAAGATGGTGTAGTTTTTAAAGGAAAATTAAAATACCATAATCTTAAAAAATCTGAATTAGGTGCTGTTCTTTCAGCCTTAACCTTTCATAATACTCAAGGATGTTTTCATAACATTGGCATGGCAAAAGCCTTAGGTTATGGTAAGGTTAAACTCACCATAGACAATCTTCCTAAGATAGAAGAGTACCTCAAAGAGTTTGAAGTGCAAATGAGCCAAAACAT
>NZ_JAEMVC010000005.1 GCF_029215985.1 Sulfurimonas sp. SAG-AH-194-C21
TGCAGGACTCATAGTCCGTGATACAAAAAGTTCAGCAATGCTTGTAAACTCGATACAGTCAATGTTTTCACCGATAAGCTCATCACTTACTGCGTTTATACGAACACCTTTTACACCAACAGTTGCACCAACAGCATCAACTTGAGGGTGTGTACTAAGGATTGCAATTTTTGCACGCTCACCTGGAATACGAGCAGCTTTCTCGATGATAACTGTTCCATCACTAATCTCAGGAACTTCAAGCTCTAACAATGCTTCTAAAAACTTAGGACTTGTACGAGAAAGCTCTATCTGGATACCATTTTCTTTGTCCATATTAACACGACGAACAACTGCTTTAATGTGATCACCAACATCAAAGAATTCACCTTTGATACGGCTTTTCATAGGAAGGACAGCACGAATTTCATCAACTTCGATATACGTTGCATTTTGAGCATCAACGCGAGTTACACGACCACTTACAAGTGTTCCTATCTTAGACTTATACTTGTTATATACTTCATCTTCTACAAGTCTTTGTATGTGAAACTCTATCTCACGGTGTAGTTGTGATGCACCAGTTCTTCCATAATCTTCTAAGTTATGCTCTACTTGGAGTTGATCTTCAAGTTCTACTTGGTCATCATACTCTTTAGCTTCAGTGAGTGAAATATAAGCAGGAGCTGTCACTTCATCAAGAAGTTTTTCATCATCATCGGGAACTACTGTAATAATTTGAATAACTTTAATACTTTTTGTTTCATCATCTATCTGTGCTTCAAAAGCAAAGTTATAATTGATTACTCTTTTCGCTGTTTGAACAAAAGCAGTTTTAAGTGCCCCAATAACTTTTTCTGATGAGAGACCTTTCTCGTGTGCGATTGCGTCAGCTATGTCTAATATTTTTTCCATTATTTATGCCTTTTTTAGTTTCCCAAATTCTTTAACAATAATAAATGATTCTGGGGATTTCTTCGTTTGTGTGAAATTATACATAAAACCTGCTAAAAGCATCTTTAATCAATATTTTATGCACATTTAAGTATAATTCAAAAATTATTATACTCAAGGAAATTCCCAATGGATTTAAAATTTGCAAGAACAGAGATAACTGACAAACCAAAAAAAGTTGATTTAGCGAAGATTGAAGCAGCTGTAGAAAAAGATGATAGCATTATTTTTTACTTTGACAAAGACAACTCTCATAAAGACTTACTTTCACTTCAAGATCATTTTGAAGCTAAAGGAAAAAGTTTTTATATGAGTGAAGTGAAATTTGGTATGTCAGATAATGACTATATGTACCAAGTTCACATTATGAGCTAAAGAGAGTTTTACAAATATGAGCAAAAAGTTATTTATTGAAACATTAGGTTGTGCGATGAACTCCCGTGATTCTGAGCATATGATTGCGCAGCTTCGTGAGAAAGAAGGCTACACTACAACTGATGAGTTTCGTGAAGCCGACCTTATTTTGATAAATACTTGTTCTGTTAGAGAACGCCCTGTTCATAAGCTTTTTAGTGAACTCGGTGGTTTTAACAAGCACAAAAAAAAGGGTGCTAAGATAGGTGTTTGTGGCTGTACAGCTTCGCATCTAGGTGAAGAGATTATCAAACGTGCTCCTTATGTAAACTTTGTTTTAGGTGCAAGAAATGTGTCTAAAATTTGTGAAGTTCTTCACCTCGATAAAGCAGTAGAGATAGATATAAACTACGATGAAAGTGAGTTCGCTTTTGATGACTTTCGTTCCTCTTCTCATAAAGCTTTTATAAATATCTCCATCGGCTGTGATAAGTCTTGTACTTTTTGTATAGTGCCTAAAACACGGGGTGATGAGATATCTATTCCTGCTGATTTGATTATACAAGAAGCAAGGCGTGCAGCTGTTAATGGTGCTAAAGAGATATTTTTACTCGGTCAAAATGTAAACAATTATGGTCGCCGTTTTTCAGGTGACACTGAAAAAATTAACTTTAGCGAATTACTTCGTAGGCTCTCAAAGATTGACGAAGTTGAGCGCATTCGTTTTACTTCCCCACATCCTTTTCATATGGATGATGAGTTCATTGAAGAGTTTGGTAAAAACCCTAAAATATGTAAAAGTATGCACATGCCACTTCAAAGTGGAAGCAATACTATACTCAAAGCAATGAAACGCGGCTATACTAAAGAGTGGTTTATCAACCGCGTACAAAAGCTTCGTGCAGAGTGTCCAGAAGTGAGTATTAGTACTGACATTATTGTTGCTTTTCCGGGTGAGAGTGATGAAGACTTTGCTGATACTATAGATGTGATGAAACAAGTTCGTTTCGATCAGATATTTTCTTTTAAGTACTCTCCTCGTCCTCATACCGAAGCTGAGCATCTAACGGAAGTTGATAGCGAGATATCATCAGATAGACTTTCATACTTACAAACACTTAATAATGAAATCCATGATGAGATAAATGCAGCCCTTATGGGAAACACCTACAGAGTTTACTTCGAAGAGTTAATCCGTGATGGTTATATTTCAGGTAGAAGTGATAATAATATTGTCATTAAAGTAAAAGGTTCAGAAGAGTTACTTGGTGTATTCAAAGATGTTAAAGTTACGGCTATTGGTCGAACTATCTTAACCGGTGAGATTCTTGCTTAAAAAGTGGAGCCGCGTTTTAGCTTCAAGCCTTGTTCCTCTGATAGGTTCATGGTTGATTCGTTTTTTATACCTTACAAATAAAAAAGTCTTTCATACAAATAACCCATTATCCGATGAACCTATCATTTATGCCTGTTGGCATGGTGACTTGATGATGTTCGCACATGCTTACCTTAGATATAAAAACCCCCCACATATTAAAGCTGTTATCTCTAGTCATTTTGATGGTACACTAATCGCAGGAACTCTGCAAAAGTTTGGTTTAGAAGTTATCTCTGGTTCTACTAACAAAAATGCAGCACGTGTCCTCATTCAGGCTATAAAAGCACTTAGAGAGGGTTATTCCATTGGTATTACACCTGATGGACCTCGTGGACCAAGACATGAAGTTGCAGATGGTGTTATCTCAATGGCACAAAAAACAGGAAAAAAGGTTATACTTGTAGAGATAAGACCCCAAACTTACTGGCAACTCTCTTCTTGGGATAAGTTTGTAGTACCCAAACCTTTTGGAACGATTCACTTCTACTACAGTGACCCTTTAGAGATTCAAGCAATGGATACAGAACTTGCTAGAGAGATGATAAAAAAAGGACTTTTAAAACATGAAAAGTAAATATCTTTTTCCCAGTATCGCCTTAGGTTTAGTGCTTTTTATGGGTCTGTATTTTTTACTGAATCCCTCATACGAAAAATCGATTGAAGCGAAGTATTATTATGAGATGGGAGAGTATAAAGAGGCCTATAAACTAGCGAATGAAGCCTTTAGTATGGATGTTTATAATCGTATGGCATCTACTGTTATGGCACAATCTAAGACTTCCATCAAATATGTTACATACATCAAACAAGCAAGACTTTATCTTTCACAGATTAATGATATAGCACAAGGTGATAGTATATCAAATGCTCAGCGGGCAAAAATGAAACTTATGAGCGAAATAATGGTTGATTCCTATGTTAAGCTAGCCCCAAGTATAATCACAGACAGTGACCTTGTAAAAGAGGCTAAAAAATATCACGATGACTTTGAGTTGCTCCTTGAAAAAGTTACTAAATAAGAAAAAAGTCCTTTTTTTAGAGTATCTTGAGCATGCAAGAGGATACTCTGACCTCACTATAAAAAGCTATGATGCCTCAATTACTAAAGCATTAGAACTTATTGAAATAATAAGTGAAAATGAAAAAATAGTTTTAAATCTTATGCCTTATCGTATTTATATCGCACCCGTAAATGCTAAAACAATTAGTAGAAATTTAAGTGCAATAAGAAGTTTTGTCTCTTACTTGAATGATAATAATATGCAAGTAACATTAGAGGCTGATGAAAGTGTTAAAATAGCTAAAACTCTTCCTAAACCTATCTCACATAAGTATATTGTTCAAGCAATTAATAGTGCTAAAACAAAAGAGAAACTTGTAGTAGTGTTGCTGTATACTTTAGGACTACGAATCTCTGAGTTGGCATCCCTCAAACTTGAAGATATTAGTGAGTCTTGGGTCCGTATTATTGGAAAAGGAAATAAAGAGAGAGATGTCCCTATCTTAGACTCAACTAAAGAGATAATTGATGAGTATTTAGCATCATTTGTTACAAAAAAATTCCTTTTTGAGAAAAATGGCGAAAAATTAAGCGAAAATAGTCTAAGATATATGGTTAACAAAGTCTTTAGAGATGTTTCACTTAAGGTAACACCTCACCAACTACGTCACTCGTATGCATCATCACTCTTAAATGGTGGGGCTCCAATTGTCGATGTGAGTGAATTACTGGGACATTCGTCTATGGCTACAACACAAATATATACTAAATTAGGTAGTGCATTGAAACAACAAAACTATAACAAAGCACATCCTCTTTGCGGAGTAGATGAGTAGTGTTAGATAATTTCTTAGCAACTTTATACAATAAAGTTTTTGTCAATATCGTTGTTAAACGCTCATCTACTGATGTCTATATAGAAATATGCTCTACAAAAGGTGCAATAGACCATATAAAAGAGAGCTTTGATACAACGATACTAAGTCATGAACTTCTCGAGTTTATAAATTCCTATACAAAAGAGTCTCCATATTTTTATATCTCTTTTTTAGATATATCAGTAGAGCAGGGGGCCTTACCCACTTGTGATAAAAATAGACTCGGATTTTATAGGGATGTAAGTGCTTCTGAATACAAGTGCCATGATAAAAAATGGACATATTACACCTCCAAAACAGACCTTTATGTGATAGAAAAAAGATATGAAAAAATAGGTATAGATTTTATGTTTTCACCCTATTCACTTTTAAACCATTTTTTTGAAGATAAAATATCTACTGTAATGGCTATGTATATTTTAGTGCAAGATAGTTTCATCTCTTTAGCTGTTTTTGATAAAGGTGAACTACTATATGCCGAACATTTAGATATGGAGACCACAAGTGAAGATGAAGATGAAATACTCTCTTCTATGGATGAAGAGGATATGGACTTAGATATCGAACAAAGTATTAATCTTGAAGATGTAGATGTTGACGATGTTGTAGAAGATCTTGATGACTTTGGTGATATTGAAGATTTAGATAGTATCGAAGATATTGATGAGTTTTCTAATGACAAAGATATAGAAGAAGAACTTGCTGATGCGGCAGAAGAGCTAGCAGTAGAAGAGTCTCATGAGAGTAGTTTTAATGAAGATTATCAACGTTTTTCCCTTATTCAAACCTCTTTAAGCCATTTTTATAATAATGAAAAATATGAGAGTGCATTTGTAGAAACAGTCTACATAGCAGATGGTGCTGGTGTAAGTAGTGACTTAAAACAGTATCTTGAAGAAGAGATGTTCTTAAATGTCTATCTACGTCGAACTGATATCTGTATAGAAGTGTGTGAACTCGCCAAAAGAGAGTTAGAATCATGATGTATAGTTATATAACTCCAAGAAAGAAAAGTGCCTTTACACAAGAAATTCAGTTATTATTAAGTTTTTTTACGATTACCCTCTTAATGCTCTTTTTTACATATACTTTTTTACTGTATAAAAATCATGTTTTTATACAAGAGAAGAACACTAAAGTAGTTGAGAGAGTTGATTTAGAAAAGTCCTTAGTGAAGATGAAAGCACAAATCACCTATATTGAAACTCAAGAACTCCTGAGTGAAAAAATATATACAAAAAATACAGTCTTGAAAGATTCTATAGCTAACCTGTTTGATCTTATTCCAACAAGGATAACACTATCTCAGGCTAAACTACTTAAAAATGGTCTTATCTTATATGGCTTAACACCTAATAAAGATATTTATAACTTTATGCTTCAAGCACCATTGCGTTCGATATTTCATAGAACATACAGTAGCTTTTATCCTGCAGAAGATGGTTGGTTATATTTTGTTTCAACTAACTATATAGATGATATGGAGGATAATAATGCAAAATAGTATTTCTCGTCAGCATATATATCTTATTTCTGCATCACTTTTCTTACTGATATTTGTACTTATTTTTGCTTTTGCAATACTTATTCCTGAGGGTAAAGAGTATAGGATAAAGCGTATTGACTTAAAAAAGATGAGTAAGAAACTACGTGAGTATCAAAATTTTCATAATGAAACATTTGATACTCTTAAAACATTACAAGGGAAAAATAGAAGAATTATTACAGCATTTGATATGACCTTTAACCCTGAACGTTTTGAAAAGGAAAACAAAAGTTATTTTTCACAACTGAGTGTTTCGGCCTTAGATTTTTCAGGTGTAGAAGGTAGTTTCGCTGTGTATGAAGTAAATACAACTTCACAAATAAGTTCACCAAAAAGTTTTTATAACTTTTTAGATGCTGTTAATAAAAGTGATTGGGTGATAGCTGTGAATTTTCCAATAAACTTTAAACGCGATGGTGAACTTATCATGTCATCATTTACTATGAAGGTTTACTGTAACAACAAAGACAAAAACTCAAGTGCTTCACTATCCGAGGCTAAATAGCCTCTGAGTTTAGGCTCTATCTTTAGTAAACGTAGCTCCTCTTTTAACTCTTTATCCATATTTTCAGCTTTTAAAAATGGTGCTATACATACATAAGAGTGTTTTTGGTTTACTACATAATCTCTACTGATTATCACAGTACTTTGCTCTTTAAGTAGGGCTTTTTCTCCAGCTGTTATGAGTTTACCAATAGACTTGAAGTATTTATCGATAGCGATGATATCACTGCGTTTAGATTCACTTGATTTGAAATAGACAAGTTTATTACATCTTGATAAGGAAACTGCTGATACTAATTGTTTCACGTCTTCATCCAGGTACTCAAAGCTTTTTTTAATTCCTGACAAGTACTTTTTTAGTAATGGCTTTGCATAATTATGTCTAAACTCATTGCGTTTATACTTTTCATCATCATTACTCGAGTCTTCAAAGTATCTGATTTTATTACGGGAGAGATAGAGGAGGAGTTCTTCTTTTTCAAGATGCAGAAGAGGGCGAAGGAGAGTATACTGGTCGCGTTTATCAATTACTTGCATGCCTGAGAGCTCAACACAACCAGCACCCTTACAAAACTGCATAAGCATCCACTCAAATCTATCGCCTAAGTGATGTGCCGTTAAAAGATTTACGTAATTATGTTCTTGTATTAGTTCTTCAAAAAAGTCATAACGGATTTTTCGTGCTTGTGCTTCGAAGTTTGTTTGTATCTCTTGTGCTTTATAAACATGGCAAGTAAAGTTGTTCTCTTTTGCTAACTCTTTTGCATATGCAACTTCATCTTTAGACTCTTCGCGCAGACCATAATCAACAATAGCGATATCAAAATGAATATTATTTTCTAGAAGTAAAAAAAGAAGAGCAGTAGAATCAACTCCAGCCGAAAAGGCTAGGAGGTTTTTCTTGTTTTGTAGAAATTCTTTATGAAGTAGCATTATCTACTGTTGCAGTTAAAATATCTCCAACAATGTCTGTGATTTTCGCCTTGTAAATAGTACAGAATTCTAACTCTTTGTCATCATTAGTTCTATCATTTACATAAAGCTCACCATCTATGTCAGGTGCCCAGATAAGTTTACGAGCTGAGAGTAAAAACTCATGCTCATCACTCTCGCCGTCAATGACGAGTTCACATTCTGTACCTATTTCCGCGTTTAAAGATGTAAGTGTGCACTCACGAGCTATATCACCAAGTGTTTGAGCACGCTCTGAGATAACTTGGGCATCTATCTTCATTTCGTATTCATAAGCAGGTGTAGTCTCTTCATCACTGTAAGAAAAAACATTTATGCGGTCAAAACCAAAACTACCTGCAAACTCACACATCTCATCAAACATCTCTTGCGTTTCATTAGGATGTCCAACGATAAAACTTGTTCTTACAAAAGAGTTTGGAAGACTTCTCATAAAGTCTAAAAGTTCGATAGTTTTATCTTTACCAAATCCGCGTTTCATCATACGAAGCATATCATCGTTTATATGTTGGATAGGCATATCAAAGTAGTTATGAAAAACTTCACTTTTTGCTATATTTTTAAGAAGTGCCATAGATGTTGTAGATGGATATAGATAAAGGATTCTTGCACTTTTTACACCTTCTATAAGTTCAATTCTTTGAATAAGAAGTGATAAACCATCTTTTACATTTTTATCACGAAGGTATGAGCTTGAATCTTGAGAAACAAAAGAAAAGTCATAGTAGCCTTTTTTAACAAGTCCTTCTACCTCTTTAGCAATAGAATCTAACTCACGAGAGTTAAGTTTTCCTTTAAAAGAAGGAATAGCACAAAAACTACAAGTCTGGTTACAACCCTCTGAGAGTTTAATGTAAGCATGGTAAGTTGAACCCGTAACTATACGCTCCGCTCCATCAATAAGAAAAACTTCATCAGAAAATCTACTTTTTTTCTCAACAAGTAACTCATCTATCTTGTCATAATCTCCAACACCTGTAAAGATATCAACTTCAGGAATACTCTCCATCATCTCTTCTTTATAACGCTCAGAGAGACAACCAGCCATTACTAAAAGTGAGTCCTCTTTTCTTGCATCATGGAGTGAGAGAACTGTGTTTAAGGACTCTTCTTTTGCAGCATCTATAAAACCACAAGTATTTACAATGATTACATCGGCTTCTTCTGTGTTGTCAGTTAGTTCAAAATTTTGTAATTTTCCCATCATCACTTCTGTGTCGACCAGGTTTTTCGTACAGCCAAGTGATACGATATGGAGTTTGTTGCTCATAATTCTACTTTATAAATATTTTTTGTAATTATATCGTATAATCCCTTTATGAAAATATATGATGTAATAATTTTAGGTGCAGGAGCTAGTGGGCTTATGTGTGCAGGAAATATCGGCAAGAAAAAATCAGTCTTAATAATAGAAGGAAATGACAAAGTTGCAAAAAAGCTTAAAATTTCTGGTGGTGGTAAGTGTAATATCACAAATGTGAGTGTAGAACTTAATAATTTTGATGGTGAAGAACACTTAATTAAAGAAGTATTACAAAGGTTTTCTAAAGATAATCTATTAGAGTTTTTAGATAGAAATAGAGTAGATATTGAACTACGAAAAAATCGGTATTATTTTTGTGAGAGAAGTGCAGATGATATCATCTATGTTCTGAAAAATGCAGCTAAACATGCAGAAATACAGCTAGGTGAAAAAATACTCTCAGTCACCAAAGAGAATGAAGGCTTTAAAATAAAGACAGATAAAAATGATTACAGTGCAAAAAAAGTAGTTATTGCAACTGGTGGTATCAGTTTTATAAATCTAGGTGCTAGTGGCATAGGACTTGAAATTGCTAAGAGTTTTGAGTTAGAAGTAAAAGAATTTACACCAGCACTTGTAGGCCTAACTGTACAAAAAGAGCAGTTTTGGATGCGTGAACTGAGTGGTCTTAGTTGTTTTGTAAACATAACAGTTGGGGATAGAATAGCAAAAGAAGAGATGCTTTTTGCACATAAGGGCATAAGTGGTCCAGCTGTTTTAACAGCCTCCCTTTACTGGAAAAAAGGCTTGATGAGCATCAACTTTTTACCAGATAAAGATATAACTCAATTAGTTATGGGAAGTAAAAAACTTGTTAGTTCTGTTATAAACTTACCAAAACGCCTAAGTAAAGCCTTACTTAAAGCTGTCAATATAGAAGATAAAGAGTGCAAAAAATTGACACAAGAAGATATACAAAACTTAAGTAGACTCCATGCTTATAGTTTTGCACCTGCTGGGAACTTTGGTTTTACTAAAGCTGAAGTCAGTAGGGGAGGAGTGCTAGCAAAAGAACTTGATTTTAAGACCTGCGAGTCTAAAACTATACAAGGACTTTATTTTATAGGTGAAGTAGTCGATATAACAGGTGAACTCGGTGGATACAACTTTCAATGGGCATTTTCGAGTGCCTATGTTTGTGCAAAAGCTATAAAATAAGCAACTTTAATACTTAACTTATGCTTCTATCGATATAATCTATATAATCTATATAATTGAATTCTAAAAGGGAAAAATATGGCAGGTAAACTAATACAAAAAGCATTGGTTGTAATTTCACTACTAGGTACAACTTTCGTTTCATTAAATGCTGCAGGAACAACAAACTCACTATTCGCAATTGAAGGCGGTAGTAGTTCTTTAAATGCACAGACAAATACAGCAGGATATGAAATTCAAAAAGCAAGTATGGGTCATTTTGGTTTAAAGTTAGGTGCGGAAGGTGAAAACTATAGAGTTTTCTTTAGTGCACGTAACTTTTTAGCTGAGGGTGATAATAAAGTATTAACAGCTGGTATAGAAGCACAGTATAAGTTTAACTTTTCAAAACCAGTTGATTTTTTTATTGGAGCTAATGGCGGAACTGCATATATTGAGATTGAGCCTAATGGAGCAAACCCCATTGTAGATATTACTACACCTTACTTTGGTGCAGATGTTGGTTTTAACTATCATGTATCACAAGCAACAGACCTTGAACTAGGTGTAAAATATATGTATATTGACAATAGTATTACTCAAGGTGCAACGACATACGACTTTAGAGATTTAACATCTGTCTATGGAAGTATCATCTTTAAATGGCAAATGGACTAGTTTGAAGTATATTTTTGCTTTTCTTCTTTTAGTCCCTTTTATTTATGGGGATGTTATAAAATATAAAACACTTGCTTGTCCTAGTGTAGAGTTATTAACAAAGGCACAAGATGTAGATATGAAAGACTCCCTTAAATTAGAAATGTACTCTATTGCTAATAACTGTGTTGTACTTTCTCGTGAAGACCATATTAAAGCCTTAGGATATGATCCCCTTAATGCGGAAGGTATATTTCAACAAATACTCTATAAGAAAACGAGTACAGAACTTTATATCTTACGTGATGCCATTCATATTGAACAGGCCGGTAAAAAGAATATATATAGATTTTAAAAAGAACTAAGGATGAGTATGGTTTATATAGGTATGATTTATCAGTACAATAAAGATGATGCTTCAGGGCTTATTATGTTGTCAGATGGAGGGAATAAAACATTTACTAGTAGCGATTGGACAGATGAACTAAATTCGCCTTCTGTTGGACAGAAAATCGCTTATGAAAATAATGAAGATAGAGTCAGTATCCGGGTGGCCACTAAAGATGATGTAAATATATCTTTATCTACTCAAGCAGAAAAAAAGAGTGTTGAAAAGCATCTTGAACATTTTACTGCTTTAGGCTTTAAGCTGATAAAAGATATACAAGCAAATGAAGTACGAACTTTGACATTAAGAAGTTTTGCAAAACTAGAGTCAGAGGAAGTTATCATCAAAGAAACTACTACTAAGATTACTATAGTGCAAACACTTAATGGTAAAGTAGTCAGATAAAAGGATATATAAATGATAAATCTACAAGATGCTTTTCGTGATGCACTTAATGCTAAAGCAAAACACACTGTTGCTGAGTATGCTGAGTTATATAAAGAACATGCTAAGATAGCAGTAGAAGCAGAGTTGAATAATGGTGCGAATAAGCATCAAGCAGAGGCTATGGGCAATTACTATACTGCGGCTGTCTTAACTAACTGTGTACCAAACGAAAACACTCTTACTCGAGTTCTCGCTTTGATTGAGGACAATAAAGAGTAAAAGAGCTATTCTTCTTCATCCATCTCTTTACGAACTTCATCCATGTCTAAACCTTTAACATGAGTGATGAGTTTATCAAAAGTCTCCTCTGGTAACATTCCCGCTTGGTTAAGTAAAACAATGCCATCTCGAATCACTACAAGTGTAGGAATAGAGAAAACATCATACTGTGATGCTATCGCTTTTTGCTCTTCTGTGTTTAGTTTACCAAATGTGATATCTGGATTCTTGCGTGCGACTTTTTCAAAAATTGGTGCAAACTGTTTACATGGACCACACCATTCTGCCCAAAAATCAATTATGATTATATCGCTTTTATCAAGTGTCTCTGTAAAGTTTTTTGTTGTTAAATCTGTATATGACATTCTTATCCTTTGTATTTAAGTAGATTATAGCACAGTGATAATTTATAGAATATAAAGAGTATTATTGTATAGTCATGCTAATAAAAAATTAATCTTAGTAAGAGTGAAAAGAGGTAGAAATTGGTATATGACAACATAGTCTTGATAGGCTTTATGGGAAGTGGTAAAACAAGTGTGGGCAAAACTCTTGCTAGATATTTACATAAAGACTTTGTAGATGTTGATAGTGTTATTGAAAAAGAACTTGGCGCCAGTATTAACGATATATTTAAAGATAAGGGTGAAGAGTATTTTCGAGACTTAGAACAAAAAAGCATAAATGAGATAACAAAAAAGAAAGGTCAAGTCATCGCTACTGGTGGTGGACTGCCAATACATAGCACACTGCCAAAGAACTCTCTTGTTGTATATATAGATGCTGACTTTGATGTTATACTCAATCGTCTCTCACAAAAAGAACATGCTAAACGCCCTCTACTTCAAGATGAAGAACGGGCACGGTCTTTATATGCAGAGCGTATCAATACCTATAAAGAACTAGCAACGCTAAGTGTTGATGCCAACCAAAAGATACAGATTTTTATACATGTTATAGTGGATTTTATCCTAGATCAAAGAGTTTTATAAAGAGTATTTAGTTTATACAATTATCTTAGAGATTTTTACGAATATTGTATCTAATCCGCTAACAACTTTATTTGCAATAGTTACAGAGTCTCCAGCAGCATTTAAATCTGCTATGACTTGCTGAGAATCCTTTTTGATATTATCAAGTTCTGTATGGAGTGCATTTATATCACTCCATTGCTCTTCAATAGCTTCAATATCAAGTGTCTCTAATAACTCTGCTAGCTCTTCATGTTTTACAATCATAAGAGAATGCTCTCGTCCCAGTTGAATCTTATTAAAATAGTCTGTCATTTTTGTATATATGTTTTGTAGTGAATCATAGAGTGAATTATCTATAGCCATTTAGTTTTCCTTTTCGAGTATTATACATAAAAATTGACTTTGAAAATATGATATGTATCACTAAAGTTATACTCTAATGTAAAGTTATGCCTAGTGATGATTTCATTGACTAAAAAAAGTCCAAGCCCCATCCCACTACTACACTCCTCTCCTCTCTTAAAAGGCTTTAAGGCTCTATTCATGTCTAAAGAACTATTTTCATCAGTAGCTAAGTTTTTAATCTCTATATAGTTTGGTTTAATTGTGATGATTACTTTAGCATCTTTTGAGTACTTTACTGCATTGTCTATGAGGTTCTTAATAGCGATAATAAAAAGACTATAATCAAATTTATTTTCAACATCTTCTTGAATGATTTCAATATTTTTTTCTTCTAATAGTAAAACATCACAAATATCTTCGACTAGTCTATTGAGAGAATAGTTATCTAGCTTTAATGTAGAGAGTTTTGTATTTATACTTTCAAGCTCATGTATCTTGTCTAGCTCTTCTTGCATGGAATTAAAAAGTGCATTCAGTTTATTTTTGTCCTGCTCATTTTCCATAAAATAGGTGATAAATTTTGCTTTAGTGAGTGGGGTACTTATCTCATGCATAATACTACATATGTACATGTCTTTTTGGAGTTTTAGTTTTTTGTTATATTCTATTGCATTATAAAATGCATTTGCAACATTGGCAATCTCATCAGTAGCACTCTCATAACTTATTTGAATCTCTTCAAACTTTAAAAAATGGTCTATATTGTCATTTAATCTAACTAAAGGTTTAAAAGCACTTGTAATGTAATAATAGATACCAAATAAGATTATGAAAAAAAGAGTTGCTAATATAGTGATGGGAAAAAGCCTAGAAGATAAGAAGTTATTTGATGATTGAAAATAGTATATTTCATTTTCATTTTTTAATAAGAAAAGAGTTCTATTCTTAGTCGTAAAAAGTTCTATTGAAGCATCCTCAAATAGTTTTCTGATAAGGCTATCGGTGATTAGGGGTTCTGCTTTTGACATCTGTAGGTTAAAATCCACAGATGTTAAGGTGTTAATACTGTTTTGTTGCAAATATTTATTTAGCTTAGAAGTATTAGAATTTAACAGTGAAGATATTTGTATGGCATCATGAAGAGAGTTCTTTTTTGTATACAAAATACTCATCCCATAAGCGATAAAAAGAATAAGAAGCATAAGTAGTGCTAAGATAAATCCTAAAAATTTTATTTTATTTATTAAAGAGGGACTAAATGGATTCATAGGTATACCCTGATAAACGTATAGTTCTAATACAATTGTAATTATCATACAGAGGAGAGAGCTTTTTTCTTATCCGTCCAATTAAAACACTAATACTATCAAGAGAACTATCAAAATCATGTGCTTGTGTTGCGTTTGCTAATTGTTCTCGTGAGAGAATTTGTCCCTCATGTCTAAAGAGTTGTGAAAAAATCTCAAACTCTGCTGTAGAAAGTGTTGCATGCATATCTTTATAAAAAACTTTGAGGCTTTTTTGTTCGATATATGTCTTTGTTATGGTTGTTAGAGTACTCTCCTTCTTGAGTTGTAGCTCTATTCTAGCTTTAAGTTCTCTTGGATCATAAGGTTTTGCAAGATAATCTTCTGCACCGTATCCAAAAGCTGTAAGTTTGTCTTTTATAAGGTTGCGGGCACTTGAGATGATTATGTTTGCTGTGGAGATTTTTTTTAACTTTTTACATAACTCAAGCCCATCCATTTGAGGAAGGGTTAAGTCTAGTAAGATGATATTAAAATCATCGAGTGCTATTTGTTCAAGTGCTTCAGAAGGAAGAAGAGTATGAACAATAGTATATTCATCACTTAAAAACCTTATGAGAAGATCCGCTAAGTCTTGGTCATCTTCTACCAAAAGTATTCTTGCTTTATATGTTCGCTTTTGCATAGAAGATTTTACCTTAATTATTGAATACTATCAATGATTTGTGAAACAGGTTGCACATAAGGTGAAGCAGGCCAAAGTGGTGTGTTAGCACTATCTGTAATTCTTTTTGTATCAGTAATATTTTCATCTAAGTTTTTACTAAATGCATCTATTAAGAAGTTTGCTGTTGTCATGTTTTTATCTTGAACAACATCTGTAAAAAGAGCCTGACCACAAATTACTGTTTGTGCTAATGTTGGAGTCGGTTCAAACTCTCGAGCACAAGCTGATGCAACACTTAATATAGTTGCATCATCTATCCCAACATCGTTTAAGTCAGTGATTCCGATAAGTCTAGTACCATCATTCGCGTTTACTGCTACATTTATTTTTATACCTGTAATACCTGGCATCCACCCACCAGCTTGTTTAAAGGCATCAGAACTAAATGCCGATGTTAACTCATTTTCGATAAATTTCTTAATGTTTGCACCTGTGATATTTGCCGTCGCTACAAAGTTTGTAGATGGTAAAAATCTATAAATATTTTCAATTGTGATATTTCCATTGAGAACTACATTCGCTTCGCTTGTCCAGTTGTATCCATTTACGCTTGTCGAGTTTGCTTGTGCAGGGATAATGGCATCATCATATCTAAACCCTGGAAGGATTCCTAAGGTAGCATTTTTATTATTTGTTAGTAGTTGGCCTAACACGGAGTTAAAACCATTTTCTAAAACATTTTTACGTGTTAATGGAAGCGTTGTTGTTCCTATAAATTTATCCAATGGTGCATTTAAAACGATAGGTGTTTTCTTACGAGTAAAGATTGCTTTAGCCATATTAAGTTCAGGTGCAGTTAGGTTTGCATCTTTAATATTTGGTGGAATACCATTCGTAGTAATGGAGACATTAGGATTAAGATATTTTGCTCTTAAAGTATTTATTTTAGCTAGAAGTGCAGGATCTGGAACAATATCATTTGTTATTTCATGAAGTTTCCATGCATAAGAAGTTATTTTTCCTTCAGTAACTGTAACTTTCATCTCACCTAAGTAAGTATCATCCCCAGATTCCACAACTTTAGCACCAGAAGTAGTGTTAATCATCTTAAATGTAGCTTCATGTGTATGTGCTGAAAAGAAAACATCAACAGAGTTTGCTTTTATTTTATTTCCAAGTTGTACATCTTTATGAATACCAAGTTCACTCATAACTACAATTATGTTAGCACCTTGCCCTTTGAGTTGTGTTGAGTACTTTTCTATAAGTGCGATATATGCTGCTTCACCTTGTGGAAACTTAATCATAGACGCAAGTAGTGGGCTCATTCTATTAATAATATCACTAGTGATACCAATAAAACCAACTTTAATACCATTTTTAGTAATCATTGTAGTAGGGGAAAGAACATCCTCACCCATTGTCATCTTAAAAGTTTTTTCAAAAACATTTGTTGCAAGAGCTTTCACTGGTGCATTTGCAGCAAACTTTTTTTGTAGTCCTAGTGGTAGTTGGTAAGACATATTTGCAGCAATGTATGGAAAACTTGGACGTTTTACTTTTGCATCAGTTACATTACCAAATCTAGCAAGTGTGGCAGGTGCACCATAAGCAAAATCCCAGTTACCCATAACAGCAATATCTATAGGTAAATCATTTACTAAATCTACTATATCATTACCATTAGAAAAAAGTGCTTCAGCACCACCATGAAAAGTATCACCAACGTTCATGATAATAGTACCACTATTAGTAAGTTCAGTCATTTTGGCTTTTATACGGGCTAAACCACCTCTTGAGGATAATATAATAGAAGAGTCGTTTGCATCTCTTACCTGCTCAATATGTGGCACTATGTGCGCATGTAAATCATTTAACTCGATTAGACTGACTGTACCATTTGGTAGTACAACTTTTGGTACAGTATCACTTGGATTACAAGCTTGGAAAAGTAAGACACTAAGGGATAATGCTACACTTTTATAGCAAATAGATTTTGATAGTTTCATAAGAACTCCTAATATTTGATACCACAATAGTAATGGAGTAACTTAAACTCAATCTAAACATGAAATATAAATATCTTTAATACTTTGAGTGTTTGAGTTTTTTATATAAAAAGAGTCTAGAAGATGTTTGAGTCTATTTTGGTTAAAACGCCAAAAGAGTTTGGCATTAAAATCTTTATCTTTTTTCATTGCATATAAGAGTTCATCTTCTTGTATATTGCCCTTTTTGTCTTTTATCACCTTTAGCATGAGTGATATAAGTTCTTCTTGAGACCCCTCCGTTCTATCATCATCTACTAACTGTTCATTAGGTAAAAATGCCCATATTTTCCAGATGCTGAGTGTCAAAAATAGTAGAAAAAAAAGTAACATTAATGTTTGTATATCGAGTTGTATGTAAGAACCTTTTTTACAAATATAATAATTATAGGCTATTTAGGATAAAATTATATTTATGAATGATAAAGTATTTACAAAACCGATAAAAAAACAGTTTGAATTTGATGAAGAAGTAGCAGCCGTTTTTGACGATATGTTAGAACGCAGTGTTCCTTTTTATAAAGAGAGCCAAAAAATCACACAGTTTTTTACACATAAAAATTTGAGTGAGGGTGGTATAGTGTATGACCTTGGCTGTTCAACTGCATCACTTTTGTTAAATATTCATCGTGGTTTGAGTGTAAACGCAAGATTAGTAGGTCTAGATAACTCTGAAGCTATGCTCAAACAAGCAAGACGAAAATGTGAAGCATACGGAGCTGACATAGAAGTCATAAACGCCGATATCTTGGAGTATGAGTATAAAAAAGCAGATGTGTTCATTAGTAACTATACCTTACAGTTTATAAGACCACTTGTTCGCGAAGAGTTAGTTAAAAAGATTGCATCAAATTTAAAAAAAGAGGGTGTTTTTATATTTAGTGAAAAAGTAATTAGTCATGAGTCAAAACTCAACAAAGACCTGATAGAGTGTTATTATGACTTTAAAAAAACTCAAGGGTATTCAGAGTATGAGATAATGCAAAAACGCGAGGCTCTAGAGAATGTTCTTGTTCCATACAGTGAGCAAGAAAATATACAAATGGCAAAAAATGCAGGGTTTAAACACTGTGAAGTACTGTTCCGTTGGGCAAACTTTGCAACTTTCATCGCAATAAAATAAATTTCACTTCATATTCCGTCCTTAGCTTTTCTCGCTTAGCTAACGCTATACCTCGTAAATCTGCCTAGGACTATTTTGTAAAATAAATTTATAGATTAATATACATTTCCCGTCGGTTCAGGCTTTTTTTTCTTTAAGGCCTCACCCATCTCTTTATAGGTCATAATATCATCTTCGCCACACTCTTTGTGATAATACCCTTGCAAATCATAGTACTCTTTACAATCACTATAGTACTTTGCAGAGATACCATGCTTGTTCACACAGCCGCTAAAAAGTATACTTAACATTATTAATAGACTTATTTTTATCATACTTATAACAAGCATTTTTTATACCTAAACTTTAAAAGTCTCTTTCGTTTTACAAAACTCAGTTAAAAAACATTTCTCACAGTCAGGATTTTTAGCCTTACATATATAGCGACCAAATAAAACCATACCTTGATGCAGAGCATGTAGATCATTTTTAAACTTTTTAACTAATGTTGCTTCTGTAGCTATAGCCGTTTTGTCATCACTCAAACCAAGTCTATGTGCCACTCGAAAAACATGAGTGTCAACAGCCATAAGATTTGCCCCTGTGTACTCAATCATCACAACATTTGCAGTTTTTTGACCTACTCCTGCGAGTGTTTGTAGCTCTTTTGTATCAAGAGGAACTACTCCATCATAGACCTCTTCGACACGTTGAGCCATAAGAATGATATTTTTTGCTTTATTATTAAAAAAAGAGCAAGAATTTATAAATGACTTAACATCATCAAGCTCTGCGTTTGCTAACTCTTTTGTTCCAGGGTACTTTGCAAAAAGAGAAGGTGTTAAAATATTTACTCGCTTATCAGTACATTGAGCAGAAAGTGCAACTGCAACAACTAACTCATAAGCATTGGTATATGAAAGCTCTGTAACTGCATCATCATAGCGCTCTATAAAGAGCTGGTGAATCTCTAAAATTTCTTTTTTTGTAGCTTTTTTTACTTTTTTTATCATAACAGTAGTTTAGCATTGTTTATGATATAATCAACTAAAATTATTATAAATAAAAGGAATATAGATGGGTGTTCTTTCACTATTTTCGTCAAAAAAAACAAAGAGAAAATCTGATACAACCGATAACAAGCTTCTGTTTGATGAGTACTTAGATAAAGGTTTTTACTCTAGTATAGTGGATAACTCAAAATCTATGATCCTTTACTTCTTTCAAGGTCAAGGCTGGATTGGTGCAAACAAGACTTTTTTCCAAACGATGAAGTATAAAAATATAGATGAATTTATATCGCAAAATGATAGCATTAGAGATCTATTTTTAAGTGAGAGTGAAGAGATATTTACCGAGTCTGATAAGTCTTGGTTAGACTATATAAAAAAGTATCAAAGTGCAGGTTATCGTGTAACAATTGCAAAAGAGAAAGGCACTATCCTCGTTATTGATGCCAAGTGTCATACAGACCTTAAAAATAAAAACTTTTATATTTTAGAACTTGAGGATGTTACAGAGTTACATAATGCAGAGTTAAAAACACAAGAGGTTGAGAAATTAAAAACTCGTTTTTTAGCTAATATAGGACATGAATTTCGTACTCCTATGAATGGTATTTTAGGTTTTATAGAACTTTTTGGACAGACATCATTAGACGAAAATCAAAATGAATATATAAATATGATTAGTAAATCTTCTAAAAGTTTGATGACTAACATTGAAACACTTTTAGAACTCTCACAACTTCAAGGTGGTCGTTTAGAAATAAATTCCTTGGAGTTTAATATATTACCTGAGATGGAAAAGTTAGCATATACTTTTTATCAAAGTGGCATAGAAAAAGGCATAAAAGTACTTACTTTTATTGATCCAAAACTTCCTCAAGAACTTTACAGTGATGCAAAAAAAATCAATCAAATTATGTTCTCCCTCATTCAAAATGCCATAAAGTTTACACCAAGAGGTGGTAAGGTTGTCATTGAGGTTAAACTACTTAAACGTCAGAAAAATGGTGATTGTAGTATAGGTTTTGGTATCAGAGATAATGGCAAAGGCATCTCTCAAGAGCAAATAGCACTTATAAATGAACCTTTTACTGCTGGAGCACATGCAGACGAGAGACTAGGAGTTGGATTGGCTCTTTCACATGGTTTAGTTGAGCTCTTTGGCTCAGAGCTACATATAAAGTCAAAAGAAGATGCAGGAACTTATGTGAATTTTGTTCTTGACTTTAAAGCTGCTCGTGGACAAAACTATAAAATGATGCCTAAGCGTAAAGTGAAAGTTCTCTTACTCGATCAAAAGAAAGTTGAAGAAGCAAACTTTTTAACTATTTATCTGCGTTCTTTCGCACTAGATGTTGTAAAATCAAATCAGTTAGATAAAAATGTATATGAGGGTGTTGATGCTCTATATATTGTTGCAAATCAAAATGACTCTTCTTGGATGTTAGAACTTGGTACATATACTAAGAAAACACCGATTATTTTATTACTTGAAGAGAATGAGAAACTACAAACAAAATTAACACATATCGTAAGTGAAGTTATAAGAAAACCTCTTTTACCTACTGATGTTGCGAAACATTTATACTCTGTGAGTGCGATGAGTTTAAAAACACACAGTGAGAAAGTTGTGAAGATACAAGAGAAGGTTAGTGCTCTTGTAGTCGAAGATAATCTTATCAATCAAAGACTTATACAGATTCTCCTTCAGGGTTATAATATCTCAGTAAGTACAGCTTCAGATGGTGTAGAAGCTGTGCAACAATGCAATAAAAGTAAGTTTGATATTATTTTTATGGATATAGATATGCCAGAAAAAAATGGAATAGAAGCGACAAAAGATATTAAGCAGAGTATGAATATAAATAAATTAACTCCAATTGTTGCTTTAACTGCCATGGCTATGGAAGGTGATAGAGATATGCTTATCCAAAATGGTCTTGATGATTATATGGCTAAACCGCTTAACCGAGATAAACTAGAATTTATGCTTGATAAATATCTAAAGACAAGAGCATAGTAGAGTATCGTTTAATAACTATTAGTTAATTCCTATTACACTTGACTTATAAAACAAAGGAATACGAATGAAACTAGCTAGAACAATTTTATCCGCAGTATTATTAACTGGAGTTGTGGCTTCAGCTAACACTCTTGTAACAGTTAACGGAAAAGCAATCACACAAGAAGCAGTCGAGACAGAACTTATGACTGGTACTCAAGGAAGATTTAACCAGCTACCAGCTGAAAAACAAGCTGAATTTAGACAGCAGGTACTACAGCAACTTATAGGTAAAGAACTTATCTATGGTGATGCAAAAAAAACAGGTGTACTAAAGACAAAAGAGTACAAAGTTGAATATAAAAAACTTGAAGAACGCATGAAAAAAGAACTTGCTATTCAAGTATGGCAAAAAAATCTTGTAGATGACATTAAAGTTTCAGATGCTACACTAAAAGACTACTACAACAAAAACAAAGAAGAGTTTAACGAGAAAGAAGCAGTTCATGCTCGTCATATTTTAGTAAAAGAAGAAGCTGCTGCTAAAGCACTTATAAATGAACTAAAATCTTTAAGTGGTCAAAAATTACAAACAAAGTTTGAAGAACTTGCAAGAGAGAACTCAACAGGACCAAGTGGACCAAAAGGTGGAGACTTAGGTTTCTTTGCTCAAGGGCAAATGGTTCCCGCGTTTAATGATAAAGTATTTACTATGAAAGTTGGTACGATAACTACCACACCTGTTAAAACACAGTTTGGTTACCATATTATTTTTCTTCAAGAGAAAAAAGACAAAGCTACTAGAAGTTTTACAGAGGTAAAGCCTTTTATAGAACAACGTTTGAAAATGGAAAAATTTAAGTCTGTTATGCAAGAAAAAATGGCAGCACTTCAGAAGAAAGCCACAATTAAGTAGATAATTACTTTTGCACCCTATCTCTCCCATTTCTAAAATTAACATAGATGGAAGAGAGTTTTTTATCAAAAGAGATGAGACTATAGATCCTTATCTCTCTGGTAATAAATATCGAAAACTCTATACACTACTCCAAACCCCCAAAGAAAACTTTACTACAATCATCTCCTATGGTGGTACACAATCAAACGCCATGCTCGCACTCGCTGCCATATGTAAAAGTAAAGCATGGGAGTTTATCTATTACACTAAAAAAATTAGCCCTATAATTAAAGCACAAGAGTATGGAAACTATTATGAGTCATGCTCACTTGGGATGCAAACTATAGAGATTGAGTATGATTTGTACAAAGAGTATATATCGGGCTTGCGTTTAGGTTTAGATGAGAAAACTTTACTAATAGACCAAGGTGGTGCAGATGTGATGGCAAAAGAGGGTTTGAGAGTATTAGCTGATGAGTTAAGAGAGCAGTTTAAAGACGAAAAATTCTTAGGTATAAAAGCTGTTGCTACACCCTCTGGAACAGGAACTACAGCACTTTACCTTGCACTTACTTTGCCTGAGTACATAGTTTATACAACGCCATGTATAGGGAGTGTTACTTATCTAAGAGAGCAGATGCAGGCACTTCACAGTATTCCAAAAAACTTAATCATTTTAGAGCCTAAAAGAAAGTACCACTTTGCTAAACTCTATGATGAGTTCTTTGAGATGTATAAAAAAGTAAAAGAAGCTGGTGTGGAGTTTGATTTGTTATATGCACCCTCTATGTGGCTATCTCTCTTAGAAAATACTAAAGAGAGTGTTGTGTATATACATAGTGGGGGTCTGAGTGGAAATAGAAGTATGCTTGCGAGATACAAGCGTAAACGTTAATCTATAAAAGTTACAGACTCAGTTAAATCTACACGTTTGGGTTGATAAGAGTTTATTTTTGCATCTTTATCTGAATAACCTAGAACGACACTATAAAGTAGTGCTAAATCATCAGGAGCTTCGAGTGCCTCTGCTACAACACGACCAAACTCAGTAGTAGAACCTTGAGGACAAGAGTCTATGCCAAACTCTTGTGCTGCAAGCATAACACTTTGCATATATGCACCACAATCAATAAGCGCACCTTGAGAACCATCAATATTTGCTTTATTTGTAAAGACAAATATAACAGTCTGTGCCCCAAACCATCTAAAGTTATCTTTCCACATCTCGATACGAGTATCATTGTCTTTTCTATCCACTTCCATAAGTTTATAAAGATTTGAGCCAGTTACTATACGGCGTTTTTTATATGGATTTGTCCATTTTACAGGGTAGTACTGAATAAACTGATCATTTGTGATACCCTCATCCATTTTAGTGATGACTGCATCTCCAACTCGCTTTAGTGTATCAGCATTACTTACAGCATAAGTGACCCATGGTTGCATGTTCGCTCCACTTGGAGTCATACCTGCGGCTGTGAGTATTTTCTCTAAAGTTTCTTGGGGTATTTTTGTATCACTGTACGCTCTTTTTGAAGAACGATTTTGTAAAGCTTCTAAAACAGTTGGCATATACAATCCTTTGATGAAATTATAGTGAAATTATATTAAGAAATTTATAAAAGTTAGATATGAATGTAATTATATAAGAAACTTGACAAAGAGTGACTCAACTTGCTATAATTTGAATACAAAAGGAGATACAATGAATAATAATATTTTTGAAAAATTAACACACAATCTAACTCAGGCAATAGAGAGCGCTATATCTTTAGCTCTTCATAACAAAAATCAAGAGGTACAAAGCACACACTTTTTGTGGGCACTTCTTACAAACTCTGATTCACTCTTAAATCAGATGCTACGAAAAATGAATGTAGATAAGATTGCGATGGAGTTAGATATAAAAAGTTTGACTGAAAAATTGCCAAAATCTTCATCTGTCACTAAAGAGAGTATACGACTCTCTAAGGCTTTTGTTGAGACTTTAGAAAAGGGTGCTGGACTTATGGCACAAAATGGTGATTCTTTTTTAGCAGTAGATACATATATACTTGCAAATTTAAAGTCTGAACCCTACTCAAGTATACTTCCAAAGTATATAGATATTTTAGAGCTTACAAAAAATATTGAAGCATCTAGAGGGGGTGCAAAAATAGACTCTCAAAGTGCAGATGAAACACTAGACTCTTTAGCTAAGTATGGAATCGATTTAACAAGTCAAGCGGCAGAAGGAAAACTCTCGCCTGTTATAGGACGCGATGAAGAGATAACTCGTATGATGCAGATACTCATCCGTAAAACAAAAAACAATCCTATATTACTAGGTGAACCCGGAGTTGGTAAAACAGCTTTAGTAGAAGGACTTGCGCAAAAGATATATGCAGGAGATGTTCCAACTTCTTTGCAGAACAAAAGAGTAATTGCCCTTGATATGAGTGCTTTAATTGCAGGTGCAAAATATAGAGGAGAGTTTGAAGATAGACTCAAGGCTGTTATAGAAGAGGTAAAAGAGAACGGGAAAATAATTCTTTTTATTGATGAAATCCACACTATAGTTGGTGCGGGAGCCGGTGAGGGTGGAATGGATGCTGCAAATATATTAAAACCAGCACTTGCTCGAGGTGAACTTAATACCATAGGTGCAACTACACTTAAAGAGTATAGAAAGTATTTTGAAAAAGATACAGCTCTGCAACGTAGATTTTTATCTATTAATCTAAGTGAGCCAACTGTAAATCAATCGCTTCAAATTCTTCGTGGAATTAAAGAGCGTTTAGAGACACACCATAATGTGACTATTACAGATAGCGCTCTTGTAGCAGCAGCTAGGTTAAGTGATAGATATATCGCTGATAGATTTTTACCAGATAAGGCGATAGACCTTATAGATGAAGCAGCAGCTGAGCTAAAGATGCAGATAGAGTCAGAACCAACAGTACTTTCTCGTGCTAAACGCCAACACTCTGAGTTAATGGTAGAAAAAGAAGCACTCAAGATGGAAGATACTCCTGCAAATAAGAAGCGTCTTTTAGAGATAGAAAAAGAGTTAGCAGATGTAACAGAAGAGGTACAAAAGCTTACTTCACAGTTTGAGACAGAAAAAGAGGTTTTTGAGAAAATATCTTCTATAAAAGGTGAGATTGAATCTAAACGCAGAGAAGCAGAGCTAGCGAAGGGTTCTAGTGACTTTAACAAGGCTGCTGAGATTGAGTATGGAGATATTCCTAAACTTTTAGAAGAAGAAAAAACTATCAATGAAAACTGGGATAGATTACAAGCAGAGGGAACACTTCTTAAAAACAGTGTAGATGAAGACTCTATCGCTGGTGTCGTGTCGCGTTGGACTCATATACCAGTGAGTAAAATGTTGCAATCTGAACAGACTAAAATTTTGCATGTAGAAGATGAACTCAACAAAACAGTTATAGGTCAAGAAAAAGCGACTCATGCAGTCTCTCGTGCTATTAAACGCAACAAAGCAGGTTTAAGTGATGCTAACTCGCCTATTGGTAGTTTTCTCTTTCTGGGGCCTACAGGAGTAGGTAAAACACAGACAGCAAAAACATTGGCTAAATTTTTGTTTGATAGCCAAGATGCACTTATCCGAATAGATATGAGTGAGTATATGGAAAAGCATTCTGTATCGCGTTTAGTTGGAGCTGCTCCTGGTTATGTTGGGTATGATGAGGGTGGACAACTCACTGAAGCAGTGCGAAGAAAACCTTACTCGGTTATTTTGTTTGATGAGGTAGAAAAAGCTCATCCTGATGTGTTTAACATTTTACTCCAAGTTTTAGATGATGGACGTTTGACTGACAACAAAGGTGTGACAGTTGATTTTTCAAATACTATTATCATACTTACATCAAATCTTGCAAGTGATAAAATCATAGCAAATGAGCCAAGTGAAGAGCTTGATGCTATGGTTATGAGTGAATTAAAACAAGCTTTTAAACCAGAATTTTTAAATAGACTTGATGATGTAGTGATATTTAATGCACTTGGACAAAAAGATATTGTAGGAATTGTAGATATTTTCTTTGAAGATATTGTACAAAAAGTAAAAGATAGAGATATCACACTGACTCTGAGCAGTGAGGCAAAAAGATATATTGCAGAGGCTGGTTTTGACCCTATATATGGTGCTAGACCTCTTAAACGTGCACTTTATGAGATAGTTGAGGATAAATTAGCTGACTTGATTTTAGGTGGAGAGGTGAGAGAAGGATCGAATGTAGAGTTTGTAAAAACGGGTGAAAATATAGAAGTTATAGTCACTTAACAACACTTTAAGTAAATTTTTTGTATTATTTCGAACTTAATTTTATATAAGGATATGTCATGAAAAGAACATACCAACCCCATTCAACACCAAGAAAAAGAACTCACGGTTTTAGAGCACGTATGGCTACTAAGAACGGTCGTAGAGTTTTAAACCGTCGTAGAGCTAAAGGTCGTAAAAGATTGTCAGTTTAGGCGGATTTTACACACTGAAACTCCATAAGGAGTTTCAATATGTATATAACAAAGGTAAAAATCAACATTCCCATGGAATCGTTCTTTTTTTCCTTCCTCACAATGGAACTCAAAAAGTAGGTTTTACTGCAACAAAAAAGTTAGGGAATGCTGTAAAGCGTAACCGAGCTAAGCGTCGTATGAGAGCACTTTTTCGAGAACACTCCAAAAACCTCAAAGATGGCTCTTATATTTTCGTTGCAAAAGTAGGACTCTTTGATTCAACTCATGAAAAACTTCAAAATGATTTTATTAAAGTATTAAAAAATGCGAAAACTTTTACTTAAACTTTTATGGCTTTATCAGAAGTTTTTTACCCTCATTGGCTTCGGTTCGTGTAGGTATTACCCAACTTGTAGTGAGTATGCACGATTAAATTTCGAAAATAACTCAATTTCAAGTGCGTTTTACCACTCTTTTACTAGAATACTACGTTGTAATCAATTATTTGATGGCGGGATAGAGCATCCATTGCTTTATAAGCTTCACTGTAAGCCTACTCAGTTAGATGTAGGAAGTATAAAATATTGGCTGGTTCCAAATAAAAAGAACCAACATTACATAATAAAAAATTTTTCATATAAAGGGTAAACAAGTGTTAGACAAAATGTCACCAAATCAGAGATTAATAGTAGCTGTACTATTGTCCGTAATTTTTTTCGTAGGGTACACAGCAATTTTTCCACCAGTAGAGCCAGAAGTAGCACAAGATGCTAAAGTTCAAATAACACAAAATAGTAATGTTGGACAAACAAGCACAACAAACACTGATGTAAATGTAGAAGCACAAGCGGGACATAGTATCGCAGCATCTGAGAGAACAAGTTCAAGTAACCTAGTAACTATTACAAGTGAGAACTTCATCCTTAAACTAGACACACTAGGGCGTATCTCTTCTAAAGAGTTACTTGAAGAGAAGTTTAGAGATAAAGAAGATAATCATGCACAGCTGATTCCTTCTTCTGGAACTAAACCACTTTATATTAGATTTATGGATGAGAACTTAAATAAAGAAGCATCTTCTGTGGCATATACAGCAGATGTAAATGAGATAAATGTTGATGGCAGTGCAAAAACTGTAACACTTACTCAAAAACTCTCATCACTTACAATAAATAAAAAACTCACATTTTTTCAAGATGGTCATTATGATGTAGAAATTTCTTTGAGTGAAGATAAACGTTATTTTGTTTACCTTGGGCAACGTCCTCGTGTAAATGAAGATGAACAGATGATGACAGTAGTTGGTGCTATGGTTTACACTGATGATGAAATTGTGACAATAATTGCTGATGGAGATGCTGAGGGGAGACAATCTTTTTCAGGTGTAGAGCTTATCTCTGCGTTTGATCAGTACACAGCAACTATTATGTACGGACTCTCTAAAGATAGAACAATTGTAGTTGAAAGAGATCGAGATGATAATCCCGTAGTATATTTTGATGGAACTCAAAACTTAAAGTTTAGTGCTTACATAGGGGAAAAGAATTATAAAACACTTGAGTCTATTAATCCAGTACTTACTAACGCGATAGAATACGGTTGGTTTACATTTGCATCAAAACCACTTTTTGCACTACTTTCATGGTTACATGGAATCTTTGGTAACTGGGGTTGGTCTATTATTGCTCTAACTGCCATCATTAGATTTGTGCTGTACCCATTAACATACAAGGGTATGGTCTCTATGCAGAAGATGAAAGATCTTGCACCTAAGATAAAAGATCTTAAAGAGAAGTATAAAGGAGATCCACAGCGTTTAAATCAAGCAACTATGGATATGTATAAAAAGAATGGAGCAAATCCTCTCGGTGGTTGTCTTCCAATGTTAATGCAAATTCCTGTATTTTTTGCGATTTATCGTGTTCTTTTAAACGCAGTAGAACTTCAAGGTTCAGAGTGGATACTTTGGGTAAACGATCTCTCTCGTATGGACCCTTATTATGTTATGCCAATTCTTATGGGTGCATCTATGTTTTTACAACAACGTATGACACCAAATAATTTTTCAGATCCAATGCAAGAAAAAGTGATGAAATGGTTACCTGTGATATTTACATTTTTCTTTGTAACTTTCCCATCAGGTTTAGTCCTTTACTGGTTTGTAAATAATCTTTTTTCAATTTTACAGCAGTTTATTGTTAATACACAATTTAAAAATGCAAAAGATGCACTTAAAGCAGCTAAAGTAGAGAAATAATTATGTTAAAAATTGAAGCGAGTACACTTGAAATAGCATATTCAAATGCGGCAAGTCAATTAGAATGTTCTATTACACAACTTAAAATTGAAGTTGTACAGGTCCCAAGTAGTGGTTTCTTGGGTTTCTTTAAAAAGAGTGCAATTATTGTAGCTATTCGTTTAGAAGAAACACAAGTAGAACCGAAAATACCCAAAGCGACAAAAAAAGAAATAAAAACACAGACAAAAAGTAGACAAGAAACTCCTAAACACAATGAAAGTAAAAAGAGTGAAAGTAA
The DNA here is from genome assembly GCF_029215985.1 of Sulfurimonas sp. SAG-AH-194-C21. Lineage (GTDB taxonomy): Bacteria > Campylobacterota > Campylobacteria > Campylobacterales > Sulfurimonadaceae > Sulfurimonas. The sequence goes on from NZ_JAEMVC010000005.1 coordinate 29,005, forward strand.
AAAAACTCCAAAACCTCCAAAAGAGAAAAGTGTTAAAAAGCCTAAGGCTCAAACAGTCTTAAACGATACAATAATGCCAGCCTCTTTCGTAAGTGATCAAGATGACGAAGATGATAACTTAAATGGACTCGATTTTACTGCTGATTATGATGATGAATTTGATGAAAGAAGTGAAGTAGAAGTAGAAAAAGAACCAGAAATAAGTACAAACCTTGACTCGATTGTCCAAGAAGTACAGCTTAAGATAAATGCACTCTTTAAACTCACTTGTTTTGCAATTGATAGTATTGATGTAAGTGTGTATGATAATGAAACTCTTTTGATAGAATTTAAAGGGGATGATGCAGCACTTCTTATCGGGAAAGAGGGTTATAGATATAAAGCTCTTTCATATATGATTTTTAACTGGATAAACTCTACGTATGAAGTTCAGCTACGTTTAGAGATAGCAGAGTTTTTACAAAATCAAGAAGAGTCAATAGCTCGTTACTTAATAAATGTATATGAAAATGTAGACAGAGATGGACGAGCACAGACAAAAATTCTTGATGGTGTTTTAGTTCAAATTGCACTCAAAGAACTTCGTGCAAAATATCCCGGAAAGTATGTAGTAATCCGCTCAACTCGTGATGGATTAAAATACATAATCATAAACGACTACAACAACTAAAATGCACTCAGATACTATAAGTGCCATTGCAACAGCAAATGGCATAGGTTCTATAGCAATTATCCGCATAAGTGGGGATGATGCTTTAGAAATTACGAAAAAACTCACCCATAACAAAATATTAGAGCCAAGATATGCAACTCTTAGTACTATTTATGATAGCCAAGATACTCTTATTGATGAAGCTATTATCATCTACTTTAAAGCACCACACTCATTTACAGCGCAACACGTAGTAGAGATTCAGTGTCATGGTGGTTTTATAGTAGCGCAAAGCATACTTAAAGCGACAGTGGCAGCAGGTGCAAGACTTGCAACTCCCGGAGAGTTTTCTAAACGAGCTTTTTTTAACGGTCGTATTGATTTAAGTGAAGCAGAAGCTATTGCCCAACTTATAGAGGCTAAAAGTGAAGATGCTGCAAAAATTTTAGCGGCACAGATGAAAGGTTCTTTAAAGCATTTTATAGAAGATGTTCGAGATGAAATTATCCATATCTTAGCATTTAGTGAAGTTACTATTGATTATGCTGAAGAGGATTTACCTGAGGACTTAGTGATTCAGATAAAGTCTAAACTCGATGAACTCTACATTTTACTAAACAAAACACTTCAAGCTTCAAAATCTCGTGAAGGTTTGATGCAAGGTTTTCGTGTGGCAATAGTTGGAAAACCAAATGTTGGTAAATCGTCTCTTTTAAATGCACTACTTAACTTTGATAGAGCCATAGTAAGTGAGATAGCAGGAACGACTCGTGATACCATAGAAGAGCAGGTTAAAATCGGTACACACCTTATCCGTATGGTAGACACAGCGGGTATTCGTGAAGCAAATGATGAGATAGAAAAGATAGGAATCCAGCGAAGTTTAGAAGCGATTGAGCAAAGCGACATCGTTGTAGCTCTTTTTGATAGTTCTCGTGAGGCTGATGATGAAGATAAAGAGATAATAAAACTCTTAGAGAGTGCCAAAGAGTCTAAAAAAGTTATAATTATTAAAAATAAAAAAGATTTACAACAAAAATTCTCACATGAATCATTGCAGTTTGACTTAGAACTCAACTCTAAAGATGATGTAAGTAGTTTAGTTGCATCACTTGAAGCAATAATGGATAGAAATAATTCTAGTGATGAAATTATGTTGATATCTTCGCGTCAAATAAATGCAGTTGAAGAGACTATGAAAAATATACAAGAGTCATTTGTCCCATTAGAAGACCAAGAGTTAGAGATATTTTCTTTTCATCTTAATGAAGCTGTTAAAGAGATGGCAAGTATAACACGACCTTTTGAAAATGATGAGATGCTTGACAAAATGTTTGGCTCTTTTTGTTTAGGAAAATAATATGAAATACATCGCAATTGATTTAGGACTTAAACGCATAGGGCTCGCTTACTCTGCACATAAAGATCTTGTTACCCCACTTCCAGCAGTTATCAGAAAAAATCGTAATCAAGCATCTGCTGAAGTAAAAAAAGCCATAACTGACTGGGAAATAGATACTGTAATAATTGGTATTCCTCTTGGTGGTAGTAGTGAAGACGAGATGAGAAGACGCATTGCACATTTTATGAATCTTGTTGATTTTGAGGGTGAAGTGTTTTACCAAGATGAAGCTGGAAGTTCTCTTGAGGCTGAGAGCCTTATGAAGGGTGAGATTAAGTATATTAGAGATGGAAGAATTGACTCTATCTCAGCTATGATAATCCTCCAACGCTACCTTTATAAGAAAAAACAACAAAAATGAGACTTCAAGGTTTAGATATATTTCGTGGTGTAGCTATTGTCCTTATGGTTACTTTTCATTTCTGTTTTGATTTGAAAAACTTTGGATATGTAGACTTTGACTTGAAACACGGAGATTTTTGGAAATACTTTCGTTATTTGATAGTAAGCATGTTTATTCTCTCTGCAGGTATTAGTGCACACTTAACACATGAAAATAGTATTAATACAAAAAAATTATTTAAAAGGGTTCTCCTACTAAGCGGGGCTTCTATTATTGTAAGTGTCGGAAGTTATACACAGTTTCCCACTTCATGGATATACTTTGGAATACTCCATTTTTTTCTTCTAGTTACCATCCTTGGATTGCCTTTTCTAAGAATTCCTAAAATATCTTTATTTTTAGGAATATTTATAATCCTTGCTTATAACATGTCATGGATAAATATGCATTGGTTGTATAGCTTTTTAGAAGAACCACTTCTCTTACCAAAGAGTTATACACAAGACTTAGTAAGTCTTGTACCATGGTTTGGAGTGTATATTCTTGGACTGACAGCAGGACACTTCAAACTACAAGAAACATTTTTAAACTTTGATATACTTAATGACACAAACAAAATTAATACTCTCTTGTCATTTCTTGGAAAACACTCCTTTATCATCTATCTTTTACATCAAATAGTATTATTTTCGATGTTTATTACAATTAGGTTACTCTACTAATAAAAAATAAGTTAAAATTATGATAGAATCTTGAATGAAAAATTTTACATTTGATTTTATTGAACCAGAAGAAGTACTTGAAAAGTTAAATGGTGAGGTGTTTGACACACCACAAACGCTGATACAACTTTTTTGTACAACTACAAATGTAAATGAGTTGAAAAAGATTCAATCCTTTTTTGCAGATACTTTTACTCATGCGGTGCTTATCGGTACAACAAGTGATGGTATTATTAATGCTTCAGAGGTTTATACGGATAAAAAAAGTGTAGTTACTTTTACTATATTTAATCAAACAATTTTACGCTCCACACTACTAGAACATTCAAATACATTTAATAATAGCTATGAAACAGGAAAGAGCATTGCTCAAAAGCTTCTAGTTAAAGATACAAAACTTATCATTAGTTTCACAGATGGATTAAATACTAATGGAGAAGAGTATGCTAAAGGGATTAGTAGTGTGTCTTCTGACGTTATCCTCTCTGGTGGTCTTGCTGGAGACAACGGAGAACTACACAAAACCTATGTCTTTACAAACAATGAGATAACTTCTAATGGGGCAGTAGGTGTCTCTTTAAGCGGTGATGGATTAAATGTAAAAACAAACTATTCATTTGACTGGCTCCCAGTTGGAAAAGAACTTCGCGTTACAAAAGCGATTAATAACCGTGTATATGAGATAGAAGGAATGACTACAGTAGACATATATGCAAAATATATGGGGCATGAATTAGCCGCTAGGCTTCCTCAGATTGGTATTGAGTTTCCTTTGGTTTTCGAAGTAGATGGTGTACTTGTAGGACGGGCAGTGCTTCTTAAACACGATGATGGTTCACTTACCTTTGCGGGAAATATACACGAGGGTACCAAGGTTCGTTTTGGCATAGGTGATATAGCAGATATACTTAAAAACATCAGTTATAAGACAAGAAAAATACTAAGTGAAGTTGAGCATAAACCAGAGGCAGTTTTTGTCTACTCGTGTATGGCTCGACGACGTTTTATGAAAGAGTATATGCAAGATGAGTTAGAGATACTCTCTAACATTGGGGCCGTTTCTGGTTTTTTTACATATGGTGAATTCTATCATGAGGGAAAATGTAATCAACTATTAAATGAAACAATGACTATGTTAGTTCTAAGTGAAGAAAAGAATACTTCTTCTTTTGACGAGTATAAGGATAGTCTACCTGAACATGAATTTAGTGTAGATGCACAGCATGTTATGGCACACCTCGCAAATACTGTTTCGACCGAATTAGCAGAGTTAAACTCTAGTTTGGAAAAGAGAATACAAGAGAGTGCTGATTATATTTATCAACAAGCATATTTTGATAAATTAACTGGTTTACCAAATAGATTGAGTTTGATTAAAAAACTCAATGTAAGTTTAGGTAAAATGATTATTCTGATAAATATAGATGATTTTACTATGATAAATGATTTTTATGGGCATAAAATAGGGGATGAAGTTCTAAAAAAACTAGCGTTTACCTTACAAATGTTGAGTAAAGAAGATGATGCTGAACTTTTTAAACTGCCTTCGGATGAGTTTGCTATTATTACATATATAGAGTCAGGTACAGATGCTATTCAAGAGAGAATAATAAACTGTATTCGCCATATAAGATCAGAAGAATTTTTGGTGGCTAATGGGCATTATGCTCATGTCTCAGTGACGATAGCCGCAGCACTTATCAATGATAAAAAAACAGGTTTAATTAATGCAGATATGACACTCAAACTTGCTAAACAAGCAGGTAAAGAGTATCTTATATTTAATGAAGATTTTAAACTTGCAAAACACTATGAGTCAAATATTAACATGGCAAATACAATTAAGCATGCAATAAGTAGTGATAAAATATTTCCACATTATCAACCAATAATAGATGTGAAAACAAGAAAAATTCAAAAATATGAAGCACTTGTCCGGCTAGAAGATGAAAATGGACAGCTCCTCTCTCCGTATGCATTTTTAGAGGTAAGTAGGAAAATAAAACTTTACCCTTTTATTACCGAGATTATGATTGAAAAATCTTTTAGTTATTTTAAAAAAAATGGATTTAATTTTAGTATTAATCTCTCTTTTAGTGATATAACAAATGAAAGAACTAGAGAATTTATTTTTGCTAAAATAAAAGAGTATGGTATAGCTTCACAATTAACAATAGAGATACTAGAAACTCAAGAAAATGATAATCTCAACATAGTTACTGGATTTATAAATAATGTATATGAAGTGGGTGCATCTATCGCTATTGATGATTTTGGTTCAGGGTTTGCTAACTTTGAGCATATGACAACAATGCGTTCGGATATTATGAAGATAGATGGTAGTCTTATAAAAAATATAGACACAGATAAGAATGCGCGTCTTGTAGTTGAAACTATTATAGTATTTGCTAAAAAACTTGGTAAAAAAATTGTTGCAGAGTTTGTACATAATGAAGCAGTGTATAAGGTTATCCAAGAGTTAGAAATTGACTATGCTCAAGGCTACTACCTAGGTAAACCTGAAGCAGCAGTTGTAGAGGATTTTATTTTCCCATTATAAAGAGGTTGTTACTCGTATCGGTTACCTCTGTAAAACGCTCTTTAAGTTCTCGATCAAATGTTAGTATGAAAACATTTGCATTTGTAATTTTGGCATCTATAAAATTACCTAAAAGCACATCATCAGCTACATCTTTCCCATGGTCACATTTGATAAAGTTAAAAGAGTTAAGTGTTTTACCATAGTCATACAGATTTGCTTCCCACTCTGCACGTTTAAGATACAAAGAGTCAGGATTTGCAGCCATAAAAATAAACTCATCTGCTATTTCATACTTATCAATAATGTCATTAAAAATAGAGCTTATACTAGAAAAGTTTTCTATATCCCAAAACAGATAATTTGCAGTAGTTTTACTTCTGTTCTTTTTATTGATGAGTTTGAGTCGTTTTGTGATATTAAAACTTGTATGTGCACTATCATTTGTAAAAAGTATACTATTTTTGAGTTTCATCGCATCATCTATATTAAAACCTAAAATCTCGCCCATCTCGATATAAAGTTCTAAGTTTTCTAACTCTGTTTCAGAAGAGCCTTTTTGATAGCGTTTAAGTTTGGCTAGTTTCGCTTTTGAAAAAAGAATATTCACACTCATCTTCTCATGATTTGCATAGGCTTGTTTTGTACGAAAAAAGACATTTTTTGCTTCTGTATTGTCAGGTAGTATTACACTACCACGGTATTTGTGTTCTATACTTATTTGTTGTTTATGTAGTGACATTGAAAAAACGGTTCCACCTATTCCTTGAAGCTCAAGGGAAATTTTCAAGTATTATACATGGATGAGATTAAATATATAAAGCAAGGAAAAAATATAAGGAATAACTAATGAAAGTTTTACATATAATTGGCTATAATGCCACAAATTTTTAAGACAAAGTTCTTAATTTACTCAAGGATATACAATGGCATTAAATGTTTATTATGACAAAGACACAAGTTTAGACCTAATCAAAAGCAAAGTAGTTGCAATGATCGGTTTTGGTTCTCAAGGACACGCACACGCAGAAAACTTAAGAGATAGTGGCGTAACTGTTGTTGTAGGTCTTCGTAAAAATGGTGCTTCATGGGCTAAAGCTGAAGCTAAAAACTTTGAAGTTCTTACAGTGGCGCAAGCTACTGCTAAAGCTGATGTTGTAATGATTCTTTTACCAGATGAAAATCAGAAAGAGATTTATGAAGCAGAAATCGCTCCTAACCTTAAAGATGGTGCAACTATCGCTTTTGGTCACGGTTTTAACATTCACTACGGTCGTGTTATTCCTGCTGCTAACATCAATGTTACTATGATTGCTCCTAAAGCTCCAGGACATACTGTTCGTTCTGAATATGTAAAAGGTGCTGGTATTCCTGACCTTATCGCTGTTGGTCAGAATCCTTCAGGAAACACTAAAGAGTTAGCTCTTTCTTATGCATCTGCAATTGGTGGTGGTCGTACTGCTATCATCGAGACAACTTTCAAAGACGAAACTGAAACTGACCTATTCGGAGAGCAAGCTGTTCTTTGTGGTGGTGTAACTTCTTTAGTTCAAGCTGGATTTGAGACATTAACAGAAGCTGGATATGCTCCAGAGTTAGCTTATTTTGAGTGTCTTCACGAACTTAAACTAATCGTTGACTTAATGTTTGAGGGTGGTATCGCTGATATGCGTTACTCAATCTCTAACACTGCTGAGTATGGTGATTATGTTTCTGGTAAACGTGTTATCAACGACGAGTCTAAGCAAGCAATGCGTGATATCCTTACAGAAATTCAAGATGGTCGTTTTGCAAAAGACTTCATCCTTGAAGGTCAATCAGGTTACCCTCGTATGAACGCTGAGCGTACTAATGATCAAGTGAAACTTATTACTGTTACTGGTAATAAACTTCGTGAGATGATGCCGTGGATCAGCGCCGGTAAAATAGTAGACACATCTAAAAACTAGTACCCTCAAGGGGCATCCCATCTTTTTACTTATTGAGCGTCATCTTCGGATGATTTGCTCAGTCACTTACTAACGTAAGCTCCTTCCCAAAAACATCCGAATCTAACACCCACTAAGCAAAAATCCACAGTTTTTACATAATCCAAATCTAAAGTTTTGACATAATCAAAAATATTCTTATTAGACCTACTACTTCCATATTATTGGTGGCTAAAAGTTTAAGTAATATGAAAGTCTGGAAAAGTTAGAATAAGAGAAAAGGGTTTTGATTTGAAGAAGATTTTCTTATATCTCTTTATACTTGTATGTACTCTTGAAGCTGAAGATAATAATGCTGTTCCTGTTCATGGTTTTTTTGATGTTGGGGCAGGGTATGCGCAGGAAGATGGACATGTTAATTTTACTAAAGGTGCATTAGATTTTTACTATACTAAAGATATAAGTGAAAAGATTAATGTATTTATTGATTTAGTTGTAGAGAGTGATGGTAGTGCTACTGTAGTTGATTTAGAACGCTTATATATTAAGTATGATATGCATGAGTACCTTCAAACAACTTTTGGTAAGTTTCATACTCCTTATGGTTACTGGAACACAGCTTTTCATCACGGTCTCCAAATCCAGACATCTATACTCCGACCAAAATTTTTAGCATTTGAAGATGAAGGTGGTGTTCTTGCTTCACATAGTTTAGGTATTTTAGCAAGTGGAAGTATTGAAGATTTTTCATATGATATGTATATTACTAGTGGTTCTCGCATAACTCAAAATGGCACAAGTAGTATAAATCCAAATAAGGATGGTTCGCTTACTCTAAATAGCGGTGCAGAGCAAGATGAAAATAAAATGTATGGCGCAAACTTAGCATATTATTTTAATGAGACAAAAGTAGGGGTACACTCTTTTTATCAAAAAGTAAATATTTTTGGCAATCGCACTTCTGAAGTATTTACCAATGGTGCTTATATAGCTGCTGAACTTGAGAATTTAGAGTTTTATTCAGAAGTGTATGTTTTTTATAATAAGAATGGTTCAGGACAATACAAAGATGAGTATTTAGATTCTGAGGCTTATTATGCACAACTTGCATATGATTTTGATGGTATTAAACCTTATATCCGATTTGAGTATACACACTATAATGAAAAAGATTTTTATTTTTCGGCACAACAAGCTACAGCAGGTGGTTCTTATGATAGACAAACACTTGGAATAAATTACAGTCTCAACAGAGATGCAAATATAAAACTTGCAGTTATTCGTACAAACACACATTCTGTATCTGATACAGTAGATGTACTTGCACAGTTTGCAGTAAGGTTTTAAAAATGAAACTTATACTTCTTCATTTTTTCATTTTTTTAGGAACTTCACTTATCGCGGATAAAATATATGTAATCGCAAATGAAGATATACAAACTTCACGCGATGAATTGAAACGATTTTTTTCAGCAAAATCAGACTATATAAATGGTCAGAAATTTAAACGTATCAGTAATGCAGAAGCGCTTGAATCTCTTGCAGAACTTGCATTTTCTATTAATGAAAAGAAGTTATCTAAGAAATGGATAAAACAAAACTTTAGAAAAGGAACTCCATTCCCTACTTCACTCAAAAACAATGAAAAGACTATTGAGTGGGTAAAGAATCATAAAAAAACTATTGGTTTTGTAGATACTAAACCTAAAAATATAGTTGTAATTTATACATTTGGTAAGTAGAATATGCTAAAAAGTTTAAAATATCGTTTTATTATGATCTTGACTTTTATATTTTTGAGTATAGCTACAATGGCATATATCCAGTATAGTTACTCCTTGAAAATACAGAAGCTTTATGAAGCACAGTTAGCACTTAAAGAGTTACAAGTAAAACACAAAGAGATGAGTCTCGCACAAACACAGTACTTTTTAACGCATAAAGAGAAGTATGTAACGGATGTAGAGGTCTATGCAAATACTATAGATGTTTATTTAGAAATTGTTGATGATTACTTGGAGGAGTTTACATACTCCACTGTTTTAGAAAATGAGATGAATATGTACCTTGATACATTTTTAAAAATAGTTGCATCACATAAGCATAAAGATAATATACTTCTCAAAAAGCTATATGCACATACAGATAAAATTAATGGATACATAGAGAAAGAAAAAAATCGCTTAGTTCCTATAGTAAGTAGTAAAATTGAGTCTGCAATACATGTACAAAATAGTATTTATATCTTTATGCTGGTGATAGTAATGCTACTGCTAATTATTCTTTTAAGACCAGTTGTTACTTCAATATCTCTGTTTAAAAGTTTTTTTACACACCATACAGATGCAAATGAACGACTTGACTTAGAGAAGCTTTACTTTAATGAGGTACAAGACATCGCAATTTTGGTAAACAGTATGCTTCAAGATCAAGAAAAAGTACAAAAAGAACTAGTAGAGTCTAGAGATGAAGCACTAAACTTACAAAAAGTTAAAGATGAGTTTTTGAGTAATATGAGTCATGAACTGCGAACACCACTCAATGCAATTGGTGGATTTGCAGGCGTATTGCTCCGTAAATTACCTGAAGAAAAAATAGTGATAGAGCCAATTGTTGATAGTGCACAGCATCTTTTACAACTGGTTGGAGATATATTGGACCTTTCTAAAATTCAAAGTGGGAAGTTTCAAATAGCACCGGAACTTTTTATGTTAGATGATGAACTTGTACACTTCTCTCATGGGTTTGAACCGCTTATGCAAAAGAAAAATATTGATTTTATCTTTACATATACGGGAGAACAAGATCTTCAGTTTTATGCTGATTGGTTTAGAATCTCTCAAATATTAAATAACTTTATATCCAATGCATTGAAGTTTACAGCTGAGAACGGCAGAATAGAGTTTAATGTATCCTTTAAAGACAATAAACTTTATATGGCCATTAAAGATAGTGGAATAGGTATAAAAGAGGAAGCACTTGAACTTATTTTAAAACCTTTTGAGCAGTCTGATTCGGGTATTGCTAGAAATTTTGGAGGGACTGGTCTGGGTTTAACAATAGCAAAAACATTAACAGACATGATGCATGGAACATTTAATATTGAGAGTATATATGGTAAAGGGAGTACTTTTAGTATCGCGCTTCCTCTCTCCTGTGTTGTGTATGAGAAAACAGATGTGCAACTAGAGCGTGCAGAAGATGAAAATGATGTTTTCTTTAAAGGAACGCATGTACTCATTGTTGAGGATAATAAAACAAATCAACTTCTTTTAGAGATGTTACTTGATGATTTGGAAATAAGTGCAGATATCGCTAATGATGGGCAAGAAGCACTAGATATATTTGAAGAGCATAAATATGCAATGATTTTAATGGATGAGAATATGCCAAATATGGGTGGAGTAGAATCCATGTTAGCTTTAAGAAAAACATACAAAGAATTACCACCCATCATTGCAGTGACTGCAAATGCTATGAAGGGAGATAGAGAACGTTTAATGGATGTTGGTATGGATGACTTTTTGTCTAAACCTATAGATAATAATATTTTTGTTACACTTCTAAAAAAATATTTAAAAATAAATAATTCTTAAAAAGGTAAAAATTGCGTAAAAGAATCTTCGTAACAGCTACAAATACTGACATAGGTAAAACATACACAACGCTTAAACTTTTAGAAAACTATGCATCCAAAGGCATATCAGTTGGTGTGATTAAACTCATTGAGACAGGTGTTGTTGATGGTGTTTATCCTGATGGAGATATTCTTCTCTCTGCTCTTAAAAAGCTAAATCCTGCTTGTAGTGATTTTAGTGTTAATGATGTGGTACCTATCTCTTATGAGCTTCCAGCAGCTCCTTTTATCGCTTCACAAGGTAAGGCACTTGACTTTGGTGTTTTAAATGATGCAATTGATAAGATGGAAGCGGTGTGTGATATTCTGATTATTGAGGGGGCAGGTGGCTTACTTGTTCCTGTTGATGGAAACTTTATGATGATAGACCTTATCCCATTTTTTAATGCAGTTGGGCTTCTTGTAACGCATTGTGCTCTTGGATGTATAAATGACAGTATGCTTTCTTTAGGAGCACTACAAAGTCGAAATATAGATGCAATGATGGTTTTTAATCAACGCACAGAAGATGGAGATTTCTCTACTATCAGTCAGCCATATTTTGTAAGTAAAGATATTGAGATATTAAAAGTAGATGAAGACATTGACACAATTTGCGATGTCTTGTATAATCTCTAAAATATTTATGATTAAAGGAACTATATGGCACACTTGATTCGTACTGATGATTTTACTATAGAAGAGATAGAAGGTATATTAGCTGATGCGAAAAAGTTTAGCCAAGGTGGTTTTGAGCGAATACTCAAAGATAAAATCATCATAACACTTTTTTTTGAAAACTCAACACGTACTAAAAGTTCTTTTGAGATAGCAGCAAAAAGACTAGGTGCTGAGATGGTTCATTTAGATGTAGCCAAAAGTTCAACGAAAAAAGGGGAAACTCTTGTAGATACAGCTATGAATCTTGATGCGATGGGTCCTCATGCCATCATAGTTCGACATCAAAATGCAGGGGTGCCAAAAATCCTCTCCAAGCACACAAATGCGAGTATATTAAACGCGGGAGATGGAGCACATGCTCACCCTTCTCAAGCACTACTCGACCTTTACACCCTCAAAGAACATTTTGGAGATTTAAAGGGCAAAAAAATAGCTATAGTTGGAGATATCAAAAACTCGAGAGTTGCTAACTCTAACATAGAACTTCTGTCGCGTTTTGGAATGGAAGTGATTTTAGTAGCCCCTCCTCACTTTCTACCAAAAACTTCACTCCGTTCAACTCACTTTTTACCTGAGATAATTGATGAAGTAGATGCTATTATGAGCCTAAGAACACAGACCGAACGCCACTCTTCTCAAAGTTATGCCTCACTTAAAGACTATGCGAGTGATTTTTGTATCACAGAAGAGTTACTCGGAGATAGAGATATTATACTCCTTCACCCTGGTCCAGTTCACAGAAATATAGACATAACAGATGCTCTTTTGGATGATAAACGCTGTAAAGTTTTAGACCAAGTAAGTAATGGTGTCAATATCCGTATGGCAATTTTAAAGAAACTTATAGCCTAAACTGTATGGATATAGAACTTTTAAATACTCTTGGCAAGAGAAGAGAACCTTTTGTATTTATAAGCGACTTTAAGGGTGAAAATGTCAAGGTTATTCTTCTTAAGGATTTAGATAATTCAGATGTGAGTTTCTCTATAGATGAAAACTTTACTTATAAAAAACACCCCTATTCTTTAAAAACTAAACCTATAGAATTCTCGGACTATGCATTAAAGTTTGATAAAATAATACAAAAGATAAAAGAGGGAAAAACATATGTTATAAACCTCACTCAAGCTACTCCTATAAAGACAGACTTGTCTTTAAAAGAGATATATACTAGTGCAAATGCGCACTATAAACTACGATATAAAGATGAGTTTGTCTGCTTTTCTCCTGAAAAATTCATACAAATAAATGATAATGTAATTAGTACATTCCCAATGAAAGGAACAATAGATAGTGCTATACCTAATGCTGAGGCAAAGATTTTAGGCGATTCAAAAGAGACAGCTGAACATATTATGATAGTTGACCTACTGAGAAATGACCTCTCCATAGTTTCTAAAAATGTAAAAGTGAAAAGGTTTCGTTATCTTGGTGAAATAAATGCAGGAGATAAAAAACTTTTACAAGTTAGCTCAGAGATAAGTGGTGACCTTGAAAAAAACTGGCATGAAAATATAGGGAGCATTTTAAATGCACTGCTGCCTGCTGGAAGTATCAGTGGTGCACCAAAGAAGAGTACTTTAGAAATAATAGAAGAAGTCGAAGGTTATGAACGTGGTTTTTTTACTGGTGTTTTTGGTGTTTTTGATGGAAAAAGTTTTGATAGTGGCGTTATGATTCGTTTTATAGAAAAAACAGATAAGGGTTACTTTTATAAAAGTGGTGGTGGGATTACTTTAGATAGTGATGCAAGTTTAGAGTATAATGAGTTACAAAATAAAATATATTTACCATAATGGAATAAAATGATAACTAAAGAAAATTTTTTTACAAGTGCTTGGAATTTTAATGAGTATGAATCTGATCTAAAAAGTAGATTTCAGATGATAAATATAGCGATTGCCTTATCTACATTTGGTCTCTTAACTGGAATAACAGCTAATATATTCAAGGATATATCAGGTCTAGTTCCACTTGAACTTAGTTTACTCTCCATAAACGTACTTTTATTTTTCTTGTTGCGTTATAAAAAGGAGTCTTTAAAATTTGTTTCACTAGTTGAAACAGGACAATTTACATTACTTTTTTTAGTATTGATATATGTGAGTGAACCTTCGCAACTTAAACATATTTGGATATTTACATATCCTATCCTTTTACTCTATTTTCAAAATGAAAATAACTCTGTGTATTGGGTTGTCTTTATGCTTTTTATGCTTTTAGTAGCACCTATGCAACCCTTTATTGATATTCTTTATACACAATTTCAAGTTGTTTACATATCGATAGTCTTGATTATTATTAGTCTGATTGTCTATTTTTATCAAAATAAAATGGATGAATCAAAAGCTATAATTAACAGACAAGTAAGTGAACTAGTAAATAAAGATAGACTTATAACCCTTCAATCAAAACAAGCAGTTATGGGTGAGATGATTAGTATGATTGCACATCAATGGAGACAGCCTCTCTCAACGGTTACACTCAGTATAAGTGATCTACAATTGAAAAAAATGTTAGGCAAAGAGATTGATGATAAGTATATGAATAAATCCTTACAAGATATTAGTGATACTATCATCTACCTTTCAGATACTATTGATGATTTTCAAACATATTTCGCACCAAATAAAAGTATGAGTGAAGAGAATATTTGTGAGATAATAAATCGTGCAATAAACTTTACACAAGGACGGATTAATAACGCTGGAATTACCTTGAAATTTACTGAAAAAATTGATGGCTTAATTCAAACATATTCGAATGAACTTGTGCAGGTGGTTTTAAATATACTTAACAATGCAATCGATGAACTCGTTGAGCATAAAAAAGAAAAGTCAATAATTATTGTTAAAGTTTTAGAGAGGAAAAATAGTTTTGAAGTCCTAATAGAAGATAATGGTGAAGGGATACTTGAAAATAATCTAGAGTCTATTTTTGAACCCTACTATAGTACAAAAGGGAAGAATGGGACAGGACTTGGTCTGTATATGTCACAGATGATTATGCAAAAACAGTTTAATTCAAAGATAGAAGTACAGAGCTTAAAATATGGAACACAGTTTCGCATAGAAGTTCCTAAAAAACTCGTATAATTTATATTTTCTTCGTTATAATAGAGTAAAAATTAAGTAAAGGTATGGAATGTACATAGAAGATTTAAAGTTTTCACTCTGGGCAGATTTTATTGAGCGTGACTATTTAGATAATGAATTTAAAGAGCTTATTGATAAAAAAATAATAAATGGAGCGACTTCTAATCCTGCTATATTTAAAAATGCAATTTTAACTTCTTCTGCATACAAAAAACAACTAAAATCTCTAGGTAATATACCTGCAAAAGAGAAGTATGAAGCTCTTGCTATTTATGACATAAGTAAGGCTGCTGATATTTTAAGACCTCTGTATGATACGAAGGATGATGGGTATGTAAGTATAGAAGTTGATCCCTCTCTCTGTGATGATGCACCTGCTACTATAGCAGAGGGTAAAAGACTTTTTAAAACTATAAACCGTCCAAATGTGATGATAAAAGTACCAGCAACAACAGCAGGATATATTGCGATGGAAGAACTTACTTCTGTTGGTATTCCTGTAAACGCGACACTTGTTTTTAAAAAAGCACAAGCAATTGCTTGTGCAAATGCTTTTAAACGCGGTGTATATAGGTACGACAAGATAGTTGATACTGTGGTTAGTATATTTGTTTCTCGTATCGATAGAGCACTAGATAAAGAACTCGCTGCGAAGGGAATAGATGTAGCACTGAGCGGTATTTATAATACAGCAAGTATTTATGCAATAATTGAGCAGATGGATGTTAAAGGATGTCGTGCTTTGTTTGCGAGTACTGGTGTAAAAGATGATAGTTTAGCCGCTGACTACTATATAGAAAATCTTCTTGCATATAACAGTGTAAATACAGCTCCTGTAGATACAATCATGGCGTTTACAAAAAATAGTGTGACTACAAGTGCCTTACCAATAAAAAAAGAAATTATTGATGCACATTTTAGTAAAATACAAGAGGCAGGCATTGATTTTGAGGCTCTTTTAGATACCCAAGTAAAAGTAGGGCTAGAAACTTTTAAAGATGCATTTAAAGAGATACTGGAGTCGATATGAAGACAGAAGTTGATGTAAGTAAATTAACATTTGAGCAGTTACAAAAAATACGTGTTCATTTAAAGAAAATGATTGAAGTTGGAGGGAGTGACCTTCATATTAAAGCAAATGCTGTCATTCGTGCCCGAATTAATGGTAATATTGTACAGTTTTCAGGTGGTATTTTTTCAAAAGAAGATGCGATGACTTTTGCAAAAGAGCTACTAAAAGGTCGTTTTGGGGAATTTGTAGAAAAAAAAGAGCTTGACTTAGTCTATCCTTTTGACGAGAACAACCGTTTTCGTGTAAATATCTTTTTTCAAATGGATGGTGTTTCAGCTGTTTTTCGTGTCATTCCTGTCAAAATTCCTTCTTTTGATGAACTCCATCTTCCTGATATTGTGAAGAGTTTTACAAAAAAAGACAGAGGTCTAGTTCTTGTAACTGGAGTAACGGGTTCTGGAAAATCAACAACACTAGCAGCTTTAATCAATGAGATAAACTTAACAAGAAAACAGCATATTATTACTATTGAAGATCCTATTGAGTTTGTGCATAAAGATAGGAACTGTATTATTAATCAACGCTCAGTTGGACAAGATACTCTCTCCTTTGGTTCGGCACTTCGAGCCGCTCTTCGTGAAGATCCAGATATTATTTTAGTTGGAGAGATGCGTGATAAAGAGACGATAAACCTTGCACTTCATGCAGCAGATACCGGACACTTAGTTTTCTCAACCCTGCATACAATTGATGCTAAAGAGACTATTAACCGTATTATTGGGCAGTTTCCATCAGAAGAGCAAAATCGTGTACGACTCTCAGTCGCAGGGGTACTCCAAGGTGTAATCTCCCAGCGTTTAGTTCCTACCGTTGATGGTGGCCGTCGTGCTGCGATGGAAGTTCTTGTAAAAACTCCTAGAATTGAAAAACTAATTATGGAAAATCGTGATTATGAAATTAGAGATACTATTGAGGCTGGAAAAGAGCACTATAAATCACAAAGTTTTGATCAGTCTATTCTTGATTTGTACAATGATGGGATTATTTCAAAAGAACAAGCGATGAAAAATGCGACATCTTCATCTGACTTGGAACTTAAAATCAGTGGTCTTACAAGTGGTAAGGCAAGTGATAAAACTAATACTAGCCAAAGTATACAAATTGAGCATGATGATACAGACATCTTTGACTTAAAGTAATATTTAAAGCATAAATGGGTATAATTTCAACCATTTTTAAACACAAGGAAATAATATGTTAGAAGGTATCGTTAGAGAGAGTATGACAACAGGAGCTACAAAAGCGCTTCGTCGAGATGGTTATCTAATTGCAAATATCTACGGAAAAGGTCTTGAGAATATCAATGCTGCATTCAAATCAAATGAGTATATCCGTACTGTTCGTAATAAAGAAACTATAGCATTCCCAGTTACAGTTGCTGGTAAAGAATTAAATGTAGTTGTTCAAGGCTATGAGTCTCATGCAGTTACAGGAAACTTACTTCACGTTGATTTAATGGTTACTCAAACAGGAGTTGAAGCTAAATTCAATATTCCTATAGTAGCAGTTGGTGAAGCATTAGGTCTTAAGAACAAAGGTCTTGTTCATATGGCTAAAGAGCGTTTAACAGTTAAATGTACACCAGAAAACTTAATGAATACAATAGAAATAGATGTAACAGAGATGGATACAGGTGCTTCTAAACTAGTACGTGATCTTCCAGAACTTGCAAATATTACAATTGTTGATTCTGATCGTGTTGCTTTAATAAGTATCATTAAAGCGAAGTAACACTATGTTAAACACTATAATGAGCAGAGCCCATTATAGTGGCAGGGACATTTGTCCCTACAACCCCCTAAAGTTACAAAAAAAAACTTTTTTTGAAATTTTAAAGATTAAAATATGCTTTTAGTCGGTCTAGGGAATCCTGGTTCCGACTATGAGAGTACACGCCATAACATCGGTTTTATGGTTATAGATGAACTTTCTCGTAGACTATCATCCTCAAATGTCTCCAAAACCGCTTTTTTAGGCAAAACTTACAAAACAAAAAATCATTTTTTATTAAAACCACAAACTTTTATGAATCTCTCTGGTGATAGTGTGATTAAAGTCAAAAACTTTTATAAACTCGAAGATGTAGTTGTAATACATGATGATTTAGATTTACCATTTGGAAGTCTGCGTTTTAAAAAAGGCGGGGGACATGGTGGTCACAATGGTTTAAAATCAATAGATGCAAATATTGGTAAAGAATATATACGTGTGAGAATGGGTATTGGGAAACCTGAGCATAAAGGAGAAGTGACTTCTTATGTTTTAGGTAAGTTTAGTTTGGAACAACAAAAATATCTAGCTGAGTTTATAGATATAACTTGTGATTCTCTTATGTATCTTTTTGAACATACTATGCAAGAAACAAGTGCAAAGTTTTCACAAAAAGAACAACCAAAAAAGATGGCATAATGCTTGCTTTTAAATATATAGCCTTTCATTATTTAAAATATTTTTTTGTAATTATGACAGCACTTGTGCTTTTTATGGTTGGTTTTGACTACATGGGAAATGCTGAAAGTCTCTCATCTTCTGCGAATCTGATTTTAATTTATCTTGTCTATAAAGCATTTTTTGCCATAGACATGTTGCTTCCACTAGCCCTTGTTTTTGCGATGATAAGTACAAAAATATTTCTTATCCGCTCAAATGCTTTAGTCTCCTTCTTTTCTTTAGGATACACAAGAGTTGATGTTCTTCGTCCTTTTGTTGTGGTCTCAACTACAATTATTGTTCTGTTTATCTCTTTGCACTCATGGTCAAGTTTTGCAAGGGCCGATGAATTTTCAAATAATATTCGAGAAAACAACCAGTACTTAAGTCCTACAAGAGACCTTTTTTTTACTTACAAAGGACAGTATGTTTATTTCTCTAAAATGCTTCCTTTGCAAGAAAAAGCAGAAAATATTCGTGTGTTTAGTGTGAAAAACAACTCCTTAAAAGAAGTTATTATCGCTAAAGAAGCAGTATACAGGGATGATTATTGGTTTATTAAAGAAGCAGATATTATCACTAAACCCGATGATTTGAGTTTTTCATCAAGTGGAATTGTTGTGACACAAACAAATGATCTAAAAATATTAAAAGGATTCCGTCCTAAAATTCTCGATCAAGTGTATGAGGGAAAAGTAAATTTTACTATTAAAAATGCGATTGATGCAATTGTACTTCTAGAAGAGCAAAATATGAATACGAGTAGTATTAAAGGTGCCCTGTATAAAATATTTATCTATCCATTTTTTGTGCCATGTTTGATAATTATTATATTCTTTTTTGTCCCAATTAGTGTGCGTTTTTTAAATGTTTCACTCTTTAGTTTTGGAGCAATTTTAGCAACTTTACTCATTTGGGGTGTTCTTTTTATGCTCATCGAACTCTCAAATAATAAAACTATTTCAAGTGAAGTAGGTGTTATAGCTCCTATTGTAATACTTTTTTTGATAGCATTTAGACAGTGGAAGAAATATCGGACAGCTACTTAACGCCTCTATAAGTACATTTTAGATAGAATCATTTAAAAAAGAATTTGGAATTTTTATGATTGATTTTAAAGCGATAACGCAAGAGTACAAAACCCCCCTATACATTTATGATTTTGATTATATGACTGCTCAGTATAATGAACTAAAAGCGGCATTTAAAGGTAGAAAATCTATCTTAGCCTATGCAGTAAAAGCAAACTCAAACCTTAGTGTTGTAAAACATTTTGCAAAAATGGGAAGTGGAGCTGATTGTGTTTCCATTGGTGAGGTTAGACGTGCATTTTTAGCAGGTGTTCCCGCTTATAGAATTATTTTTTCAGGTGTTGGTAAAACTGATGATGAGATTCGTGAAGCGATACAAAAAGAGATACTCTACATCAATGTTGAGAGTGAAGCTGAACTTGGTCGAGTTGAACTTATAGCCAAAGAGTTAAACAAAGTTTCTCGTATAAGTATTCGAGTAAATCCAAACATAGACCCTAAAACACATCCCTATATCTCAACAGGTCTTCATGACAATAAGTTTGGTGTTGATTTAAGTTCTGCGAAACGTATGTACATTAAAGCAAATAACTCAGATAATTTAGACCCAGTAGGTATCCATTTTCACATCGGTTCTCAGCTTACAGAACTTCAGCCTATTCGTGAGTCTGCTGAGATAGTTGCTGATTTAGTGCGTTCGCTTTCTACAATAAATATAGAACTCAAGTTTTTTGATATTGGTGGTGGTTTAGGTATAAAGTACGATGATGAAGTGACAATCAAACCTTATGATTATGCACAGGCAATTCTTGGCTGTTTAAATGCACTTGACCTTACTATTCTTTGTGAACCAGGACGCTTTTTAACTGCAAATGCAGGGTACTTCGTAAGTAAAGTTTTGTATGAGAAGCAAAATGGTGAGAAGAAATTTGTAGTGATTGATGGTGCAATGAATGACCTTTTACGTCCAGCTCTGTATAGCGCATATCACAAGATAGATGTTATCACAGATTCTAAAGAAGAATCTCGCCCTGTAGATATTGTTGGACCTGTATGTGAGAGTGGAGACTTTTTTGCAAAAGATTATCCATTACCTCCATTAGCACACAATGACTTAGTCATAGTAAATAGTGCAGGTGCATATGGTTTTGGTATGGGTAGTAACTATAATACTCGTGGACGTAGTGCAGAAGTTGCTATAGAAGATGGTAAGGTTAGACTTATTCGTAGACGTGAAACTTTTGAAGATTTGATTGCGTTAGAGACAGAATTTTTAGAAAAATAGAGGAGAGTAAAGTTTGTACTTCATAGATGTTCAAGGTACTTTAATCAGTGATATCGATAAGTCCCCAATAGAGGGAAGTGTCGAGTTTATATCACATCTTAATGCCCAGAAGATCCCGTATATGATAGTAACAAACAATACAAAAAAATCCTCTAAAGACTTTTATGAGTATCTTCGCTCAATAGGTTTTGATATTAGTTTTGACAAGTACCTTGACCCTTTGATGCTTTTAAAGACAAAAGTAGATAAAAAGTCTGTTGCGGCATATGGAGCACCTGAGTTCTTAAAGACTTTAGAGTCAATGGACTTTAGCCTTGACTTTGTAAAACCAAAAACAGTTCTTATCGCGATTAAAGAGGACTTTACTGCGGATGAGTATGCTCAAATGATAGACTTTTTACTTGCTGGTGCTTCTCTTGTTGGTATGCACGAGACATCTATATATGCAAAAAACTCCAAACGATATCCTGGTGTTGGAGCTATTCTCAAACTACTAGAATTTGCTACAAGTGTTTCGTATGAGGTAGTAGGTAAACCAAGTGATGCATTTTACACCCAAGCACTCAAACAGTTACAAAAGCAAGATACAAGTGCACAGTTTAACTCGATTACGATGATTAGTGATGATGTTAAAGGTGATCTTGGTGGGGCTAAAGAGCTTGGAATGAAGACGATATTTGTGACAAGTGGCAAGTATAAATCAGCACAAGAGATAGTTCCCCTCTTGGATGAAAATTTAAAACCAGACTTAGTATATAAAAATATGCAAGAGATAATGGAGAAAATATGAAAGAGCAAAGTGACTGGCCAACCTTAGAAGATTGTAGAGATGCGATAGACACAATAGATACTGATATTTTAGCACTTTTAAATAAGCGAATGAAAGTAGTTGAGAGAGTTGGTGAGATTAAAAGTGATACCGGTGGTGCTATTTATAGACCTGAGCGTGAAAAGGCTATTATCTCTCGGCTGACAGGTATTAGTGAATCACAAAAAGGTCTTTTAAATGCTAATGCTATTGAAGCTATATTTTTAGAAGTTTTTGCAGTTTCTCGTAATCTTGAACTCCCTGAGCGTATCGCGTATCTTGGTCCAGAGGGAAGTTTTACTCATCAAGCAGCTGAGAGCCGTTTTGGGGCTATGAGTGATTACCTTTCTCTTAATTCTATTGAAGCAGTATTTAAGACACTTGAGGCAAAACAAGCTAAATTTGGTGTTGTCCCTATTGAGAACTCCCGAGATGGAATAGTGGGAGAAACACTAGACTTACTCTCAAAATCATCAGTAAAAATTGTTGCAGAACTTTATATGCCAATTCATGTAGTGTTTGCAACCAAAGCACAAAGATTAGAAGATATAACAAAAATATACTCAAAAGATAAAGGTTTTGGTCAGACAAGAGAGTTCTTAAGTGAACATGGTTTTGAAAATGTAGAGCAAATTCCTGTTGAGTCTACAGCAAAGGCAGCAATACTTGCATCTAAAGATGAAAACGCTGCTGCAATTTGTGCGCATATAGCAGCAAAACTTTATGGTGTCCCTGTAATGTTTGAAAATATTGAAGATGAGGCAGATAATTCGACTCGTTTTGTAATACTTAGTGATTTTAAAAATGGAATGAGTGGAGATGATAAAACTTCTATACTTGTGCGCTTAACAGGTGCTTTAGAAGCTGGTGCCCTTGTTGGTTTTTTACAAGACTTTGATGCTGAGAATGTAAATCTGAGTAAGATTGAGTCTCGACCATCAAAAGATAAAGATGGTGGATTTGATTATTGGTTTTATATAGACTTTTATGGGCATATAGATGAAGAAAAAATCCAAAATGTACTTAAAAAACATGCAGATGAAGTAACATGGCTTGGATCTTATGTGAAGGGTGAAAATTAAAAATGAAATTTAATAAAAAATTAGAAAATATAAAAACATATGAGGCTGGAAAGCCAATAGAACTTGTTGTTCGTGAGTTTGGTATAGCGCCAAAAGATATAGTAAAACTCGCTTCAAATGAAAATCCTTATGGCTGTGCACCAAAAGTACAAGAAGCTGTTATAAAGATAGTATCAAACATGGCACTTTATCCTGATGATAGTATGGGAAAATTAAAAGCAGGATTAACTGCAAGATTTGAGATTAATGAAGAGAATTTAATTATCGGAAGTGGTAGTGATCAGGTGATAGAGTTTATCATGCATGCTAAAGCGAATACAAACTCTAAAATTCTTATAAATAGTGTCACTTTTGCCATGTATGAGATATATGCCAACCATATAGGCTCTGAAATAATTAGAACAGCTTCACAAGAACATAATTTAGATGAGTTTTACGATTTGTATAAAAGTGAAAAACCTGATGTGATATTTCTCTGTACTCCAAATAATCCAACAGGTGATGCAATAGATGCTCTCTCAATGATGGATTTTATAGCAAAAATTGATGATAACACTCTAGTTGTTGTTGACGGTGCTTATATGGAATATGCAGCATTTAAAGATGAGAAAAAATCAGTTTCACCAAAAGAGCTCATAGAAAAGTTCAATAATGTAATCTATTTAGGGACTTTTTCTAAGGCATATGGTCTTGGTGGTATGCGAGTAGGATATGGAATAAGTAGTCCTAAAATTATAAAAGAATTATATAAACTACGCCCTCCATTTAACATTACTACACTCTCTCTTGAAGCGGCATCAGTCGCCGTTCGTGAGAAAGAATTTGTGAATGAGTGTATAAGTTTATGTTTTAGTGAGATGAAACGCTACGAAGAGTTTGCAACTAAGCAAAAAATAGATATAATAGAGAGTTATACAAATTTTGTTACTTTATGCCTAAATAAAAACAGTAATTCTACTCAAATAGCCGATGCACTTCTGCGTCAGGGCATGATAGTGAGAGATCTTAGTGGTTACGGTATGAATGCATTGCGTGTAACAGTAGGAACACCAGCACAAAATAGTCGTTTTTTTGAATTAACGGCTGCGTTACTATAAAAATTAAACGGGAAATTAATGGACTTTAAGGTACTTTTTTCACAACTGGTTGTCCTCTATGACAAGTTAACAAAACAGCAAAAAACAATTATAGCAGCTGCTATTATAGGTATTGTTGGTTTTTTAATTTTTTTAGTTGTATTTACATCCACAAAAAATGCGAAAGACTCTTATGAAGTTCTTTTTGATTCTCTTAGTTCTAGTGATGCTGCAAAAGTTGTTGCACAACTTGAGACAGATGGTGTGCCATATAAAATTGAAGCCAATAATGTTATAAAAGTTCCCAAAGGTGTTGTATATAAAGAGAGAATAAATATAGCTTCTTTAGGTATTCCAAAAGATTCAGGTGTTGGTTTTGAACTTTTTGATAAACAAGAGTTTGGTGCTACTTCATTTGATCAAAAAATTAAACATCTTCGTGCCCTAGAAGGTGAGCTTTCGCGTACTATTAATGCACTTGGACCAATTGAGAGTGCGACAGTTAGTTTAGCACTTCCAAAAGATACTCTTTTTGTTGCAAAACAGATAGATCCTACTGCGTCAGTAATGGTTGAAGTAGTGCAAGGAAGATCTCTTTCATCAAAGCAGATAAGAGGAATAAAAAATCTTGTTGCAGCAGCAGTACCTAAACTAACATCATCAAATGTAATGCTTGTAAGTAGTGATGGTAATACTCTTGGTGATGAGGATGAAATGGCTCAGATGGGTGAGCTTTCAGTAGTGCAACAACGCTATAAACTCAAAGAAGAGAAGAAACGTCAACGAAAAATTCTTGAAGTGATATCTCCTTTTGTTGGTGGAGCTGAAAAAGTTGTTGCACAGGTTACAATTGAGTTTGATTTTTCTATTAAAAATTCTACAAGTGAAACATATGATCCTGAAAATGTTGTAAGAAGTGAGCAAGTAAGTGAAGAAAAAAGAACTGGAAGCAAACCTTCTCCTGTAGGTGGTGTTCCTGGTACTGTGAGTAATATTGGCCCAGTACAAGGTCTTGCTGGTAATAAGACTAGTGAAGAATATATTAAAAATTCAGGAACAACAAACTATGAAGTAGGAAAGACGGTTAGTACTACTAAAAGTCAATTTGCGAGAATTACAAGAATTACAGCTGCGGTAGTAGTTGATGGTAAATATAAGGCTTCACTTGATGATAATGGTGAAGCTACAGATATCGTAGAATATGTAGCACTTAATGAGACAGATATTAATGCACTCTCTTCTTTAGTTAGTCGTGCTATAGGTATAAATGAAGATCGTGGTGATCAAATCACGGTTCAAAATTTACAGTTCGATAGAGTCAAAACTGCACCATCAATAGATGGTGTTACTCAAAGTAAGATGTTTATTTCAACATATTTAGCTCCTTTTTCTGGAGCCTTTAAATATCTGTTTGTTATTATACTATTACTGATTCTTTACAAAAAGGTTATTTCACCTTTTGCAGATAGAATGCTTGAAATTTCAAGAGAAGAAGATTCTCTCAGTGCTCCTGTATTAGATATAGAAGATGATGCAGAAGAAGATTTAGTTGAAAAAGTACAGCAGATGCGTAAAAAAGTTGAAGATCAACTCGGTGTTGGTGAGAACTTTAATGAAGATGAACTTAAATATGAAGTTATCTTAGATAAAGTGCGAGCAATGGCTGATGCAGAACCTGGAGATATAGCATCTCTTCTTCAAGCACTTTTAAGCGAAGAGGCAGATGCAAACCTCCCTAGAGTGGGATAAGGAGAAAAAATGGCAAATTTATCACAACAACAACGTGCAGTCTTTGATGAGATGAATATGTCTGAAAAGATTGCAATTTTACTTCTTCAACTTGGAGAGGAAACAACTGCGGGGATATTCTCAGCATTGACTGTAGAAAGTATTACAGAAATTTCAAAATATATTGCAACAAATCAAACGATTGATAGAGGTGTCGCTACGGCAGTTCTTGAAGAGTTTCATGCAATTTTTCAATCTGGTCAGTATCTTACATCTGGTGGTTTAGAGTATGCTCGAGAACTTCTTTATAGAACACTTGGTCCAGAAGAAGCAAAGAAAGTACTTGATAAACTCAGTAAAAATATGCAAGATACACAAAATTTTGCCTATCTTTCAAAAATCAAACCACAACAGCTCTCTGACTTTATTCAGCATGAGCATCCTCAAACTATTGCTCTTATTTTGGCACATATGGATGCTACTGAAGCGGCAGATACTCTACAGTTCTTTCCAGATGAGTTACGAAGTGAAGTTGCAATGCGTATGGCAAGACTTGGTGATATTTCGCCATCAGTTATTAAACGTGTATCAGCAGTACTCGAGTCCAAACTTGAGTCTCTTGCTTCATACAAAGTTGAAGTTGGTGGGCCTCGTGCAGTTGCTGATGTGTTTAACAGACTTGGTGCAAAAAGTTCTAAATCTACACTTGCTACGATTGAGCAGGTAGATGAAGAGTTAGCATCACTCATTAAAGAGATGATGTTTACATTTGAAGATATAGTAAGTCTTGATAAAACAGCGATTACAGAGACTCTTAAAGCCGTTGATAAGGGCGAGTTGATGTTAGCACTTAAGTCTTCACCAGAAGAGTTAAAAGAGAAGTTCTTCTCTGCTATGAGTGAGCGTGCTCGTGATGCATTTGAAGAAGAGATGCAGTTCCTTGGTGCTGTTAAAATGAAAGATGTTGAAACAGCTCAGAGAAAAATTGTTGAAGCTGTTAATGGTCTTGCAGAGTCTGGTGTAATCCAAATGGGTTCAACAGAAGAGATGATAGAGTAAGATATGGCACAAGTGATTAGAGAAGATAATCTAGAAAAACATAATGTAAATAAATATAATTTTAAAGTTATATCTACTGGAAATAAAAACTCAGATGAGAATGTCTCTACTGTTGGTGAAGAACTTACACCTCGTGCCAAGATTCAAGATGTAGATTCGAGTGCTTTAAGTAGTAGTTCAAAAGAGTCGTTGATTGAGTCTTTGATGCAAAAAACAGATGAAATGTCATCAAACTTTATCAAGTTACAGATGAAGTTAGAACAAAAAGAAGAAGAGTATGCACTTTCACTCACAAAAGCTAAAGAAGAAGCTTTTGCAGAAGGTATGGAAGCTGGAGTTGCTAAGGCTAAAGAAGATGTAAGTAATAATACATCTCAGAGCATGGAACTTTTTGCATCTTCGGTTAAAAAGCTTGAAGAGAGTGCTAATGAGTTTGAAGTATCACTAGAGGGTATTAAACGCGAATTAATTACAGCTGCTTTAGATATTGCTAAAGAAGTTGTGCGAGTAGAAATAGGTGTGAGCGCAAATGAGATTGCAAAAATACTCTCTTCTGAGTTACTAAAAGATTTACAAAGTGCCTCCAAAGTTACACTTAAAGTAAATCCAAATAATCATGGAACAATTTCAGAGCATGTTGGAAAGTTAGAACATATAAGTGTAGTAAGTGATAGTGCAATAAGTGAAGGTGGAGTTATAGTACTTAGTGATGCAGGTAACATTGACTCACAAATAACTAAAAGATTTGAGAGGGTAAGGCGAGCAGCTTTAAGTGAATAAAACGAATGAATATAAAAGATAAAAATACGAAAGAACTAGAAGTTGTCTGTCAAGATATTAGAAATGAGATACTCAGAGTCGTAAGTAAAAATGGTGGACACCTAAGTTCAACATTAGGTGCGACAGAACTAATAGTAGCGATGCATAAAGTGTTTGATATTAAAAAAGACCCCTTTATTTTTGATGTGAGTCATCAGTCTTATGCACATAAACTTTTAACAGATAGATGGGATGAATTTGATTCTCTGCGTGAATTTAACGGTATGTGTGGTTACACTAAACCAAGTGAAAGTGATGCTGATTATTTTGTTGCAGGGCATAGTTCTACTTCTATCTCTTTAGGTGTTGGTGCGGCAAAGGCAATCGCCATTAAAGGTGAGCAAGAGAGTCGTATCCCAGTTGTAATGATTGGTGATGGTTCTATGACAGCGGGTATGGTATATGAAGCACTAAATGAACTTGGCGATAGAAAGTACCCTATGGTAATTATTTTAAATGATAACGAAATGAGTATTGCTAAACCTATTGGGGCAATTAGTCGAATGTTAAGTTCGGCTATGGCTTCACCTTTTTACCAACGTTTTAAAAAAACAACAGAGAGTTTTGTTGATAACTTTGGCGAGGGTGCTCATTATATTGCTAAACGCATGGAAGAGTCTCTTAAACTTATCACTCCGGGGCTTATGTTTGAAGAGATGGGTATTAACTATATTGGTCCAGTTGATGGGCATAATATAGAACAACTCATAGACATTTTAGAAACTGCAAAAAAGATGGGACTACCAGTAATTGTACATGCTCAAACTCTTAAAGGTAAGGGGTATGCTATTGCAGAAGGTAAAGAAGAAAAATGGCATGGCGTTGGTCCTTTTGATTTAGATAGTGGGTCTAGTTCTAAAAAAAAGTACAAGTAAAAGTGCTACACAAATTTACACGGAAGCACTTCTAAAACTTTGTGAGACAAATGATTTGATAGTAGGGGCAACTGCTGCTATGCCAACAGGAACAGGGTTAACAGCACTGCTTGAAAAGTATCCAAATAGATTTTGGGATGTAGCGATAGCAGAACAACATGCTGTAACTTCAATGAGTGCTTTAGCAAAAGAAGGGTTTAAACCTTTTTGTACAATTTACTCTACTTTTTTACAACGTGGTTTTGATCAGGTTATACATGATACTTGTCTTATGGATTTACCCGTTGTTTTTGCACTTGACCGTGCTGGAATAGTTGGTGAAGATGGAGAGACTCATCAGGGTGCGTTTGACATAAGTTTTCTCAGAGCTATCCCTAACATGACCCTTTTTGCTCCTCGTGATGAAAAAAGTTTCCATCATGCAATGGAGTTTGCTTCTACTTATGAGCACCCATGTTCACTACGTTACCCTCGTGGTTCTTTTAAAGAAACACCTCTAGTTGAGTCAACACCATATGTTTTAGCAAAGTCTCAACTACTGCAATCAAGTGAGAGTGATATCCTACTTATAGGTTATGGTCAAGGAGTAGGTCGCGCTTATGAGACAGCACAACTTCTTGATGAAAAGGTGAGTATTTTAGACTTGTGTTTTGTAAAACCTCTTGATGAAGAGATGCTTAGAGATATGGCAAAGAAGCATAAAAAATGGTTTATCTTTTCTGATAGTGCTAAAATGGGTGGTGTCGGTTCTGCTATTTTAGAGTTTTTAGCAAAAGATAAAATTTTACATGTAGAGTTAACTAGTTTTGAGTATGAAGATAATTTTATAACACATGGAAATACTTTACTCATAGAAGAGTCATTAGGAATTCTTCCTTCACAGCTCGTTTTAAAAATAAAAGGCTAATACTATAGTAAATTACTATGGTTACTTGACTTTAAAACTATAACTTACTATTATTACGAAAATTTAATAATGAAGGTAGGTTATGAATAATAAGTCTTGTCCAATTTCTCTTATATCTGTTGATTCTAATGTCGCAAGGATTAATGCATTTTTTACAGGGATGTTAGTTATCACTTACTTTCTTACACTTCAAACCCCAATTTTATATTTTCTAGTGCTTGACTTCTCTACGAAGCTTTTTTTAAAAAAAGAGTATAGTTTTCTTTTTATACTCTCATCTGCTACAAAAGATATTTTGAAGTTTCCATCTGTAAAAGTTGATGCTGCTCCAAAAAGATTAGCAAATTATTTTGGACTTTTATTTGCAATTCTTATCACAATTGCTACACTTTTAGAATTTTCTACATTTATGTATGCACTCTTAATAATCCTTTTCTTATGTATCTTTTTAGAGGTTGTTTTTAACTACTGTTTAGGGTGTGAGGTTTACCATCTTTATAAAAGATTTTTGAGCTAAATATGGTTAGTATCTCTACTAAGGGTATTTATGGAGTAGCAGCTATGCATGCTCTTTATAAGTCTCCAAATGCAAAACTTATGCAGATAAAAGAGATTGCAGCAATGACTCAAATCTCACACGGTTACTTAGAACAGATTCTATCAAGTCTGAAAAAAAGTTCTTTAGTTGTGAGTATTCGAGGGGTTAATGGCGGTTATAAACTAGCACATGATGCACATGAAATACTTGTTTTAGATATAGTTGAAGCATTAGAAGGAAAACTATTTGTTCCAAGTGAGAATGTAGGGGCAAGTGTAGTCTTAGACTCTTTTTGGGCTGATATGCAAGAACAAACTCGTAAGGTCTTTAGTGTGAAACTCTGTGATTTAGATAAGTCGTATCAGACTTTCTTTTATGAGATTTAACTAAGCATAAGCAGACCGCAAAACCTACCTGTTTGACCCTCTGCTCTGTATGAAAAAAACTCTTTTGTATTACATGATGTACATAAGGAGGAAAACTCTATATTTTCTTCTTTAACACCATTTTGTACAAGTTGTTTATGCAGTATTTGAAAGATGTTTAAAAAGTAAGAGTTCTCTTTTTTACTTATTGCAAAGTTAAGTTCTAAACTTTTAGCCTGCTCATAAACTTCACTACCAACTTTATAACAACACTCTTTAATACTAGGTCCAATACTTACATAAACATCGTCTATATTTGAATCAAAATCATCTTTAAAACTATCAAGTGTAGCTTTAACTATATTTTTAAATGAACCTGCTCGACCAGCATGAACAACAGCGATTACTTCCTTTTTTACATCATAAAAGAGGAGGGGTGCACAGTCTGCTACCATAACCATAAGAGGGATATTTTTTTTGTCAGTTATAAGTGCATCACAAGTTAGTGGAGTATAAAAATTATCCCTCGTTTTTACGATTTTTACTTCTGTTTTGTGAACTTGTTTCATGTGAACTAGACTATCAAGCTTATAAGATAAAAGTTTTGCTAGTTTTTTATGGTTTTGAATGACTTTTATTTTATTGTCATTGACATGAAAGGCGATGTTTCCATTATCCTTAGTTGTAAAACCCTGTGTCAAGTTGGGAAATTGATTTAATAAGTTACTTTGAATAATTTTCATATAATCATTATATCAAACTAAAAGGTAGATTATTGAGTAAACTAAGTAAATACACTGTTTCACTTGATGGTGAAAATGTGCTTGCAAAGCGCTTAGAGATAAAAGAGTATTTTAACAATACTAATGATTTATTTGAGAAAGTTTTTGAAGTTTTAAAAGATGATAGTGTATTTTATAAAAAGTCAGAAATAACTCGCCACCCAATGATATTTTACTTCGGTCATACTGCTACATTTTTTATAAATAAGCTTATGAGTATGAAGATTATAACTGAGCGGATAAACGCAGAGTATGAATCTGTTTTTGCTGTTGGTGTGGATGAGATGGCTTGGGATGAGATGGATGGTAGTAAATATAACTGGCCATCAGTTAAGGAAGTTCGAGCTTATAGAAAAAGGGTAAACACTCTTGTAAATGAACTCATAGAGGATTTACCTTTAACACTTCCAATCACAAAAGAGTCTCCTATGTGGGTTGTCCTTATGGGAATTGAGCATGAGAGAATTCATCTAGAGACTTCTTTAGTACTGCACCGTCAAATGCCAATAGAGTTAGTTAAAGATGTAGAAGAGTTTAAAGCATGTACTCATAGCGGACTCGCACCAGAAAATGAGATGATGGATATAAATGCAGTAGATATTCGACTTGGAGTTGATAACTCACATCCTGTATACAGTTGGGATAATGAATATGGTGTTTATAATGAGTGTGTAGCGAGTTTTAAGGCTGCTAAATACCTTGTCAGTAATGGTGAATACCTCGCTTTTGTAAAAGATGGTGGGTATGAGAATGAAGAGTTTTGGGATGATGAAGGTAAAGAGTTTTTAAAAAATACTAAAGCTTTTCATCCATCATTTTGGGTAAAAGAGAATGATACTTATAAGTACAGAACACTTTCTAATATCATAGATATGCCACAAGACTGGCCAGTGGATGTCAATGCACTTGAAGCAGAGGCATTTTGTCGTTATAAAAGCCAAAAAGATGGCATTACATACCTCTTACCAAGTGAAGCAGAATATAGAGCTATTTATGAACAAGCAGGGTTAAAAGATATACCTGTATTTCATGAGAGTAGGGCAAATCTTGATTTCTATCATTTTGCATCATCATGTCCTGTAAATGAATTTAATTTTAACGGAATTTATGATGTAGTTGGTAATGTATGGCAGTGGAGTCGTACACCTATGAGAGCGTTTGAAGGATTTAAAGTTCATGAGGCATATGATGACTTTTCAGTACCAACATTTGATGAGAAACATGCTCTAATACTCGGTTCATCATGGGCAAGTAGTGGTAATCTTATCACAAAACATTCGCGTTATGCATTTAGAAAACACTTTTATCAAAACGCAGGTTTTAGATATGTAATAAGTCAAAAAAAGGAAGAAGAATTGTCAGATGATATATATGAAAGTGATGAGTTAGTTTCACAATACTGTGAGTTTCAATATGGAGCTTCGCATTTTGGAGTAGAGAATTTTGCACAAAGTACAGCAAGAGTTGCAAGTGCATTTGCAGTTAATAATAAAAAAGCACTTGATTTAGGTTGTGCAACTGGACGAGCAACATATGAGTTAGCTCGTGAGTTTGACACGGTTGAGGGAATAGACTTCTCAGTGCGTTTTGTTCAAGCTGGAGCGAAACTAAAAGAAGATGGTTATCTCGCGTTTAGCACTAAAGAAGAGGGTGAAATAGCTGTACAAAAAAAGATTACTATCGAAGAGTTAGGATATGAAAAACTCAAAGAAAAAGTCTCTTTTTGGCAGGGTGATGCTTGTAACTTAAAGCCAAACTTTACGGGATACGACTTAGTAATGGCAACTAATCTGATAGACAGGCTTTATAATCCTAGACTATTTTTAGACACAATTGATGAGAGACTAAACGAAGATGGTATATTAGTTATCACTTCTCCATACACTTGGCAAGAAAGTTCTACTGCAAAAGAGTTTTGGCTTGGTGGTTTTACTAACGAGAAGGGTGAAGAGGTAAAAACAATTGATTCACTTACTACTATTTTAGGTGAAAAATTTGAGCTTATTCATACTCAAGATTTAGAGTTTGTTATCAAAGAGACTGCTAGAAAGTATCAGCATACTATCTCTGAAGTTAGTGTTTGGAAGAAAAAGTAATGGCTTATGACTTCTCTCGTAGTGCTTGTAGAAAAGATACAAATGCAGAGAAGTATACTCTAAGAAAAGAGCTTTTTGGTACAGAGGATGTGCAACCCGTTTGGGTGGCAGATATGGATATAGATACTCCTGATTTTGTATTAAACGCAGTGAAAGAACGACTAGAACATCCGATAGTGGGATATGAAGAAGTACCAACTAGTGCTTTTAATGCACAACGTGCTTGGATGAAGAAAGAGCATGGATTTGAATTTGAACTAGAAGATATGTTTTACTCTCATTCTGTAGTGGCTTCTATGTGTGTGGCTATTGAAGCTTTTAGTAAAGAGGGTGAAGGTGTGATAGTACAAACTCCTGTTTATTCTCCTTTTTTTCATTCTGTACTTGGGTTAAATCGTGAACTGATAAAAAATCCTCTTAAAGTAAATGATGATGGTATTTACAGTTTTGATATAGAAGATTTAAAATCAAAAATAATACCAAGCACAAAACTTCTTTTACTCTGTTCTCCTCATAATCCTGTCGGACGTGTATGGAAAAAAGAGGAACTTGAGGCTATTTTAGAAGTTTGTATCGAGTATAATATAGTTGTTTTTGCAGATGAGATACACTCTGACTTAGTATATGTACCAAACAAACATATACCTTTTGCTACTCTTAGTCAAGAAGCTAAAAAAATTACACTTACAGCCATCGGTGTTGGAAAAACATTTAATATGGCTGGCTTTGCTATGAGTAGCGTAGTCGTTGAAGATGAAGATTTGAGAAAAAAG
This sequence comes from Sulfurimonas sp. SAG-AH-194-C21, assembly GCF_029215985.1. Taxonomy (GTDB): domain Bacteria; phylum Campylobacterota; class Campylobacteria; order Campylobacterales; family Sulfurimonadaceae; genus Sulfurimonas. Next base: position 62,709 of record NZ_JAEMVC010000005.1, read on the forward strand.
TTTAAAGTGGCTTACGATAAAGTACACTTTGCACAAGGTGCAGTACTTTCGCATGTAGCATATGAAGCGGCATATAAAGAGGGAAAAGAGTGGGTAGAAGAGTTGAGAATTCATCTATATAAAAATTATGAGATGCTTAAAAATGTATGTGAAAAATATCCAAAACTTATAAAAATCACACCTATTGAGGGAACATATTTAGCTTGGCTTGATTGTCATGGTTTAGCGCTTCGTGATAAAAAGTTAAGAGAATTTTTTATAGAGGATGCTAAACTTGGACTAAACGCGGGAATAAGCTTTGGACGAGAGGGCTCTAGCTACATGCGTTTGAACTTTGCAGTATCAAGTGAAAAAATGTTAGAGATAATTAAGAAGTTAGACAAAGCACTTTCGCTAAAATAACACTTACAATAATAAGGATACTAATTTGACAAGAATTGACTGGGATGAATACAAAGAACATAAAAAAATGAGTGTAAGAAATGACAACTTTGAAAAACTTATAGAGTTTATGAAGAGTTACTACAACATGCATAATCCAGATGAACTATTTGAGACATTAAAAAGTGATGATATAGCTGAGATGATGTTAAGTAAACGCTCTATTACAGACTCATCAAAAATGGAAAAGTTTTTAGAAAGATTTTAGATTTTGAATGATTTAGAGAGCATAGAAGACTTTATTAAACGCCATCATGTGATGAGTTTAGCTACATCAATTCCCTATGAAATAAGTGTCTGTTCTCTCTTTTTTTCCTATGACAAAAAAACAAAAAGTTTTATAGTTGCAAGTAGTGACGAAACTCTCCATATAAAACATATACTTCAAAACAAAAACATAGCAGGGAATATCTTACTTGAGACAAAAAATGTAGCTGAGATACAAGGTCTACAATTTAGAGGAGAGTTTAGTCCTTTAGAAGATAAAGATTTAGAAAAGCACTATTTTCAAGACTTCCCTTATGCAAAAGAAATGTCACCTAAACTCTGGCAGATAAAAGTAAAACACTTTAAACTGACAGATAATACTTTAGGGTTTGGTAAAAAGATACTCATTGACTTAGAAAAAATTAGTTAAGACTCAATCCAACTTTGTCTTTATCTATAGAGACTACTTCAATTTGGGGAAGGTATTGATTAAGTGAAAGCACTTCTAACGGGTGTTTAATTCTTTTGGCACTCATTTTTGAGATATGAATCATACCATCGTTTTTAAGCCCAATATCCACAAACGCACCAAAGTCAGTTATGTTACGTACAATTCCTGACACAAAACTACCCTCTTTAAGCATTTTTATATCTGTAAGTCCTTCTTTAAAAGGGATGATAGGCAGGTCTTCTCTAGGGTCAAAACCTGGTTTTTGCAACTCTTTTATGATATCTCTAAGTGTTGCTTCACCAGTACCTAAAGCTTGTGCAGTCTCTTTAATGTTTAAAGTGTCTAAGTCTAGTTTGACTAAACTCTTAGCTATCTCATAACTCTCAGGGTGGATTCCACTGTTATCAAAAACATTTTTTGTATCTTTGATACGTATAAATCCTGCTGCTTGCTCATAGGCTTTTTTACCTAAACCTTTTACTTTTAAGAGTCCATTTTTACTAGTAAAGTTTCCATTCTCATCTCTATAAGTGATGATGTTTTTTGCGATTTTCGCACCAATTCCTGCTACATGAGAAAGAAGGGATGCTGAAGCGGAGTTTATATCTACTCCTACTCTGTTTACAAGGTCACTAGTCACATCATCGAGTCTTTTTTGTAAGAGTTTTTGGTCTACATCGTGTTGGTACTGTCCTATTCCAAGAGATTTTGGGTCTATTTTTACAAGTGTTGCCATTGGGTCACGAAGTCTTTGGGCTATTGAAATCGCCCCTCTTATAGTTACATCCAAGTTTGGGTACTCATCTTGGGCGAGTTGAGAAGCTGAGTAAACTGATGCTCCTGCTTCAGAGACGACTGTGTACTTGAGGTTAGTTTTTTCTTCTTTGTTTATTTTTGCAAAGAACTCTTGTGTCTCTCGTGAGCCTGTACCATTACCTATGGCTATCCCAGTTATATTGTACTTCTGTGATAGTCTCAAAACAACTTTTTTAGAGTTTTCATAGTCATTTCGTGGTTGTGTGGGATAGATAACTGCAGACTCTAAATAGTTTCCATTTTCATCAATGACGGCTAGTTTACAGCCACTCACAAACGCAGGGTCTACACCTAAAAGTACCATTTTAGTCACCGGTGGAGTCATGAGAAGTTGAGAGAGGTTTTTTCCAAAAACAGAGATAGCTGCAATGTCGGCTTTTTCTTTGAGTTCGTTTTGCACTTCTCTCTCAATGGATGGAAGAAGTAAGCGTTTAAGTCCATCTTTGTAAGCTAAAAAGAGTAAGTCTTTTGAACTTGAAGCATCTTTAGGGATTTTATAGCGTTTGATGTTTTCTAAGATTCGTTCTGTATCTACATTTATTTTTACTGACAACTCTTTTTCTTTAACCCCTCGCATGATGGCAAGGTATCTATGAGACGGAATATAGGCTACTTTTTGAGAACTAGGAGCTAGGTTTTTATAAACGCCAGACTCATTAAAAGTTTTTGTTTTTTTTGTCTCAATCAAACCATACTGTAACATTGAGTTTCGTATAGCTTCTCTTTCCCTTACTTGTTCAGCATATCTTTCAGCAAGAATATCTTGTGCACCTTTTATAGCTTCATCAACAGAAGTCACATCTTTTTTTACAAACCTTTTAGCTTCGTTCATGAAGTCGTTTTTTGAAAGTCTTGCACTTTGTAGGATGTTTGCTAAAGAACTTAAACCCTTTGCCATGGCAACAGTTGAGCGAGAAGACTTTTTCTCTTTGTAGGGTCTATAGATACTCTCTAAAGTCCTAAGATCATCAGCCACTTCTATACTTCTTTTAATACTATCTGTTAAAGTGGCACGTTCGGCTATCAAACGCGAGACTTCTTCTTTTCGCTCTAGTAGTTTTTTAGAACTAAGGTAAATAGTCTCAAACTCACGAAGTACTTCATCATCAGCTCCACCCGTCATCTCTTTACGGTATCTAGCGATAAAAGGAATAGTTGAACCCTCGTCCAAAAGTTTTAAGATATTTTGTATTAGTTGAGATTTGAGTGAAGTTTTTTTTACTAGGGCTGAAACTAAGTTACTTGATGACATTATTATTCCTTACTATATATGTTTGTATTATACTTGCTATAAACAGTAGTTTCATTAATAATATAGTATTATTCTAACATGAACATAGATGATAGTATAAACGCAAGTGCACACATAAATATAAGAAGTATAGTTGAAGATGTTTTTGAGCATAATGACACTCAAAACGCAGTAGTAGTCTATGACACAAACTCTAGTCTCTCTAACATTTTATATAAGGCTTATAAAGCTGTACTCCCACAAGCTACTTTCATCGACTTTGATACAACTCCGCCAGAAGAAATCCTAGAAATATTAACAGCCTTAAACGAGTCAGACTTTGTTGCTCTTATCCAGTCGACGAACTTTCGTTTAAATGCTTTTAGAATACGAGTAGAACTTTTTAAACGTAAGATAAAAGTCATAGAACATCCTCATGTAAGTCGTATGAGTGAGGAGGAGATTCCTGCATATATAGATTCTTTACTCTATGATAAAGAGTATTATAGAGGTGTTGGGTATGCACTTAAAGAAAAAATAGATAATGCTAATGGTGGCGTGATAGAAAGTGATGGTGAGTATCTTTATTACGACTCTGCGTTTGAGAGTACGAAACTCAACATCGGAGATTATTCTCAAATGGCAAACACAGGTGGACAGTTTCCTATAGGTGAAGTTTTTACAGAAGCAAAAGACTTAGAAGCACTTCACGGTAGGGTGAAAATATCGGTCTTTAGTAACACTACATATAGAACCAACAAACCAGATACTTCGGCTATCCTCATCATAGAAAAAGGGAAAGTGATAGCAACTGAGAACACAACACCTGCGTTTGATGAAGTCCTTGATCTCATTCGTGAGGGTGAGGGAAGTATACAAGTACGAGAACTAGGCTTTGGTCTCAACCGTGCGTTTAGTAAAACGCGAGTAGTAAGTGACACGGGAACTTATGAGAGAATGTGTGGTGTTCACCTCTCGCTTGGTCGAAAACATGGAATGTATGCAAAACCGGGTATAAAAAGAGGTGAGGGAAAGTTTCATGTAGATGTGTTTGTGGATATAACAACAGTGAAACTAGACGATGAAATTATTTTTGAAAATGAAGCTTGGGTTGTATAGTCTAAACTTCTTGTAGCTTTTTTCTTAGAAGTGCATTAATAAGTGTTTGATATGGAACTTTTTTTTCACTTGCCATCTTTTTGAAAAAAAGAACTATATCATTGTCTAGTCTTAGTGAAACAGGTATCTTTTTAGGTTCATAAAATCTACCACGAACACCACCACTAAAGTCATACTCATCAAGCATCTCATAGTCATCAAACTTTTCTCTTTCTTTAATGTTGCTCATAAAAAATCCTTTCTTTTTGATTGGCTTTTCTTGCACTTATGATTCTGATGATTTCTTCACCGTTCTCATCAAAAAACATGTTAGCAACTACTAAGATTTTATCTTTTGAAGTTGTTCCTAATGTTATCCATCGTTCTTCAAAATAATCAAAGCGATGGTCAAGTTTTGAAATATGCATAGGATCTAAAAAAACTTCTTTTGCTTCATCAAAACTAACTTGATGATTTTTAATGTTTAAGATGTTTTTCTCATCATTCCATTCAACTTTCAAAGTAAGCCTTTTATCTATATACTTTAATTATAGCAAAATTGTATTTACAATGTCAATATATATGCAGTGAGTATAACATTCGTCATTAGCGATAATTTTCCTTCATGTGAATTAATCACTCCTCGTATTTATTGTGTGTTTCATATCACTTTCAATCTTTATCTAACTCTTGAATCAAGATGTCAAAATCACTTTTATATGATTTGTCTTGAATGACTTTATATTTTTCAAATTCACTGATAGCAAACTCTTTTGCAATTACGGCTGTAACCTTTCCTGCATCTTGTAGAATATCTCGTTCGTTAAATTGTAAAAAAGCATTGAGTTTTTGACTCCAATCTTTCATAGTCATAGGTATATTTCTCTCAGCTTGGTCTTGCGCATAATCTAGATACATAGTTACAATTCTATTTAATGTATTTAGCTCTTTTTCTTGTAAATAATTTTTTGCAATAATCACATCAGTTTTTCTAACTCTTCCCTTTGGTGCATTTTTCCAAGTGGTTAGCCCCATATTTTCATTTATATGATTTGCTCTTGAGTATATTATCTCCGCTGCTGTTTATTTTGTGATAGCCCAATGTAGTTTATTTTGAACAGTTTCGAAAAACTCTTTTGTATCTAAGGAGTTTTTATCATAGTCAATACTACACTCAGCATAAATATCCGTAATCTGCTGATAAAACCTTCTCTCACTAGAACGAACATCTCGTATTCTCTTAAGTTATTCTCTAAAATAATCTTTTCCAAATACCTGCTCTGGATTTTTTAAGAGTATATCATCCATGGTAAAACCCTTAATGATATACTCTTGAAGTCGCGAAGTTGCCCACTGTCTAAATCGTACACCTTGGATAGATTTCACCCTATATCCAACTGAAATGATAGTATCAAGATTATAATAATTTGTAGGTTTAGTAGAAAAATCGGTTTTTCCGATTTTTCTCATAGATACATCTTTTTCTAGCTCTCCATCTTTGTAAATATTTAAAATATGCTCATTTATAGTTGAACGACCTTTTCCAAAAAGATCCGCCATCTGCTCTATAGTAAGCCATATGTTTTCATCTTGAAGCAGAACATCTACTTTGACGTCATTATTATCTGATTTATAGATTAAAAACTCTACTGTTGAGTTTCTTATGGTTAGTTTTTTATTCATTTAATTTTCCTGCAAACTCTGGTATAAATTTTCTATTTTCAGTTCTAAGTCTGATTGAGGTTGTGCTAATGTGTTTTTAAAATTATTGATACTTTTGCCATCTCTATGAAATAAAGCTATTTTGATTTTTATCATCATATAGATTTAGTCCACCTTTGAGTTGGACTAAATCTATAGAGTAAAATTCATAAATTTTTTTAATATAAAATAGATTTGTTCTTGAAAAACCTTTCAAAGCAGGAAACTCTTTTTTTAAGTCATTTGCCATCTGCTCTATAAACTTACTACCCCATTTACTCTCTTTTTGTTTATGCGAAATCATCTCACCCAGTTCCCAATAAAACATAATAAAAGCACTATTTACAGTTGATGCTATTTTAATTTGAGAGTGTGTTATTTTAGATTTTATATCTGTTATGAATGTTTTGTATTCGTTTGTAGTGTTTATACTTGCTAGTTTATTCATAATTTTATATTCCTGAAACTCTTAGTAGTTGTAAATAATGGAAATCCTATTATATTATCAGCAACTTTTAATGTAATAGTTTGCATTGAAGTTCCTTTTTAATTTAATGTATTTTGCTTGTATTATATCAAGTATATAGCTTTTTTTGTTAGCCATAAATTGTTATAAAAATATGTTAATTATCAATAAACTCACTAGCCAACAACTCACTCTGCTCTAACACTTTATCAGCTTCAAGTTTAGCCATATCGGGTGGATAACCATACCTCATTAAGACTTTTTTAACTAACAATCTCAACTTAGCTTTGACATCATCTCTTTTTTCCCAATCTACAGTTGCATTTTTTCTAATAATATCAACTATTAAATGTATCAATTCTTTCATTTTATAATCTTCTAAAAATTCTGTAGAACTATTTTGTGAAAGTATCATATAAAAAGCATACTCTTCAGGTGTAAGTCCTAATTCATCTGATTTTTTATCTTCAAGTTTCATTTCTCTTGCAATATTTGACAACTCTTCTATTACTTGGGCTGTATCTATTTGATTGTTATGGTATCGTTTAATTACACTTTCCAACATCTCAGAAAACTTTTTACCTTGCACTATAGATTTTGCCTTTCTAATAGTTACTTCATCATTAATTAGTTTTTTTAATAATTCAAATGATAAGTTTTTATGTTCCATATTTTTAACTTCAAGTAAAAATTCATCTGACAATATATCTAAAGATGGTGCTTTGATTCCTACTTCATCCAATATATTAACTACACCATCAGTAGTTAAGGCATCATCAACTATCTGTTTTATAGCTGTATCAATTTCTATATCACTTTTAAAACCACTTGGAGTAAATTTATTTATTCTTGATTTTATAGCCTGAAAAAATGCGATACCATCTCTTAATTGTTCAGCTTCTAAGCTTGGTACTGACATAACATATAGTTTTGTCAATGATGTAAGCTCACTCAAAAATCTATTTTTCAACTCTTCATCACTTAATATAAAGTTTGTAGCTTTCATGAGAACTTGTAGTTTTTGGCTTATATTATCAGTTTTGAAATATTCTAGATAATCAAAAGTATTAAATATCTGCTCTATTACTTCAAACTTACTTTTCATACCTGCAATAACTTCTGTCTTTTCTAAAGTAGCTTCACCTTTTCCGCCAGCTTGAACATAAGTCATCATAGCATTTCGCAAATCTTGACCAATACCAATATAATCAACTATCAATCCACCTGGCTTATCTTTATAAACTCTATTTACCCTAGCAATTGCTTGCATCAAGTTTGCACCTTTCATTTTTTTATCAATATACATAGTGTGCATAGGAGGACAATCAAAACCCGTAAGCCACATCGACTGAACAATCACAAGTTCTAGTTCATCATGTATATCTTTAATTCTTCCCGATAATAGTTTTCTGTCTTTTTTAGTTGTGCTATGAGGTTGATAAGATTCAGGATCATCAGTTGTACTAGTCATTACAACTTTTATTTTTCCCTTATCTAATTCATCATTATGCCAATCACCTCTTAGGTTTATAATCTCTTTGTATAAATCAACAGCAATCTGTCTTGTCATACAAACTATCATTCCCTTACCCTCAAATAGTTCTTGTCTTGCTTCAAAGTGAGTAACTATATCATTTGCTACATCTTTTAATCTATCAGGATGTCCTACTATCGCATTTATCTGAGTATTTTTACTTTTGTATTTTTCTATTTGTCCCTCTGTAGTGTTATCTATACCGTCTATTAAGTCATCAATTTTATCTGTCACTTCTTTGTTTAGTTTTATCTTTACAAGTCTACTTTCATAATGTATAGGTACAGTTGCCCCATCTCTTACAGCTTGTGATATATCATATATATCAATATACTTTCCAAATACAGCAGGAGTAGATTTATCATCATTTTCAATTGGTGTTCCAGTAAATCCAATAAAACTTGCTTTCGGTAGCGCATCTCTTAGGTACTTAGCACTTCCATATTTTATATCTCCATCTTTATCCACTCGACCAGTAAAACCATATTGACTACGATGTGCTTCATCTGCGACTACTATGATATTATCCCTATTACTTATCTCACCAGTTTCATCACTAAACTTTTGAATAGTAGTAAAGACAATACCACCACCACTTACATTTAATTTCTTTTTTAAATCTTCTCTACTTGTTGCTTGTATAGGTGTCTGTCTTAAAAGTGATATACAATTTCCAAATGTACTAAATAGTTGATCATCTAAATCATTTCTATCTGTAAGTATTATGATTGTTGGATTTTTCATAGCTTTATTTACTACTAATTGCCCTGTATAAAATACCATAGATAAAGATTTTCCACTCCCTTGAGTATGCCAAACTACACCAATCTTTTGGCTATTTCCCATAGCTTCAATAGTTTTGTGTATAGCTTTTTGTACAGCATAATATTGATGGTAAGCAGCAACTTTTTTAATAGTTACTATTGATAAAACTTCCGTTTTTTCATCTTTCATCTCTTCTTTTTCGAATACAGTATTAAATCTTATTAAATTTAACAATACTTTTTTATCAAGCATTCGCTCATTCATTATCTGTAATTCAGGCAATACTCCATTTTCTTTTTTATCTGGAGATTTCCAAGCTAAATACCTTGAAAATGGAGCAGACAGTGAACTAACTTTTGCATCAATACCATCAGATATAATAGTTAGTGAGTTATAGTAAAAGATACTAGGTACAGCTGTTTTATAGTTTTGAATTTGAGTGTAGGCACGATGAAGTGTAGCTTTTTCGTCAAGGGCATTTTTAAGTTCGATAATTACTAAAGGCAATCCATTTATAAATAGTACGACATCAAGTCGTTTTTCATTATTATTTTCTTTTATTATAAATTGATTGACTACTAAAAAATCATTTAACTTAATAGTTTCTAAATCTATAAGCTTTACATTTATACCTTGTGTCTCTCCATCTTTTTCATACTCGACAGTAACTCCATCACATAAAAGATTATGAAATTTTTCATTACTAGCCATCATATCTGATGAGCCTACATGTAGAACTTGGTTGTAGGCTTCATTTCTTGCATATTGTGGAAGTTTTGGATTTAATCTTTTTAGCGAATCTTTAAAAATATCATCTAATACAACACTATTCTTATCTCTTTGTAAATCAGAGCCATGAAGGTATTTATAATTTTGTTTTTTTAGTAGTTCTATTAAATTTTGCTCGATTAAATCTTCATTGATAGCCATTTTATTTTTCCATATCTAGTAATAATTTATCAAAATCAGATAGATAGTTTTTATCTTGTACAATTCTATACTTTTCATATTCTGTATGTGCTTTTAGCTTTGCTTCTAATGATGATACTTTACCATTGTCTAGTAGTATTGGATAGCTTGAAAGTTCTAAAAACTTATATAAAAACTCTATCCAATCTTTCATATTCATAACTATACCTTGCGATGCTCTAAGCTCTGCTAATTCTAAATATGCAACGACAATTCTATCTAGCTTCTTTATATGTTTTTCGTTAAGATAATTTTTAGCAATACTTACATCTGATTTTAATATCTTACCATTAGGAGAATTTTTCCAAGTTTTCAGACCCATATATATTTTAGTAGCATCTGCTTCACTATAAATAATCTCAGCAGCAGTTTTACCACAAATAGCCCAGTGCATTTTATTTTGTACGGAAGTAAAAAAGCTTTTAGTAAGTGCATCATTTTTATCATAATCAGCACTAAGAGCATAAATATCTGTAATCTTTTGATAAAATCTTCGCTCACTAGATCGTATCTCTCGTATTCGTTCTAGTTGCTCTTCAAAATAATCTATGCCAAAGTGTTTCATCTGTTTAAGTCTCTCATCATCCATTGTGAAACCTTTGATGATATACTCGTGTAAAACTTCTGTTGCCCATTTTCTAAACTCTATGGCACGATGAGAGTTTACTTTATAGCCTACTGCCGTTATAGCTTTAAGATTATAAAAATTAGTTTTGTATTTTTTACCATCTTTGGCAGTTGTTTCCATTTTGGAAACAACTGTATTCTCACTAAGTTCATTTGTCGTAAATATTTTTTTAAGATGTTTAGACACAGCAGGAATGTTTACCTCAAAAAGCTCTGCTAGTTGTTTTTGAGTAAGCCATAAAGTTTCATCTTGAAATTTTACATCTATATTTACTTTTGAGTTTTCTATTTTAAATATTACAAAGTTTGAGAATTCTTGAGGTTGATTTAGTTGTAGTTGTTTATCCATTTTGAAAACCTTGAACTCTTAATTCTACACTCATAAGTTTTGGTAAAAGTATTTCTCTTATATTTGATAGAGTTTTAATTTGATATATCAATATATGTAAAGTATTCATGCTTAATCCAACATTCTTTTAATACTTAGTTTTAAATCAAGAGGTATTGTATCTTCAAAATCATCATATAAAGTACTTATAAATTGTCTTACATTTTCTTCAGACAATGCAAGTGAAATTTGTTCATTTTCTTTAAGTACATTAAAAATTTTCACTATTTCATCATTTGATAAAAAATTAATGTAATTGCTAAGTTCTTCAATAGTACTTTTTGTTAACTCAATATTATCAGATTTAATCAGATTGTTAAAACTAGTGCGATAATTACTGATATTTGTAAAAGCAATTATTTCACCTGAATCTACTTCAATTACATACTTTTCAATATCTATTTTTAATAAAATAATTGCATTTTCAATGTTATTAATCCAGTAGTCAACTATACTATTTTTCGTAATGTTATCTAGTTGTAACTCTTCACTGATTTTCTCTAAAAAATAACTTTCTTTATATTGATTAATGTTATGCTTTTTAAAATCATCATAATCTTTAATAATTGTTATACTAGATTCATGTTGAAGAGCTTCTTTTAGCTTCCCATCATTTGTACAGATAAATACATTTTTCTCAGTTAAAGATTGTACATATTCTAAAATAGTAAAATATATATATGCATCTTTAAATCCTTTATCTGTACTGTCTCCAGATTCAAATGGTGGTAGCTTTTTTAATGCTAAGTCCTTCATCTTTCCAAGAATAGAATAATCTGACAATGTAATTTGTGTGTATTTTAATGTTTCTTTACATTCTAAAAAATCTATATGACCCTCAATATCAAAATCCTTTATGTCATCTTCATTTAACTTTTGTATCGCATGAAAAGGGTTAGATAAAAAAGCATCTTTATTCTTTTGTAGTTTCCTTTTTTTCTGATTTCTCATTTCTTCAATTACAATGTCAGGGAAAATGAGCTCAGCAACTTTATAAAATTTCTCAAGTTCTAGTCTTCCTCCAAAGTACTGTTTTACATCGACATTACGTATAGCATTAGTATCAAAAATAACTTTTTGCATTTATGATTCCCTTAACTTTTGTGAGATTTTGGATAATGTAATATTCTTCTCATTCTCTAGCATATTTGCATGTATAGTATTATTTTTTATTTTTTTAAAAATGGGCTTTATCAAATCTATAAAATCTTTCATTATTTCTTTATCGGGCATAATAAATGGGATTTGCTTAATCATTGTTGAATTAATTGCAGTTACAATTGAGGAAGTACTTCCCAAACTGTTAAAATCTAAACCATGTAAGAAAAGATAGATAAATTCACTTTCTAAGTAAGAACCATCTTTAAGTTTCAAATGAGCGATAGCTTCATTTGTAAGCATATCTTCAGTGGCAATTGCCAATTTTCCTACCGTCATTTTAAAGCTCAGTAATACTGTACCCTTTGGTACAATAGGAATATTAAATTTTTTTATTGCTTCATCTGTAATATATTCAGATGTATGTATAAGATAGGTATTAGACCTTACCATATCTTTGATTGATGACCATTTTTTTCCTGTCGGAACATCAGAAAACCATTTTGGCTCTTTTCTAGGTGGAGTTCTTCCAATTGTAATATCAAATTCCTCTCCCAGTTTTCCAACTCTCCAGCCTTTTGGAATTTCTCCTAATTGACTATCTATTTTGTTAATTTTTATGGACTTATAGTTAAAATCTATAAACCATTTCTTATATATAATTTGAGCAATATCTTTTAGTACAGTAGTCGATGTAAAATTTATATTATTCCAATCATATAAAGGAAAATACTTTGATAATTTTTCTGAAATTTGTTTGTCTAATAAACTTTCTAAAATTGTATTTGATTTTAAAAATTCATTTATAATTTTAAATTCAACATCAAATGCTAAACGCTCCTGCCCTTTCTCTTTTCCAACATATCGGCCGGGAGTTAAAATAAAGTTGTGATTCTCCATATCTTCTAATGTTGCAGATTTACAAAAACCTTTTACATCTTCATAATTATCATCTTTTTTCCAATTGTGATAGATACTCTCTATGTTTTGTATCTCTTCATCTGTAAAGTCTCGATGAACTTTTGTCTTCATGTACCCCATCTTTGAAGCGTCAATAAAAAGTGTTTTATTATCAGATAACTTTCTACCTCTTCTAAGTATCCAAATCGTTGCAGGTATCCCAGTATTGTAAAACAGCTGTTTTGGTAAAGCGATGATACACTCTACTAAATTATCTCTAACTATCTTTTCTCTTATAAGTCCTTCTCCACTTGTCTGTGAACTTAAACTTCCATTAGATAAAACTGTAGCCATCACACCATCAGTTGCTAGATGATAAATCATATGTTGCATCCAAGCAAAATTTGCATTTCCATTTGGTGGAGTGCCGTACTTTTTCCATCTCCCATCTTCTGCTAATATATCTGCTCCCCAGTCCGACTGGTTAAATGGTGGATTTGCTAAGATAAAGTTAGCTTTTAAGTCTGGATGAGCATCTTTTAAAAATGTTCCCTCAGTATTCCAAGCTACAAATTTAGAATTTATATTTCGTATAGCAAGGTTCATTTTAGAGAGTTTCCACGTAGTCTGGTTTGATTCTTGTCCATAGATAGTTATATCTTGTACATTCCCACCAAGTGTATTTTCTATAAATTTTTCACTCATTACAAACATACCACCACTACCACAAGCAGGGTCATAAACTCTACCTTTTTCAGGTCGTATCATCTTAACCATAAGTTCTACTATGGATTTTGGAGTATAAAACTGCCCACCTTTTTTACCCTCTGCATTAGCAAACTCACCCAAAAAGTATTCATAAACACGACCGAGTAAATCTTTAGAATTTTCACTATGTGCTTTTAGTTCAATATCAGATATTACATCTATAAGTTCTCCTAAAGATGCTTTATCAAGATTTGCTCTTCCATATACTTTTGGAAGTACATTTTTAAGCTCTCTATTTTCTTTTTCAATAGCACTCATAGCATCATCTATATGTACACCAATCTCAGGAAGTTTTGCTTTAGCTTGTAACTCAGTCCATCTTGCCTCACGAGGAACAAAAAAACAATTTTGGGCTATATACTCATCTCTATCTTCCGCATCACTATATTCATCTTCTGATAATTTTTCAAATAACTCTTGAAATGAATCAGAAATATATTTTAAAAATATAAGACCTAATACTACATTTTTATATTCGGCTGCATCTATATTTTTTCTTAGTTTATCTGCTGTTTTAAAAAGTGCTTGTTCAAAATCTTTGTTATTTTCTTGTGACAATATATTTCCTCTTTTTGTTTATTTATAATTATATCTTTTTACCTCTAGAAATAACCCTTTATTAACTATCATTGTACTATACAAACCTAAATAGATAAAAATAAAATACTTACTATTTATTCGACTTTAATGTTATCGCTCTAAAAAATGGGTATTTATATAAAATGAAGACATACACTTAAAAAATTAAGTGTATATTTAACGCTGAGTTACTTTCTCTTTTTAATCCACTCAGAAATCATACTTAACTCATCTCTGTCTATACTATGGTCTTTGTCATAAGTAACAAACTCTATGTTAAAACCACCATCTTGAAGTTGTTGGATTTGTTCTTTAGATGTCTCATATGCTAAAACTGGATCGCTAGTTCCGTGAGTACATAACCAGTTCTTCGCATTTACATCTGGGTCCATCTCTTCTAAGAGTAAAGGTACATCATAAATGTAACCACTGATAGCGATATAACCCGCGAGAACTTTATGATATCTTGCTCCAAACTCAAAAGTAAGTAGTGAGCCTTGAGAAAAACCAAAAAGGAAACTCTCGTCTGCATTAAAGTCACTCTCAAAAAGAGTATCTAAGTCTTTTGTAAGTAGTGTTCTTGAGTACTCTATACCTGGTAGTTGTTGGGGAGGGAGTTGATACCATGAGTTACCACCCATGTACTCAAAAGGTGCATCAAAAAGTATGTAGTTCATATCATCAAGTGCTAAAAATGGAGGAAATCCAACAAATCCGGAAGAAGAGTCTCCACGACCATGTAAAATAATCATTAGTTTTTTAGATGGTGTCTTTGAAGGGATAAAGATATTTTCTAATTCTAGGTTTTCATAAGATGTCATTTGTTTCTCTTTCTTTTTAAATTTTCACTTTTCACTAAAAACTCTAAATTACTTACATGTTTAACACTTATCTCACCACTCTTTATGAGTCGTTCTAAACTTATCTGCGTAGGTTCATCAAAAAGTAGTTTTGTATCTTCGCGTGTAAGGGGGCGTTTATCAAGAGTGTTGAGTATTTCTTTATCAGTATAGTAAGCATTGTTAGGTTCTGCATGTATTCTTGAAGCTATGTGTATAGGAAGGGCAGTATCAAACACCATTGCAATGGTGTGTAGCTCTTTATAACTCACACCCATAACAGGATAAGCAGGAGGTCTATCTATCGTTCCTAGGTCAATCCTCACTGCGTTTACTTCAAGTAAAACATCATTGAGCTTTTGTATCTCTTCTTTAGTGTCATTTAACTCATGCACAAATAAAATCTCGATGAAGAGTTTGCCCTTATACTCTTTAGAAAAGGCGATAACACTCTCTACAATATCTTCTACTTTTATACTTTCATGTGGTCTATCTATTTTTCTAAAAATGTCAGGGCTTATAGCATCGAGTGAAAGTTTTACTTGGTCAAGTTTTAAAAGTGCTTTATACACATTTGGGTCTATAAGTGTAGCACTGTTTGTCAGGATAAGTGTCTCAGTTTTACCTTTAACTGCGTCAATAGCATCTATAAGTTCACTCAACTGTGGATAAAGAGTTGGTTCTCCATTTGCAGTGAGGGTGATGACATCTATCTTAGCGTTGAGGTGAGTTTTAAGTTCTTCTATGATTTCTTCAACTGTTATAGTATTGATTTGTTTGTCCATAGTAAGGGCAGGGGCAAGTTCGCAGTAGAGACAGTCGAAGTTACACTGTTTGAGTGCAGGGGAGAGATCAATCCCTAAACTCATGCCAAAACGGCGTGAGTTTATAGGTCCGAATATTATATTATTTTTTGCTGACACGCTGACACTCACTTACGAAGTGTTTAGCATTCTCAACTGGAACATCAGGAAGTATTCCGTGACCAAGGTTAAAGATGTGACGTTTACCATTCATAACTTTTTGGATTTTTTCTACTGAAGTAGTTGTTTGCTCTTTTGAGTAGAGACGACATGGCTCCATATTTCCTTGAAGAACATACTTGTCGCCAAGCTTTTCGTTTGCAAATTCCATCGGAGTAGCCCAGTCAACACCAAAAACATCAAAGTTTCCGTATACCTTGTCATAAAACGCGGGAATACCTTTTGGAAACATGATAATAGGAATATGAGGATACTTTGCTTTAATGTACTCAGCTATCTCAACCATATAGCTCCAAGAAAACTCATCATAGTTATCAACTTCAATAGCAGCTGCCCAAGAGTCAAATATCTGAACAACATCTACTCCAGCTTCTATCTGTTTTTCTAAGTATAGTTTTAAAACTTCTGTTACTTCTCTTAAAATGTTATGTAAAAGTTTAGGGTTAGAATACATCATCTTTTTACAGATGTTATACGTTTTTGTTCCTTGTCCTTCTATCATGTAAGTAGCAAGAGTCCAAGGTGCACCAGCAAAACCGATAAGGGCAATGTTGTCGTCGCGTTCATCTAGTTCTTTACGAAGGATTTTAATAGTGTCAAAAACATAAGTAAGTTTACTTGCTGCTTCGTCTCCACCGATGAGTCTATCTAAGTCAGCTTGTGAAGTTAACGGGTCTGAAAATTTAGGACCTTCACCCTTAACAAAAGAGAGGTCCATTCCCATTTCATCAGGAATAACTAAAATATCTGTAAACAAAATAGCCGCGTCAACACCAACGATATCTAAAGGTTGAATAGTTACAGCCGCTGCTGCCTCTGGGTTATGACAGAGGTTAAGAAAGTCTCCTGCTTTTGCACGAACTTTCATATACTCTGGAAGATAACGACCAGCCTGTCTCATCATCCATACTGGAGTGTATGGTGTTTCTTTACCAAAACATGCATCTACAAATATTTTACCCATTAATGTTTACCTACCTTTCCTAAAAAATATAATCCAACTGCAACAGCTGTGATTGAGAGTGCGAAATAGAGCATATCTAAAGCACCGTCATACTGAGTATGTCCAACTTTTTGAAAAAATCCTACTACAAGAACCATAACGATTACTTTGGATATTTTGTCTTTGAGCTGATCTAGTGAGTGAATCGCTAGTACCTTATTCTCTTTACCTGACTCATCTTTAGCCGCCTCAATCTCAGAGATAAATAACTCGTATAAACCAAAAGAAAAAAGAAGCATAACTACACCGATAAGGTATAAATCAACTGCACCTATAATACCACCAACTACATCTTCGTGGAAGTTATGGGGATGCACACCGCTGACATAAGTGTTAAAAACGAACTTAGCACTATCAAATATATCAATTGAAGCAACTATAAAAAGAATTACAGCACCAAGAAGACCAAAAATAACAGCCAAAATAACCATAAATCTTGAAGCCCAAAGACTACTTTCAAATATTTTTTCCATACTTATACTTCCTCTTCTTGAAACTCTATCCATTTTTGAGCAATTCTTACGGCGTTTGTAGCAGCTCCTACTCTAAGGTTGTCAGCAACTACAAAAAGATGTAAGATATTTTTAGAGTAAATATCACTACGGATACGGCCAACAAAAGTCTCATTTTTATCTACACAGGTTGCAGGCATTGGGTAGAGTGCTTCATCCGGATTATCAAGGATGACAAGATTAGGAGCTTTAGCTAAAACTTCTCTTGCTTCATCTGCATTTACTTCAGAGTCAAAAGTAAGAGTAAGTGCTTCTGCATGACCACGAAGTGTAGGAACGCGAACACATGTTGCAGAAAGTGCTACATCTTTGTTCATGATTTTAGTAGTTTCATTTACCATTTTCATCTCTTCTTTAGTGTAACCATTATCAGTAAACACATCAATCTGAGGGATAACATTAAGAGCGATTTGTTGGTTAAAAGCTTTATGCTCTGCATCAGCTAGAGTAAATGCAAAGAATGCTTGCATCTGGTGTACTAACTCTTCCATAGCAGTCTTTCCAGCACCTGAAGTTGCTTGGTAAGTACTAACATCAACACGTAAAATGTCATAAGCTTCATCAAGTGGTTTAAGTGTTTGTACCATTTGAATAGTAGAACAGTTAGGATTCGCGATGATTCCTGTCTGTCTCCATTTTTTAATATCTTGTGGATTTACTTCTGGAACAACTAAAGGAGTGTTCTCATCCATTCTAAACTCAGATGTATTGTCAATAACTACAGCTCCTGCTTTTACAGCAGATGGAGCAAATTCTGCACTCACAGATCCACCAGCAGAAAAAAGTGCGATTTCTATTCCATACTCAGCAAATACATCATGAGTTAGTTCGATAATAGGTAAAGACGCACCATTGTACTCTACACTTTTACCAACACTTCTTGAACTCGCTAGAGGGATAAGTCTCTCTAGTGGAAAGTCTATCTCAGCTAAGACATTAAGTATCTCTTCTCCAACTGCTCCATTTGCTCCAACTATTGCTACATTATATTTTTTACGATTTTCGCTCATATTTTTTCCTATATTTAATTATTTATTTTCTAACATTCAAAAAGAGTTCATCTTTTTGTATTTCATTTGTTTCACTTAAAATTACTGAACGTTCTACTACAGAGATAAGTTCTCGTATGTTTCCTGGCCAATCGTAGTCAAGAAGTTCACTTTTTGCTTCACTTGAAAAACTCTTTAACTCAAAGTCGTACTTTTCACAGTTACTCTTACAAGTTGCTTCTGCGATTTGTAGTATCTCATCTTTTCTCTCTTTAAGAGGAGGGATATGAAGAGGAATAGTATTTAAACGGTAGTATAAATCCTCTCTAAAGAGGCCGTCTTTTATCTTCTCATCTAAGTTCGCATTTGTAGCAGATACTACGCGTATATCTATTTTTATACTTTTTGAAGCACCTAAACGACGTACCTCTTTCTCTTGAAGTGCACGTAAAAGTTTTGCTTGAACGCCATAAGGCATCTCACCTATCTCATCTAAAAAAAGTGTACCACCTTGCGCAAGTTCAAACTGTCCTGCTTTGGCTTCACTTGCATCAGTAAAGGCACCTTTTTCAAAACCAAAAAGTTCACTTTCTATCAGATTATCAGGAATTGCCGCCATATTTATAGCGATAAATGGTTTTTTAGCCCTAGGTGAATTTTTATGAATATATGAAGCGAAAACCTCTTTACCTACACCACTCTGACCTAGAAGTAAAATACTAGCATCTGTTTTACAAGCTTTATCAGCAATACGAAGTACTTTTGTTAGGACATCACTTTTGCCAAGAAAACCAGTATCACTTTTTTTATTTTTTTTGACAGTTTTTTGTACTGTTTGAACCTTACTCTCGCGTTTTATTGCACCGATAAGAGTATCTATATCAAAAGGTTTGAGTAAAAAGTCTTTGACACCAAGGTGAATAGAGTCTATTGCTTTAGAAAGTGTCGCATTTCCTGTCATTATGATGACTTCGTAACGACCATTTAACTCTTTTATTAACTCAATCCCATCCATACCAGGCATATTTATATCTGTGATAACTAAATCAAAGCTAGAATCAAGACCTTTAAGTGCATCTTTGGCATGTTTAAATGTTTTAATTTCAAACTCTTTATAGTCGCCCATAGCGAGTTCAAGAGATTTTCTCATATTAATATCATCTTCAACGATTGCAATTTTCAATGGATGTCCTATTTTATGCCTATTTTAATGGTGAAATTCTAACAAAGTTATCATTAAAATCGACTTTGAAGCAAGTTGTTTTAAGAGTGAGTATAGTTGTTGATGTATATTGAAAGTTTATAGTGCTGTCACTATGCTCTAGGCTAAGTCCTAGTTTATGTATGTAGTCTATAAAATTTTCATTATTACTAGAGAGGATCTTTCTTAGATTTTTATCATCACGGGTTTCAAATATAATTGGATTATAAGGAGTTCCATCACATTTTTTCATAGCATGTGCAATCTCTAGTTTTTCATTATATAGTATGGCATTTTTGACAAGGTATCTGTAGGATATAAGGTATTCACTTGCGTTTAATGCAAGTGAAGAAAGAAGAAAAAAAAGGCTTACTTGAACTGAGCGTGAGATATTACAATCTCCATCTCAACTTCACAAAGTCCTTCTTTAAATGTTGTTTCAACAATACTAGCATTTCTAATCATTGCAGCAACTGATGTTCGAACAGTTGAACGTTTAACCATCATGTTTTTGATAAGGTCTTGACCATCTATACGGACACCTTTTACTTTTTCTGCTATAAGTCTATATGCATCAGCAACAGCCGCACGTTTTGCAAGAGCATATGCCTGTGCAGGTGAAGATGTGTTCAAAGGTGCTACACCTTGGCCCACTACACTAATATGAATCTTTTCCTCTAAATGAAGTGTCTGCACTTGTTCTTTTTGTACTTCTTGTACTTGCACAGTATTAACTTCAGGTGCAATTACTATTGTTTGCATTTCCATGGGAACAGTTTCCTCTATCATTTCAGCTGTCTCTGCATTCAAAGACAGAGAACCCAGAATCGTTATTAAGACGAATAAATATTTCATACAATATCCTTAAAGGGTATATAGTTGTACCCGTTGTTTTATTGAAAGAGACAAAGCAAATACTATTCCAGTATTAGTGTCTCAGAGCCTTCTTCAGTTTCATCTTCATCTTTCTCTTCTTTTGGACAGCGAGAGATTGATGCAACATCATCACCCTTAACTATATAAACGCCAGATGTGTTACGACTTGATTTTGAGATAGTTTGCATATCTACTCTTATCATCTTACCTGATTTCGTTAATGCCATCATGTCCATTTCTTCATCTACCATAAGACAACCGATGATGTTTTTACCAGTTTTAGCAGTCATTTTCATAGCGATAACACCAGAACCACCACGGTTTGTAAGTCTGTACTCACCAGCATCAGTACGTTTACCAATACCTTTTTCAGCAATCATGAGAATCTCTTGTTCATCATTTGCAATGATGTTAGCATCAACTACTACATCACCCTCATGTTTGAACTTAATACCACGAACACCACGAGTTGAACGACCTTGTTCACGTGTTTTCTCAATCTCAAATTTAATACACTGTGCAAATTTAGTTACAATAAATAAGTATCTAATATCTTGGTTTGCAATTTTTGCTGTGATTAAAGCATCATCATCATCAAGAACAATAGCTCTTACTCCATTACTTCTGATGTTTGAAAATTCACTTAGGTTTGTACGTTTAACAACACCATTTTGTGTAAAGAAAACAAGACCTTTGTCTTCACTAAAGTCAGTAGTAGGAATGATAGAACGGATTTTCTCATCTGCTACAAGGTTGATAAGGTTTACAACAGCCTTACCTTTAGCGATACGGCTACCTTCAGGAATACGATACACTTTTAACCAGTGAAGCTGACCACGATCAGTTACAAAAAGAAGAGTATCATGAGTATTACATGTAAAGAAGTTCTCTATAAAGTCATCTTCGTATGTAGTAACAGCAGTTTTACCCTTACCACCGCGTTTTTGTTTCTCGTAAGAAGCAAGAGGCACACGCTTGATATAACCACGGTGAGTAATAGTTACTACCATTGGCTCATTTGGAATAAGGTCTTCGATGTCGATGTCATCATAATCATCTTCAACATCAGTACGACGCCCTTCAGTATATGTTGCAGACACTTCATCAAATTCTTCAGAGATGATACCAGTAAGTATTTCTTCGCTTTTAAGGATAGACTCAAGGTAGTTGATAAGTTCTACAAGTTCAGCTAACTCTTCTTCGATTTTTTTGATTTGTAGACCAGTTAAACGTCCAAGTCTCATAGCAACAATACTTGCCGCTTGAATATCTGAGAAGTCATACTCGTGAACCAAGTTGTTTTTAGCATCTTCTTCATCTTCTGACGCACGAATAGTTTTAATTACTTTATCAATAATATCTATCGCTTTTCTAAGACCCTCTAAAATATGTGCACGAGCTTTTGCTTTTTCAAGGTCAAAAATAGTTCGACGAATAATTACAGTTTTACGGTGGTTGATAAACTGTTTCATTATTTCTATAATTCCAAAGATACGAGGTTCTTGGTTTAAAATAGATAACATGATAATACCAAAAGTAGTCTGCATGCTAGTCTGTTTAAAAAGATTGTTAAGCACTATCTCACTCATCGCATCGCGTTTAAGTTCGATTACAACACGCATACCATCACGGTCAGACTCATCACGGATAAGTGAAACACCATCTATCATTTTGTCTTTTACAAGATTTGCGATGTTCTCAATCAAACGCGACTTGTTTACTTGGTAAGGAAGTTCATCAATAACAATGATCTCTTTTTTAGCAGTCTGCTCAATATGTGTCTTTGCACGAACTTTAATACGTCCACGACCAGACTCATATGCTTCAGTGATACCTTTTTTACCAAAGATAATTCCACCCGTTGGAAAGTCTGGAGCTTTTACATGTTCCATAATCTCAGGAAGTGTGATATTTGGGTTAGCAAGTAATGCTTTAAGTGCATTCATAATCTCAGTCGGGTTATGAGGTGGAATGTTTGTAGCCATACCAACTGCGATTCCTGATGAACCATTTATAAGGAGGTTAGGAACACGAGTAGGCATAACATCAGGCTCTTTAGTTGTGCCATCATAGTTATCTGTCATGTTAACAGTATTTTTTTCTAAATCTTTAAGAAGTTCACCCGCATACTTAGTCATACGAGCTTCTGTATATCTCATAGCTGCCGCAGAGTCACCATCGACAGAACCAAAGTTTCCTTGACCGTCTACAAGTTCCATTCTCATTGAGAAGTCTTGAGCCATACGAACAAGTGCATCATAAACAGAGTTGTCACCGTGAGGGTGGTACTGCCCGATAACATCACCGACGATACGTGCAGATTTCTTAAACTTTGCACCATGAGAAAGGTTAAGTTTATCCATCGCATATAGTATACGTCTATGTACAGGTTTTAGACCATCTCTTACATCTGGTAAGGCACGTCCAACGATAACACTCATTGAGTAGTCAAGGTAAGAGTTTTGAAGAGTTGTTTCTATATTTATCTGTTGTATGTCGTCATTATTTAGCAAGTCGCTCATTAATACACCCTATTAGAATTAAGAATAATTTTGATTATAATAGCTAAAAATATCTTAAGGATATATATATTTCAGTCAAAATTTTAATTATTGAATAGGAAAATAGGGTACTTTATTTGGTGATTAAATATTAGGCAATATAAAAAATAATTATGAAGGCTTTTATGTCATACTTCAGACTGAAATTATATAAAAAAGGATTCACATGAAGAAATGGCTTGTAGCACTAGCGCTTGCTTTACCATCTTTAGCATTTGCTGAAGATACACTAGATACGGGGGATACTGCATGGATGATGATGTCTACTGCATTAGTATTACTTATGACACCAGCAGGTCTTGCACTATTTTATGGTGGAATGACAAGAAGTAAAAATGTATTAAATACATATGCTATGGTATTTGGAGCATTTGTAGTTGGATTTATTGTTTGGATTATCGCAGGATATTCAATCGCATTTGGTACGGCTGATGGCGCGATGAACAAAGTTATTGGTGGATTTGGTAATATATTACTAAGTGATATTAAATGGACTGACTTAAGCGCGATGGGTGCATTCCCTGACTTCGTATTTGTTGTATTCCAAGGTACTTTTGCTGCTATTACTGTTGCTATCGCTTCTGGTTCAGTTATTGAACGTATTAAGT
Source organism: Sulfurimonas sp. SAG-AH-194-C21 (assembly GCF_029215985.1). GTDB lineage: Bacteria > Campylobacterota > Campylobacteria > Campylobacterales > Sulfurimonadaceae > Sulfurimonas. Next base: position 86,320 of record NZ_JAEMVC010000005.1, read on the forward strand.
TCTCTACATGGTTAGTATTTGTAGCGTTATGGGTTCTTGTAGTTTATGCTCCAATCGTTCACTTAGTATGGGGTGGAGGTTATTTATTTGATCTTGGTGCTTTAGACTTCGCTGGTGGTACTGTTGTTCATATGAATGGTGGTTTAGCTGGACTTGTATTAGCATTCTTAGTTGGTAAACGTGTTGGTTATCCTAAAATTGCAATGAAACCTGCAAATGTTATGCTTACTGCTTTAGGTGCTTCTATCCTATGGTTTGGTTGGTATGGATTTAACGGTGGTTCTGCATTTGGTGCAAATGCAATCGCTGGTTTAGCTTTCTTAACTACAACTATTGCAACTGCAATGGCTGCTATCACATGGATGGTTGCTGAATGGGTTATTTACAAGAAACCAACTCTTTTAGGTCTTGCTTCAGGTGCTGTTGCCGGTCTAGTTGCTATTACTCCTGCTGCTGGTTTCGTTGATGTTACTGGTGCATTTATCTTAGGAATCGTTGGTTCACTGTTTGCATTTTGGGGTGTTACTGTACTTAAGAAGAAACTTGGTTATGATGATTCTTTAGATGCTTTTGGTATTCACTTCTTAGCGGGACTTTTTGGTTCTCTTGCAACTGCATTCTTAGCTGTAAAAGATAACGATTTACTATGGGACGGACCACTTAAAGAGTCTGGAGACAGAATGGGTCAATTCATGGTTCAGCTTGAATCAGTTGTTATTGTTGGTTTAGTCACATTAATTGGTACTGTTGTAGTTTACTACATCGCTACTGCATTAACTGGTGGTTCACGTGTTGACGAAGAGAGTGAGACTATGGGTCTTGACGAATCAGTTCACGGCGAGAAATACACTAACTCTTAAGAGTTCGGTGTAAAATTTAAAATAATTTTTAAGGATCCAAAATGAAAAAAATTGAAGCAATAATTAAACCCTTCAAATTAGAAGATGTAAAAGATGCTCTTGCTGAAATCGGTATTACTGGTATGACAGTGAGCGAAGTTAAAGGTTACGGTGCTCAAAAAGGTCATTCAGAGCTATATCGTGGTGCTGAATATGTTGTAGACTTTTTACCAAAAATCAAGATGGAAATGATTGTTTCTGAAGATATGGTAGAAAAGACTACTGATACTATTGTTGAAGTTGCTCGTACGGGTAAAATCGGCGATGGTAAAATTTTCGTAAGTGATATCGAGAAAATCATCCGTATTCGTACGGGTGAAGAAGATAGCGAAGCTATCTAGTTCTAAATCTCTACATCTGCGTATGCTTTTTGCATGCGCACTTTCTTAAACCTCTTATTTTTAATTCTCTTAACACTTTTGTAACACTTATTTTGATAATATTTCTTTATGATAAGACACTCTAATTCTTTTATATTTTCTATTATTATTCATATGATTATTTTTATAGGTCTGTTTTTTTCATATAAACATATTACAGCAGGACTACAAGAGCAAAAAGAAGAACCACTTTTATGTATACAACTCTCTACTAGATGTACTCCAGTAGTTTCAAAATTATCTCCTCAAATAAATAAAAGTTTAAATAAAGTAAAAGATAAAAAGGTGAAAGTCAAAAGAAAAGAAGTAAAGCAAAAAACAAGTAAGAAAAAAGTCTATACAAAAGAAGTTATTGCCGTAAATAAAGTTGTTATCGTAGAGAAAGTTTTTGAGAAAAAAAGCCCTAGTGAAAATAAAGCTACAGTGAATGTCATAAAGAAGAAAAAAGTAACTCTTAAAATCAATAAAATTACAAAAGCTAAAATAACACCACAGCAAGAGTATATAGATGAAAATATAAAAAAAATAATTGCATTACTCCAAGAAAACTTACATTACCCCCGAAGAGCAAGAAAAAGAGGTATACAAGGAGAAGTACTAGTGCGTTTTACGCTCTCCCTTAATGCACAGATATCAAATATTGAAGTGCTCTCTTCTTATAGTGAAGTATTAAGTCGTGGAGCAATTCAAACTATAAAAAATATAAATAAGAAGCTACCAAAACCAAAACAAAATATTACTTTTAATGTACCTATTTCTTATACACTTCATTAAGATTTTTATCTAAACTGATATATATTTTAAGTATACATAAAAGTAATCATGAAAAAGTATTATTTTATAAGTTTTTATGATACAATATTCTTGATTCAAAATTAACATCGCAAGGATTTATTATGGGTATCTTACTTATCGCACTAGCATCAGCTTTAGTATTTGGGCTAGTTGTTTTCTTTATTTGTGAAGAGAAGTCATTAACTAATGCAAACTTTTCAGATATGAAAGGTCTGTTTACAGAAGAGTTAAAATTATCAGAATGTATCGAGCAATTTAGTACAGTTCGTTATATGTTAGCATATGTTGCTGCTCTTTTCTTTTTTGATCTTGTTATAGCACAGACAGTATTTATACCAAATGGTTTAGGTATGGCTCAGGTAATGGCTTACATCTTTATGCCATCATTAGTTGGATCATGGATAATTCTACTTGTTAAATGGACATATCAGCCTATGATTAAAGTAATATCATCATTTATGTATGGTGCAGGGTATATAGGAGCAGCAGTATTTGCTTTTGGACTTACTTATGTTACATCAGTAGCATAACTTTTTAGAACTTAAGAAGGGCAATATAGTGCCCTTTTAAGACTCCATCTCTTTTCTCCTCAACTCTTTGTACTTTTTCCTGATATAATATACTAATGAAAATAATAATACTTGATGACTCCGTAACTATACAAATGATAATAGAATCTTATCTTGAAGACCTTGGGGTGAAAGAAGATGAGATGTTCTTATTTAGCAATGGAGTTGAAGCCTTAGATTTTATTAAGAAGCAGGGTGCTAGTATTATTTTTAGTGATATAAATATGCCGATAATGGAAGGTTATGAGTTTGCTACTAAAGTATTTGAAATTCGACCAGATTTAAAAAACTCATTTTTTGCTGTAAGTGGTGATGAAAATCGTGAAAGTTACTTAAAAATGAAAGCAAGTGGTGCACACAGATTTTTGAAAAAACCTATTAACGCAAAACATTTTAACCATTTTGTTTCATTGGAAATATCTAAGTGTAGAGCTATGGAGTTTACTACTGATTTTTAAGTGTAATGTTGTTTATGTGTATAAGAAAGATTGTTTTGGTATTGTTTTAGTTTGTGTATTAAATAAAATGTAGTTTTAAAAAAAGTGGTGACCCCGAGGAGAATTGAACTCCTGTGACATGGATGAAAACCATGGATCCTAACCGCTAGACGACGGGGCCACTCTTGTAGTTGTTATGGTGTCCTGTGATGGATTCGAACCATCGGCCACATCATTAAAAGTGACGTGCTCTACCAGCTGAGCTAACAAGACTTAGTCTCTTATTGTTAAGAGGTCGAAATTATAGACAAATAGGCAAAGGATGTCAAGATAAATAGAGTTAAATTATGACATTTGTAAAACTAGCCGCTATATTTACATAAATAAGAATTAATTTTGATAAAATATACTTAATGAATTACTATAGTTTTGAATACCCATACCTTATTCTTTTACTCATTCCTATTATCTGGTGCTTGTACAGATGTAGAGAGTACCTCAAACAACGATACTTCGTGCACTTAGAGTTTTTACCTGTTAAACGCAGCTTCATAAGGATAGAGTGGATTGTAAAAATCCTTATTTTTATACTCCTGTGTATTGCTCTGGCTTCACCTATCATAGTTGACAAGTCAAATCCTCTTAATCGTAATGGAAAAGATATTGTTTTAGTTATAGATGCTAGTGGCTCTATGAACGCTTCGGGTTTTGACATAGAAGATGAGTTTAGCAAGGGTAAAAGACTCTCAAGGTTTTCTCTTACTAAAATTGTAGCTAAGCAGTTTATACAAAAACGCGAGAGTGATAATATTGGTATAGTCTTATATGGAGACTTTGCTTTCATCGCTTCGCCTATAACATACGAGAAAGAGATAGTTGTTGATATGCTCTCTTACCTTAGTGAGGGAATGGCTGGACAAAACACGGCTATAGGAGAGGGGATTGTTATGGGTGTGAGAGCCTTTAAGCACTCAAAAGCAAAAAATAAAGTAATGCTATTACTAAGTGATGGAGAGCATAATAGTGGTGCTATATCACCAAAGGCTGCTTTAGCCCTTGCCAAGAATGCCGGTATCAAAATTTATACTATTGCTATTGGTGAAGCAGATTCTGCCCTAATGGAAAAAATCGCAAAAGAGAGTGGGGGCATTTATTACAGTGCTGTAAGTGCTAAAGAGTTACAAAATATATATAGTGTAATAGATACACTGGAGTCATCAAAAATTAGCTCAAAAGAGTACAAGGTAAAAGAGTATTATTTTCAAAGTTTACTTCTTTTAGCCTGCGGACTTTTACTATTTTTACTTTATAGAGAGATAAAAAGATGAGTATCTTAAACCCTGAGTATCTTTGGCTTTTACTCTTTTTAATAGTCGCGTTTGTAAAAAAAGACTTTAAATCTCTGCAGTTTACATCATATGGTTATATCCTGACTTTTGTGCTTGTAGTTTTAGCTCTCACCCGTCCAGTCATAGAAAAAGAACCTGTACAAACACAAGAACTTTTAAATGATGTAGTGATTGCAGTAGACCTCTCGTACTCTATGCAAGCACAAGATATCTCTCCATCGCGTTTAGCATATGCTAAAAGAACTTTAGAAAATTTAGTAAAACTAGAGCAAAAGAGTCGTTTTGGGGTCTTGGGATTTACTATAAACGCCATTATTCTCTCACCACTCACACAAGATACACATCTGCTTCTACACCTTTTTAATATGCTAGATGAAAAACTTATCATGACAAAAGGGAGTAGTGTTATGCCAGCACTGATTCTTGCTAGGAAAATGTCAAAGTCTCCAAAAGTGAGTGTCGTTTTACTGACAGATGGTGGGGATGAGTTTAACTATGAAGAAGAAGTAAGATATGCAAAAGAGCATAAACTACAAGTAAATATTATGATGATAGCAACAAAAAGTGGAGGAACACTTAGACTTGAGAATGGCGATTTACTTAAAGATGAAATGGATGACATTGTTGTGAGTCGTGAAAATAGTGCTATTGGTATCATAAGTGAAATGAGTGGAGGTATTTATACTGATTCTCTAAGTGAAATTATCTCAGTACTACATGCTCAAAGAGATGACGAATATAAAAGTAATGTCACGATAGTGCAAAATATAGAGTTGTTTTATTATCTTGTAGCATTAGCCCTTTTTACATTTTTAGTGAGTGTGAGTACACTTAAACGCTATGTCATTATGCTTTTATTATTTTTTGGACTTTCTGTTGAAGCAGGTGTTTTGGACTTTGTTAAAAATGAAAATAGATTAGCCTTTGAGAAGGGTGTGACTTTTTATAAAGATGGAGAGTATGAAAAAGCACTGGATTCTTTTAGTCGTGTTAAGTCTCAAGATGAGGCTATAAAAGCTACTATTTACTATAATATTGCAAATAGTTATGTTCGTTTAAAAGAGTTTCCAAAAGCAAAAATAGCATATAAAAAATCTCTCATTTTACATTACTCCATAGAAGCAGATGAAAATCTAATGTATATAAAAGATGTAAAAGCACAACAAGAGATGAGTACAGGACAACAAAAAGCTCAGAAAAAATCTAAAATAGCAAAACAACGAAAAAATACTCAAAAGAAAAAAGAGGGTGGCAGCTCAAACATGAAAGTAACTGCTGCTGCGAGTGGAGGCAAAGAGAGCAAGTCTAAAAAAAATAAAACTGCTTCTAAACTAGACTTAAACTCTGCAAAAACAAAACTAAGTTCTAAACAGTATGAACTTATAAACAAGAGGAGTACAGATGAAAAAAAGCCTTGGTAGGTTTATACTTCTTTTTCTTTTTACAACACTAACACAGGCTTCAGAATATGAGTGGAGTGTGCAGTCAAATAAAACAGAAGCCCATGTAAATGAAGCTATACATCTGAAGTACACTTGTAACTATGCTGACAGTGCAGAACTTTATGTCATAGAATTTAATCCTACAACTGATAATAAAAATTATAAAATAGTAATACTAAGAGAAGATGAAAAAATTGTAAATGGAAAAAAGATAAATGAGTATGAGTTTGTTCTTTTTGTAAAAAACAGGGGTAAATTTGTTTTATCACTTGATACACTCATGAAACAAACAAATAAAGACTCCATTGAGAATGGAATGCTCGGACGAGATAATGCTAACTATGAAGAGTTTTCGCTATATCCATACAAACAAAAAAGTGTAGAAGTAAATATCTTAGAGACGATGAGTTCTATGGTTGGAGAGTTTACTCTGAGTATAAAAAAAGATAAGACAGAGCTAAAAGCATATGAACCCTATCACTTAGAGTTTCTTGTAAGTGGATTAGGTGACTTTCAGGTTTTTAAAGATGTGGCTTATAAGATAGAGGGTGTTAAGGTTTTTAGTGAAGAGGCTAAAGAAGAGATAGTTTTAACTGCTGATGGTTATAAAGGGACTTGGAGAAAGAAGTTTGCTTTTGTGAGTGATAAAAACTTTAGTATACCTTCTTTAGAAACAGAGTATTTTGACCTCAAAGAAAACAAAATAAAAACACTGCGTTTTGATGGTTTAGATATAGTTATAAGTCCAGCAAAGTTTGAAAAAAAGCAACTACTTGATCCATCAGAAGAGATACTGGTGTGGGATAAAAGTTATCTTTATTATATATTACTATTTTTCGCTGGTTTTTTAGTGGCAAAAATAAAGTTTATCAGACCTAAAGTTCAAGATAGTGATGAAAAACTTTTTTGTAAACGAGTCAAAGAAGTAGATTCTTTAGAGAAACTGAGCTTCATTTTAGTGACGCAGGATGCGAAAAAGTATAAAGAGCTTATTTTTAAAATTGAAAATAAAGAACTTAGATCCTTAAAAAATCTTAAGAACTTGATATGCAGTTAACTAGTATTGTTTTTTTACTACTTATCCTACTTGATTTAAGTGCTTCTACATATAAATGGAGTGCCTCAACAGATAAAAAAACAGCCTATGTAAATGAGGCAATTTTACTGACATATGTGTGTGAGTTTAGTGATGCAAGTGAGCTGTACACGATAGACTTTAATCCAATTCAAGATAATGAGTCATTTAGTATAAAACTTTTAAAAGAGAGCCAAGGATTAAAAAACTTAAAAAGAGTTAACTATTATGAGTTTATAGCCTATGTAAAAAAAGAAGGCAGCATCTCTTTTGATTTTGATGTAGTTATGAAAAAGACAACACAGGAGTCTATTGACTCTACAACCAAAGGGCACTATGATGATTCGAAGAGTGAATCATTTATCTTCACTCCTTTGAAACAGATACCTCTTTCCCTTGAAATTAAAACTACTCCTTCAGCACTTATTGGAGAGTTTGAACTAAAAATAAAACACGATAAAACTTCCCTTAGTGCCTATGAACCCTACCATTTAGAGTTTCAAATCCATGGTCTTGGAAAATTATCAAGTATAAGTCCTGTGAATTTTACTATTGATGGTGTAAAGGTTTTTACACAAGGTGTAGTTTTAAAGAGTGAATTAACTAAATCTGGAGAAAAAAGTGTTTGGAGTCAAAAGTTTGCTTTTGTGAGTGAGCAGTCTTTTGTAGTACCTGAGGTCCAAATTGAGTACTTTGATGTAAAAACAGATAGTTTACAAACTCTAAAGTTTAATGAAATAAATATAAGTGTAGATAAGGTCGCGTTTAAAAAAGAGGATTTGCTTGATATGGAAGAAAAAGAGAGTCTTTTCTTCCAAAAAGAGTATCTATATGCTTTGTTGAGTTTTTTAGCTGGTTTTTTAGTAGCAAAAATAAAACTAAAGAGACCTAAAGCTGACAATACACAAGAGAAACTTTTTTGTAAACACATAAAAGAAGCGAACTCCTTAGAGAAACTGAGTTTTCTTTTGGTAAATAAAGATGTGAAAAAGTATGAAGAGATTATCTCTAAAATAGAGTCAAAAGAACTAACATCTTTAAAAAAAGCTAAGAACTTAATATGTAGTTAAATACTATTTAACTACAATAAATTAAAAATACAGGAAATCATTATATATGAAAAAATATTTACTGCTAGTATTAGGAATAGTATTACTTTTTAGTGGATGTGCTCAGAAAGTAGGTATGAAAGCATTAGAACCTGCAGAGGTTGATAGAGTATCAAATACAAAGAAGGTTACAGTAGCTAACTTTAGTCACGATAGAGTTGGATTATCAAGAAAGATAGAATCAAATCTTGCAAAGTTTCGTATAAATGATAAAAAGTATTTTACACTAGTCAGTCGAAATGACTTTGATAGACTTTTAAAAGAACAGCGCATTCAAAACAGTGGATTAGTTGATCCTAAAACTGTGGTAGAAGTTGGTCAACTCATCGGTGCAGAGGCAATCATAAATGGTAATGTTGGAAGAGCTACAGCACAAGACACTTACTTTTATGAAGGAAGAACAAGATGTGCAGATAAAGAATGTAAAAAAATAGTCAAGTATAAGGTCCGATGTAAAAAAAGAATCATAGGTCTCTCCAGTGAACTTCGTATAGTAGATGTACAAAGAGGCGATGTGATATTTGCTGATACTTTTAGTGATACTGCAGTATATAAGCAGTGTAGCGATGACCAAAGAGTTATACCATCAACCGAAATGGCGGCACAAAGACTAGCCATAAATATGGCAAATAAGTTTACCTATAAACTCACACCACACTATAGATACTTTAAAGTAGCATTACTTGAAGACCCTGACTTAGATTATACAGATAAACAAGAAGAGCTACTCGAAGTCTCTTTAAAGTATGTAGAACAGGAACGGTATACTAAGGCAGAAAAGTTACTTATGCGTTTAGTTGACTCTACGGGATCTAAGTCTTATGTGCCTTTTTATAACCTTGGTGTTATCTCTGAAGCACGAGGAAAGTATATGGATGCAAAAGAGTACTATGAGTATGCAGACAACTTAATGATAGCTCCTGTAGAAGAGATAAATGAGGCAATTACAAGAATAGATAGACTTATTACAAAGCGTGCTATAACACGAGAACAAATTAATAGATAAGGCTTGTGAAGTGAAGTATATATTTTTAGGATTAGTAACGGTAATATTTATTTTAGGTGGCTGTAGTAGTAAAAAAGTACAAGTTGTTGTGGAAAAAACGACTTTGCCTTCTTGGTACACAAACCCTCCACTTTCTAACGCAACAGAACTATATGCTTTGGGAGAGGGAAAAGATAAAAAAGAGGCATTGGCTGAAGCACTCTCTTTTATGGCATCAACACTGAGTGTCTCTATATCTTCAAACTATAATGCTAGAACTGAGGTTAGAGAAGGTCGTGTAAATAGCTCTGATGGAGTCTATAAAAGTGATATTACAAGTAAAGTACAAGAAGTTCGTATAAGTAGTTATGAAGTGTTAAATGCAAAGTCCTTGGGGTTTAATCGTTATGCTGTTTTGATTAAATCTAATAAGACAAAACTCTTTAAAAGTATGGTGTACGAGTTAGACCAGAAGTTCAGTTACATTCAAAGTAGACAAGCCGCACTTAAAGGTGCAAATGCTCTTGATAAACTTTTCTTTTATAAAATTCAAAATAAAATTTTACAAAGTATACCAACCACTCTTACTGTTATGAATGTACTCAATCCATCTTTTGAAGGTGATGAATACATCCGTAAAACTCAGAAGATAGGCATGGTTTATCAAGATATAGTGCAAAACATTAGTTTTTCTATAAAGTCAAATAAGCTTGGCACAAATCTAAAAGCACCCCTTGCAAAAGCTATTAGTGCGAAAAGATTGAAAATTAAAGAGTCACAAAATTCACAACACTTTAGTATTTATATATCAAATAGCATAGAAAAAGCACAAGCATACGGTTTTTGGTTGGCTCGTAGTGAGATAACTATAAAAACAAAAGATTATAGAGGGGTTATAGTTGGTTCAAATACTTTTCAAATAATCGGTCAGTCTTCACAAAGTTTTGCCATAGCTAAACAAAATGTAGCCTTTAAACTTAGTGCTCTTATACAAGAAGAGGGTATTTCTAAAGTTTTAGGAATAGCTATTTAACAATTACTTATAAGCCGTTTCACAACGATTAACCACAAATGATTATACTTACACCATAAATAAATAGAGGTGTTATGTAATGATAAGTAAGATTCAAAAAGTTAAAGAAGAAGTAGCTAAAGTAGTTGTTGGTCAGGAGAAGATGATAGACTCACTTCTCATCGCTCTTTTATGTGAGGGACATATCCTTATAGAGGGTGTTCCAGGACTCGCAAAAACAACTACAGTAAATGCTCTAAGTAAAGCACTTGGGCTCAACTTCAAACGTGCTCAGTTTACTCCAGACTTACTTCCATCAGATATCTTAGGTGCTGAGATATATGATCCTCAAAACAACCAGTTTAAAATCAAAAAAGGTCCTATCTTTACAAACCTTTTACTAGCAGATGAAATTAACCGTGCTCCAGCAAAAGTGCAATCAGCTTTACTTGAAGTGATGCAAGAAAAACAAGTAACTTTAGGTGATACTACTTTTAAACTCGACCCTCCATTTTTTGTTATGGCTACACAAAATCCAGTCGAACAAGAGGGTGTATATCAACTCCCCGAAGCACAACTTGACCGTTTTATGCTTAAAATTTTAGTTGATTACAATACTAAAAGTGAAGAGCTTGAAATTGCCCGTCGTATATCAAGCGGTAATTTTGAAGAGATAAACGCAGTGTTAAGTGCTGGTGAATTAGATGAACTCAAAGCTAGTATAGCAAGTATTCATGTGGATGCTGAGGTTGAAGAGTACATGATAGAACTGGTAAACGCAACCAGAAACCCAACTGAGTATGGACTTGAAGAAATTGCTGAGTTTATCCAGTTTGGAGCATCTCCACGTGTGAGTATAGATATGTTTAAAGCAGTTAAAGCGATGGCATTTATGCGAGGTAAAGATTTTGTCACGCCTATAGATGTTGCCTACATTGCAAAAGAGTTAATGAGACACCGTATAGTTCTTACATATGAAGCAGAAGCAGAGGGTGTTACAACAGATGAAATCATCCAAAAAGTGCTAGAAACTGTAGCAATTCCATAAGGTTTTCTTTTGAGCAAACTACAAAAAATTCTAGTCAGAGCCAGACGCCAAGTATTTTCTGAAATGGTGGGAAACAATCCTTCTATTTTTCAAGGTGAAGGGTATGACTTTATCGAACTCAGGGAATATATGCCGGGGGATGACATCCGTCATATTGACTGGAATATCACAGCAAAATTACAAAAACCTTATATAAAAGTGTTCCGTGAAGAGCGAGAGTTAAACATAGTTGTGGTCTCAGTGCTAAACGGAAGTGTACATTTTGGGTCAAAAAAGTTTAAACAAGAAGTTATTGCAGAGGTATCTGCACTTCTAAGTTTTTCTACTCTTAAAAATGGGGACTTACTCAGCTCATACATCTTTACAGATAGAATGATAAGTCATAGTAGACCGAGTAAAAAACTCCATCAGATTCAAAAAAATGTAGATGAGATTTTAAACTTTGATGCCATCGGTGAAAAAGTAGATTTTAAAGCACTCTCAGATACTCTTTTTAAACGGCTTAAACGCAAGTCTCTTATCTTAGTTGTAGGTGATTTTTTTGAGATACCTGACTTTAAACTTTTAGCAAAAAAGCATGAGGTTATTGCACTTATCGTTCGTGACCATTTAGAAGAAAAACCACCAAAAATGGGATTTTCTTCTTTAGTTGACCCTGAGAGTGGGGCTACTTTAGAGGGTGACTTTAATGCTTCAAGTGTTGAAACTTATGCTAAAAAAGTTCATGCACATGATAGAGCACTGTATAAACAGTTGAGAAAAGACCAGATACGATTTACAAAGATTTATACAGATACAAATGCGAGTGTAGCACTTCGTAGACTTTTTGAGGGAAAATAAATGCAAAGCACAGATATACCACTCCATGATATTAAACCTCTCATAGAGATACAAGAGTACTCTTTTTACTACTTTGTTTCTCTTGTTATCGCTGCAACTATTATAGTTTCAGTAATTATTTACTTACTTTATAAGTATATTAAAAATAAAAATAGTTTTAATATTCGTGCTGAACATTTAAAACTTTTAAAAACAGTTGATTTGAGCCAAACAAAAAAAGCTGCTTATGAGATTACTCTGTATGGCGCTTCATTTGAGTTAGATAGTGAGCAACATAAAGAACTATACAGCTCTTTAGTCGAAGAGTTAGAGACTTATAAATACAAAAAAGATGTTGATAGTTTTAGTGAGGAGACAAAACACAGTATAGAGAATTATGTGGGAACTTTAAATGTTTGATGGTATTTATTTCGAGTATCCTTATATTTTTTTTCTCATAACACTTTTTATAGTCTGTGAGTATTTTTGTAAGATGAGACTGCCTTCGTTTTATTTTCCTCATGCAGCACAGTTTATGCAAAAGGGAGTGAGTAGTTCTAGTTTGCCTCTTATCTTAAAGTACTTAGCCATTTGTATGATGCTACTTGCACTAAGTTCTCCTGTAAAAGATGAACCTTATGAGTTAGAACCAAAAAAAGGGCATGAAATAGCCATCATAATAGATGCCTCACAGTCGATGCAAGCTCGTGGTTTTGATAGAAGCAACTCTAGCATAAACCGTTTTGATGTTGTAAAACTCATAGTAGGCGACTTTATCAAAAAACGCAAGAGTGACAATATGGGACTCGTAGTTTTTGGTGCTTACTCTTTTATAGCTTCACCTCTTACTTATGATGAAAATATCTTAGCACGAATAGTAAGTCAACTCCAAATCGGTATGGCAGGAAAATATACAGCACTCTATGAGTCACTTGCGCAAGGTGTAAACTTACTTAAAATGAGTGAGTCAAAGTCGAAAATAGCGATTTTACTTACCGATGGTTATTCCTCACCCAATGTAGATAAAATTCCCCTTGATGTGGCAATAGATATGGCAAAAAAAGAGGGTGTCAAAGTCTACCCTATAGGTATTGGTAACCAAAACGAGTATAACGCAGCTGTACTGCTCAAAATTGCTAAAGAGACTGGAGGAGTGGCATTTGGAGCTTCTAATGGTGATGAGTTAGAAGCTATTTATAAAAAGATAGATGAACTTGAAAAGGTAGATATAAAAAATGAGTCTTATACATATCTTAATTATTATTACATCTATCCACTCTCTTTAGGATTACTCTTTTCAATGTTATATGTCTTTGTAAGAAATAAAAATGGGAGAAAGAATTAATGAGTTTTTTACATCCTGAATTTTTCTACTATGGTTTAGTTCCTGTCTTGTTACTGTTCGCTTTTGTGCTTCGTCAAAAATCATCACAAGAGAATTACTTTAGCAGTGAAGTGATGGAAAAGCTCAGAGTTAGTGCAAATACTTTAAGCTTAAATATGAGAAATTGGCTCTTTTTAATGATAGCTATTTTGATACTTATCGCACTTAGTGGGCCTATTATAGATGAGGGAACTATTGAAGTTAAAGCTAAAAGTGCTGACATTATGGTGGCACTTGATATATCTGACTCGATGCTCGCTGAGGATGTATATCCAAACCGTTTAAAACTTGCCAAACAAAAAGCACTTGAGTTGTTAAAACTTGCACCCACTGAAAGAATCGGTGTGATAGCATTTGCAAAAAACTCTTATCTTGTCTCGCCTCTTAGTTTTGATAGTAATGCAGTGGCATTTTTACTAAGAGAACTTAGAACTGACTCTATCACTGAAAAAGGAACAAACTTCCTTTCCATGTTAGCAGTAGTTGATAAAAGCATAAAAAAAGAGTCTAAAAAGTATCTGCTTATCTTAAGTGATGGTGGCGATAAAGAAGATTTTGCTAAAGAGATCGAGTATGCAAAAGAGAATAGTATAGTCGTTTTTGTTTTAGCTCTTGGTACTTCAAAAGGAGCTCCTATAAAAAGAGAAGATGGTTCGTTTTTAAAACATAATGGCAAGATTTTAATCTCAAAACTCAATGAAAATATCAGCATGCTTGCTACTAAAACAGGTGGCGTTTACATTGAAAGTGTTAATTCAAATGCAGACATACAAGCGATGTTAAGAGAGATAGAAGCACATAGTGAAAAAAAAGAGTTAAAGTCTCAAGAGATTAAACGCTATATCCCACTTTTTTATTTTCCTTTAGCTTTGGCACTATTTATCTTGCTTATCGCTACATCTTCTGTAGGAAAAAAGACAAAAAAAAGTGTAGTTAGTATTTTTATACTTGTATTTGCACTTGGGTTTTCACAAGATGCAGAAGCGGGAGTAACTGAATTTATGCTTTTAGACAAGGCAAAAGAGGCATATCAAACGCAGGAGTATGAGAAGGCACAAAAGTTATATGAACAGTACTCAAGTATGAGTCAAAGTGCAGAAGTTGATTATAATATTGCCAATACACTTTATAAACGTGAAAAATATAAAGAGGCACAAGTTGCATATGAAAAACTTAGTTTTGATGAACCTCAAAAACAGGCAAAAAACTATGCAAACCTTGGGAACTCTTATGTTAAAGGAAAAACGAAAGAGGGACTTCAAAAAGCTGTTGAAGCTTATGAGAACTCTTTAGAGATACAAGAAGATAAAGATGTTAGAGATAATCTTGAAGCTGTGAAAAAAGCGATACAAGAGCAAGAAAAAGAAGAAGATAAAAAAGACAAGAAAGATAAGAACGATAAGCAAGACAAAAAAGATAAATCTGATAAAGAAAAGAACAAAGATAAAAACAAGTCTGATAAGAAAGATAAATCAGATAACAAAGACGATAAATCAAAAGACGATAAAAAGTCAGATAAAAAAAGTGAAGATGAGAAGAAAAAGGACAAAGACAAAGATAAGTCTCAAGAAGAAAAAGATAAAGACAAAAAGAAAAAAGATGAGACAAAAGAGCTAAAAGATACTAATGCTAGTAAGCAAGAACAGTCTCAAGCTAAAGATAAAAAAAACATGATGAGTGATGAAGAAGAGAAAAAATGGCTAAAACAGCTCTCAAAACAGCAGAGTACTTTTCTTTATAGACTAAATGATGATAATAAATTTGAGGATAACACAGATGAAAAACCTTGGTAAAATACTAACACTTCTAATACTTTTTTTAAGTTCACTAAATGCCAGTGTTACGGCAAGTGTAACACCTAATGATGTATATGCCGGAGATATGACAAGCTATGTCCTTACTATCTCAGGTTCAAATGTAGATAAACCAGTTATTAGTGATATTTGTGGTAATACTATCACAGCAACAGGTTCACAAACAAGTATACAGTCCATCAATGGAGAGTATAAAAAAAGTTATAGCCTTACATATCAGTTTACGCCTAAAGAGAGTTGTACTATATCGGCAGTTGGCGTTATGATAGATGGAAAAACAGAGTACTCTAACAGTGTATCTGTAAATGTTTTGCCTAGAACACAGGACTTAAGTGCAGACTTTGTCCTTGAGTTTGAGACTTCAGCTAAAGAGCTATATGTTGGAGAGCCTTTTAGTATAACTCTTCTGCTTAAGCAAAAAAGAGGAGCACAAGTTGTGGACAGTAAGTTTACTGCTCCTGCGTTTAAGGGTTTTTGGATTAAGTCTGAGTCAAAGGCACAAAGAACACAAGATAGTGAGTATCTGACTACTAAGATTGTGTATGAACTAGCAGCACAAAGAGAGGGTACTCATAGTATAGATGCTGCTGAACTTAAAATCGCATCAAGAGTGGGTTCTAATAATTGGGCCGGGAGACTTCCACAAATAAGGTGGAGAACTTACTACTCAAATCAAGTGGACTTTAGAGTAAAGGCTCTTCCTCAAAATGTAAAAATAATTGGTGATTTTACAATTAAAGCTAGTGTAGAAAAAGGAGAAATAAATCCAAATGAAGCATTGAATTTAAAGATAGAGATTAAAGGCTCAGGAAATTTTGAAGATATTGAGAGTTTTAAGCCTTTTGTATCGGATGTAAATGTTTTTGATGAGAAGATTCAACTTTTAAAAGATTCTTTGAGTCAAAAGATTGTTTTTGTTAGTGAGCAAGACTTTATAATCCCTGTATTTACACTAAAGTACTTTGATATAAATACAAAAGAAGTAAAAACAATACAAACAGAACCGATAGAGATAAAAGTAAAAGGAAATGTGTCAAAAAAAGAGTTAAGTATCACTCGTGATGAAGCTATCGCACCAAAAATAGTAGAGACAGCTAAAACAGTAGTAGTTGAGAAAAATAATTATTTATATCTCTCTTTAGCATTTATTTTAGGACTTGCTATGGGGATAGTTGGGATGTTCTTAAAAAGTAGAAATTTTTCTAAAAAGTCTAAAGGATTTGATATAAAAGATGAAAAAGTACTCTTGATTAAACTCTTACCTTTTAAAGATAGAGACCAAGATGTCGAAGCATTAGTGAAAGTTTTAGAAAATAATATTTACTCTAAGGAAAAAGTACCATTGGATAAAAAAAGTTTAAAAGCCGTTTTTAAAAAGTACGATATATCTTAAGACTCGAGACCAAGTGATGGTCTCTCCTCTTTGAGCCTCTCTAAAAAAAGCTATCTTACTATATGAGCTAATGACCCGTTATCCACTAAACATACTTTTTTAGTTCCATTAGAGTCAGAGTAAACCTCTATCATTGCATTATCATCATCTTTAACTATAGTATCACCTGCTAGAAGTGTCTGGTAATTATCGATATCTATACTACTTGCATTTTCTGCACAAAGAGTACTTGTTAAAGCTATATTGCTCTTTTTCTCTTCTTCCCCTCCACACCCTGTGAGAAGAAGAGTTCCTAAGAATAGGATTTGTATAATTGTTTTGTTTTTCATTGTCATATTTTCCTTATCTTATATGTTTAAATTTTGAGTTAAGCTAACTCTAGTCTTAATAAAAATTCTATTTTCTATTCTAAGCACATCGGTTTTACTTCCTGCTGGGAATCTACTGTTTCTACTTAAAGTACTATGAAGTACTCTAACATCACTAGGATCACTTTTTGAAACTCTAATAAACTCTGAACGCATCTCTCCGTCTGCTCTTGTTCTAACAACAGCTTTTGTCATATACCCAGGCTCTTCTTCAAGTTCCCCTGCTGTCATTTCAACTTCTCCATCAGTTTTTACTACTGTAGTAGAACCAGCGATTTGAGAGGAGACACTTGAAGTTATATCTGCATTTCTAACATTACTTTGAGATGTTCCATCTGCTTTACTTGTTACGGATATCAAACTATCTATCTTCACACTTAAAGATGTTCGAATTTCTACATTTCCATTAGTGTCTCTAGTGATTTGAGTAAGTGCACCTATAAAGTCTGAAATCACTTTTGTGATTAAGTCCGCTATGCTTAACTCAGATGTAGTTGTTCCAGTTGCAGAGTTCGTTACACTTAAGGCCATATTAGCATCATTATAGCTTGTAGAGACACCTTCTGATGTAAACTCTGTAGTTGCATTACTAAGCTCAGATATAGTTTTTACACTAACACCAGCTACTTGTATCTCTTGTGTAGATGTTCCATCAGTGTTCTCTTGTATCTGAAGACTTAAGTCGTTTTCTAAAGTAAACTTAGTTGTTGTACTCTCTTGAGTAGTAGTTATTTCTGATGTAGCAGATTGTTCTACATTATCTCCCAATGCAAGTGCTATGATATTGAGATTAAATGTTTTTGAACTATTATTCTCTCCATCATTTGCTACAACTGTGATATCTGTACTTCCAGATGCTCCACTAAGTGAAGAAATTGTCATTATGTTGTTAGTAAAAGTTATACCTGATATAAGTGATGGGTCTACTGCAGTTGCTGAGTATGTAATAGCATTACTATCTATATCAGTTACCACAAGTGTAATGTTTTGGTCACTAAAGTTTTTATACACTACAAGTTGAGGGATATCCTCTAGTATTGGTGCATCATTCACTGATGTAACATTGATTGTAAATGTTTTTGTGATAGTTTTCACACCATCATTAAGTGTTACCGTAATAGTTGCTACACCATTAGCATTTTCTGCTATTTTCAACTTAAAGGCTAATGGGATGTCTGAATACTCTCCAGTATTTAGTGTGTTTGCAAAATCTTGTGTAACACTCACTAGAGAAGGTTGGTCTGACTCTACTGTGATACTTAGAGCATCACCATCTATATCATTTACATTCATATTTAGAGTTAAGATATCTGCATCTTCTAAGACATTTACTGTATTTAACTCTGTACTGACAATTGGAAAGTCATTAACACTTGCTACATTTATGATAAAGCTCTTAGTCACACTTGCTACTCCATCTGACACTTGAATAGTTACAGTAGCTGAACCATAAGCATTAGCTCCTAGTCCTACATTAAAACTTAATGTTTTTCCTGCATAACTCAAAGAAGAGAGTGAGCTAGCAAAGTTTGGAGTTACACTTACTAATGCAGGATTATTTGAAGTTATAGATACGGATAAAGTATTACCCTCTATATCTCCAATGTTCATATTAACAGCAAAACCGGGAGCATCTTCTAAAAGGTTAAGTGTATTAAATCCAGTAGTAATTACAGGTGCATCATTAACAGCAGAAATACTCACAGTGAAAGTTCTTGAAGCACTCTTAGCACTTGCTGTTACTGTTGCTGTAACTTGTATGGTACCAGAAGCATTTGCTACTGGTGAGATTGTTAATGCATTACCTACTAAAGATACTCTTGCGATATTTGTATTTGAAGAACTCGCTGTATAACTTAGAGTGTCTCCATTCACATCATTTCCAGCAAGTTGAATTGTTACAGGAGAGGCATCTTCTGCTAAATTCATATTTGATATTGCTGCTAGTGTAGGTGGGTTGTCTATGACATTTATAGTACTTGTGTACGATAGTGTTGAGTTGTTCTCTCCATCATTCACTTTAAAAGAAAAGCTTGTATATGGAGATGCCACGGCATCAGCTACCGGTGTAAATACTAAGTTTGAGATAGAACTAGTGTTTATCTCTTGGTTAAGAGCTACATCTACACTATTAAGCTGTAGAGTACCAGCACTTGGTAAACTTGTGATATATATGTTTTTTAAACTATCTGTTGGGTTAGGGTCTCTAAATGTAAAGTCACTACTTGTAAATGTTTTACTTGTGTTTTTACTCATTGTAAAGCTTACATTTTCTGTCAATGGTGCGACTATATCGTGGGGTAATATTAATCCTGTTAATTGACCATAGTTATTACGACCAAATCCAAAAAGTGTTCCATCACTCTTTATGGCTAAAGTGTGATTGCTTCCTGCAGTAATACTAGACCAATTTATAGCAGCTCCTATCTGTTTAGGTGAAGAGCTATTTACAGTTGTTCCATCTCCTAGTTGACCATAAGTATTAGCACCCCAAGCCCAGAGTGTTCCATCAGTTCCTATGGCTATAGTGTGATA